>NZ_JAJUWS010000003.1 GCF_021390475.1 Streptomyces sp. ST2-7A
TCCGGGGGTCGGGGCGGGGACGCCGGCGAAGACCGTCCCGGAGGCGGTGGTTGACGCCCGGTCGGGTCCGGGCGGGGGGACCGCGACCGCCGGCGGCGGGACGGTGTGGGCGATCCGGGCGATGGGCGCGGTGGGGGCGACGGTCCTCATGCCGGTACCAGGCTTTCGGCGATCTCGCGGAGTCGTATGCGCGCCAGGGCGAGATTGCCCTCGCGTCGATCGATCCACAGGTGGACGAAGACGCTGCTGTCCAGAACTCCTCCCACGAAGTGGATCAGGTGGTGCCCTCCGGGGGCGGTGACGATGACGCCTTCGACCGGCGGGGCCCCCTTCTCCGGTTCGGGCGCGTCGGGCGGCACGAACGCGGTGTGCTCGGCGGCCATGCGGGCGAGTTCGGCGGTCTCGGCGGCGGTGACCTCGTGGTCGCCGCTGGGCGACTCCCCGGCGGTGCCCAGCGCGAGGCCGCTGATCCAGTCCACGACGGCGGCGCCGCGGGCCCCGGGCAGCGTCATCGCCGCCAGCAGGCACTCGTCGATCCCGGGCATATGTCGTGCTCCTCCCCGCTGCCGGTGCCGGTGGTACCGGCCCGAACCCTCCTCGGACCCCGTGAGGGCCCGGTGGCGAGGAGATTACGCATCGTGCCGGAGCGGATGCGGGGTTCCGACCGCTATTCATCGGCAAGTGCCAGGAGTTGATCGGATGACGTTCGGTGTCGAGTGTTTGACACGTGCATATGCCAGAAATGTTCGACGGCGGCACAACCGAACGACACACCGGGCCACGGCGACCGCGCACAAGGGTCACCCGGAGCGCGTACGCCGCCCGTTGACGCCCCGTCGACGGACGACCGACAGGTCGGGGCGATCATCCGGTCGGCCGGGCTCCCCCCAAGGGGCGGAACCAGGCTTTTGTTTACGAGTCCGTGACCCGGTAAGCCGACAGAGCAGAGAGGCGCGTACGAAGGGGTTCCCACCGAAAGGCACACCATGACCACCACTCAAGTGATCATCCTCGTGGCGGTGCTGGCCGTCCTCGCTCTGGTGTATCTGGCCCTCGGGCCGGTGATGAAGCGGCGCCGGGGCGACCTGCGCGGACGCTTCGGTCCCGAGTACGACCGGGCCGTGGACCGTCACAACGGCGACGAGAAGGCCGCCCGCGCCGAACTGTCCGAGCGGCTCAAGCGCCACGGGGACCTGCGTCCCCGGACCCTCCCGGCCGAGGAGCGCGAGCGTTACCGCGCGCAGTGGGCGGAGGTTCAGCAGCGCTTCGTGGACGACCCCGGCGGCGCCGTCGCCGAGGCCGATCACCTGTTGACCCGGCTGGCCCACGACCGCGGCTACCCGTCCGACTCGCACGACGACCGCGTCGCCGCGCTGTCGGTGCACCACCCCCATCAGGTCGACGGCTACCGCCGGACGCACGCCCTGGCCGGTCGCACCACCCCGGGGGACACCGCCACCGAGGACCTGCGCACCGCGATGCTCGGGGCGGGTGAGGTCTTCGAGAAGCTGATCGACTCCCCCCACTCCGGTGACCGGGAGGACCGCGCCAAGGCGGAGGGGCGTGACGGCGGCATCGCCGAACGTCTGCACCTGCCGGGCGCCGGCCGTGACGAGCGGACCGAGGAGCGGACCGACGAGCCGACGGCCGACCGGAGCCGGGCCCCGCACGGCGAGGACCGGGCGACCACCGAGCGGGAGACCGCCGAGGCGCCGGTCGAGGACCCGAACGGCGCGCGGCGATGACCCGACCGACCAACCCGGGTTCCCCCGACGACGGCACCCGGACGAAGCGTTCGCACCACGACACCGACGGCGACACCGTCGGAAAGGAGAGCAGGACAGTGGAGAACCGCGTGGAGGGCCGCAAGCACACCACCGACACCGGCCGGACGACGGACACCGATACCCACCCCGCCCGCCCCGCCGACGACCGGGACGCGCCGGTCGCGCCGGTGGCCCCCGAGGCGGAAACCGGGACGACGCTCCGGGGCGGTGACACCGCCCCGGGCGGGAACCACGAGCGGACCGTTCGTTCCGGGAACGGGACGACCACCGGCACCACGAGCACGACCGGGACCACCGGCACCACCGGCTCCGGCCGGTCGGGGAACGGCCACGCCGGCCCGGCGCTCATCCCGCAGGCCCGCGCCGAGGAACTGCGCTCCCGGCTCCAGGAGGCGGTGCAGTCCTTCGTGGACGACCCCGAGCGGGCCGTACGAGAGGCCGACGCGCTGCTGGAGGAGGCGGGCGAGTACCTGCGGGAGTCCCTGGCCGAGCAGCGCGGGGCCCTGCGGGCCGACGGCGCGACCGGCGACCGGGACGGTGACGATGCCGCCTCCGCCGGCACCGAGGAGCGGCGCACCGCCCTGATCGGTTACCGCGACCTGGTCGAGCGGGTGATAGCCGCCTGACGGCGACCCGGCACCCGACGGGCCATCCGATCGGGCCCCGTTCCCGGGATCGAAATCCCCGGGCCGGAGTCAGGGACGGGGATCCGGGACGGGATCCCGCCCTCCGGGCACCGCACACGAAGCCGGTTCCGACGCGTTGGACAGAACGCGTCGGAACCGGCTTTCCGTCTTGCCCGCGGCAGACCGACCACGCCCCCGGAGCCCCTCACTCCCCCGGCGCCGGCCCCGTGACCCGCGGTTCCCCGGCCCGCAGTTCCACCCGCGGCAACAGCACCCACTCGGCTCCCGCGATCGCCGCCGTGCCCGGCTCGATCCGCACCCCGGGGTCGAGGTGGACCGGCCCGCCGCCCGGAGCCGGCGGCAGCACCAACAGCTCCAGGGCACCGTGGCGACGCAACTCCCCGGCGGCTCCGCGCAATCCGATCTCCCACGGCGGCCCGAAACGGAAGTGGTCGGCCACCAACCGCCCGCCCACCAGCGCCCGGGCCGCGTCCCCCTCCACGCGCACCCGCAGCAACACCTCGCCCTCCCCCGGCGGGGCCCACCCCGCGCCCCCGGCATCCCCCGGGTCGTCCCCGGATTCCGACGCGGCCGGGGCGTCCCACCACTCGGCCGGGACCTCCACCCGGTATCGGGCCGCACCGGCGAAGTCGGCGTCCGTAGGCGCCGAGGCCCGGCCCGCCGACCCGCCCCACCGGGGCGGCGGGGGCACGGCGTCGGCACGTGAACACCGGATCCGCACCGGTGGCGGTGGCCCGGGCAGGGCCGGCCGGAAGGAGGTGAAGGCCCCCTCGGCCACCGGCCCCGGCATCGGGGAGGGCCCGCTCACGCGCGCCGGCGCGGGCAGCAGCGACAGCCGGGTGGCGCGCCGCGGGGCAGCCGACGCGCCCGGCCCCTCCGACTCCCCGAACCCACCGGGGACCTCCCCCGGATGCAGGCGCAGTACCTCCGTGCCGTCCGCCGTCGGGTCACGATCCACCACCACCGGGCCGTCGGCCAGGACCAGCCGTTCGGCCCCGGCCCAGCGGATCCGGTACAAGCGCGCGGCGTTCTCCGGGTCCAGTACCAGCAGACGGGCGGTGGCGCCGTCCGGGCCGCGGACGGTGAACAGCGCTCCCGGCCCCGGCTCGTCCACCACGTGCACCCGGACCCCGGGGCCGCCGGGGCCGCCGGGGGCGGTCGGGGCGACGGCACGGGCCGGACCCTCCAGGGAGGTGCCGGCCGCCGTGGCGATCCGGACGGGAATCCCCGGATCCGCCGCCAGTACGGTGAGCGGCCCCTCCGAACCGGTGCCGGCACCGGCCTCCAACCGGGTCACCGGGCGGGCGGTGGCCCACTCCAGCCGCGGCCCCCCGGCGCACCCGCCGATGTCGGGAGCACCCTCGGCCGGTCCCAGCGCCAGGCCCAGCGGCCACAACGTGTGCGTGCCGGCGGGCAGGTCGATCGGTACGTCCGGCAACACGGTCGTGCGACCCTCCAGCGCCACCGAGAAGCGCACCCCCTCGTGGGCGGGCAGCGGCTCGTGCGGCTGATGGTTGATCAGGAAGAGGAAACCGGAGTCGCCGCGCGAGCGCACCGACCAGCGCACGGTGTCGCGGTCGTGGAGGCCGGCGGGGGTCCGGTCGGGGAAGCGGGCGGGCATCGTGGCCAGCTCCGCGCCCCATTCCCGGAGGAAGAGGTGTTGCGCGCGCAGCGCGTGGTGGTGCGGCCGGATCTGTCCAGCGGTGCCGATGGGCGCCTGGAAGTCGTAGTCCACCGCGGGCATGTCGTTGGGGTAACCGCAGTCGTGCGACTCCTGGTTGGGGAGAGCGGTCCCCTGGTACTGCTCGGCGCCGTGGTAGAGGTAGTAACCCTGCCAGACCGAGCCCGAGGCGAGTTTGTTCAGCGCGAGGGCGGAGATGTCGGCGGGCCGGATCAGCGGCCGTCGATGGTGGGCGATCGCCATTCCGCCGCCCAGTTCGCAGGTGGCGAAGGGGTGGAGGGCGGGATCGGGCCCGGGGTCGGAGTCCCGGCCGGTCGGGAGCACCGGCCGCAGGTCCGCCCCGATCGCGTGATCGTCGCGGATGGGCCCGGGAATGTAGTGGCGGAACGTTCCCGTGGCGGGGCCGGCGTCCCCCTCCTCCCAGAACGCCTCGGGGTAGCCGCCGTACAGCGGGAGCAGTTCGCCCTCGGGGAGCCGGGCCCCGCCCCAGGCCGTGGCGGTCCACAACGGGGCCGAGATCCCGCACTCCTCGGCGATCCGTCGCAGGCCGGCGAGGTGGTCGGGGTCGTCGTACAGTTCGTTCTCGATCTGCACGGCGACGACCGGCCCGCCCTCGTCGTACGAGGTGCCGCGCAGGCGCTCGCCGAGCACGGTGAACCAGCGACGCACCACCGCCAGGTAACCGGGGTCGTCGGTGCGCGGTGCGCGAACGCGTCCGGGGACCCACTCCGGCAGGCCCCCGTTCCGGCACTCGCCGTGCGCCCACGGTCCGATCCGGAGGGCCATCCCCAACTCCAGTTCGGCGCACAGGTCCACGAACCGGCGCACGTCGAGCGACCCGTCGAAGCGGAAGCGACCGGGGTGTTCCTCGTGCTGGTTCCAGAAGACGTAGGAGGCCACGGTGTCCACGCCCCCGGCGCGCATCAGCAGCAGCGACTCCCGCCAGGAGGCCACGGGACGGCGGGAGGGGTGGTACTCCCCCATCACCGGGATCCAGGGGCGTTCGCCGCGCCGCACCGAGCGGGCGTCCACCCCGATGGGCGGCCGGGACGTGTCGGACCGGGATCCCATCCGCAGGTGGGCGGAGGGGGCCGGGGGCACGGCCGCTCCGGGGGCCGGGGCGGTCAACGCGAGGGGCACGGGGGTGGGAGCGGGTTCCGGAGAGGGCATTGAAACGTTTTACCAACGGCTCCCCGGAACCACAACACCTCTTCGCCGGCCCGCCGACCCCCCGTGTCCACCACCTCCCCGTGTCCACCACGACCGTCGTACCCCCGGCGGGTGAACGGCCCCGTCCGGGTGCCCCGACGCCCCGAAAGGGAACCCGGCGACGGCGCCGCCGTCGGGATCGTCCACGAGCGGATCCCGGCCACCGATCGAAGGGCCCTGCCCCGGCATCGGGGGAGCCCCGCACGGAACGCCGTGGACCCGCGCGGAGGAGATCGGCACGGCCCCGCCCGCGCTCCCCCGCCACCGGGCACGTCGGCCGACCGGTGGGGGGCGCGGGCATCCCGGCGGGGGTCGCGATGGTGCATGATCGATGTCATGGGCAGTGGCACGCGGATCGTCGCCGGCCTGGACAGTTCGTCCGGCTGGACCAGCATCGTCGTCTGTGACGCCGAGACCGGGGAGGTGTTGCGACACGGGCACGCCGAACACCCCGCGGGCGGGCAGGCGCCCCCGGAGTCCTGGCTCCTCTCCCTGGGGGAGGCCGCCGGGGACGGCCTCCTCGAGGACGTGGCCGCCATCGGCGTGGCCGCCCGACAGCAGGCGGTGGTGGCCCTGGACGGCGCCCGGAACCCGGTGCGCGCCGCGCTGTCGGAGGAACAACGGATGCAGGGCTCCGCGGTCGATCTGATGGACGCCCTGGGCGGGGCCGCCGCCTGGACCGGCGCCGTGGGCACCGTCCCCGGAGTCGGACATCCGGTGGCGCAACTGGCCTGGCTGGCCCGCACCGAGCCGGAGCTCGCCCGCCGCACCGCCGCCGTCCTGCAACCGCAGGACTGGTTGGTGTGGCAGTTGCTGGGCCGCCCGGAACGGTTCACCACCGACCGGGGCGGGGCGTCGGGCACCGGCTACTGGTCGCCCACCGAGGAGCGCTGGCGGCCGGACCTGCTCGAACTGGCCCTGGGCCGCCCCGCCGAACTGCCGACCGTGCTGGGCCCCGCCGACATCGCCGGCCGCACGCCGGAGGGACTGCTGATCTCCGCCGGCACCGGGGAGACCATGGCCGCCGCGCTGGGGCTGGGACTGGGCTCGGGCGACGCGGTGATCTCGCTGGGCGCCTCCGCCTCCGTCTGCGCGGTGCACGGATCGGCGATCCCGGATCCCGGCGACATGATCACCTCCTACGCGGACGCGACCGGTCGGCACCTGCCGGTGGTGCGAACCCTCAACGCCAACCGGGTGCTGCGCGGCACCGCCGACCTGCTGGACCGCTCACCCGAGGAACTGTCCGCCCTCGCGATGACCTCGACGCCGGGCGCCCACGGCCTGGTGTTCCTGCCCTACCTGGCGGGCGAACGGGCCCCGGCCCTGCCGCACACCGCCGGGACGCTGGCCGGGCTGCGGCGGGAGAGCATGCGCCCCGAGCACCTGGCCCGGGCCGCCTTCGAGGGAATGCTGTGCGGAGTGGCGGACGCGGCGGGGGTGCTGCGCTCACGGGGGGTGCGGATCGGCCGGGTCTTCCTGCTGGGGCCGACGGCGCAGCTGCCGGCCGTGCGGGCACTGGCCCCGGGGCTGCTGGAGGCCGAGGTGGTGGTGCCCGAGCCCGCCGACTGGGCCGCACTGGGCGCGGCCCGCCAAGCCGCGTGGGCGCTGGCGGCCTCGGAGAACCCGTCCGCGACGGCCGAGCCGCCGACCTGGCCCTCACCGCGCGGCGAGACACTCCGCCCGGACGAGGAGGCGCTGGCGGTCGGCCGGGCGGTCCGGCAGCAGTTCACGACCGTCCGCGAGGAACGCCACCCCGAGGCGCTGGGCCCACCCGCCGACTGACCCCGGGCGGTCGGCGGTTCACGACCGTCCGCGGGCCCCCGGGGTACCGGGATCGCGCGCCGCCCGATCGGGCGCGCCGGCGGAGCCGCCGGTTCCCCGCCCCGGGGAGGCGGGCGGCGGGGAACCGGCGGCGGCACCGGCCGTCCCCTCCTAATCCAGGTAGCCGCGCAGCTGACCGGCGTAGGTGTGGGTGCGGAGCTTGTGGAGCGTCTTGTGCTCGATCTGCCGGATCCGCTCCCGGGTGACCCCGAACATCTGTCCGATCTCCTCGAGTGTGCGGGGGCGGCCGTCCGACAGGCCGTAGCGCAGTTCCACCACCCGCCGCTCGCGGTCGCCGAGGGTGGAGAGCACCGCGTGGAGCTGCTCGCGCAGCAGCAGGAGGGTCGCGGACTCGGCGGGCCCGGGCAGGTCCGCGTCCTCGATGAGGTCGCCGAAGTGGATGTCGTCCTCGTCGCCCACGGGGGCCTGGAGGGAGACCGGGTCCCGGGCGAGGTTGAGGATCTCGCCCACCCGCTCCGGGGTGAGGTCCAGTCGGGCGGCGATCTCGTCGACCCCGGGCTCGACGCCGCGCTCCTGGAGCAGGGAACGCTGGGTGCGCACCACCCGGTTGATCAGCTCCACCACGTGCACCGGGACCCGGATGGTGCGCGCCTGGTCGGCGATGGCCCGGGACATGGCCTGCCGGATCCACCAGGTCGCGTAGGTGGAGAACTTGAAGCCCCGGGCGTAGTCGAACTTCTCGACCGCCCGGATCAGCCCGAGATTGCCCTCCTGTACCAGGTCGAGCATGGTCAGGCCCCGCCCGATGTACCGCTTGGCGACGGAGACCACGAGGCGGAGGTTGGCCTCGATGAGCCGCCGTTTGGCCAACCGACCGCGTACCACCAACCGGTCGAGGTCCAGGGCGAGTCGGGCGCCGGGGTCCCGGAGGGTGTGCAACCTGTGCTCGGCCAGTACGCCCGCCTCGATGCGGCGGGCCAACTCGACCTCGTCGGCGGCGGTGAGCAGCGGGATGCGGCCGATCTCCCGGAGATACTGCCGGAAGAGGTCACCGCCGGGGCCGGGGCCGCCCTCGGACGCGCGCTCTCCCCGCCGAGCCGCCGGTCTCCCGGGGGGATCCCCGTCCCGCGCGCCGGGACCGTCGTCCCCGGGGTGATCGGAGGGGTCGTCGGTGGAGGGGTCGTCGAGCGCTTCGGGTGTTTCGTCGGACACCTCGCCGGGTGCTTCGGACGCGTCGGGCGGCGGGGGCCCCGTCGCGGGATCGGCTTCCCCCGCCGAGGCGGTGCGCCGGCGGGGGACCCTCCGCGCGGGGGACTCCGCGGCGGGAGGGGAGAGTGCCGGGCGGGGGGTGGGGGAAACCGGAGCGGGCTGCCTGCGGGAAACGGAACCGGTGTGGGGGCGGGCGGGGACGTCGGCCGGAGCGGCGGGGACCGCACCGGCGAGGGACTGGGTCTGCACGGAGCAACCTCCAGGTGCTCGCGACCGGAATGGGCGGCGCCGCCCACCAGTGTGAGCCAAGGCACACCCGGTCCACGAGGGGTGTGCGCCGCTTTTCGAAAGCGGCGGCCCGGCCGGGGACCGGGGAACGGCGCCGGGGGATTCCGGAAAGGACCGACCGTCACGTCCTCCCCGGACGGTCGGCACCGTCCCGGGGAGACCCGCTCACAGCGCCGCCGCGCCGCGTTCCCGCAGGGCACGGCCGTACTGCTGGAGCACCCACAGTTCCCGGCGCAGCTCCGTCGCCTCCTCGGCCGCCCCGCGCGACTCGGCGCGCAGCGCCGTGCCGTCGAGGTCGAGGACCCGGCGGTCCACGGCGGCCAGGCGGACCCGCACCAGCTGTTCGCCCGCGTACACCTCGTCGGGGTCGCGGGGGGTGCGCAGGGGCTCCACCGCCAACTCGGTGATCAGTGCGCGGAAGGTGTCGTCCGGGGCGGTGGCCCGCACCCGGGCGATGTACCCGGAATCGCCGTCGCCCGACTCCACGCCTCCGGCCTCCGCGATCGTCCGCCGTACCGCCGCGTAGGGCGGGGCGGTGAACTCGTCCTCGCCGTAGGCGTCGAAGGCGGGCGAGACCAGGGCCGGGAACTGCAGGGCGAGCTTGAGGAGTTCGCGCTCGACCCGGTGGGTGGGGCTGCGCAGGTGCAGGGGCGGGCCCGCGGCCCGGGGGCCCTCCGGGACGGGGGGGCCGGCCTCCGCGAAGCGCCCGCCGGCGGGCCCGCCGCGGCCGGACGGGCCCGATCGGCCACCCCGGCCACCCCGGCCCGCCGGGCCCCCGGGGGATCCCGAACCGTCGGACCCCGGACGCCCGTGGTGCTGTCGGTGGACCAACTGTCCGACCCGGCTCAGCACGAACCGGTGATCGGAGATGCCGACCAGCCCGGCCAGTCGCACCGCGTACTCGTGCCGGATGGCGGGGTCCTTGATCATCGCGACCACCGGCGCGGCCTGCTCCAGCGCCGCCGAACGCCCCTCCGCGGTCTCCAGGTTGTGCCCCTCCGCGATGTGGTCCAGGGCGAAGGCGAAGAGCGGGGTGCGGCCCTCCACCAAATCCCGCACCGCCTGGTCTCCCCGGCTCAGCCGCAGGTCACAGGGGTCCATTCCGTCGGGAGTGACCGCGATCCAGGTCTTGGCGGCGAACTTCTGGTCGTCCTCGAAGGCCCGCAGCGCCGCCTTCTGGCCGGCCGCGTCCCCGTCGAAGGTGAAGACCACCTCGGAACGGGAGTTGTCCATCAACAGCCGGCGCAGGATCTTGATGTGCCCCTCGCCGAAGGAGGTGCCGCAGGTCGCGATGGCGGTGGTCTCACCCGCCAGATGGCAGGCCATCACGTCGGTGTACCCCTCGACGACGACCGCGCGGTTGCCTTTCGCGATGTCCTTCTTGGCCAGGTCGATCCCGTACAGCACCTGCGACTTGCGGTAGACGGGGGTCTCCGGGGTGTTCAGGTACTTCGGGCCGTTGTCGTCCTCGCGCAGTCGCCGGGCGCCGAATCCGATCACCTCACCGGCGATGTCCCGGATCGGCCACATCAGTCGGCCGCGGAACCGGTCGATGGGCCCGCGCCGCCCCTCCTGGGCGATACCGGAGAGCAGCAGTTCCCGGTCGGTGAAGCCGCGACCGCGCAGGAACCGCACGGCGTGGTCCCAACCCGCCGGGGAGTACCCGACGCCGAAGCGTTCCGAGACGCCCCCGCCGAAGCCGCGCTCGTCCAGGAAGGCCCGGGCCGGGGCGGCCTCGGGGGAGTCCAGTTGTTCGACGTAGTAACGGGCGGCCTCGCGGTGCGCCTCCACCAGGCGGGTGCGCTCCCCCGCCTGGCTGCCGCGTCCGTAGCCGCCCTGTTCGTACCGCAGGGTGATGCCGGCCTGCGCGGCCAGTCGCTCGACCGCCTCGGCGAAGGAGAGGTGCTCCAGCCGCATCACGAAGTCGAGGGTGTCCCCGCCCTCCTGGCAGCCGAAGCAGTGGTAGAGCCCCTTGCCCGGACTCACGTGGAAGGAGGGCGACTTCTCGTCGTGGAAGGGGCACAGGCCCTTGAGGTTGCCGCCGCCGGCGGGGCGGAGTTGCAGGTAGTCGGCGACGACCGTGTCGATCGGCACCGCCTCCCGAACCGCTCTCACGTCCTCGTCGTTGATCCTTCCCGCCACCCGCACAGTGTACGGCGGGGCACCGACGGCCCCGCCGGCGCCGGGCCGGGAAGCGGTGTCCGGGGCACTCCGGAGGCATGACCGCAGCCCCGGGGCGGGAACGAATGGCCGGGTCGGCCCCGCCCCGGACGGGACCGACCCGGACGGGGTCAGGGGGCGGATGGCATCGCGTGCCCGATCTCCAGGATCTCGGTGACGGCCCGGCGCGGGGTGGGAGGCGACTCGGGGCCGTACCCCAGGCGGATGATCATCTGGACGTGCGAGATCGGCCCCATCGGGTCGCGGGTGGGCCACCGCAGCTCGTCCCACTCCAGCGCCTGCGAGGACAGCGAGGTGGCCAGGCCCCGGTCGGTGGCCACCAGCAGTACCCGCTCCAGGGCCTCGCCCGCTCGCAGCCAGTCGAAGGGCCGGTCCCCGTCGGTGCCCAGCAGCACCAATTGGGGGGCGGACTCGAAGTCGGCGCCGGCCCGGCCGGGCAGCGGCGCCCGGCCGGCGAAGTCCCGCACCACCGTCCGGCCGTCCCGCTCACGCGGGCCGAAGGCGTACTCCGGGACACCGTCCACGGCGCTCCCCGCTTCGGGCCCGGTGCGGGTCCAGCGTTCCAGTTCCCGCTCGCGCGCCGGGTCCGAGCCGTCGCGCCCCTCCGCGTCGCGCAGCAGTTCCAGCACGGTGGCGGTGTGCCAGGAGTCGGGATGGACGAGTTCGGCGCCCTCGGCCCGGGCCGCCTCCGTCAGCTCCGCGCGCACCGACCCGGGGACCCGCTCGGGGAGGAAGGGGTGCCGGCTGGTGCGGCGGGCGCGGATCGCCGGGTAGAGGGCGGCCAGCCCGGCGGCCTCCCGCGGTTCCGGCGCGCCGGCGGGCAGCCGGCGGAAGACCATGTCGGCCAGCAGGCGGGGTTCGGCGGGCTCGGGGAGCAGGCGGACATCGGGGAGCAGCCCGGCGTGCGCGGCGGCCACCCGCAGGTTGCAGATGGCGGCGCCGCAGCCGAGGTGCAGACCGCGTCCGTCGGGGTCGGCGTGCGGCACCACCCGGTCGAGGTCCGCCCACAGTTGCAGGGTGGTGCCGTCGGCGAGCAGCCGGAACCGCCACGGCTGGGCGTTGTGCAGGGAGGGGGCCAGGGAGGCGGCGGTGACCAGGGAACGGGCGACGGCCTCCCCGATGGGGAACGGCGGGCCGATCGGTCGGCCCACCGGTTGGTCCGGGTCGGAGGGGGAGGCGGCGTCCCCGGCCGCCGGGCCGCCGGGCGGGGTCGCCGGGGGGACGGGGTCCGGGGGTGTGCCCGGCGGCCGGAGATCCTGCGCGGCCCGGGGTGTGGGGGTGTCGGCGTTCATCGCGTGCTCCCTGCGATCGGTGGTCGCACGTCGCCGGCGCGGCCGGGGTACCGGCCGTCCACGCCGGGTCGGCGGGGTCCGACGCCCGCCCCCTGGTGGCCCGCCGCGCCGGTGGGCCCGCCGGGCCCGGACGGAACCGTGATCGGGATCGGGTGTCCGAAGGTTCTCCTTTCCCCAGCCTAGGCTCCTTCATCCGGAGGACACAGGAGGGCGAACGCCCTCCCGTGTCCTCCGCGGTGGGGCGCGGCGCCGGTCACCGGGCGATCGACGGGATCGGCCGGACCCGGGGCGCCCCGGCCCGCCGACGGGGCGAGGGCCGGGACCACCCGGACGGCCCCGGCCCGGGGCGGCCTCAGCCCAACTGTCGACAGCCCTCCAGGACCCGCCGGGCGGTGAGCGCCAGGGAGAGTTCGGCGGTCTCCTTGGGGCTGCTCAGCGAGCGTCCGGTCAGCTTCTCGTAGCGGCGCAGTCGGTTCAGGACCGTGTTGCGGTGACAGGAGAGGCGTTCGCCGGTGCGCTGGGCGGAGGCGTCGCACTCCAGCCAGGCCGCGAGGGTGTCCAGCAGGATCTCCCGATCGCCCGGGTCGAGGCGGCGCAACGGCCCCAGGACGCGCTCGGTCAGGACCGCTCCGAGGTCCGGCGAGGAGACCAGCAGGGCGGCGGCGAGGTGGTCGCGCAGCAGGGCGACCTCGCCGTCGGCGGGGCAGGTCTGGAGGGCCTTCTCCGCCAACGACCTGGCCTCCCCCAGGCCGACCAGTCCCCGGACCGGCGGGCTGACGCCGACCCGCACGGGCGGACCACCCGGACCGGGCGCCAGGTCGCGGGCGAGTGCCTCCACGCCGCGCTCGCCCTCCCGGTGGTCGCCCGGTTCCTCCTCCAGCCGGGCGATGGCCAGGTCCACGGGGTCGCCCGGGTGCCAGACCAGTCGATCGCCGGCGGGTCCGGTGCGCAGCGCGGCGCGACCGGGCCCGCCGACGGCGACCACCGCGTAACGGCCGTTCTCCGGCAGTCCGAGCGCCTCGACGACATCGGGCAGGTCGGCGACCCGGACCGTGCCGTGCAGCAGGGCCTCGGTCATGAGACGGATGCGGTTCTCCCGCCGCCAGGCCATCTCACGCTCCGCCCTGCGGTACGCCTCGGCGGCGAGTGAGCAGTGCTCGTCCACGAAGTTCCACACGTCGCCGGCGACGTGCACCAGCAGGCGCATGGACTCGGGGTCCTGGCGGGAGGCGGTCTCCAGGAGTTCCTCCCAGACCACGCCGCCACCGAGCCGGAAGGCGTGTTGCAGGGCGTCCAGCGGCAGTCCCTGGCGTGCCCGGTCCGAGCCGATGCGGCGCGAGCAGTGCCGGGCGGGGTCGCGCATCCCCCGGGGGTCGATCAGGCAGCCGACGTTGTTCCGCAGGGAACGGTGCACCTCCTGCCACAGGGCCTCGGTGTCCACCCGGGGTCCCCGGTAGGAGGGCTCCTGGTCCTGGACCAGGGCCACCACCCGGTCGGTGAGGTGGGGCAGGCGGTGCAGCAGCAGGCGGGCGGAGCGACGCATCACCAGGAGTGTCTGCGCGCGGTCGGGCGGGCGCGTCGCCTCGCGTTGGGCGTCGCTGCGGTCGTTCCGATCGACCCGGTGGTCCCGGGACGCCGGGGCGACCTCCCGGGGCTTGGTGCTCAGGGGCATCACGAACCTCCACCTGTCGGGGCGGTAAGGGCGGCTCGCTCTGCATTGTTCGGGTGCGACGCTCCACGATCCAGTGCTGTGCCCGTAGTGCAACCAAAGCCATACCGTCCAGTCGGTAACTGTTGGGATTTTCGCGATCGCGCGTGTTTTTCCGTTTCTTTCCGGGGAATTTCGTCTCTTTTGGCGGCCGGCTCGGTGAGCTGATCACCGGCCCGCTCGATGGGGCGCCCGGGAAGGCGCGTGCGCGGGACCCGGCGGACGGGGGACGCCCCGGGGAGAACGGCCCGTCCGGCACCGCCTCCCCCGCCCCACGGCGTCCCCCCGGCCTCACCGCGGCTCCGGGGTGTCCGGCGCGTCGGCGAGCAGTCGGGTCAGCTCCACCCGCGAGCGGATGCCCAGCGCGCTGAAGACGTTGCGCAGGTGGTGGTCCACGGTGCGCGGACTCACCGACAGCCGCACCGCCACCTCCCGGTTGGTCGCCCCCTCGGCCACGTGCCGGGCCACCCGCAACTGCTGCGGGGTCAGCGTCGCCAACACCTCCGGTGCCGGGCCGCCCACCGGGTGATCGCTCTCCCCCGTCGCCCGCAGCTCGCCCCGGGCCCGCTGTGCCCACGCCTCCGCCCCACACTGCTCGAAACCGATCAGGGCGTCCCGCAGCACCTCCCGGGCGTCGCGCGGACGGCGCCCCCGGCGCAACGCCATGCCGTGCAGCAACTGGGTACGCGAACGCTCGAAGGAGTTGTCCGCGCCCCGGTGCGCCTCCAGCGCCCGGGCGAACGCCTGCGGCGCGGCCTCCGGTGGCGCGCACAGCGCCCGGCAGCGCAGCAACTGCGGTACCGCCTGCGAATCGGCGGTGGCCGCCGCCCAGGACGCCACGTGCTTGAGCGCCGGACGGGCGTGCTCGGGCTGCCCGCAGAGCACGGTCGCCTCGATGAAGCAGGGCAGCGCCAGGGTGCGCAGCGCGAAGTGCCCCCGACCGGGACCGTTGCGCAGCAGCGCTCCCAGCCGCAGCGCGGCCTGCCGGGGTCGGTTGAGCGCCAGGTCGCACCGGGCCAGCGCCCATTCCGCCATCGTCGCCGCGATGCCCAGGCCGTGCGCCCCGGCGTCCTGCTCGGCGTCGGCCGCGTGCCGGGCACACCGCTCGGGGTCGCCGTCGATCGCCGCCGCCATCGCCAGCGCGGCGTGGTGGTGGGCGGCGCTGTTGCGCTGCCCGGTGCGCAACGCGCTGCGCAGCCCCTCCCGGGCGTGCGCGGCGGCCCGCCCGTGCCGCCCACAGCGCAGTTCGGCGTAGGCCAGCAACTCCAGGGCATGCGGCTCCAGCACCCGCTCGCCGCGCAGCCGGGCCACCGCCAGGCCGCGCGAGGCGCAGACGTACGCCTCGTTGTTCTCCCCGAGCAGCATCGCCACCACCGCCGCCCGCAGCAGGTCGGCGCTCTGCTCCGATCGGCGGGCGCGCTCCAGCACCCGCCGCAGCGGTACGATGGCCGTCGCCAGCCCGCCCTCCAGCAGGGCCGCCATCCCCGCCCCGTAATCGTCGCGCGGCGCGTGCTGCGCGTCCTCCGTCGAACCGGCGACCGACATCGCCAGGGGGCCGGTGCCCGCCACCCAGGCCGCCTCGGCGGCGACCCGCAGGGCGTCGCCCGCCCGATCGGGATCGTGTGGGCCCAGCAGTCGGGCCGCCTGCACCAGGGACTCCCGGGCGTCGGTGATCACCCCGCACTCCCGCTGCAGGGTGCCCAGCACCAGCGCCGCCCTGCCCCGGGTGACGTCACCGGCGGGCAGCATCCGCGCCCGCTCCAACAGGGTTCGGGCGGCCTGCGGGCGGCCCGCCGCCCAGGTGTGTTCGGCGGCGGCGGTGAGCAGCGTCCCCCGGTTGTCCGGGTCGGTCACCAGCTCGGCGGCCCGCAGCAGGGCGTCCGCCGAATCGGTCGGCGGACGCACCGCGGCGGCGCCCTCCACCTCGGCGGCCAGCCGCCCGGCGAGCGCCGGGTCGGGGCCCTCGGCCGCGGCGGCCAGGTGGCGCAGGCGCGGCAGCTGATCGGCGGCCCCGCGCAGCGCCTCGGCCAGGGCCAGGTGCGCGTCCCGCAGTTCCCGGGGGGACACCGCCCGGCGCACCGCCCGCCACACCAGCGGACCGACCAGCCGCAGCCGGTCGCCGTCCCGGCGCAGCACCCCGGCCGCCTCCGCCGGGGCGAAGTGGGAGGCGTCGTCCCCGGGCGGGGAATCGTCCGGGTCGGTTCGACCCCCGTCGGGGCCGTCGGGGCCCGAGAGGAGCGCGGCGGCCCGCAGCACCGCGCCGATCCCCGCCTCCCCCTCCACCTCCCGCGCGGCGGCCACCAGCACCAGCAGATCCCGGGTGGGGTCCGGCAGCGAACGCAACCCCTGTTCGGCCCTGCGCAGTCGGGGGCCGTCCACCGACAGCGGGCGGGGCAACGGCTCCGCTCCCGTCAACCGGGCCGGCGACAGCCGCTCCAGCAGATCGGCCAGGAGACCGGGGTTGCCGGCCGCCTCGTGCGCCAGGGCCTCCCGGACCGCCGGATCGGCGTCCTCGGGCAACGACCGGTCCAACAGGGCCTCGACCTCCGCCCCGGACAGCGGCGGCAGCGTCTCCTCGGGGACCCCGCCCAACAGGACGTCGGACGGTGTCCCCGGGCCGATCGTGGACCACCCCATCACCAGGGCCACCGGAACCCCGGCCCCCAGTCGGCGGGCCACGAAGCCCAACACCTCCCGCGAGACCGGGTCCACCCACTGCACGTCGTCCACGCAGCACAGCACCGGCCCCGCCGACCGGGTTCGCTCCTGCAACAGCAGCAGCACCGCGTCCCCGATCACCGGGACGGCCACCGGCGACGCCCCGCCGGGCCGGGCGGTCTCCAGCAGTTCCCGGGCGGCGTCGGGGCCGGCCAACCGGCCGGCCAGGGCGTGCAGGCCCGCCAGCGGCATCCCGGTCTCGGCCCGCACCCCGCGCAACCGGACCACCGGTTCGGGGGGCGCGAGCACCACCGCGGGGAGCCGGCCCGCGGCGACCGGCCCGGCCGGCCGGGAACCGACGGGCGCGCGGGCGGCGGGCGGGTGGGCGAGCCAGCGCCCCCGCCCGCCCGCCGGCGGGACCGGGAAGGCGGAGGCCGCCCGCTCCAACACCGCGCTGACCCCCATGCCCGTCTCGGCACGCACCAGCAGCGCACCCCCGTGCCCGGCACGGGCGCGGTCCAGCAGGGCGCGGACCGCGGTGTCCGTACGGGAACGGCTCGGGAACGAGGACGTCGAAGGACTGTCCATGTGGTTCGGACCTCCCTGCCCGGGGCGCGATCACGGGTGCCCCCGTTCACGCCCGTTGTCGCACGACAGCACCGACCGGATCGCTCGTCCATGCGGGCGTCCACAAGTCGATGCGCGCGCCCAGTGTGTGACGCGCGGGACTGTGCGCGCGCACAGAACACCCGGGTTTCGTACGGGCCCGACAAGGCACGGAGCGGAGGCCGGTGATTTCGCCGATGCCCGGCAGGAGGGTCGGGGCAAGCATCGGCACCGCGTCATCGCGGCATTCCCGGACCGGGCGCGGAGCCTCTCGGGCGGGAGCACGCGAATCACACGACTGACGTTGTGTCAAGACTCGTTCGGGACACCGCGCACGGCGTCTGCGGCGGTCACGGTACCACCGATGCTTTTCGGCCACACCCCTCGTCCATTCGCGCACCCCGGAGGCCCTCGGATGAGCAGTCCCCCCACCGACCCCACCGCCGGTCCCGGCCGCCGGCGCAGGTTGGGAGTCGCCCTGGCCGGAACCCTCCTGGCACTCACCGCCTCGTTCTCCGCCGCCCCCGGCGCGATCGCCGGCGGCCACGGCGAGGCCGACACCCGGGGCCCCCATGACGGGCATCGGGATCTCCCGCCGGTGGTCTTCGTGCACGGCTTCACCGGCGACCCCTCCAACTGGGCCGCGGCGATGGACTCCTTCGAGGCCGCCGGCTGGGACCGCGACCGGCTCTTCGCCCTGCGCTACGACTGGTCGGCCTCCAACCGCGAGTCCGCGCGGGACCTCGCCGACCTGGTGGCCGAGGTGCGCCGGACCACCGGTGCCCACCGGGTCGCCGTCGTCAACCACTCCATGGGCGGCCTGGTCACCCAGTGGTACGTCAAACACCTCGGGGGACACCGGCACGTCGGCCACGTGGTGTCCCTCGCCGGCGCCCACCACGGGACCACCCGTGCCGCCGACTGCCTGCCGCTGGTCTCCTGCGCCGAGATGATCCCCGGCTCCGACTTCCTGAAGGCCCTGGCCCGGGGCGACGAGACGCCCGGCGCCACCCGCTACGGCACCTGGTACTCGCCCTGCGACGGCGTCATCCTGCCGTACGACTCCACCCGCCTGCGCGGCGCCCGGAACCGCGAACTGCCCTGCGTGGACCACATCGCCTTCCTCACCGACCCGGGGGTGATGGCCGAGATCCAGCGGTTCGTCCGGCGGGGATGAACCGCGGGCCCGGCGGCGGGAGCGCCGGGCTCACGAACCGTCGGGAGCACGCCCGGGCGACCCGTACCCGGCGTCCCCGGTGCCGTCGGGGGCACCGGGGGCGCGCCTCCCGGCGGACCGCGCGGTCCCCGCGCGGTCGGTGGTGAGCCGACCGTGCAGGGACCGCGCCATCGCGTCGGTCAGGGCGGCGATCTGATCGACCACCACCCGCAGCCGGGTCGTTTCGTCCCCGGCCGCCGCGTACAGCGCCCGGTACTGCGGGTCCAGCCCGTCCGGCGCCCGCGCCACCAACGCCTCCGCGAGCTCCGCCAACAACTCCCGCTGACGCGAACGCACCCGCTCCTGCTCCGGCCGCAGCACCACGTACAGCCGTGCCACCGCCTTCAGCACGTCGCACTCCAGCCGCACCCCGCGCGGCACGATCAACTCCGCGTCGTACCGGGTCAACGGCCCGCTGCCGTACCGCACCCGGGTCGCCCCCTCCACGGCGAGGCAGAAGCGGCCGATGAGCTGACTGGTGGCGTTCTTCAACCGCGCCTGCGCGACGGCCGTGCCGTCGTAGTGGTGCGGCCACCACTCGGCCTCCAGCAGCCGGTCCAGCGCCTCCCCCGCCTCCGCCTCCTCCGTGCCCGGCGGCGCGTACAACTCCAACGCGACGGCCAGCACGTGCCGGCGCTCGGGCTCGGCGAGCAACAGGTTGGGGTCCAGGTGCCCGGCGTGCAGGCCGTCCTCCACGTCGTGCACCGAGTACGCCACGTCGTCGGCCCAGTCCATCACCTGCGCCTCGAAGCAGCGGCGGCCCTTCGGCGCGCCCTCCCGCAACCAGTCGAAGACCGGCAGGTCGTCGGCGTAGACGCCGAACTTGGCGGCGCCGGGCGCGGCCGGCCCCTCCGGGTGCGCGCCGCGCGACCACGGGTACTTGGTCGCGGCGTCCAGCGCGGCCCGGGTGAGGTTGAGGCCCACCGGCTCGGTGACGTCGCCGCCCCGGAACCGTTTGGGCTCCAGCCGGGTGAGCAGCCGCAGGGACTGCGCGTTGCCCTCGAAACCGCCGCACGGCCCGGCCACGGCGTTCAGCACCCGCTCACCGTTGTGGCCGAACGGCGGGTGGCCGAGGTCGTGCGCCAGACAGGCCGTCTCCACCAGATCCGGGTCGCAGCCGAAGGAGGCGCCCAACTCCCGACCGACCTGCGCGCACTCCAGGGAGTGCGTGAGCCGGGTGCGGGGGCTGGCGTCCCGCGCGGGCGACGGATCGATCGGGTCGGGGGTCACCACCTGGGTCTTGCCGGCCAGGCGGCGCAGCGCGGCCGAGTGCAGGACCCGGGCGCGGTCGCGTTCGAAGGCGGTGCGACCGGGCCGCTTGTCCGGCTCCGGGTCCCACCTGTCGGTGTCGGCCGGTCCGTAATGCCGCGCGCCCCGCTCCCGCTGCTCCATACACCGACCGTAGCCGCTGCCGGGACCCCTCCCGCACCACGCGGCGCGGGTGTCGGTGGGGCGTGGCAGGGTGGTTCCCGGGAGCGGGGCCGCCGTGGGGGACGGTCCCGGACGAGGTGTTCGGTCCCGGGACCCGTATCGGGAGGTGGCGCGAAACCGATGGCCTCGCACGACACGCTCTTCGACCCGCCCGGCGGGGGCGGGGCTCCGGGTGGCCCGGTGACGATCGTGCCGGGCGCCGTCCACCTGCCCGGATGGCTGGACGACGACCGACAGCGAGATCTGCTGGCCGCCTGCCGGGAGTGGGCCCGGCCGCCCGCCGGCCTGCGCACGGTGCGCACCCCGCGCGGCGGGACGATGTCCGCCCGGCAGGTCTGCCTGGGGTGGCACTGGTCCCCGTACCGGTACTCCCGGCACGTGGTGGACGGCGACGGCGCCCCGGTCAAGCCGTTCCCCACCCGGCTGGACGCCCTGGCCCGCGAGGCGGTGGCCGCGACCGGGCCGGACGGTCCGGTGGTGCCGATGGAGGCGTACGACATCGCCCTGATCAACTTCTACGACGCCGACGCCCGGATGGGGATGCACCGCGACGCCGAGGAGCACTCCGACGCCCCCGTGGTGTCGCTGAGCCTCGGTGACACCTGCGTCTTCCGGTTCGGCAACCCGGAGAACCGGGGACGGCCCTACACGGACGTGGAGTTGCGGAGTGGGGACGCCTTCGTCTTCGGCGGGCCGGCCCGCGCCGCGTACCACGGCGTGCCGCGTGTGCGGCCCGGCACGTCGCCGGCGTGGCTGGGCCTGACGGGGCGGCTGAACATCACCCTGCGGGTGAGCGGCCTGGCGGGCTGAGCGCCGGTACGGGTGACCGACAGCGCGGTCCGACGGGCCGGCGGCCGGAGCGCGTGGGGCGGGGGCACGACCCGACGAACCGGCCTCCGGCGTGGGTGACCGGCGACCGGTGCGGAGGGTCCGCCGCGGTGGCGACCTCACCGCTCCCGGCCCGCGAATCCACCGGGCCGGGGCTCCCCGGGGCCCGGAGCCACCTCCCCCGGCCGACCCCCGACCCGCCGGGCACACGTCGGGTGGGAAACGCCCGCTCCCCGCCCCGGGGCCCGGCCTGCCCCCGCCTCCTCGGGCCGCTTCCCCCGGGGCCGGTCACCCCGGGGCGTCGAGCACCGCCTCGGCCGGCGTGACCTCGTGCACCCGTACCGGCCGCCCACAGCCGGGGTCCACCGTCTCCAGCACCGGCCGCATCCCCAACTTCGCCATCACCCGCTCCGAGGCGTCGTTGCCGATCTGCGCGACGCTCACCACCCGCTCCAACCCGCGACCCCCGAAGCCGAACCGCAGGGCCGCGCGGGCGGCCTCGGTGGCCAGGCCCCGCCCCTGGAAGGACCGGCCCAACCGCCACCCCACCTCGACCGCCGGCAGCACCTCCGGCAGGTAGTGGGGCACCACCGGGCCGGTGAAGCCGGCCAACTCCCCGCTCTCCGTGACCTCCACTGCGAACAGGCCGAACCCCTCGGCCTCCCACTCCCGTTCCATCGCCTCGATACCGGCCCGGGTGCTCCGGGTGTCCCGCGTCGAGCCGTCGCCGATCCACCGCATCACCTCCGGGTCGGCGTTGATCGCCGCCATCGCGGCGACGTCCTCCTCCCGCCACCGCCGCAGCATCAGCCGTTCCGTCCGCATCACTGTCATCCGCTCATCCTCCCCCGCCGGTACCAGGAACGGCCCCGGACTCCGGCGACCCGAAGGTGAGGCGGGCGGCGGCGTCGAGAACGGCGCCGTATCGCTCCGGCGAGGTGACGTCCCCGCCGGGAAGAACCGCCACCTCCCGCGCGGGATCCCCGTTCCACGCCTCGGCGTCCACCCATCCCCCTCGAAAGAGCACCACGCGGAACTCCGCCCCTCCCGGCCCGGACACCCGGACACCGAGGGCATCGGGGTCCCGCACCCGGGTCCGGTCCGTCACGAGAGGAGGCGGCCATGCCCCGTCCCCGTCACGCCAGGTGATGGAACCAACCGTCAATCCGGCGGCTCGCCAAGCGGCGGCTCTGCGGGTCACCACATCGAGAGCGGCATCGAGGTCCACGATGTACTCCATCAGGTCATCGTGGCACCGCCGATGAGGAAGACCGATTGCGACGGTCCATCCGTCACCGGGCCCCTGCACCGGTGCGTGTCGTGCGGCCGGCCCCGCCCCGCCCGCCTCGGGCGGCCCTTCCGGTCACGGGGCCGTGTCGCGGACGCGCGGCCGGACGTGACCGGGTGCGGCCGGTCAGCGATCCCGGCGGGTGTTGAGCCGGGCGGCCCGGCGGGTCAGGTGGTCGCGCTCGGCGAGGTTGGTGGCCTTACGGGCCGCCTCGACGTACAGCCGTGCCGCCGTCGCGAGGTCGCCGTCGCGCTCGTGGAGGTGGGCGGCCACGGCGGTGTGGCGGGGCAGCGAGTCGTCCAGCTCCGCGAGCGCCGCCAGGCCGGCGCGCGGTCCGTCGGCCTCCCCGACGGCCACCGCGCGGTTGAGCCGGACGACGGGGCTGTCGGTCAGGCGCGCGAGTTCGTCGTACCACTCGACGATCTGTACCCAGTCGGTCTCCTCGACGGTGGGGGCGTCGGCGTGGAGGGCCGCGATGGCGGCCTGGGCCTGGAACTCACCCAACCGGTCGCGGGCCAGGGCCGCCTGCAGGATCTCCACACCCTCGGCGATCAACCCGGTGTCCCACCGACTCCGGTCCTGCTCGGCGAGCGGCACCAGGCCGCCTTCGGGCGTGGTTCGGGCGGCCCGCCGGGCGTGGTGGAGCAGCATCAGGGCGAGCAGCCCCGCCGGCTCGGGGTGGTCGATCGCCACCGCGAGCCGCCGGGTGAGCCGGATGGCCTCGGCGGCGAGGTCGATATCGCCGGAGTAGCCCTCGTTGAAGATCAGGTAGAGGACCCGCAGCACGGTGGCGACGTCACCGGGCCGGTCGAACCGCACGCCGGAGACGGTGCGCTTGGCCCGGCTGATCCGCTGCGCCATGGTCGCCTCGGGCACCAGGTGGGCCCGGGCGATCTGGCGGGTGGTGAGCCCACCGACCGCGCGCAGGGTGAGCGCGACCGCCGAGGACGACGTCAACGACGGGTGCGCGCACAGGAAGTGCAGCCACAGCGTGTCGTCCGCCGCCGGCACGGGGCCGGGCGCCGGCTCCTCGTCGACGAGGTCCTCCCTCCGGCGACGGGCCGCGTCCGCCCGGGTCCCGTCGAGGAACCGGCGCCAGGCCACGGTGACCAGCCACCCCTTCGGATCCCGTGGGGGGTCGGCCGGCCAGACGCGGACCGCCTCGACCAGCGCGTCCTGCACCGCGTCCTCGGCCGCCGCGAACTCGGCTCCGCGGCGGACGAGGATTCCGAGCACGCCCGGGGTGAGGCTCCGGATCAGGGCCTCGTCCACGGCGGGGGTCATCTCCGGGATCACTCCGTGACGGTGGGCGGCGCGGTCAGGAAGGGGCGCACCTCGAGCCACTCGTGGATCGGCTCCCCGCCCGCCCCGGGGGCGGCCGACAGTTCACCGGCCAGTTCGAGGGCGCGCTCGTAACCGTCGACGTCGATCACCATCCAACCGGCGATGAGGTCCTTGGTCTCGGCGAACGGCCCGTCGGTGACCGGCGGGCGGCCCTCGCCGTCGTACCGGACGAACGTCCCCTCGGGGGCGAGCGCCTGTCCGTCGACGAACTCGCCGGTCCCCTCCAGCCGGGCCGCGAAGTCACTCATGTACCGCATGTGGGCCGAGATCTCCTCCGGCGTCCACTTCTCCATGGGCACGTCGTTGACCGGGGTCGGGGCGCCACGGTAGTGCTTGAGCAGCAGGTACTTGGCCATGATGGTTCTCCTCGGTGCCGGTGCGACCCATTGTGGTCGCGTTCGGGTGCGTTCACGGGGGAGACGGAGCCGATCACGGGTTCTCGACATCCCCGGCCAAGTTTTTTCGACCCGGCCGAGCGAGCCGGGGTGAGCCGACCTCCGGTCTCCGGATCCACGACCCGGCACGGAGGCGGGAGGGGGCCGGGGCGGGAGGGGGCCGGGGTGAGCCCCCGGGTGATGCGGCGCCGGCGGATCAGTCGCGCGGGCGGGGGGCCACCGGGCGGGGGATACCCCTCACGAAACCCTCGGACGCACCGCGCCCCGGGCCGTGCGCCGGAAGAACCACCCGCGTCCCGATCGGGACGACCGACAAGGAAAAGGTGCCATGCCCCGCGACTTCCTCTTCCGTACCTCCGGCCACAGCGGCGGCCAACCGGACTCGCAGTGCGTCGAGGTGGCCACGAACGTACCCGGCACCGTGGCCGTCCGTGACTCCAAGCGGCGCGCCTCACCCCACCTGCGCCTCTCCCCCGGCGCCTGGCACGCCTTCCTCGACCGAACGGTGAACGCCCCGCACCGACCGTCGGGCCGCCCCGGCCCGGCGCCCACTCCGCCGCGGCGGCCGGTCAGGCGGCGGCGTGGTGGAGGGCGCGCACCGGGAGCGCGGCGGCGGCCCTGTCGAAGCGGTGCAGCAGCAGCCGGGCCAGCGAGGCGTGCGCGCCCAGCGGCTCGGCGACGATCCCCGGCGCGGCCTCCGCGCAGCGCGTGGCGAAGAAGCCGGGGGCGGTGAAGCAGGAGGAGAGCGCGATCCCCCGGTGCCCGTGCGAGCGCAGCAACTCGACCGCCTCGGCCACGGTCGGCGAGGCGGCCGAGGCGTACGCCGGGACGACGGGGGCGCCGCCGAGCCGGTGGGAGAGCATCGCCGCCGTGGTGCGGGTCCCGGCGGCCGACTCGGGATCGCGGGAACCGGCCGACGCGAGCACCACGGCGCCGCCCCGGTACCCGGCCTCCAGCAACCGCCCGTACAGGGCCTCGACCAGCAGCGGGTGCGGCCCCAGACAGGCCGCGACGGTCGCGTCGAGGTGGGAGGCGCGGGAGAGCACCGAGGGGATGTCGTGCTTGACGTGGTAGCCGCGTCCGAACAGCAGCGGCACCAGTACCGCCTCCCCGCGCAGCCGGGCCAGGGTGTCGCCGAGCAGCGGCTCGTCGGTCTCCAGGTGGCCGAGCTCGACGCGCAGCGAGCGGCGCATGGCGCGCACCCGGCGCAGCAGGGCCAGGACGCTCTCGCGGGCCCGGGGGTCGGGGGAGCCGTGGGCGACGGCGACAAGGGTGGGGGCGGTGCGGGTGACGCTCATGTCGCCAGCTTGCGGTTCGCGTGTTACCCATGGGTTACCCGCAGGTCACGTCCGTCCGGCTCCACGCTCACCGGCCCCGGACCCGGAACCTGAGTCGGTCGCCCCGGGGGCGTAACGCGCGCGGGGGGTCGGGCGTAACACGTCCGACCCACACTGACGGGTATGAGCGCATCCCCCCGCACCGCCGGAACCGCCCCCGGGCCGGAGACCACGCCGTCGTCCGCGTCGGTCGACGGGACCGTGCCCACCCACTGCCCCTACTGCGCCCTGCAGTGCGGGATGGGGCTGCGTCCCGACCCAGGCACCCCCGCCGGCCTGCGGATCGTGGAGCGGACGGACTTCCCGGTCAACCGGGGGGCGCTGTGCGGGAAGGGCCGCACGTCGCCGGAGGTACTGGCCGCGCGGGTGCGGCTGACCGGACCGCTGGTGCGCCGGTCCCCCGGCGGACCGTTGGAGCCCGCCGGGTGGGACGAGGCGTTGGACCGCGTGGTCGAGGGGCTGGCGGGGACCCGCCGGCGGTACGGCGCGGACGCGGTCGGCGTCTTCGGCGGCGGCGGTCTGACCAACGAGAAGGCGTATACGCTCGGGAAGTTCGCCCGGTTGGTGCTGGGCACCTCGCAGATCGACTACAACGGCCGGTTCTGCATGTCCTCGGCCGCCGCCGCCGGGACGAGGGCGTTCGGCGTGGACCGGGGTCTGCCGTTCCCGCTGGCGGACATCCCGCGCACCGGTTGCGTGATCCTGGTCGGCTCCAACCTCGTGGAGACCATGCCGCCCGCGCTGCGGTACCTGACCGAGCTGAAGGAGAACGGCGGGTCGCTGATCGTGGTGGACCCGCGCCGCACCCGCACCGCCGAGCACGCCGACCTGCACCTCGCACCCCGTCCGGGTACCGATCTGGCGCTCGCCCTGGGCCTGCTGCACCTGGTGATCGCCGAGGGGCGGGTGGACGAGGAGTACATCGCGGAGCGCACCACCGGCTGGCCGGAGGCCCGCGCCGCCGCGATGGCGCACTGGCCGGAGCTGGTCGAGCGCATCACCGGGGTGCCGCTGCCGGCGATGCGCGAGGCGGCGGAGCGGTTCCACCGGGCGGAGCACGCCATGGTGCTCACCGCGCGCGGCCCCGAGCAGCAGGCCAAGGGCACCGAGACGGTGGGGGCGTGGATCAACCTGGCACTGGCGACCGGCCGGCCCGGTCGACCGCTGTCCGGGTACGGCTGCCTGACCGGCCAGGGCAACGGCCAGGGCGGCCGGGAGCACGGCCAGAAGGCCGACCAGCTGCCCGGTTACCGGATGCTCGCGGACGCCGACGCCCGGGCGCACGTGGCCGGGGTGTGGGGTGTGGATCCGGACTCGCTGCCGGGTCCCGGCCGCAGCGCCTACGAGCTGCTGGACGCGCTGGGGCGGGACACCCCCGACGGGGTGCGGTCGTTGTTGTTGCTGGCCTCCAACCCGGTGGTCTCCGCCCCGCGCGCGGCGCACGTGGAGGAGCGGATGCGGGCGCTGGACTTCCTGGTCGTCTGCGACGTGGTGCTCTCCGAGAGCGCGGAACTGGCCGACGTGGTGCTGCCGGTGACGCAGTGGGCCGAGGAGACCGGGACCATGACCAACCTGGAGGGGCGGGTCATCCTGCGCCGGAAGGCGGCCGAGCCGCCCGTCGGGTGCCGCAGCGACCTGCGGGTGATGCACGACCTGGCCGCCCGGATGGGCTGGGAGAAGGGTTTCCCCACCGACCCGGAGGAGGTGTTCGAGGAGCTGCGCCGCGCCTCGGCGGGTGGGAAGGCGGACTATTCGGGGATCACCTACCGGCGGATCATCGCGGAGGACGGGGTGTTCTGGCCCTGCCCGGACACCGGCGCGGAGGCGGGCGCGGAGGCGGGTTCCGGGGGCGGCCCCGGCGATGCCCGGGGCGAGGAGCCGGCCGGCGGGTGGGAGGACGACCCGTCCAACGACCACTCCGCCGACGCCTCCACTCCGACCGGGCCCGGCGGCGGCCGACCGACCCCGCACCCGGGTACGCCCCGGATGTTCCTGGACCGCTTCGCCACCCCCGACGGCCGGGCGCGCTTCGTCGCCGTGCAGCACCGGCCCTCGGCGGAGGAGCCGGACGCCGAGTACCCGCTGTTCCTGACCACCGGCCGGGTGCAGGCGCAGTACCAGTCCGGCGCGCAGACCCGCCGGGTCGCGGAGCTGAACGCCGCCGCGCCGGGCCCGTTCGTACAGGTGCACCCCCGGCTGGCGGAGCGGCTGGGCGTGGCGGAGGGGGAGCCGCTGGCGGTGACCTCGCGGCGGGGTCGGGCCGTGGCCCCGGCCCGGATCACCCCGGACATCCGTCCGGACACCGTCTTCATGCCGTTCCACTGGCCGGGGGCCGGCCGGGCCAACA
Organism: Streptomyces sp. ST2-7A; assembly: GCF_021390475.1. Taxonomy (GTDB): domain Bacteria; phylum Actinomycetota; class Actinomycetes; order Streptomycetales; family Streptomycetaceae; genus Streptomyces. The sequence goes on from NZ_JAJUWS010000003.1 coordinate 27,238, forward strand.
CCCTGACCAACCCGGCGCTGGACCCGACCTCGCGGATGCCGGAGTTCAAGGTGTGCGCGGTGCGGGTGGAGCCGGTCGAACCGACGCCGGAGGACCGGGAGGGCGCCGGTGCCGACGCCGGGGCCGACGGGGCGGCTCAGTCGCCCGTCGCGGCCGGCGCGTCGGCGGGCTCCGAGGTCTCCCCGGCCACCCAGGCCAGGTAGCCGGCGGTGCCGGCGGCCACCGGGAGGGCGATGATCTCCGGCTCGTCGTAGGAGTGGGCCTCCTCGAGGTGGGCCCGCAGCGCCTCCCAGCGGGCGGCGGTGGTCTTCAGCGACACCTGCCACTCGCGTTCGCGCCGCACCTCGCCCCGCCAGCGGTAGACGGAGGTGATCGGCGCCCCCACCTGCCCGCAGGCGGCCAGTCGGCGCTCCACGGCGCCGGCGGCCAGTTCCTCCGCCGCCTCGGCGCTGTCGGTGGTCGTGAACACCACCAGCACCTCGGCGCCGGGCCGCCCCCGATGAATCGGACCCCGATCCACGCCGTGGGCACCTGTCCCGCTCATGAGCGTTCTCCTCACTTCCCGTGGGGTTCGCCGGGGTTTTCTCCCGACCTCTCCGCATCGTCTCCCCGCCCTCGCCTTGCTACGGTGGAGATCGCGTGACACGCGGTGACCACGCGACCCACACCCCCGGAGGACAGCGGTGACCATCATGTCCGAACGTCCGGTATCCATGGAGGATGTCTCCGAAGCCCGGTTCGCGGAGATGCTGCGAACCGTGGAGGAACTACAGACACCGGGTGGCTGGAAAGCCGAGATCGTCGGGGGAAGGATCGTCTTGTCACCGTGGTCGCTTCTGCGGTTTCGTCCGGTGATGAAGTCGCTTCGGGGAGAGGCTTCTTCCCCATGTTCCCGAAGGACAGGATGTCGAGGTCGCCCCCTTCCTGTTCGTGTTCCCCGAAAGCGGCCGGGCTTTCGGGCCCGATCTGTACGTGGTGGACGAGGAGGCGTTCAGGGCTCCCGGCCGCCACGGAAACGGATCCGCTCTTTCCCTGGTCGCCGAACCGACTTCCGGGAGCACGAAGGAAACCGATTGGACCGACAAGGCGGCGGTCTACGGTCGCGTGGTTCCCGTGTATCTGGTGCTGGACATGCGGGAGGGTCAACTCACCATTTTCTGGGACCCCTCCGAACAGGGGTACCGGGCACGGCGCACGGTTCCGTTCGGGTCACCGGTACCCGTCCCGGCGCCGTTCGACTTCACGCTCGACACGACCGGGTTCGAGGCGGGCATCGACTCCTGAACCGTCCCCGCCCGGAGCCCACCGACCCCCGACACGACTCGGTTGCGGGAAACGCCGGTGGCGGGACCATGGAGTGACCACGTGCGGAGAAGGGGATACGCCCGGAGACCGTACCGGGCGCGATTCGGAGGAGACCACCGTGGAAGACCTCACCGCACTCGCCGAGCACCACCTGGGGCTGGCGCGTGACGACGGGCACGGACGCAGTGCCCACCTCTTCCTGCACGACGGGCCGCTGCGGCAGAGCGTGATCGCCCTGACCGCCGGCTCGGAGCTGGGCGAGCACGACGCCCCGCCGGCCGCGAGCCTGCACGTGCTGCGCGGCCGGGTGCGGGTCTTCTCGGAGGAGGGCGAGACCGAGGTGGGCGAGGGCCTGGTGTACGCGCTGCCGCGCGTCCGGCACGGGGTCCGGGCCCTGGACGATTCCGCGATGGTGCTGACGACCGTCACCGGCGTCTGAGCACCCCGCCACACCGCCCCGGGCCGCCACCCGAACCGGGCCCCGGAGGCGGTGAGCGGCGGATTCCGCCCCCGGCCCGGGGGCTCACACCGGGATTCCCGGCACGCTGAGCGCACCGTTGCCCCCGGGAAACGAGGGTGATGCGGGCGGGTAACAGCCGACCCGCACGCTCAAGGCATGACCTCAGCAGGATCGGCCGATCGGGCCGCCCCCCTTCCCCTCGCCGGGGCCCCGGCCGCCGTCGGCGGCCCGGCGGCCCGGCGGGTGGTGATCGTGGGCGGCGGCATGGCCGGCGCCCGTCTCGCCGACCGGCTGGCCGCCGGTCCGGACACGGCGGTCACCGTCCTCGGCGAGGAGCCGCACCCCGCCTACAACCGGGTGCTGCTGGCCGAGGTGCTGGCCGGCCGTTACCCGGCGGAGGTGATCGCGCTGCCCGCCCCGGCCGGCCCCGTGCGGCACCGGCCGGGCGTGCGGGCGGTGCGGGTGGACCGCGCCGAACGGCGGGTGGTCTGCGACGACGGCTCGGTGGAGCCCTACGACGCCCTGGTGCTGGCCACCGGCAGCAACCCGGTGCTGCCGCCACTGCGGGGTCTGTTCACCCCCACCGGACACGAACTCCCCGCCGGGGTCCGGGCCTTCCGGACCATGGACGACGCGTTGGCGCTGGCCGACGCGTGCGACGGGGCCGGGGGAACGCGGGCGGTGGTGATCGGCGGCGGGCTGCTGGGGGTCTCCGCCGCCCGCGCCCTGGCCCACCGGGGCGTGCGGGTGCTGCTGGCCCACCAGGGCGAGCACCTGATGGAGCGCCATCTCGACCGGGACGCGGCGGAGCTGCTGCGCTCCCATCTGATCGAGCTGGGCGTGGAGGTGCACACCGAGTGCCGGGTGCGCGGCGTGCGCACCGAGCCCGGTGATCCCACCCGCCCGGCGCGGGCGGTGGAGTTGGCCGACGGGTACCTGCTGGAGGCCGAGCAGGTCGTGCTGGCCTGCGGGGTGCGCCCCCGAGTGGGTCTGGCCCGGGCCGCCGGGTTGGCGGTGGATCGGGGCGTCGTCGTGGACGACCGGCTGACCACCTCCGACCCCCGGGTGCACGCCATCGGCGACTGCGCCGAACACCGGGGCACGCTCTACGGCCTGGCGGGTGCGGCCCGCGAGCAGGCCGACGCACTGGCCCGGGTGCTGGCCGGGGACCCGGACCCGTGCCCGTACCCCGGCACCCGGGCGCTGACCCGGTTGACCCTGCCCGCCGCCCCGGCGCCGGTGCCCGCGCCGGTCGGCGCCGGACCCACCGGACCCACCGGCTTCGACCTGGCCGCCTTCGGTGACCCCGTCCCCGCCCCCGGTGACGACGTCGTGCAGTTGGCCGACGCGACCCGGGGCGCCTACCGGCGCCTGGTGGTGCGCGGCGACCGCCTGCGCGGCGGTGTCCTGCTGGGCGACTTGGGGGCCGTGGGCTCCCTGGCCCGTACCTGGGAGAGCGACGAGGCCCTTCCCGCCACTCCCCTGCTGCACCTGCTCACCCCCGACGGAGGGCTGTGATGTCCGAGATGCCCGAGACGAGCGAGACCGCCGACACCCCCGGTACGACCGAAACCACCGGCACCACCGGCTCCGACGGCCCGATCGTGCTGGTCGGACACGGCATGGTCGGCCAGCGCTTCCTGGAGGAGCTGGTCGAGCGGGGGGTGACCGGGCGGCGTCGGGTGGTGGTCTTCTGCGAGGAGCCGCGGCCCGCCTACGACCGGGTGCGACTCACCTCCTGGTTCGGCGGTTCGACCGTCGAGGACCTGAACCTGCTGCCGGAGGGCTTCGCCGAGCGGCACGGCATCGAACTGCTGATCGGCGACCCCGTGGTGGAGGTGGACCGGGAGGCGCGCACGGTCACCTCGGCCGCCGGCGTGGTGCGCGAGTGGGGCACGCTGGTGCTGGCCACCGGCTCCTACCCGTTCGTACCACCGGTGCCGGGGAAGGACGCCACCGGCTGCTTCGTCTACCGCACCATCGAGGACCTGCTGGCGATCGAGGAGTACGCCAAGGAGTCGCGCACCGGTGTGGTGGTCGGTGGCGGCCTGCTGGGCCTGGAGGCGGCGGGCGCGCTGCGCGACCTGGGCCTGGACGCGCACATCGTGGAGTTCAACGACCGGCTGATGTCCATCCAGGTGGACTCCGGGGGCGGCGCCGCGCTGCGCCGCACCGTGGAGGGGATGGGCCTGACCGTCCACACCGGGGTGGCGGGCAACGAGATCACCACCGACGAGGATGGCCGGGTCACCGGCCTCGCGCTCTCCGACGGCTCCACCGTCGACACCGATCTGGTGATCTTCTCCGCCGGCGTCCGCCCCCGCGACGCGGTGGCCCGGGAGGCCGGGCTGGGGGTCGGCGAGCGGGGCGGCGTCGTGGTGGACACCGACTGCCGCACCTCCGACCCGGACGTCTTCGCCATCGGCGAGTGCGCCAAGGCGGCGGACGGCATGGTCTACGGCCTGGTGGCGCCGGGTTACGAGATGGCGACGGCCGCCGCCCGGGCGATCGCCGGGGAAGAGACCGGCGGGGGCTTCACCGGCGCCGACACCTCCACCAAGCTCAAGCTGTTGGGCGTGGACGTGGCCTCCTTCGGCGACGCCCACGGCCGCACCCCGGACTGCCTGGACGTGGTCTACTCCGACTCGCGGGCCGGGGTCTACAAGAAGCTGGTGGTCGGCTCGGACGGCACGCTGCTGGGCGGGGTGCTGGTGGGGGACGCCGAGTCCTACGGGCTGCTGCGGCCGCTCACCGGCAGTGTGCCGCCGGCCGCGCCCGAGCAGTTGGTGCTGCCCGCCGGTCTGGCGCCGCCGACCGCGCTGGGGCCGTCCTCGCTCCCGGACGAGGCGGTGGTGTGCAGCTGCCACAACGTCACCAAGGGCGCGATCCGGTCGGCGGTGGCCGACCACGAGTGCACCACCGTGCCGCAGGTCAAGGCGTGCACCCGGGCCGGCACCGGCTGCGGCTCCTGCGTGAAGGTGCTGGGCCAACTGGTCGACACCGAGCTGGAGTCGCGCGGCGTGACGGTGGACAAGGGGCTGTGCGGCTGCTTCGCGCACACCCGCCAGGAACTGTACGAGATCGTGCTGGCACTGCGGCTGACCTCCTACCGGCAACTGCTGGACGGCCACGGCCGCCCGGAGGCGCGCGGCGGGGAGGGCTGCGAGGTGTGCAAGCCGACGATCGCCTCGATCATCGCCTCGCTGGCCCCGACCATCGGCGCGGAGAACCACGTGTTGGGCGGCGAGCAGGCGGCGTTGCAGGACACCAACGACCACTTCCTCGCCAACCTGCAGCGGAACGGCAGCTACTCGGTGGTGCCGAGGATCCCCGGCGGGGAGATCACCCCGGAGAAGCTCATCGTGATCGGCGAGGTGGCCCGCGACTTCGGGCTCTACACGAAGATCACCGGTGGGCAGCGGATCGACATGTTCGGTGCCCGGGTGGACCAGTTGCCGATGATCTGGGCACGGCTGGTGGAGGCCGGCTTCGAGTCCGGGCACGCCTACGGCAAGTCGCTGCGGACGGTGAAGTCCTGTGTGGGTTCCACCTGGTGCCGGTACGGGGTGCAGGACAGCGTGCGGATGGCCATCGACCTGGAGCTGCGCTACCGGGGACTGCGCTCGCCGCACAAGCTGAAGTCGGCGGTCTCCGGGTGCGCCCGGGAGTGCGCGGAGGCGCAGTCCAAGGACTTCGGGGTGATCGCCACCTCCTCCGGCTGGAACCTGTACGTGGGCGGCAACGGCGGTGCCACACCGCGCCACGCCGACCTGCTGGCACAGGATCTCTCGGACGCCGAGCTGATCCGGTTGATCGACCGGTTCCTGATGTTCTACATCCGCACCGCCGACCGGCTGGAGCGCACCTCGGTCTGGCTGGAGCGGATCGAGGGCGGCCTGGACCACGTCCGGGACGTGGTGGTGCGCGACTCGCTGGGCATCTGCGACGAGTTGGAGGCGCTGATGACCGCCCACGTCGCGCACTACCGCGACGAGTGGGCCGCGACGCTGGACGACCCGGAGAAGCTGGGCCGCTTCGTGTCCTTCGTGAACGCCCCGGAGGCCCCGGACCCGACGGTGCGGTTCGTGCCGGAACGGGACCAGGTCAAGCCGGATCTGACCATTCTCGCCGGGCCGGAGCTGCCGGTCCGCACCCTGGAGGGGACCAGCCGATGACCACCGCGATCGATCGCCCCCGGCCGACGGGGGCTTCCGGAGACCTCGCGACCGCCGACGCCCCGACCGGGACGGGAGGCGCCCCCGTGCCCATGGGGGTGGTGCAGGTGCTGTCGGCGCCCCCGGCCGGCACGGAGCGGGCCGTGGCGGGGACCGACGGCGGCGAGTGGGTGACGGTGTGCGCCGCCGAACGGCTGACGCCGGGCCGGGGAGTGGCCGCGCTGCTGCCGGACGGCCGGCAGGCGGCGGTCTTCCCGACCCGCGCCGGTCGGGTGCACGCGATCGACAACCGGGACCCCTTCACCGGCGCCATGGTCCTGTCCCGGGGGCTGCTGGGCACCACCGCCGACGGCACCCCCTTCGTGGCCTCGCCGCTGCTCAAACAGCGGTTCGCGTTGACCGACGGGCGGTGCCTGGACGAGCCGGACAATCCGGATCGGGCGGTCACGGTGCTGGCCTGCCGGGTGGTGCCGGCGGCCGGGTCCGGGCCGGAGGGCCGAACCTCCCCCGGGGACCCGACGGACTGACCGGTCCGGACCCGCCCCGGGGTTCGGCAGCCCGTCCGGGTTCGCCCCGGGGAGGCCGGTTCCGTCCCACCCCGTGGTCGCGGGAGCCGAATCGGATCCGCCCCGGGGCGTGGGGGCCGGGTCGAGGCGCCCACGGACCCGCCCCGGTGCCGGCACCGGGGGAATCCACCGGGGCGGCTCCCACCGCCGGACACGACCGCCGGCGGGTCCGCCCCCGGAACACGGCCGACCGGTGCGAAGCCGGCGGGCCCGCCGACTCCCCGCCCGCTCCCGGGTCCTCCCCGGGCGCCCGAAGCCCGTCCGGGCCGGCACGGCACCGCCCTGTCCTGCCGTGTCGTGCCCGGTCCGGACGGATGTTCCCGGCCCGACGGCGTGTGCCGTCGGGCCGGGAACGTGTGTGCGGACCGTCGGGACCCCGACGGCCGGCGCGTCCGGGGTCGGATCGGTCGGACCCCGGACGCGACGGGTCCGGATCAGCCCGCGGAACAGGCGGTGCCGTTGAGCGTCACGGCCGGCGCGGAGTACTGCTGCCCGCTGTCGGTCATGAAGCCGAACTGGAGGGTCCCGTTGGCGCCGACGTTGCCGTTGTAGGCGGCGTTGGTCGCGGTCACCCGGTTTCCGCTCCGGGTGACGTCGGCGTTCCAACTGTTGGTGACGCGCACACCGGCGGGGAGGTCGAAGGAGACCTGCCAGTTGGTGAGGGCCTGGCGGGTGGTCACCCGGACCTCGACCACCGAGCCGGCGTCCCACCGGCTGGTGACGTTGTAGTTGGCGGTGCACTCGCCGGTGCCCGGCCCACCGGGACCGCCGGTGCCACCGTCGTTCCCGCCGTTGCCACCGGGACCGCCGTTGTCACCGCCGCCCGGGCCGCCACCGGGACCGCCGAAGGCCTCCCGCATGGCGTAGTAGGCCGGCTTGGGCTGGTAGTTGTCGTCGTAGAGGTTCGCCGCGCCCTCGCCCTGGAACCAGTCGGGGATCCAGGAGTCCCGGTCGCTGATGCCCCAGACGGTGATGCCGGAGCACCGGCTGACCGACAGGCAGGCCTCGGTGACGGAGGCGTACTGGTTGGCCTGGCGCTGGAGCCGGGTGGTGTCGGCCGGGGTGTTCATCCGGATGTCCAGTTCGGTGACGGCGACCTCGAGTCCGAGGTCGGCGAAGCGCTGGAGGTTCTGCCGGTAGGTGCCCGGCACCTGGTCGAGGATCATGTGGGACTGGAAGCCCACGCCGTCGATGGGGACACCGCGCGCCACCAGCCCGGAGACCAGCCGGTACATGGCGTCGCTCTTGGCGTTGATCCCGTCGGTGTTGTAGTCGTTGATGAACAGCTTGGCGTTCGGGTCAGCGGCCCGGGCGGCCCGGAACGCCTCCTCGACGTAGCTCTCGCCGAGGCCGCGCAGCCAGATGGTGTCGCGGAACGACCCGTCCTCGTTGAAGATCTCGTTGACCACCTCCCACCGGTCCACCTGACCGCGGTAGCGGCCGGCGAAGGTCTCGATGTGGTTGTTCATGATGGACCGCAGCTCGGAACCGCTGAAGTTGCCGTTGTCGAGCCATCCCGGCAGCTGGCTGTGCCAGACCAGGACGTGGCCCCAGACCTGCTGGTTGTTCTGTGCCGCGAAGTTCATGAGGCGGTCGGCCCCGGCCCAGTTGTACTGGCCGCGATTGGGCTCGACGGACTCCCACTTCATGGCGTTCTCGGCCGTGACGCTGCTGAACTCCCGCTCAGCGATGGCGCGGTAGGTCGAGTTGTTCAGCAGGCCGTCGTTGACGGCCGTGCCGACGAACCGTCCGCTGGACTCCGCCGCCGCCCGCAGCGTGGAGTCCTGTGCGGAAGCGGTCATGGTGCTCGCGTGCACGCCGACGCCGGAGATCAGGACTCCGGCGGCCAGCGCCACGGCGGCTCTGCGCACCCGTGAGGACATCGCTGTCCCTTTCTTGTCATGCCCCCGCCTGGCTTGACGGGAATATTTCTAGATGGCTCCTGAAGGGCCGTCAAGGTTTCCTTCCGGAATAAATTCGAAAGTTTTTCGGTACCCTCCGGGGGGACGAGGGGTCCGCGGGAGCCGCGCGCGGGTCGTACCAGGAGGGCACGGGGAAGCGCCATGACTGTCGAACGCAAGGTCACCATCACCGCCATCGCGCGGGAGGCGGGGGTCTCGGTGCCCACCGTCTCCCGCGTGGTCAACGGCCGCTCGGACGTGGCACCGACGACCCGGGCCAGGGTGGAGGAGCTGCTCCAGCGCCACGGATACCGCCGCCGGCCGCCCACCCCGCCCGGTCGGGCGGGCCTGCTCGACCTGGTCTTCAACGACCTCGACAGCCCGTGGGCGGTGGAGATCATCCGCGGCGTGGAGGAGGTCGCCCACGCCTCCGGGGTGGGGACGGTGGTCTCCGCGATCCACGACCGCTCCGGACCGGCCCGGCAGTGGCTGGACAACCTGCGGGCCCGGGCCTCGGACGGGGTGATCCTGGTGACCTCGGCGCTGGAGCCCGTCCTGCACAAGGAACTGCACCGGCTCGGCGTCCCGATCACCGTGGTGGACCCCGCCGGTACGCCCTCCCTGGGCGTCCCCACGATCGGGGCGACCAACTGGGCGGGGGGCATGGCCGCCACCGAGCACCTGCTGGAGTTGGGGCACCGCCGGATCGGCTTCATCACCGGCCCCGCCCGCCTGCTGTGCAGCCGGGCCCGGCTGGACGGGCACCGGGCCGCCCTGGAGTCCGCCGGGATCCCGGCGGACGACTCGCTGATCGTGCCGGGCGACTTCTACCACGAGTCGGGCTTCACCGGTTGCCAGGTGCTGATGGACCTGGCCGCCCCGCCCACCGCCGTCTTCGCGGCCAGCGACCAGATGGCGCTGGGCGCCATCGAGGCGTTGCGCCGGCGCGGGCTGCGGGTACCCGAGGACGTCAGCGTGATCGGCTTCGACGACCTGCCCGAGATGCGGTGGTGCTCGCCCCCGCTGACCACCGTCCGGCAGCCGCTGGCGGAGATGGGCAAGCTGGCCGCCCGCACCGCGCTGCGGATGGCACGGGGGGAGACCATCGAGAGTCCGCGTCTGGAGTTGGCCACCGAGCTGTTGGTGCGAGCCAGCACCGCCGCGCCGGCGGTCCGCGACTGATCGGGCCGACCCCGGACGGCTCCGGGGCCCGACGGTCCGCGCCGGGGCCGGTGGGGATGGCGGGCGGGCGGCCCGGGCGGACGCGGATCCGACCCCCGGCACCGCACCCCACCGCACCGTGTTCCGGGGCGCGCCCCGTCGATCGGACGTACTTCCGATCGACGGTCCGATCATCCGTCGGGGCATCGCTCCCGGGAACGGTCTTCCGACCGGTCCCGGAAAGTTTCCGGGACCGTCGGAAGCCACTCCGACCCAACCCGGGATTCCCCGAGTGCCCGTGGCGAACTCGCACGTCACACGGTCGAGGTGGCGAACAGCGGAATCGGTTCGGTGTGAACCGTTGACACCCGGGGCGCTTCTCCCTAACGTGCAGCCGCATCGGTACCGATAGTTTTCGGAGTTATTCCGGAAGGTGTGTGATGCTCCACCACAGCCCCGCCCGGCGTTCGCGGACCGCCGTGGCGCCCGTCCTCCCCGCCCGCCCCGGCGGGGACGTCGGCGTGCCCGGCACCGCCCCGGCGCCTCGGGCCCCGCGGTTCCGACGGGATCCGGACGGCCGGGTCGCGGTCGGGCCGGGGCTCCGGGGGTGAGCGGCACCACCGGGATCCGTGCGGCCGCGCCCCGCCGCCCACCCCCGTACCGGGCGGGAACGGCCGGGCGGGGGGTGTCGGACGGGCGGTCGGGGACTCCCGCGCTCCGGTCCCCGCCCCGACCCCCCGGGCCCGCACGGCCCCGTCGAGGGGTCCCGCGACCCGGTGCCGTGGTCCGGCGGCGGGAACACCGTCGCCCCCGGCCGCCCCCGGCACGGGGTACGGCGGGAAACCCGGATACGGAGCGGCCCAGGGGGCCGGAACGTCGCCGCCCACCGGTCCACGACGGCGCGGTCCCCGGCGGGACACCGCGCCGCGCACGGGCGGACGGCGCCCCGCGCCGACCCCGCCGAACGGCACCACCCACCGCCACCCGGGCACGTCATCCCCGCCCGGGCCCTTCTTCAAGGAGCGTTATGCCTCACCCCTGGCAGGACACGGAGCTGTCCGCCGCCGAACGCGCGGCCGATCTGTTGGCCCGGATGACCCTGGAGGAGAGGGTCGGCCAGCTCTCCGCGATCTGGCCCGGATCGGACGCGGGGGGCGAGGACGTCGCCCCGCTCCAGCACCAGTTCACCGCCGGCGACGGGCCGGCCGACACCCCCAACGGGCCCGCCTCCCCGGACACCCTGCCCCCGCACGGGCCCGGGCAGCTCACCCGCCCCTTCGGCACCCTGCCGGTGGACCCGCTGAAGGGCGCCCGCGCGCTGGCCGAACTGCAGCGGCGCGTGATGGCCAACAACCGGTTCGGCATCCCCGCGCAGGCGCACGACGAGTGCCTGACCGGCTTCACCGCCTGGCAGGCCGCCATTCTGCCGACCCCGCTGGCCTGGGGCGCCACCTTCGACCCCGAACTGCTGGAACGGGCCGCCGCGATGATCGGCGAGTCCATGCGGGCGGTCGGCGTGCACCAGGGCCTGTCCCCCGTCCTGGACGTGGTGCGCGACCCCCGGTGGGGACGCACCGAGGAGTCCATCGGGGAGGACCCGCAGCTGGTCGCCGAGCTGGCCACCGCCTACGTGCGGGGACTGGAGTCGGCCGGGATCGTCGCCACCCTCAAGCACTTCGCCGGGTACTCCGCCTCCCGCGCCGGACGCAACCACGCGCCGGTCTCCATGGGGCCGCGCGAGATGGCCGACGTGATCCTGCCGCCGTTCGAGTTGGCGTTGCGCGAGGGCGGCGCCCGCTCGGTGATGCACGCCTACACCGACACCGACGGGGTTCCGGCCGCCGGCGACCGGGAACTGCTCACCGAGCTGCTCCGCGAGCACTGGGGCTTCACCGGCACGGTCGTCGCCGACTACTTCGGCATCTCCTTCCTGGAGCTCTCCCACCGGGTGGCCGACAGCCCCGGGACGGCTGCGGCGTTGGCCCTGGAGGCCGGCGTGGACGTGGAGTTGCCCGTTCTGCGCTGCTACGGCGAACCGCTGCTGGACGGCGTGCGCTCCGGCGCGGTGCCGGAGGAGTTGGTGGACCGCGCCGTGCTGCGGGTGCTGATCCAGAAGTGCGAACTGGGACTGCTGGACCCCGGCTGGGACCCGACCGCGCCCGCGCTGCGCCCCGGCGCCCCGGCCTCCCCGGTCACCCCCGACGGGCCCGGGGACGGCTCCGCCGACGGGTCCGAGCCGCGGATCGACCTGGATCCGCCCGCGCTGCGGGACGTCGCCCGCAGGCTGGCCGAGGAGTCGGTCATCCTGCTGGCCAACGACGGCACGCTGCCGCTGCGTCCGGGGCTGCGGATCGGCGTCACCGGCCCGTTCGCCGACGAGTCCGCCGCCATGCTCGGCTGCTACACCTTCCCCCGCCACGTGGGCGTGGAGCATCCGGAACTGCCGTTGGGCGTGGAACTGCGGAGCCTGCTGGAGTCGCTGCGCGCGGAACTGCCGCACGCGACGATCGACCACCACGACGCCCCCGGTACCGCCGCGGCGCCCTCCCTCCCGACCGCCGACGGCCCCCGGCCGGACGTGTGGGTCGTGGCGTTGGGCGACCGCTCGGGGCTCTTCGGCCGGGGCACCTCCGGCGAGGGTTGCGACGCCGCCGACCTGGAGCTGCCCGACGGACAGGGCGCGGTGCTGGACGCCCTGGTGGAGACCGGTGTCCCCGTCGTGGCGGTGCTGCTGACCGGGCGCCCCTACGCGCTGGGGCGGTGGGCCGACCGGCTGGCCGGGATCGTCCAGGCGTTCTTCCCCGGCGAGGAGGGCGGACCGGCGGTCGCCGGCGTGCTCTCCGGCCGGATCAACCCCTCCGGCCGGCTGCCGGTCGGGGTGCCGCGCCACGCGGGCGGCCAGCCGACGACGTACCTGGCCCCACCGCTGGGGCGGCACAACGACGCCAGTTCGCTGGACCCGGGCGCGCTGTTCCCCTTCGGCCACGGCCTGCACTACACCTCCTTCGCCTGGGAGGACGCGACCATCGACACCCCGAAGCTGCCCACCGACGGGCGGGGTCCGGACGGTGTCGGCGAGGCGGTCGCCCGGGTGTCGGTGACGGTGCGCAACACCGGTGACCGGGCGGGGACCGAGATCGTGCAGCTGTACCTGCACGACCCGGTGGCCCGGATCGTGCGGCCGGTGCAGCGGCTGATCGGGTGGGCCCGGGTGCCGCTGGAGCCCGGCGCCTCCGCCCGGGTGACCCTGTCCGTCCACCCGGACCTGGCCTCCTACACCCTGCGGCCGGGTCGACGGATCGTGGAGCCCGGTGCCCTGGAACTGCGGTTGGCCGCCTCCTCCGAGGACACCCGGCACCCGCTGGCGCTGGAGCTGACCGGCGCCGAACACACCACCGGTCCGGATCGGCGGATGACCTGTCCGGTGCTGGTGGAGCCCCTGCCCACCGACGCCGGCGGGCCCGGCGACTCCGGCCCGGCGTCCGTGGCCGGGACGACCGCCGCGGAGGTCTCCGCCCCCGCCGGCTGAGACCCGTCCCCCCACAATCCCCGCGACCGGGGCGTCACCGTCGCCCCCGCCGAACGTCCCGGTCGCGGGATCCGCACCGTCCCACCACAATCGAGGCATGGACGGTCCGCTGTTCTCCGTGGTCGCGGTCGCCCTGTGGGTGACCGCCGGCCCCATCGGCACCGCCCTGATGACCCGTCCGGGCCACCCCCATCCGCCGTGGCTGCTCCGAGGCGTGCTGTTGGGCCCCCTCGCCGCCGCCGTGCTCTCCGAACGCGCCGACCACTCCCCCCGCACCGTGATCGCCCCCGTCCCCGGGGTACCCGGGACCGGTGGGGCCGATGTCAAGGGCCGAAGCGGGGGTTTCCGCGTCCCGGGTGGCATCGGGGGCGAAACGGGCGTGGACCGTATCGTGAAGGCCACCGGCCGACTGCTCCGATTCCGTCCCGGCCGGGTGGTGTCGACCACCGTGATCGACCACGACACCGCCGGGACGGCCGACCGTGCCGCGACCGCCTCGGCCGGGGGCGGCGCGACCGACACCGACCCCGCCCGCCGTCGGGCCCGGGAGGAGATCGACCGGGCCCCGCGACCCCTGAAGGGATGTGCCGTGGCCCTGGTCCGGTTCCACGCAACGCCCCCGCCTCTCGTCGAGATCGCCGACGGCCGCCCGGCCGCCGCACCGGTGGACCTCGCCCGCGCCGAGGGGCCCGACGTGATCGTCGTCGACTCCCCCCTGCACCGGGCACACCCTCCGCGCGGGGGTGTCTGCCGCGAACTGCCCGACCACTCCCCGGGGCCCGTCCCGGTGGCCGCCGGCGGCGGTCACCGGGAGCAGCGCCGGACCGCACCGCACACCCCCACCGGGGACGGCCGACGACGGGCGACGCCCGGATCCGCCGGCCCGTCGACCCCCGCAGCGGCATGAGCGCCCCGGCCGGCAACCGGCACACCGGGGTCGGGGGCCGTGTCGGGGGAACCGGGGCAGCCGGTGAGGACGAGCGGCGCGCCGAGGCCCACCGCCTCAACGCCCATGAGGTCATGCTCCTGCTGGGCACCGACCCCGACCGCGGCCTGACCTCCGCCGAGGCGAACACCCGGATGGAGCGCTGGGGGCCCAACGCGCTGCCGCGGACCGGCGGCAGCGGCACCCTGACCCGGCTGCTCCGCCAGTTCCACCACCCGCTGATCTACGTGCTGCTGGTCGCCGCCGCGGTCGCCCTGCTGCTCGACGAACCGGTGGACTCCGCCGTCATCATGGCGGTGGTGCTCGCCAACGCCGTCATCGGATTCGTCCAGGAGTCCCGCGCCGAGGCCGCCCTGGACGCCCTGCGCGCCATGGTCCGTACCCGGGCCAAGGTGGTGCGCGACGGCGCCCCGCACAGCGTCGACTCCGAGGAACTCGTTCCCGGCGACCTGGTCCACCTGGCCTCCGGCGACAAGGTCCCGGCCGATGTGAGGCTGGTGCGGCCGGCCGAACTGCGGGTCGACGAGTCCGCGCTCACCGGCGAGTCCCTGCCGGTGGCCAAGGACGAGTCGGCGCTGCCGGTGGAGACGATCGTCGCCGACCGGCGGAACATGATCTGGTCCGGCACCCTGGTCACCGGCGGTACCGGCACCGGCGTGGTGGTCGCCACCGGCGGCGAGACCGAACTCGGCGAGATCCACCGGCTGGTGGGCGGCGCCGACACCCTCGCCACCCCGCTGACCCGCAAGCTGGACTCCTTCAGCAAGGTGCTGACGGTCGCGATCCTGGCCCTGGCGGCCGCCACCTTCGCGCTCGGCCTGTTGCGCGGCGACGAGCTCGGTCTCACCTTCACCGCCGCGGTGGCGCTGGCCGTGGCCGCCATCCCCGAGGGACTGCCCGCCGTCGTCACCATCACCCTGGCCATCGGGGTGGCGCGGATGGCGAAACGGCGGGCCGTCATCCGCCGACTGCCCTGCGTGGAGACGCTGGGCGGGACCACCGTCATCTGCTCGGACAAGACCGGCACCCTGACCCGCAACGAGATGACCGTGCGGCGGGTGTGGACCCCGGACGCGGTATTCGCCGTGGAGGGCACCGGCTACGGCCCGGAGGGCGCGATCATCGGCCCCGACGGCGAACCGCTGTCGGACGCGGAGGCCGGCGGCGAGGCGCTGCGCTGGACGCTGCTGACCGGCGTCGCCTGCAACGACGCCCGCCTGACGCACGACCCGGAGGGCGACCGGTGGAAGCTGATCGGCGACCCCACCGAGGGCGCGCTGCTCGCCGTGGGCGCCAAGGCGGGCCTGGACCCGACCGGGGTGGGGGCCGGGCTGCCCCGGCTGGACACCGTGCCGTTCAGCTCGAGGCGGCGGCGCATGGTCACCCTGCACGACCACCCGGCCGAGGGCGGCACCGTCACCCTGGTCAAGGGCGCCGTGGAGGGGCTGCTGCCGATCTGCGAGCGGTGGATGGGCGCCGACGGCCTGCCGCGTCCGCTGGACCCGGCGACCGTTGAGCGGGCCGTGGAGGAGTTGGCCGGACAGGGCCTGCGGGTGCTGGCCACGGCCGTGCGGACCGGCCCCGCGGGGGCGCGCTCGCTGAACGGGGGCGGCGACGCCGGCGACGGCGAGGACGAGGGCCTCGGGGAGGGGCGCGGGTTCGTGCTCACCGGCCTGCACGCCATGATGGACCCGCCGCGCGACGCCGCCCGGGACTCCGTGGCCGCCTGCCGGCGGGCCGGCATCGACGTGAAGATGATCACCGGTGACCACATGGTCACCGCCCGGGCCGTCGCCACGGACCTCGGGCTGCCCACCGACCGTCCCGGCGCCGTGATCACCGGCGCGGAACTGACCGCCATGCCGCCGGAGGAGTACCGCTCCGCGCTGCGGAACGCCACCGTGCTGGCCCGGGTCTCCCCCGAGCAGAAACTGCGGATGGTGGAGGCGCTGCAGGAGAGCGACGAGGTCGTGGCGATGACCGGCGACGGTGTGAACGACGCGCCGGCGCTGCGCCGGGCGGACATCGGGGTGGCGATGGGTCGCGGCGGCACCGAGGTGGCCAAGGAGGCCTCCGACGCGGTGCTGCTGGACGACGACTTCTCCACCATCGAGGCGGCGGTCGAGGAGGGGCGCGGGGTCTTCGACAACCTCTCCAAGTTCATCGTCTGGATCCTGCCCACGAGCATGGGCCAGGCGTTGGTCATCCTCACCGCGATCGTGCTCGGCAGCGCCCTGCCGGTGCTGCCCACCCAGATCCTGTGGGTGAACATGACCACCGCCGTGCTGCTGGGGCTGATGCTGGCCTTCGAGCCGCGCGAGCGCGGAATCATGGACCGGCCGCCGCGCAGTCCCTCACAACCCCTGCTGACCCGGGGGCTGAGCATGCGGGTGCTGCTGGTGGGGGTGCTGATCGTGGCCGCCGCGATGTGGCTGTTCACCTACGAACGCTCGATCGGCGCCTCGGACGAGGCGGCCCGCACGGCGGCGATGAACGTCGTCATCGCGATCCAGGTGTTCTACCTGTACAGCTGCCGGTCGCTGCGGACACCGGCCTGGCGGGTGGGATTGTTCACCAACCCGTGGATCCACGTCGGGGTGGGCCTGCAGATCCTCGCCCAGGTGTTCATCACCTACGTTCCCGTGATGAACACCCTCTTCCACACCGAGCCGATCGGTCTCGACTCGTGGGGTCGGGTGCTGGCCCTGGCGGCCCTGGCCTCGGTGGTCGTGGCGATCGACAAGCGGCTGCGCCACGGCGCGCTGTGACCGGTGCCCTCGTGCCGCCCGTGGCCCCCCGGGACGGGCGGCACGACGGACCGGGTCCCCGCCCGTGGCCCGACGCCCCACATCGGAACCCGGATACCACCCGGCCCGGCCCGATCGGTGGCAGGATGTGCCCATGGACGTGCGCAGGCGCAACAACGTCGTGATCACCGGTCGGCCCGATGGCCCGGTGGTGATGCCGGCGCACGGCTTCGGGTGCGATCAGAACATGTGGCGCCTGGTGGTGCCGGCACTGGCCGAGCGGTACCGGGTGGTCCTCTTCGACCACGTCGGCTCCGGTCGCTCCGACCTCGGCTCCTGGGACGCCGAACGCTACGCGGACCTGAACGGCTACGCCCGGGACGTGCTGGAGATCTGCGAGGAGCTCGACCTGCGCGAGGTGATCTTCGTCGGTCACTCGGTCAGCGCCATGATCGGGGCCCGGGCCGCCACCCGGGCGCCGGGGCTGTTCTCCGAGCTGGTGATGGTGGCGCCCTCGCCGTGCTACATCGACGACCCCGCCACCGGCTACCGGGGCGGCTTCACCGAGGCCGACATCGAGGAGCTGCTGGAGGCGCTGGACTCCAACTACCTGGGGTGGTCGGCCGCCATGGCCCCGGTGATCATGGGCAATCCCGAGCGGCCGGAGCTGGGGCAGGAGCTGACCGACAGCTTCTGCGCCACCGATCCGGCGATCGCCCGGGTCTTCGCCCGCACCACCTTCCTCTCCGACACCCGCGCGGAACTGCCCCGGCTGCGGGTGCCGACGCTGATCCTGGAGTGCGAGCGGGACCCCATCGCCCCCCGGGAGGTCGGCGCCCACGTGCACGCCACGATCCCCGACAGCACTCTGGTGACGCTCGACGCCACCGGTCACTGTCCGCATCTCAGCGCCCCGGAGGCCACCGCCGACGCGATCCTCTCCTTCCTCGGGGAGCGCGGCCGATGATCCCGCCGGAGGCCGACGGCGACGGCTCGCCCCGCGGGGGCGAGGTGGGCGCCGATTCGCCCGCGCACGGGCCGGAGGCCTTCACCGCGCTGCTCGAGGACAGCGCCGAGGACCTGTACGAGCACGCGCCGTGCGGCTACCTCTCCACGCTGCTGGACGGGGAGATCGCGCGGATCAACGGCACCCTGCTCGGGTGGTTGGGCCTCGCCCGCGAGGACGTGGTGGGTCGGATGCGCTTCTCCGACCTGCTCACCGTCGGCGGCCGGCTCTACCACGAGACCCACTTCGCGCCGCTGCTGCTGATGCAGGGCGAGATCTCCGGCATCGCCCTGGAACTGCGCCGGTCCGACGGCGGACGGCTGCCGGTGCTGGTCACCTCCAAGGTGAAGACCGGTACCGACGGCCGGCAACAGCTCATCCGCACCACCGTCTTCGACGCCAGGGAGCGTCGGGCCTACGAGAACGAGTTGCTGCGCGCCCGGCTGGAGGCCGAGAAGGCGGCGACGACGGCCGAACGGGAGCGTGAGACGGCCGAGCGGGAGCGGCTGCGGCTCCGGGAGGTGCTGGCGACCCTTCAGCGCAGCCTCCTGCCACCCTCGCTGCCCCCGGTACCGAATCTGGAGGCCGCCGCGTACTACCACACCGCCTCCCCCGACCACGTGGGCGGTGACTTCTACGACCTCTTCCCGCTCGGCGAGGAGCGGTGGGGGTTCTTCCTCGGGGACGTCTGCGGCAAGGGTCCCGAGGCCGCCGCCGTGACCTCGCTGATCCGCTACACCCTGCGCGCCGCCGTGCTGCACGAGCCGGACGCGGTCGGGGCCCTGCGCTCGCTCAACGGCGTGCTGCGCGAGCACGGAGCCGCCGGTGACCCGCGCCACTGCACCGTCATCGCCGGTTCGCTGAGCCCCGTGCGCACCGGGGAGTCCGCCGACGGCGGGCACGGGGCGCCGGGCGGGTACGAGATCCGACTGGCGGGCGGCGGTCATCCCCCGGCCCTGCTGCTGCGCTCGGACGGCCGGGTGGAGTACCTGCCCACTCCGGGCGGCGTGCTGGTCGGGATCCTGCCCGACCCGCGCTTCGTCGGCACCGGTATCGTCCTGCGTCCCGGCGACACCCTCCTGCTGTACACCGACGGCCTCACCGAGGCCCGGGTCGGGCCCGGGTCCGCCCGCTACGGCGAACAGGCCCTGCTCTCCTTCGCCGAGAACCTGGCGCCGGTCGGTGCCGAGCGGCTGGTCGGCACCGTCTCCGACCTGCTGGAGGGGTTCGGCCCCGGCCCGGACGACGACACCGCGATCCTCGCGCTCGGTGTGCCGCCGCACCGGGCACACACCCCCGGGAGGCGGATATGACCGATCTCAGCGACATGGACGGCCTGACCATCGATGTCCGGCGGGCCCCGAACGGAACCGTCCTCGCCGTGAGCGGCGAACTCGACTTCCACAGCGCGGAGGCCTTCCACACCGCCCTGCGCGATCTGACGCCCCGCCCGGGCGAGATACTCGTCCTCGATCTCGGCGGTCTGGAGTTCTGTGACTCCAGCGGCATCACCGGCTTCATCACGGCCCGCAATCGAGCCGTTGAGGCCGGGGCACGCATCGCGCTGACCGGCGTGCCGGCGCACACCGCCCGGGTGCTGAACATCATGGGGTTGGATCCGGTCCTCCCCGCCCACCCCACGGCCGAGGCCGCCCTGCGCGCCGACGCCCGCCCCACCGGCACCGACGGCCCCTGACCGGGCGCCCCGGACGGGGCCGGAGCGGCGCGTGGGGAGAGCCTCCAACCTCAAGTCCACCTGAGGTCAAGGGGTTTCGGAATTCCGGGTGTCGGGAGTCCCGCCCCGGCACGCGCCGAGGGGGCGGCGCCTCCGCACAGGTGCCGCCCCCTCGTCCCCCGTGTCACCGGAAGCCGCCGCCGCGGTGAGGGTCGGGGTGCGGCGGCGTCCTCCGGTCGGTCGGGGCGACCGGTCGGCTCAGCCGACCGCCGCCCGACCGGCCTCGAGCCGGGCCACCGGGACCCGGAACGGCGAGCAGGACACGTAGTCCAGCCCGACCTCGTGGAAGAAGTGCACCGACTCCGGGTCGCCACCGTGCTCACCGCAGACCCCGAGCTTGAGGTCGGGCCGGGTGGCGCGCCCGGCGCGGACGGCGGTGCGCACCAGGGCGCCGACCCCGTCCACGTCGATCGTCTCGAACGGCGAGGTGCCGAAGATGCCCTTCTCCAGGTAGGCGGCGAAGAAGCTGGATTCGACGTCGTCGCGGCTGAAGCCCCAGACGGTCTGGGTCAGGTCGTTGGTGCCGAAGGAGAAGAAATCGGCGCATTCGGCGATCTGGCCGGCGGTGAGGGCCGCCCGGGGCAGTTCGATCATCGTGCCCAGGGCCAGGCCGAGGTCGATGCCCCGAGCCCGTTCGATGTCCGCGATGATCCGCTCGGCGTCCTCGCGGACGATCTCCAACTCCTGCACCGTGCCGACCAGCGGGATCATGATCTCGACGTGCGGGTCACCGCCCGCGCGCCGACGGTCGGCGGCGGCCTCCGCGATGGCCCGCACCTGCATGGAGAACAGGCCGGGGATGACCAGCCCCAGCCGCACGCCGCGCAGCCCCAGCATGGGGTTCTGCTCGTGCAGGCGCCGGACGGCGGGCAGCAGTCGGCGGTCCTGTTCGTCGAGCGCGCCGTGGTCGCCGTTCCGCTCGGCCAGCGCGACGCGTACCGACAGCTCGGTGAGGTCGGGCAGGAACTCGTGCAACGGCGGGTCCAGGAGGCGGACCGTCACCGGCAGACCGTCCATCGCCTCGAACAGCTCGGTGAAGTCGGCCCGTTGCAGCGGCAGCAGGGCGTCCAGGGCCCGGTCGCGGTCCTCCTCGCCCTCGGCGAGGATGAGGTGCTCGACGAGTTCGCGGCGCTCGCCGAGGAACATGTGCTCGGTGCGACACAGGCCGATACCCCGGGCGCCGAAACGGCGGGCGCGGGCCGCGTCGGGAGCGGTGTCGGCGTTGGCGCGGACCTCCAACCGGCGGGCGGCGTCGGCGATGCCCATGATCCGGTCCACCGCGCGCACCAGGTCGTCGGCGCCGGGGTCGTCGGGGGCGACGCGCCCCTCGAAGTACTCCACGACCGGGGAGGGCACCACCGGGACCTCACCCCGGTGGACCCGGCCGGTGGAGCCGTCGATGGAGATCGTCTCGCCCTCGGTGACGACCACGGGGTCGCCGCCGGCGCGTCGCACGGTCAGCCGGCGTCCGGCGGTGTCCACCTCGACCTCCTCGGCGCCGCAGACGCAGGTCTTGCCCATGCCCCGGGCGACGACGGCGGCGTGCGAGGTCTTGCCACCGCGCGAGGTGAGGATGCCGGCGGAGGCGATCATGCCGTCGAGGTCGTCGGGGGTGGTCTCCCTGCGCACCAGGATGACGGCCTCGCCGGCGGCGGCCCGCTCCACGGCCGTGGCCGAGTCGAAGACCACGCGGCCGACGGCGGCACCGGGCGAGGCGGGGATGCCGGAGGCGAGGTGCTCGACCTCGGCGTCGGGATCGAAGCGGGGGAACATCAACTGGGCGAGGCGTTCGCCGGTGACCCGTCGCAGGGCCTCGGTCTCGTCGATCAGGCCCTGGTCCACGAGCTGGGTGGCGATCCGGAAGGCGGCGGCGGCGGTGCGCTTGCCGACCCGGGTCTGGAGCATCCACAGGGTGCCGCGTTCGATGGTGAACTCGATGTCGCACAGGTCCCGGTAGTGGTTCTCCAGGGTCTCCATGATGGACAGCAGTCGGTCGTGGCTCGCCTTGTCGAGGCGTTCGAGATCGGCGAGCGGCACGGTGTTGCGGATGCCGGCGACGACGTCCTCGCCCTGGGCGTTCTGCAGGTAGTCGCCGTAGACGCCCTGGTGGCCGGTGGCGGGGTCCCGGGTGAAGGCGACACCGGTGCCGGAGTCGGGGCCGAGGTTGCCGAAGACCATGGAGCAGATGTTGACGGCGGTCCCCAGGTCGTGGGGTATCCGCTCCTGTCGCCGGTACAGGCGGGCGCGGTCGCCGTTCCAGGAGTCGAAGACGGCGCGGATGGCGAGGTCCATCTGCTCGCGGGGCTCCTGGGGGAACTCCCGGCCGGCCTGCTCACGGACGATCGCCTTGAAGCGGTCGACGAGGACGGCGAGGCGATCGGCGTCGAGTTCGACATCGGTGGTGACCCCGGCCTCGGCCTTGAGTGTGTCGATGGCCTCCTCGAAGAGATCGCCGTCCACGCCGAGGACGGTCTTGCCGAACATCTGGATCAGTCGGCGGTAGGAGTCCAGCGCGAAGCGCTCGTCCCCGGCCTGCGCGGCGAGGGCCACCACCGAGGTGTCGGAGAGCCCGATGTTGAGGACGGTGTCCATCATGCCGGGCATGGAGAACTTGGCGCCGGAGCGGACGGAGACCAGGAGGGGGTCGTCACCCCGTCCGAGGCGCTTGCCCATGCGGCGCTCCAGCGCGTCGAGGTGCGCACTCACCTCGGCGCGGAGTTCCGGGGGCTCGGAGCCGGTCTCCAGGTAGGCGCAGCAGGCCTCGGTGGTGATGGTGAAGCCCGGTGGGACGGGCAGGCCGAGCCTGGTCATCTCGGCGAGGTTCGCGCCCTTGCCACCGAGCAGGTGCTTGAGGTCCTTGTGGCCCTCGGAGAAGTCGTAGACGTACTTCACCGGCGGAGCGGCGGGGGCCGCGGCTTCGAGGGTGACGGCGGGTACTCGTGTTCGTGTTTCCGGCACGGGACTACTCCTCGTGAACGGCTGCCCTGACAGCGGGAGGCTACCCCGCCGACCGCTCATCTGAGCATAATCGCCATCATTCGTGGCGGGCGTCACGCTCACCAAACGCGCATACACCACCAAGCGGCGCTTTCACCCCACGTCCACCCGCCGGATTCGGGATGTTCCACACCGGGACACCGACACCCCCGGGAGGACGGGAGCGGCCGTCGGGCCGCCGGATTCATCCCTTCCAGGGTGGTACGGAACGGTACGCGCGGCGACCCGGGCGGGGCCCGACACCCGTTCCGGTCGCGGCATGAGGGCGAGGACCGGGGTGACGGGCATCCCGTCGGACCCGGTCCGGGCGGCGGGGGTCGCGCTCATCCGAGCGGGGCGTCGGGGGCGCGCTCCCGGACGCACGCCGCCACCCGGTCGGACGGGAGCGGACCGGGACCTCCCGCCACGGGGCGCCGGCACGGCACCGGCGTGCCCCGGGACGGGCGGTGAGGGGCACCCACCACCTCGAGGGCGTTCGCCCCCACCGACACGACCACGGGTCCGCCCGCGCACCCGCACCCCGGGCCCGCGCGTCGGCACCCGGCCGACCCGGAGCCGGTACCCACCCGGAGACGAGCCGCGGGGCCCGGCTCAGGCCACGGAGGTGGTCCGACCGACCGACCGGGCCGGGGCGACCGTCGCGAGCCGGCGGTCCGCCCGCTCCGGGGCGTACAACTCGTCGGCCAGCAGGACGGCCGCACCGATCAGTCCCGCCCGGTCACCGAGACGGGAGGTGACCACCTGGAGGTGGGCGGTGGTGCGGGGCAGCGCCCGCCGGTAGAGCAACTCCCGGATACCGGTGAGGAACGGTGGCCCGGCGAGATCCCCGGCGAGCATGAGCACGCCGGGGTTGACCACGGTCACCACGGTGGTCAGCACGTCGCCGACCACCCGCCCGGCCTCGCGGGCCAGCCGCACGGCGTCCGGGTGCCCGGCCTCCAGCAGTTCGCGCACCCCGGACCCGGAGGCCGTGGGCACCCCCTCGGCGGTGAGCCGGGCGGCCAGGGCCCGACCGCTGGCCACGGCGGCCAGACAGCCGCGCGAACCGCACACGCACGGGGCGTCGGCGGTGCGGATGTGGCCGATGTCACCCGCCCCGCCGTCGATGCCCCGGTACAGGCCGCCGTCGATCACCATGCCGGCACCTATACCGGTGGAGACCTTCACCAACAGGAAGGCCGAGCAGTCGGGATGCCCGTGGCGCTGTTCGGCCAGCGCCATCAGGTTGGCGTCGTTCTCCACCAGGATCGGCAGGGCGGGATCGGTGCCGAGACGTTCGGCGAGAACGGCGCCCATGCGTTCCGGCAGTGGATGACCTCCCCAACCCGGCATGATCGGCGGGTCGACCAGGCGGCGGGTGGCGGCGTCCACGGGGCCGGGAACCGACAGGCCGGCACCACAGATTCGGGCCGGACCGACCCCGTCGCGGTGGGGGGCGCGCTCGAGCAATCGGGTGAACCGCTCACCCAGGAGGTCCAACGCGCGGTCCGGACCGTCCGCGATGGAGAGCGGGCCGACATGTTCGTCCAGCACCCGACCGGAGAGGTCGAGCAGGGCGACGCGGGCGCTGCGGGTCTCCAGGACGGCGGCGAGGACGAGGGCGTGCGAGGCGTCGAACTCCAGCCGCACGGCGGGGCGTCCACCGGTGGAGGACTCGGCCGGACCGGGCGTCTCGCGGATCCAGCCGGCCCGCAGCAGGGGCTCCAGTCGGCTGCCGACGGTCGAGCGGGCCAGACCGGTGACACGCTGCAGTTCCCCCCGGGTGGTGGCCCGACCCCGGCGGATCAATCCGAGGAGGTGCCCCGAACTCGCCTGACTCATCCCACTGTTCCCCGTCCTCTCCGACGGCGGCGACACCGCCTTCAGCACATCAAGGAAATGTTACGGGAGGACTTTTGACCGTTAAGCCGACGTAACTCTGCGGTATCGTGGCCATAAGCGGTAAAGCCCGACTCCTGTGGAGCCCTTCGTGGAAAGCGCGAGACCGACGACCGACGTCCTGCCGGATACCGGCGCGGGCCCCGACCTGCCCCCGACCTCCCCGAACACCCGCCGGGAAGACGCGCACACCCTCCCGACCCCGCCCGGCGCACCGCCGTACCCGGCGTCGGCGCCGCACCGGGCCGAGGCGTCCGACGCCCCCCGTTTCACCCGCCCCGCGTATGCTCCCGGCGCTCCCGCCGGGCATGTCGGGTGCCGTCGGGTCCCGCTTCGGGGGAGACGCCGGGTGATTCGCGTCACCCCCGGCGCCCGTACCGCTCACACACCCGTCGCCCGCGCGTCCCGCGCCGGGGTCGCCGCATGACGATTCCCACCGGAGCCGCCGACCCGTCCGGCGCGCTCGGCTCGAACCCGTCCGCCCACCCCGTCCCCGACCTTCCCCCCGGCATCGTGAACTCCCACTCCACCCCGTCCGTCGGCACCCTCACCGACCCGGCCCCCGGCACGGCCCCGGACACCACCGGCGCCCTCGCCGTGGTCGCCCCCGCGGCCCCGACGGAAGGGGGCGCGTCCACCGCTCCGGCCCCGCCCGACCTGCTGCGCCAGTACGCCTGGCGGGTGCTGCGGCAGAACTGGACCGGCGCCTCCACCGTTCCGTCACTGGGCCTGTACCCGCACCAGTGGAGCTGGGACTCCGCCTTCATCGCGATCGGCCTGCGCCGGCTCTCCACCGCCCGGGCCCGCCGCGAGTTGGAGACCCTCTTCGCCGCCCAGTGGGCCGACGGTCGGATGCCGCACATCGTCTTCAACCCCGAGGTGCCGCTGGGCGCCTACTTCCCCAGCCCCGACTTCTGGCGCTCCTCCGCCGCCGGCGCCCGGGCCGGCGCCCCGGCCGGCGTGGAGACCTCGGGGCTGATCCAGCCACCGGTGCACGCCCTCGCGGCCTGGCTGGTCCACCTGGCCGACCCGACCGACTCCGCCCGGCGGGGCTTCCTGTCCCGCATGTACCCCCGGCTGGCCGCCTGGCAGCGCTACCTCACCGACCGCCGCGACCTCGGCGGCCGGGGCCTGGTGTCGATCGTCCATCCCTGGGAGTCCGGGATGGACAACAGCCCCTGCTGGGACGAGCCGTTGAGCCGGATCGTGCCCGCCCGGGCCGGCACCTTCCGCCGCGCCGACCTCGATCACGGGGACGCCGGCGACCGCCCCACCGACCTGGACTACGGCCGGTACGTGCGGCTGGCCGCCGACTACCGGGACCACGGCTACGACGACGCGGCCGCCCCGCATCGGTTCGCCGTCGAGGACCCCGGCGTCAACGCGCTGCTCATCGCCTCCGAACGGGCCCTGGCCCACATCGCGGCGGCGGTCGGCGCCGACCCCCACCCCCACCACGAGCGGGCCGCGGACCTCACCGACGCGCTGGTGGACCGCCTCTGGGACGCCGAGCACGGCATCTTCCTGTGCCACGACGTGCGTGGCGGCGGTCCGATCCGCGAACTGAGCTGCGCGGGCCTGCTCCCGTTGATCGTCCCCGGTCTGCCCCCGGAGGTTTCGGCGGCCCTGTTGCGGACCCTCACCGGCCCCCACTTCGGTCTCGGCTCGACCACCCGCATGGTGCCCAGCTACGACCTGCTCGGTGCCGCCTTCGACCCGTCCCGCTACTGGCGCGGCCCGGCCTGGTTCAACGTCAACTGGCTGATCGAGCGGGGTCTGCGGGAGTACGGCGAGCACGGCCTCGCCGAGGACCTGCGCACCGCCGTGCTGACCTCGGCGGTGGCCTCCGACTTCGCCGAGTACCTCGACCCGCGCACCGGACGCGCGCGCGGCACCCGGCAGTTCGGCTGGACGGCCGCCCTGACGGTGGATCTGCTGGGAGCCGTTCGGCCCCCCGAACCGGTGCCGCGCGAGCCGCTCATGCGTCGCGCCGCGGACCCGCCCCGCCGAACGGCCCGCACCGGCCGGGCCGGCCGCGCCGCCGGACCGGGCGGACACGCCGGGCACGGCCCCGGTGGGCACGCCGGCGACCGACCGCGCGCCGTCGAGCCGACGGGACGCCCGGCCCCCGGAGCCCCCGGGGCGGGGCCACCGGCGGAACCGTCGCGCCTCCCGAACCTCCCGGAGATCGCTTCGGACACCGCCCCGGAGGGCCCCGGCCGGATCGGGTTACCGGCCCCGCGGTCGATCGACCCGACCGAGCGGGACGGGGACCCCGAAGGGGCCCGGTACGGCGCCGCGACCGGGCACGGCCGGGCCCGGGCCGTGCCCCGCGGGGGTGTCGGGAGGATCCGCCGGCCCGGGGGTGACCCCGCCGACCGGCCGGACGCGCACGACGGAACCACCGGGGAGGGCGTCGGCCGATCGCTCGGCGACCGCCCGCCCCGGGCCGGGAACCGGGTCCCGTCGACCGCGAAGCCGCCGGTCGACGCCCCGGGGACGACCGCCGCGGCCCCGGCCGCACCGAGGGAGGGGACGCCCCGATGACCGTCACGCACCACCGTCTACTCGTCCACAACGGCACCTTCGCGCTGCTGGGTCCCTCGGGGGACGTCACCGGCGCGCGCGGGGCGCTGCCGGACGGCTTGTTCACCCGGGACGCCCGGCACCTCAGCCGGTGGCAGCTCACCGTGGACGGCATCATCCCCACCGTCCTGGTGCCGACCACCGACGGCTCCGGCGACACCGCCTCCTGCGTGCTCACCCCGCCCGGCGGGGGGGGTGAGCCGCCCGCGCACACCGTCTTCCGCGAGCAGACGGTGACCGCCGGGACCCTGGTGGAGCGCGTCCGGGTGGTGAGCAACCGGGCGACGGACGACCGGACCCTGGTCGCCCTCACCGTGGACGCGGACTTCGCCGACCAGTTCGAACTGCGCTCCGACCACCGCTGGTACGAGAAACCACACGCCGTGCGCACCCGCGAGACCCTGCCGGACGGGGTGGCCTTCGGGTATCGGCGCCGTGAGTGGCACTCCCGCACCGTCGTCTCCGCCGAGCCCGCTCCCGACGCGGTGGAGGACACCGGCAGCGGGGCCCGCCGGCTGGTGTGGCGGCTGGAGTTGGAACCGCACGGTTCGGTGGAGCTGGTGCTGCGGGTGGCCGCCCACCCGCACGGCGCTCCCGGCCCGGCCACCGGCACCGACGGCTTCCCCGGCACCGACGCCCTGCCCTCCGCCGGCCCCGGCCAACGGGCCTTGGACCGCGCCTGCGCCCGGGGGCTCGTCGACCTGGCCGCGCTGCGGATTCCCGCCGAGGGACCGGACGGCGCCATCCACCGGGTGCCGGCGGCCGGCGTGCCCTGGTTCCTCACCCTGCTGGGGCGGCACGCCCTGTTCGCCTCACTGTTCGCCCTCCCGTACCGCCCGCAACCGGCGGCGGCGACCCTGCCCGCCCTGGCCGCGACGCAGGCGACCGAGGAGGACCCGGCGCGGATCGCGCAGCCGGGCAAGATCGTGCACGAGGTCCGCCACGGGGAGTTGGCCCACTTCGGACAGGTCCCGTACGCGCGCTACTACGGTGCCGTGGACAGTACCCCGCTGTTCCTGGTGCTGCTCGACGAGCACGCGCGGGTGACCGGCGACACCGGTTTGGCCCGCGCCCTGGAGGGCAACGCCCGCGCGGCGGTGGAGTGGATGTTCCGCCACGGCGGGCTGGAGGAACACGGCTACCTGGTCTACCACCCGGACGAGGGCGGCCTGGCCAACCAGAGCTGGAAGGACTCCCCGGGCGCGATCTGCTTCGCCGACGGCACCCCGGCGAAGGGCCCGATCACCGCCGCCGCCGCGCAGGGATACGCGTGGGACGCGCTGCTCCGGACCGCCGGTCTGGCCCGCCGGGTGTGGGGGGACCCCGGATGGGCGGAACGGCTGGAGTCGGCGGCGCGGTCGCTGCGCGAGCGGTTCCTCGCCGACTTCTGGATGCCGGAACACGACTTCCCGGCCCTCGCCCTGGACGGCACGGGCCGGCGGGTGAACGCCCTGGCCTCGGACGCCGGGCACCTGCTGTGGTCGGGGATCCTCGACCCGGAACGCACGGCGACGGTGGGTCGGCGCCTGCTGGAGCCGGACTTCTTCACCGGCTGGGGAGTACGCACCCTGGCGGCCGGCCAGGACGCGTACCACCCGCTCGCCTACCACCGGGGCGGGGTGTGGCCGCACGACAACGCGGTACTGGCCCTGGGGCTGGCCCGGCACGGGCTGTGCGAGGAGGTCGACCGCCTCACCTCGGGGCTGATGGCGCTGGCCGAGCGCCACGACCACCGGCTGCCGGAGGTGGTGGCCGGGTACGGGCGCGGGGACCACCCCGAGCCGGTGCCCCACCCCTACGCGTGTTCGCCGCAGGCCTGGGCCGCGGCGGCGCCGCTGGCACTGTTGACGGCCCATCGGGAGGCCGGGCGGGAGAGCGGGACGGGCCGCTGCGGGGATCGGGGTCACGACGGCCCCGTGCCGGAGCCGGCCGCCGGCTGACGGCGGGCCGGCGGCGCGGATCGGGTACGCCCCCGGCCGCGGCCGTCCGGGAAGCCACCGGACCGCCCGCGCGCCGGGGTCCGCGCCGGCATCCCCGACTTCCCCGACACCGGCGCGAACGCGCCCCACCCCCGCCGGGCGGGCGGAGCGCGCCCGCGTCCGTACGACACCGGCCCCGGCACCCGTTCCGGGCCGGGGCACGGACCCGGTATCGGCGCCGCTCCCGGTGCGCCACGGCGCCCGGCGAACGGCAGACGGGGACCGTGCCGGCACCCGCCCGGCCGGGGTCAGCCGCCGGAGGTATCCAGTTCGGCGTCGGCGATGATCGCCGGACAGTCCATCGGGTCGTCGAGCCATCCGTCGGGGAGCACCACCCGGTTGCGTCCGGAGGTGCGCCCACGCGGCCCGTCCGCGCCGGTCGGCCACGGCTGGTCGAGGTCCAACTCCTGTAGCAGATCGTTCAGTTCCTCCGGGGAGGAGGAGACCGCGAGGCGGCGGCGGGCCTCCGAGCCGACCGAGAAACCCTTGGTGTACCAGGCGACGTGCTTGCGGAAATCGATCACCCCGCGCGACTCGTCCTCCAGCCACTCGCCGAGCAGTCGGGCGTGGCGCACCATCGTCGCGGCGACCTCGCGCAGCGTCGGCCGCGCGTACCCCGCGCTCCCCCGTCCCTCGAAGGCCGCCACCAGATCGGCGAACAGCCAGGGACGACCCAGACAGCCGCGTCCCACCACCACGCCGTCACAGCCGGTCTCGCGGACCATCCGCACGGCGTCGTCGGCGGACCAGATGTCGCCGTTGCCCAGCACCGGGATCTCCGGTACGGCCTCCTTGAGCCGGGCGATGGCCGACCAGTCGGCGGTCCCGCCGTAGTGCTGGGCGGCGGTGCGGCCGTGCAGGGCGATGGCCGTGACACCCTCGTCGACGGCGATCCGTCCCGCGTCGAGGTGGGTGAGATGGTCGTCGTCGATACCCTTGCGCATCTTCATCGTCACCGGGAGGTCACCCGCGCCCCGGACCGCCTCCCGGAGGATGGCACGCAGCAGGGGCCGCTTCCAGGGCAGCGCCGAGCCGCCGCCCCGGCGGGTCACCTTGGGAACCGGGCAGCCGAAGTTGAGGTCGATGTGGTCGGCCAGTCCCTCGTCAGCGATCATCCGGGCCGCGCGGCCGACGGTCACCGGGTCCACGCCGTAGAGCTGGACCGAGCGGGGACGTTCGTCGTCGTCGAAGTGGACCAGTCGCATGGTCTTGGCGTTGCGTTCGACCAGCGCGCGGGTGGTGATCATCTCGCTGACGAACAGACCCCGCCCCCCGCTGAACTCCCGGCACAGCCGGCGGAAGGGCGCGTTGGTGATGCCCGCCATGGGGGCCAGCACGACCGGGGGCCATACCCGGTGGGGGCCGACCACCAGCGGCGCGGCGACGGCCCTCGGCGGGGGTTCGGCGTCGACGGGCGACGTCGGGGCGGGAAGGCCCGGGGCCGTCGGTTCGACGGAGGGGGGCGTGGAGGTGGGGGCGGTCATGCGGTGGTCGTCCTCGGCGGATCTGGGCCGGCCGGGGCCGGTGCGGGCGGGTCCGATCACCCATTGTCCCGCATGTCCTCCCGTCCCCGGCCGGGCGGTCGATCCACCGGCCGGGCGGTCAGCCCGCGACGGTGCGCAGGACCACGACGACGAGGACGGTCAACATTCCGAGGCCGCACAGCAGCCAGGGAAGCGGGCCGAGGTCACGGACGGCGGTCTCCGCGCCGGCGCCCTCGCACTCCCCCGCCGTGCACACGCCGTGGTCGGCGAGGTGGCGGTCGGCCTTGCCGAGTACGTCGAACTGGGCTACCCGACGGTAGCCGCAGGTGTCGCACTCGAGTCGGCGCACCTCGCCGAAACCGCGTCCGATGCGCATGGAGTGCCGGGTCCCGGATTCGGTGGTTCCGGTGACGGTGCCGGTGGTCAGCATCCGTCCTCCCCTGTGTGATTCGGGGCACCCCGGGTCGGCAAATAACGGCTCGGGACGCCGTTGTCAAGAGGGCCCCAGTCAAGCACAACGCCCGCCCCCGGAAGGCCCGTTGGGGCCCGGGGACGGGCGTTGTGGCGAGCTCGTGACCGAACCGTCACAGGCGTTGATCCGGTGGCCCGACAACCCGATCGCTTATTCATCGAAATGTCGGACCACCCGACTTTCATGCGATCGGACCGTCAGGCCACCCGATCTTCGATTCCTCGCATCATCAGACCCTCACCTCATCCAGGCGTCGGGCCCTCGACCCCTCGAACAGCCGGATGGGGTGACCCCCGGGCCGACGTTTCGCACGGCGTCCGGTCACGCCCGGGGCCCGGCGGGTGCTCCGTGGACACCACCGCCGGAACGGACCTCAGCAACCGATGAGACGACCCGCGAGGTAGGACTCGATCCGGTCCAGCGAGACACGCTCCTGCTTCATGCTGTCGCGCTCGCGCACGGTGACCGCGTCGTCCTCGAGGGTGTCGAAGTCGACGGTGACGCAGTACGGCGTGCCGATCTCGTCCTGACGACGGTAACGGCGGCCGATGGCGCCCGCGTCGTCGAACTCGATGTTCCAGTGCCGACGCAGCGCCTCGGCCAGACCACGGGCCTTCGGGGAGAGCTGCGGGTTGCGGGACAACGGCAGGACCGCCACCTTGACCGGGGCCAGGCGCGGGTCCAGACGCATCACGACGCGCTTCTCCAGCTTGCCCTTGGCGTTGGGCGCCTCGTCCTCGATATAGGCGTCGAGCATGAAGGCCAGCATCGCGCGACCCACACCGGCCGCCGGCTCGATGACGTAGGGGGTCCAGCGCTCGCCGGCCTCCTGGTCGAAGTAGCTCAGGTCCTGGCCGGAGGCCTTGGAGTGCGAGCTCAGGTCGAAGTCGGTGCGGTTGGCGACGCCCTCCAGCTCACCGAACTCCGAGCCCTGGAAGTTGAAGCGGTACTCGATGTCGGCGGTGCGCTTGGAGTAGTGGGAGAGCTTCTCCTTCGGGTGCTCGTACCACCGCATGTTGGACTCCTGCATGCCCAGCCCGCGGTACCAGTCCCAGCGCCGCCCCATCCAGTACTCGTGCCACTCCTCGTCCTCGCCCGGCTTGACGAAGAACTCCATCTCCATCTGCTCGAACTCACGGGTCCGGAAGATGAAGTTACCCGGCGTGATCTCGTTCCGGAAGGACTTGCCCATCTGGGCGATGCCGAACGGCGGCTTCTTCCGGGAGGTCTGCTGGACCTGGGCGAAGTTGGTGAAGATGCCCTGCGCGGTCTCCGGCCGCAGGTAGGCGACCGAACCGGAGTCACGGGTGGGGCCCAGGTGCGTGGAGAGCAGTCCGGAGAACTCCTTGGGCTCGGTGAAGGTGCCCTTGTTTCCGCAGTGGGGACAGTTGAGGTCGGCGAGCCCACCGGTGGCGGGGCGACCGTGCTTCTCCTCGTACGCCTCCTCCAGGTGGTCGGCGCGGTAGCGCTTGTGACAGGAGGTGCACTCGGTCAGCGGGTCGCTGAAGGTCGCCACGTGGCCGGACGCCTCCCACACCTCGGTGGCCAGGATGACCGAGGAGTCGAGACCGACCACGTCGTCCCGCGAGGTGACCATGGCACGCCACCACTGGCGCTTGATGTTCTCCTTCAGCTCGACGCCCAGCGGTCCGTAGTCCCACGCGGCGCGCTGGCCGCCGTAGATCTCACTGCACGGGTAGACGAAGCCACGGCGCTTGCTGAGGCTGACGATGGTCTCGATCTTGTCGGCTGCCACGGTGCTCTCTTCATGATGGCGATGGAGGCAAGGAATCGCCTCAGATTACCGGCGGTGCGGGGGGCGGCGGCAAATCGGGTCCGGGGCGCCGGACATGCTCGTTCCGACCCGCGCGATCGACCGAAAAGGCACCCCGGGAGGGAACGGGATGAACCGGTGGAAGCTGCGAGGAGGCGCCGGTCACAATAGGGTTGAGGAAATTGACAACGGTTTCCATCTCATCTGAAAATGGACTTCATGACCGCTCACAGAATCCCCCGAGTCCGCCGCACGGCCACCGCCCCGGCCGTCACCACCGCCCTCGCCGTCCTCGCCCTGGCCGCCTGCGGCACCGAGGGCGCGGCCGACGAGGAGGAAACCGGCGCGGCGGGGAGCACGCTGGACGTGGTCGCCTCCTTCTACCCGATGGAGTTCCTGGCCGAGCGCGTGGGCGGCGAGCACGTCTCCGTCTCCACCCTCACCGAGCCCGGCGTGGAGCCGCACGACCTGGAACTCTCGCCCCGACAGGTGGGCGAGCTCTCCGAGGCCGACGTGGTGGTGTACCTGGCCGGCCTGCAGCCGGCGGTGGACGAGGCCGTCGAGCAGTCCGGCGTGGAGCACGTGGCCGAGGCCGGGGAGTTCACCGAACTCTCCGAGTACCGCGGCGACCACGACCACGGGGACGAGCACGGTCACGAGGACGACCACGGCCACGAGGACGAGCACGGTCACGAGGACGACCACGGCCACGGGGACGACGAGCACGGTCACGAGGACGACCACGGCCACGGCCACGGGGACGACGAGCACGCCGATGAGGGTCACGGGAACGAGCACGGCACCCACGACCACGAGGACGAGCACGGCCACGACGAGGACCACGCCGACGAGGACGACCACGGCCACGCGCACGGCGCCGAGGACCCGCACGTCTGGCTGAACCCGATCAAGTACGCCGAGGTCGCCGAGGGCGTGGCCGAGACCCTCTCCGCCGCCGACCCGGACAACGCCGCCGACTACCGGCGGAACGCCGAGGACCTCGCCGAGGAGTTGCGCGCCCTGGACACGGAGTTCGAGGAGGGTCTGGCCAACCGCACCTCCGACGTCTTCATCACCACCCACGCCGCCTTCGGCTACCTCGCCGAGCGCTACGGGCTGCGCGAGGAGTCGATAGCCGGCCTGGACCCCGAGTCCGAGCCCAGCGCCGCCCGGATGCGCGCCCTGCACGACATCGCGGAGGATGAAGGGGTGAGCACGGTCTTCTTCGAGACCCTGGCCTCCGACGCCACCGCCCGCACCCTCGCCGACGACCTCGGCCTGGAGACGGATGTCCTGGACCCGCTGGAGGGAATCACCGAGGGGTCCCGGGGCGATGACTACTTCGAGGTCATGCGCGCCAACCTCGAGGCCCTGCGGCAGGCTCTCGGCGCCGGCTGACCGACGCGCATCCGGCGCACCCCCGGAGGGGCGCGCCGTCGCGCCGGGCGTCCCGGCCGCGGCACCCGGCCCACCACACGGAGTTGCCATGGAAACCGTCATATCCCTGGAGGGGGTGACCGCCGAGCTGGGCGGTCACCCGGTGCTGCGCGGCATCGACCTCGTGGTGCGGGCCGGGGAGGTCGTCGCACTGCTGGGGGCGAACGGTTCCGGGAAGTCCACCACGGTGCGGGCCGGCGTGGGTCGGGTCCCGATCACCGGTGGTCGGCTGGAGTTGTTCGGCACGCCCCTGGCGAGGTTCCGCGAGTGGCGGCGGGTGGGATACGTGCCGCAGCGGTCGACGGCGGCCGGCGGCGTACCCGCCACGGTGCGCGAGGTGGTCGCCGCCGGCCGGCTGGCCCACCGCGGCCTGCGCCCGTTGCGGCGCGCCGACCACGAGGCGGTACACCGGGCGCTGGAGACGGTGGGGCTGGCCGACCGGGCCCGTGAGTCCGTGGCCACCCTCTCCGGCGGTCAGCACCAGCGGGTGCTGATCGCCCGGGCCCTGACCAACGACCCCGACCTGCTGATCATGGACGAGCCACTGGCCGGGGTGGACCTGGTCGGTCAGGACGTCCTCGCCGACACCGTGCGAACCATGGTGGAACGCGGCACCGCCGTCCTGCTCGTGTTGCACGACCTGGGCCCGATGGCGCCGTTGATCAACCGCGCCGTGGTGCTCTCCGGGGGCCGGGTGGAGCGGATCGTGGAGCACGGCGACCAACTGCCCGACGCCCACTCCTGCCATCCGGAGGACGCGTCCGAGTCGTCCGCCGAGCCGCGACTGCACACCGGGATCCTGTGATGACCCCTGCCCAGCTCCTCTTCCCCGG
Source organism: Streptomyces sp. ST2-7A (assembly GCF_021390475.1). Taxonomy (GTDB): domain Bacteria; phylum Actinomycetota; class Actinomycetes; order Streptomycetales; family Streptomycetaceae; genus Streptomyces. The sequence continues at coordinate 62,209 of NZ_JAJUWS010000003.1, forward strand.
GTTTTTCCCCGGATCCTCGCCCGGGTTCCCCTCCGCCGCTCCCGTCGGCGCCGCGTTCCCGTCGACCGACGGGCAGGCGTTGGCGCTGGAGTTCCTGAACTACGCCTTCATGCAGCGGGCCCTGATCTCCGCACTGGTGATCGGGTTGACCGCGCCGGTGGTCGGCATCTACCTGGTCCAGCGCCGGCAGGCCCTGATGGGGGACGGCATCGGCCACGTGGCGCTGACCGGTGTCGCGCTGGGCTTCCTGTTCAACACCAGTCCGGTGTGGATGGCGGTGGTGGTCTCGGCGATCGGCGCGGTCGGGATGGAGTTGCTGCGCCTGTCGGGGAAGGCGCGCGGGGACATCGCCCTGGCGATGCTCTTCTACGGCGGCATGGCCGGCGGCGTGATGATCATCAATCTGGCACCGGGCGGTTCCACTGCCGGACTGACCAGCTATCTCTGGGGCTCGGTGACCACCGTCTCGGCCTCCGACATCACCGCCATCCTGGTCCTGGCGGGTTTCGTACTGCTGGTCGGCCTGGGCCTGCGCCGCCAACTGTTCTCGGTCTGCCAGGACGAGGAGTTCGCCCGGGTGACCGGGCTACCGGTGCGGGCGCTGAACCTGCTGCTCGCGGTGACCGCCGCCGCGACCGTGACGGTCGCCATGCGCGTGGTGGGGTTGCTGCTGGTCAGCGCGCTGATGGTGATCCCGGTGGTGGCGGCGCAGCAGGCGACCCGCAGCTACGCCGGGACCCTCGCCGTCGCGTGCGGCTTCGGGGTGGTGGTCTCGGTCTCCGGCACGATCACCTCCTACTACGCCGACGTGCCGCCCGGGGCGACGATCGTGCTGATCGCCATGGGGTTGTTCGCCCTGACGGCCGTGCTGACCCGGCCGATCGCCCGGCGGCGGGCCCGCCGGGCGGGGCGCCCGACACCCCCGTTGGGCGGGGCCGCCGGCGAGCGACCGACGGTGCCCGCGCCCGCCGATCCCGGCCGTTCCTCCCTCCCCTCCGGCTGAACCCTCCGATCGCCTGGCACAATGGCAGCCGAGTACGGGAGCCGGGGCTATTTCGGGAGGCAATGGTGGCGACGGCAGGACCGCCGGTCCGCGGCCGGTCCACACGACAGCGCGCGGCGGTGTCCGCGGCACTCGCCGAGGTGGACGAGTTCCGCAGCGCCCAGGAGCTGCACGACATGCTCAAGCACCGGGGCGACTCCGTCGGGTTGACCACGGTCTACCGCACGTTGCAGTCGCTCGCCGACGCGGGTGAGGTGGACGTGCTGCGCACCCGTGAGGGCGAGGCCGTCTACCGCCGGTGCAGCACCGACGACCACCACCACCACCTGGTGTGCCGGGTCTGTGGGAAGGCGGTCGAGGTCGAGGGGCCCGCGGTGGAGAAGTGGGCCGACACCGTCGCCGCCGAACACGGCTTCGTGGATGTGAGTCACACCGTCGAGGTCTTCGGCACCTGCGGTGACTGCGCCGCGACGCGACACGGGGGGGCGACCCCCGGCACCGGCGGGCACGACCACGCCTGAGCCCGCGCCGCCCACCGGCTCCCACCCTCTCCCACTCCCATCACGTCGGCCCGGGCGTCGATGTGGTGCCCCACGCCGGGTATCGATCCGTTTGTCGGATCCGGAGGATTCCGGTGATCACGACGGGCCATTGTCGTATCTTCCGGGTGACTTCCCGGGTGACTTCCCCGGGTACCGTCCGGTGGGTACGGGGGAAGCGGCGCCCGGGATGTCCGGGGCACCCGGGGCGGAGGATGCGGGAGGTGGGGCGTCATGACCCTGGTCACGGCCGATCTGTCGGTCTCCCTGGACGGGTACGCCACCGGTCCGGCCCCCTCCCCCGATGCCCCCCCCGGGGCTCGGCGGGGAACGGCCGCACGACTGGGTGTGCCGGTTGGACGGCCGGCGGGAGGCACACGGCCTGCCCGGCGGGGAGGGCGGGCCGGACGCGGAGGTGCCGGCCGAACAGGCCGAGGGCGTCGGCGCCGTGATCATGGGGTCGCGGATGTTCGCCCACGCCGAGGGGGCCCGGGGGCGGGAGCCACCGTTCCGGGCCCCGGCGCTGGTCCTCACCCGCGCGCCGCGCGAGCCGCTGCGGCGGGGACGCTCCCTGTTCCGATTCGTCACCGGTGGCCCCGGCGAGGCGCCGGCCGAGGCCCGCGCACACGCCGGGGACGGCAGGGTCGCGGTCGCCGGCGGGGCGCTGCCCATCCGGCGGTTCCTGCCGGCCGGGCTGCTCGACGAGTTGCGACTGCGCCTGGTGCCGGTCCTGCTCGGCGGTGGCACCCGACTGTTCGAGGGGCCGGTGCCGGGAGGGGTGCGCCTGGAGCAGACCCGGGTCATCGGTTCCCCCGCCGTGACCCACCTGCGCTACCTGGTGCGGCCCCGGCCTCTCCGCCCGGAGGGGCCGGGCGGAGAGGCCGGTCGACGGGAGGTCAGCCGGAGTGCGTCTCCGCGACACCACCGGGGACGGTGCTCTCGTTGGGGAGCGCGCCACCGAAGCGACGGTCCCGGGAGGCGTACTCCACGCAGGCGTTCCACAGGTGCCGGCGGTCGAAGTCCGGCCACAGGATGTCCTGGAAGACCAGCTCGGCGTAGGCGCTCTGCCACAACAGGTAGTTGGAGGTGCGCTGCTCGCCCGAGGGCCGGATGAACAGGTCCACGTCCGGCATGTCCGCGAAGTACAGGTAGCGGGCCAGGGTCTCCTCGTTGACCTTGTTCGGGTCCAGGTGTCCGTCTCGCACGTCCGCGGCCAGTCGGGCGGCGGCGTCGGCGATCTCCGCCCGCCCGCCGTAGTTCACGCACATGTACAGCGTCATCGCGTCGTTGTCGCGGGTGCGCTCCTCGGCGTCCTGGAGCTTGCGGACCACCGACTTCCACAGTCGGGGCTCGCGCCCGGCCCAACGAATGCGCACCCCCATTTCGCCGAGTTCCTCCGTGCGGCGGTCGATGACGTCCCGGTTGAAGCCCATGAGGAACCGCACCTCGTCGGGCGAACGCTTCCAGTTCTCGGTGGAGAAGGCGTACAGCGAGAGGTTGCGCACCCCCAGTTCCAGGCAGCCCTTGACCACGTCCAGGACCACGGCCTCACCGCGCCGGTGCCCCTCGGTGCGGGGCAGACCGCGGTCCTTGGCCCACCGTCCGTTGCCGTCCATGACGATGGCCACGTGCCGGGGGGTCAGCTCGGCGGGCAGCGCGGGGGGCCGTGCCCCGGAGGGGTGCGGGTCGGGGGCGCGGTACTCGCGACGCGGCCGGGAGGGTGTTCCGCGGCGGGCCATGGGGTCACTCCGTGGGGTTGTTCGGACGTCGGGGGCGAGCGTAGCCGAACCCCGTCGACGGCCGGTCGGGGCGGCCCCGGGAGGCGTCGGCCGGTCCCGGCGGAGGGGGACGGCTGCCGGGGCTCAGCCGGGCGGCCCGGGCCGCGCGGAGGGTCCAGGGGCCACGGCACCGGGCGGGGAGGGTGTCGCCGGTGCGGGCGTCCCGGGGGAAGGTGCCTCCGGGGGCCGGCGATCGACGTAGCGCAGGGAGCGCAACCCCCGCTCCAGATGCCAGTGCAGGTAGGCGGAGACCAGCCCGCTGCCCTCGCGGACGTGGCGGGACTCGGCGGCGTCGGCCGTCGCCCAGTCCCCGGACAGCAGCGCGCCCAGCAGCCGCAGTGCTCCCGGTGAGGGCACCACGCTCCCCGGCACCCGGCAGTCCGCGCACACCGAGCCGCCGGCGGCGAGCGAGAAGAACCGGTTGGGTCCCGACATCCCGCAGCGGGCGCAGGCGTCGAAACTGGGGGCGTAGCCGCCGCAGGCCAGTGAGCGCAGCAGGAAGGCGTCCAGCACCAGGCCCGGCGCGTGCTCCCCGGCGGCCAGGGTCCGCAGCCCTCCGACGAGCAGCAGGTACTGCTGGACGTTCGGCTCGCCCTCGTGGTCGGTGAACCGCTCGGCCGTCTCGAGCATCGCCGTCCCGGCGGTGTAGCGCGCGTAGTCCGCGACGATGGACCGGCCGTGCGCGGCGATGCTCTCCGTCTGGGTGCACATCGGCAGACCGCGTCCGACCAGGTCGGAACCGCGGGCGAAGAACTGCACGTCCACATGGGAGAAGGGCTCCAGACGGGCACCGAACTTCGACTTGGTGCGCCGCACCCCCCGGGCGACCGCCCGGACCCGGCCGTGGTGACGGGTCAGCAGGGTGATGATCCGGTCCGCCTCTCCCAGCTTCTGTGTGCGCAGCACGATGCCGTCGTCGCGGAAGAGGGTCATGCCCCGATTCTCCCCCGGGCGGCACCCTCCCCACCGCCCCCACCGGGTACCACCAGCCCCGACTCGTAGGCGGCGATCACCAACTGGGCGCGGTCGCGGGCCGGGAGCTTGTTCATCACCCGACTGACGTGCGTCTTCACCGTCAACGGGGAGAGCGAGAGGAGTTCGGCGATCTCGGCGTTGGTCAGGCCGCGACCCACCAGGGCCAGCACCTGCCGCTCGCGGTCGGTGAGCCGGGCACGTCCCACCGCGCCGCCGGGGTCGCCGTCCCCGTTCGTCGGCGGGGCGGGGGTGCGCAGCAGGCGGGCGATGAGCCGGGCGGTGGGGCCCGGCGACAGCAGGGCGTCACCGGCGGCGACGGTGCGGATCGCGTCCAACAGCTCGGCGGGCCGGGTGTCCTTGACGAGGAACCCGGAGGCGCCGGCGCGCAGCGCCCCGATCACGTTCTCGTCGGTCTCGTAGGTGGTGAGCACCAGGACCCGCACACCGGCCAGATCCTCCTCTGCCGCGATCAGACGGGTGGCCCCGATGCCGTCGAGATCGGGCATCCGGATGTCCATCACCACCAGATCGGCGCGGGCGGAACGGGCCAGCGCCACCGCCTCGCGACCGGTCGCCGCCTGGCCGACCACCTCCATGTCCGGGGCCGAGTCCACGAGCATGGCGAAGGCCGCCCGTACCAGTGTCTGATCGTCGGCGAGGAGTACCCGGATCGGGGTGGGGCCCGACGGGCTCCCGGGGTCGGCCCCGCCGGCGGTGTCCGCCCCTGCCGTCGTCATGGCGTCAGCCTAGTGCCGGGCCGGTCGGGGGCCGCGCCGAGCCCGCTCCGGCCGGGACCCGGAACCACGGTGGGGATCGGGCCCGCCGCCCCGCCGCCCCGCGCCGGGATGCCCGGGGTCCCGTGCGGGTGTCCCGGCGCGCGGGCCCCCGTCCGACGGTCGGCCGCCTCCCCCGGGAAAGACCACCCCGCTCGGCCCGGCATCACGACGGGACACCGTCCCCGGCGACGCGCCGGACGGACCCGGTCCCGCGCCGGGACGGCCCGCCGATCGCCGGGTTCGCCGCCCAGCCGCCGCCCGGACCGGTCCCGCCCCCCAGGTCACCGGGTGGTGGGCCCGTCCGGCCCGACGGGGGCCCCCGTCGGGCCCGGGGCCGTCGGCGCGGCCCCGGGTCCCGACACGGGACTCCGCAGCGGGAGGAGCGCCGTCACCACGAAGCCGGGGGCGTCCGGGCGGTGGGCGGCCTCGAGCGTGCCGCCCACGCTGCGGGCCCGTTCGCGCATACCGGCAATGCCGAAGCCCGGCGCGGGCGGGTCCCCGTCGTGACGCCCGGATCGCTCCCCCGGGGGGACCGCGCGATCGGGTCGGTCGGTCCGGTCGGACGCCACGGCCTCCGCGTCCCGGTCGGCGCGGTCTCCCCCGGCACGCCCGGCGTCCCCGTCGCCCCCGTCGTCGGTGGTGGTGATCCGGAGCGCGTCGGCGGTCCGTTCCAGCCGGACCCGTACCCGGACCCGCGGCCCGGCGTGCCGTACGGCGTTGGTCAGGGATTCCTGCGCGATCCGGTACGCGGCGGCGGCGGGCACCGGTGGCACCGGGCCGTCCGCCGCCAGATCGGCGGGTTCGGCCGGTTCGAGGTCGACGACGGCTCCGGCCGCCCGGGCGGAACGGGCCAGGTCCGGGATGCCCGCCAGGTCCGGCAGCGGGCCGGAGGGCATGTCCTCCTCCGGCCCCTCCCCCGCCCCGTGCGGGGGGTCGTCGGCGCGCAGCACCCGCAGGGTGCGGCGCAGTTCGGAGCGGGCGTCCCGGCAGGTGTCGGCGATGCCCTCCAGGGAGCGGGCCAGCGCCTCGCGGTCCAGCCGTTCGGGGTCGTTGCGCAGCAGGTGGGAGGCGACGGCGGTCTGCACCCCGATCAGGGTGATGCCGTGGGCCAGCAGGTCGTGCAGGTCGCGGGCGATGCGCACGCGTTCCTCGGCGACCCGGCGGGCCGCCTCCTCCTCCCGGGTCCGCTCCGCCCGTTCGGCCCGCTCGCGGACGGCGTCCACGAAGTCGTGGTGGATGCGCACCGCCTCGCCGAAGACGAGGACGACCAGCACCCATCCGGCGACCCGCAGCATCTCGGCGCCGGTGTGGGTGTCCACCGCCGCCATGATCGACACCCCGAGCAGCACCACCCCGGCCCCGGCCAGGACGGTGCGGACCCGGGGCCCGGTGACGGCGAGCGTGTAGACCGCGACCACCGACGCGGGGACGGCGGCGGCGTGGGCGTAACCCAGCGCGTGGTACGGCCCCACGCAGAGCACCACCGCCGTGAGCACGCCCAACGGGTAGCGCCGCCGCCACACCAGCGGGAGGGTCGCGCCGGCCAGCAGCATCCACCCCCGGGCGTCGGGATACGCCCCGTCACCGGGGATCAGGGCCAGGACCGCGCCGAGCAGGGCGACGGCCGCGGTCAGCGCGGCGTCGGAGGGCTCGGGGCGGTCGGGTCCGAGATGCCGGCGAACCCGCCCGTCGCGATCCGCGCGACCGGCCGGCCGGTGGACGGGGGCTTCGGTGCTCATCCCTCTCATCCTGCCGCCTCCGGCGCGGGCACGGCGTGCGGCGGCGGTCACCATCCGGACCGCCGCCCCCCCCCCCCCCCCCCCCCCCCCCCCCCGTGCCGGGGGGCTCACGCGCGGTCCGGGACCCCGGTGCGCGGGGCCCCGGCCCCGGTGTCCGGTCCGGTGGGGCCGGGCCCCTTCCCGACGGCGGTCGCCGCGACGGGCGGGGGACGGCGCCACAACGGGCCGGGCCACCACATCCGCTCGCGCAACAGCCACGCCGCCGAGGTGACGAGGTAGGTGCGGACCACGAAGGTGTCCAGCAGCACGCCCACCGCGACGACGAAGCCCAGCTCCACCATGACCACCAGCGGCAGCGTCATCAGCACCGAGAAGGTCGCCGCCAGGACGATGCCCGCCGAGGCGATCACGCCGCCGGTGGCGCGCAGCGCGGTGAGCGCGGCGGTGCGGGTGTCCGCGCCACCCAGGGCCTCCTCGCGCATCCGGTGCATCAGGAAGATGCCGTAGTCCACGCCCAGCGCGACGCCGAAGACGAAGGTCAGCAGGGGGATCCAACCGTCCATGCCGTCGAAGCCGAACACCGGGCCGAAGAACAGGCCGCCCAGGCCCAGGGCGGAGCCCCAGGAGAGCACCACGCCGGCGAGCAGCACCAGCGGGGCGACCACGGAGCGCAGCAGGGCGATGAGGATGACCAGGACGGCCACGAGGACCAGCGGGATGACGATGAGGCGGTCCCGGGCGTTGGTGTCGTCCAGGTCCACCGCCTGCGCGGTGGAACCGCCGACCAGGGCGGCCGACTCCCCGCCGTCGGCGCCCGCGAGGTCCTCGCGCAGGGCCCGAACGGTGTCGCGTTCCCCCTCGCTCTCCGGGGCGTCCTCGGCGAAGACGTCGATCTCGGTCCAACCGGCCCCCGAGCGGCCCGGCTCGGCGGACTCCACCCCGCCGGTCGCGGAGACCGTCGACAGGACCTCCTCGGCGGTGTCCTCCGGTGCCAGAACGGTGATCGGGCGGGTGCTGCGCTCCGGGAACGCCTCGCCGAGGGTCTCGGCGGCGACGGTCGACTCGGGGGGCGTGGTGAAGAAGTCGGCGTCCTTCAGCGGGCCGGGCAGGTTGAGGGTCCCGAGCGCCAGCGCGCCGAGCGCGACCACGCCGGTGACCAGCACCACCACGGGGCGGCGGGAGACGGAGGCACCCAACCGCGCGAACAGGCTCCGCTCCTCCCGGGGCGGGGCGTCGGGCGAGGGGATCAGCGGCCAGAACACCCGACGACCGGCCACGACGAGGAGCGCGGGCAGCAGCGTGGTCATGGCGAGCAGCGCGCACAGGATGCCGGCGGTGCCCACCGGTCCCAGGCCGCTGCTGCTGTTGAGGTCGGCGGCGAGCAGGCACAGCAGACCGGCGGCGACGGTGCCGGAGGAGGCCAGCAGGGCCGGCAGCACGCCGCGCAGCGCGGCGGCCATCGCGTTCGCCGGGTGTGCGAAACGGCGCAGCTCGTCGCGGTAGCGGGCCACCAGCAGCAGGGCGTAGTCGGTGCCCGCGCCGAAGACGAGCACCGTCATGATCGAGGTGTTCTGCGTGCTGACGGTGAGGTCGAAGGCCCGGACCAGGCCGTACACCACAGCCATGGCGGTCATCGCGGCGACGCCCACCGAGACGAGCGGCAACAGCCACAGCACGGGACTGCGGTAGATGAGGATCAGCAGGACCGTCACCACCGCCACCGTGGCGATCAGCAGGGTGGTGTCGATGGTGCCGAAGACCTCACCGGCGTCCGCGCCGAAGGCCCCGGGGCCGCCGACCAGGGCGGTCAGGCCGTCGGGGAGGTCGGCCGAGGCGGCCTCCCGGACCTCGAAGACGGTTTCGTCGCCCTCGTCGGCGTCGCCCTCGTCGGCGGAGTCCGCCCCGGTCGGGGCGGGCAGCGAGAGCGGGTACAGCAGGACGGTGCCGTCCTCGGAGGGAACACCGCGCGGCTCGCCGGCGGCCTCCCAACGGTCGGCGATCCCGGCGACCCGCTCGTCCGCGATCCGCCGGTCGTCATCGGTCAGGCCGTCCTCCCGCTCGTAGACCAGCAGCAGATCGGTGGTGCCGCCGCCGGGGAGGTCCTGCTGGATCCGGGCCACCCGGGTGGACTCGGCGGTCTCCGGCAGGTACTCCACCGAGTCATCGCTCTGCACTTCGCTCAGCTGCCCCCCGAACGGCGCGACGACGGCGAGCAGGGCCACCCACAGCAGGATGACCGCCCACGGCAGCAGACGACGGCGTCCGGACGGCGGGGCGTCGTCGGGGCCGTCGGGGCGGCCGTGCGGGCGGGGGGACCGCCCGTCGGCGGGGGACGGGGAATGGGCCGCCATCGGCGGGGCCTCCGGGGGTCTCGGGGCGGGACGGGGCCCGCCGGTGTGCGCTCACGGCCGGTCGGGGCCGGCCGTGAGGTCCAGCCTTCCCCCTTCGGGGCGGCGGGGCGTCCTTCCCCGGAGGGGAGTCCCCGGTACGGCGACGGTGGGTTCCCCCGGTCGGGGTACTCCGGACGGAGTACCCCGACCGGGGTCGGTGGCGGCCTCCCGAAATCCCGCGAGCCCGCGAGCCCGCGAGCCCGCGAGCCCGCGAGCCCGCGAGCCGACGAAAGGCCCGAACCGGGATGTCTCGTATGCTGGGCGACGAGCGGCGCGCGGGTCTCCGTTCGGCTACGCTGAGCGCGATGAAGCGCTACGGGATGCTCCTTCTTAGCCGCCGCGGCGAGGGTCTGTAGTCCACGGGACCGGCCCCCTCCCCGCGGAGTCGGCCCTGCCCGTCGGTCCTCGGATCCCCGTCATCCCTGGAGCACCCGGAACATCATGAGCGCCTCTTTCTCCCCGAATTCCTCCTCGAATTCCCCCGACTCCGCCGATTCGCCGGAGTCCCCCGATGCCCCGTCCCCCCGCTCGGCGGACGCCGACGCGATCGCCGCGAACCGCCTGCACGGCCCGACGCCGATCACCGCGGCCTCGGTGAAGCAGCGCCCCTCCGGCATGCCGATCCACCGCTACCGTCCCTTCGAGACGGTGGACCTGCCCGACCGCACCTGGCCCGGCAGGCGCATCACCGCCGCCCCCCGGTGGCTCTCCACCGACCTGCGGGACGGCAACCAGGCCCTGATCGACCCGATGTCACCGGCCCGCAAGCGGGAGATGTTCGACCTGCTGGTCCGCATGGGCTACAAGGAGATCGAGGTCGGTTTCCCCGCCTCGGGGAAGACCGACTTCGACTTCGTGCGGTCGATCATCGAGGAGGGGGCGATCCCCGACGACGTGACCATCTCGGTGCTGACCCAGGCCCGCGAGGAACTGATCGAGCGCACCGTGGAGTCGCTGATCGGCGCCCCCAACGCCACCGTGCACCTGTACAACGCGACCGCCCCCGTCTTCCGCCGGGTGGTCTTCCGCGGCGGCCGGGACGAGGTCCGGCAGATCGCCGTGGACGGCACCCGCCTGGTGATGGAGTACGCCGAGAAGCTGCTCGACGACCGGACCGTCTTCGGCTACCAGTACAGCCCGGAGATCTTCACCGACACCGAGCCGGACTTCGCGCTGGAGGTCTGCGAGGCGGTGATGGACGTGTGGCAGCCGGAGGAGGGCCGGGAGATCATCCTCAACCTGCCCGCCACCGTCGAGCGCTCCACCCCCTCCACGCACGCCGACCGCTTCGAGTGGATGTCGCGCCACCTGTCCCGGCGGGAGTTCGTCTGCCTGTCGGCCCACCCGCACAACGACCGGGGTACGGCGGTGGCCGCCGCCGAGCTGGCCGTCATGGCCGGCGCCGACCGGGTGGAGGGCTGCCTGTTCGGTCAGGGCGAGCGCACCGGCAACGTGGACCTGGTGACGCTGGGACTGAACCTGTTCAGCCAGGGCGTGGACCCGGGCATCGACTTCTCCCGGATCGACGACATCCGCCGCACCTGGGAGTACTGCAACCGGATGCAGGTCCCGCCGCGCCACCCGTACGCCGGTGACCTGGTGTACACCTCCTTCTCCGGCTCCCACCAGGACGCCATCAAGAAGGGCTTCGAGGCGCTGGAGGAGCAGGCGACCCGCGAGGGCGTATCCGTGGACCGGCTGGTGTGGGAGATGCCCTACCTGCCGATCGACCCCAAGGACGTGGGCCGCACCTACGAAGCGGTCATCCGGGTGAACTCGCAGTCCGGCAAGGGCGGCATCTCCTACGTCCTGAAGAACGAGCACCAACTGGACCTGCCGCGCCGGATGCAGGTGGAGTTCTCCCGGGTCATCCAGGCCCGCACCGACGCCGAGGGCGGCGAGGTCACCCCGGCACAGATCTGGGACGCCTTCCGCGACGAGTACCTGCCGGTGCCCGAGCGGCCGTGGGGCCGGGTCGCGCTGCGCTCGGCCCAGGCGTCCAGCAGCCACGAGGGCCGGGACGAGCTGACCGTCGAGGCCGTGGTGGACGGCACGGACACCACGCTGGTCGGCAGCGGCAACGGACCGATCGCCGCCTTCTTCGACGCGCTGCGCCGGGCCGGGGTCTTCGACGACGTGCCGGGCGACGGCGCGGACGCGGGGACGGCCGGGGAGGTGCGCCTGCTGGACTACGTGGAGCACACCATGAGCGCGGGCGCCGGTTCCCGGGCCGCCGCCTACATCGAACTGGCCGTGGGCGACCGGATCCACTGGGGCGTCGGCATCGACGCGAACATCGTCCGGGCGTCGCTGCTGGCGGTCGCCTCCGCCGTGAACCGCGCCTTCCGCGACTGATCGTCCTTCCGGCCCTCCCCGGTCCCCGGGGCGGGCCGGGGAGGGCGTCCGGCTCCCGTCGGGAACGCCCCCGCGGCCCCGTCGGTCCCACTCCGTCGCCCCCGTCCCGGGCGTTCGCCCGGGACGGGGGCGGTTCGGCCCCGGAGGGCGTCGTTCCGGCCGTTTCGCGTACCGGCGCGCCCCGACTTGCCCCGCTTCGCCCGGGAGAGAGGGCCGACCGGACTACTGACGGCAGCCCCCGGATGTGGCTAACATCACTCATCCCCTCGCGTTGTCGCGAGGGGGGTCGTCCGCACCCGGCCGGGGCGCCGCGCGGACGGTCACGGGCAATGGGGCGATTGCCGGATGACGACGGAGGTACGACGTGGTGCACTCCAGGGGTCGGGACGACCGCGGGGACGGGCATCGGCGCCGGGTGCTGGGCACCCGGACCGCCTGGCGGGTGACCGGCGACGGGGAATTCTTCTGTCCCCGCTGCGGCGGGGACCGCTGCTACCAGGAACTGACCGGCCGGCGCCGGTTCGCCGTGTTGGGCGTGTCGGTGCTGCCGCGCGGCGCGGCGGATCCGGTGGTGGCCTGCGCCGCCTGCCGGGGCCACTTCCCGCCCTCGGCGGTGACGGTCCCCACCACGATGCGGCTGGCCGGGATGCTCCGCGACGCCGTGCACGCCGTCGCGCTGGCCGTACTCGCGGCGGGCGGCGCCGAGGACCGGGGAACCCGTCGGACCGCCGTGGAGGTCATCCACGAGGCCGGGTACCCGGACTGCACCGAGGAGCGGCTGCTGACCCTGCTGGCCGTGGTCTCGGCGGAGGGGCCGCGCGGCGCGGACACCGAGTTGGGCCAGGCGCTGGACCCGCTGGCGCCGCTGCTGGCCGTTCCCGGCCGGGAGTCGCTGCTGCTGCGCGGTGCCCGCATCGCGTTGGCCGACGGGCCGTACCTGGCGGCGGAGAGCACCGTGCTGGCGGGGATCGGCCGCCGGCTGGACCTCGCGCCGGCGGACACCGCGCGGTTGCTGACCGCCGCTCGCACGCCGTCCTGAGCCGGCGGGGTCGGGCCTCCGGGGTCGGTCCCGGCCGGGACCGGGGGCGCCGGGAGGCGGGTTCCCCGCCGGTTCGGGACCGGGCACGGTACCGGCAGATCAGGGCACCGCCCGGGACCCGCCGCCCCCGGCACGGCACCGACCGGTCCCGGTGACACGACCACCGCTACCACCCGGCACGGGACCGGGACGTCCCGGGTGCTCCCCGGGGAACGGGCGATGTCCACGTCACACCGGTGCCGCGCCGTCGGGGCGCCCGCACCGATCCACATGCCGACGGGCGACGACCGTGCTCCGGGGGGCGCCCGGGCACGACCTCCGGTCTCGGCGGGCGGAACGGCACCCGCAACCGGGGGCCTCCCTCCCGCGCGCCGGTGTCCCGCCTCACTCCCGGGCGTCTCCGGTGCGGGGCGCGTCGTGCCCGCTCCCCGAGCGGGCCCGGGCCAGCAATCGCGCGGCCACCGCCGGTGAGTCGACCAGCGGATGCAGGGCCATCGCCCGCAGCGCCGCCGTCTCCGAACCGGTCAGGGCCGCCTCGATCACGGCCCGCTCCACCGCTTTCACCTGCAACATCAATCCCAGCTCCGCCGGGCCGGGCGCGGCGCAGGGCACCGGGTGGGCCCCCTCCGGGGAGAGTTCGCAGACCGTCTCGATGATCGCCCCGGGCCCCAGCGCGGGCAGGGTGTCGGCGTTGCGGACGTTGAGCACCAACCGGCGCCGACCCCCCTCCCCGCCGAACAGTCCCCGAAGCACGTCCAGGGCGACCCACTCGTAGCCGCCGCCCTCGGCGAGGTCCCGCTCGTCGCGACTCCACCCCCCGGAGGCCCGCCGGGCCTCGGCGAGGTAGGTCTCCTCGCGTTCGCGTCGGGTGCTCTCCCACAGGCGGTGGGTCTCGCGGGCCGCCTCCTCGGCGCCGGGTCCGTCCCCGGCGTCGGCGGGGTCCGCGGGGCCGAGCGAGGCCGCCTCGGCGAAGAAGGCGGACTGCTGCCGGTCCAGGAACTCCCCCCGCGTCTCGGCCGCCTCCCACGTCTTCTCCAAGCTCTCGCGCCGGAAATAGTGGTAGTACAGGTACTCGTTGGGCAGGGAGCCCAGGGCCCGCAACCAGGGGCCGCCGAACAGCCGACCCTCCTCGAAGGAGGCCAGCGCCCGGTCGTCGGCCAACAGGTCGGGGAGCAGGTCGCGGCCCCCGACCGTCAGGGAGCGCAGCCAGCCCAGGTGGTTGAGGCCGACGTAGTCGGCGCGCACGGTCTCCGGGTCCGCGCCGGCGGCCCGTGCGGCGCGGCGGATCAGCCCGGCCGGTGAGTCGCAGATCCCGATCACCCGGGGGCCGAGGACGGCCGACATCGCCTCGGTGACGATGCCCGCCGGGTTGGTGAAGTTGACGACCCGGGCCCCGGGCGCCACCTCGCGCACCAGTTCGGCGAAACGGACCGCCTCCGGCACCGCGCGCAGGGCGTAGAGGACACCCGCCGCGCCCACCGTCTCCTGGCCCAGCACCCCCTCGGCGAGGGCCATCCGTTCGTCGCGGGCCCGCCGGACGGTGCCACCGGGACGGATGGCGAAGAGCACCGCGTCCGCGCCGCGCAGGGCGGCGGCGGGATCGGTCTCCACCCGCACCGCGGGCCCCTCCCCCACCACCGGGCCGGCGACCGCGCGCAGACCGCGCAACACCCGGGCGATCACCGCCGTGCGCGCGGGATCGGTGTCGTACAGGACCAGCTCATCGACCGGGACCGACCCGGCCGCCGCCAGCAGGGCGCGGTACACCAGGGGAACGCGGAATCCCCCACCACCGATGATCGTCAGCCTCATGCCCCGGAAAGTACCGTAGAACCCACCGGCGACGCGGGACCCGGAACGGGGATCGGCCGTCCCCGGCCGTCGTCGTTCCCGACCGCCCGCCGGCCCGCGACCCACCGCGGGTCCCCTCCGCATCTCGTGCCGGGAGTTCCACCGTGACCACGCCGGGTACCCCCCGTCCAGCCGTCCCCCCCGTCGCCGTGCCGACGGCCGACGGACCGCGTCGCCCCGACCCGCTCGCCCACCTGCGACGGCCGGGCGATCCGGCCTGCGACGCGCACCTCACCGGCACGGTCTTCCTCGACATCGTCTTCACCGGCCTGGACGGCGCCCCGGTGCGCGGCACCGAGACCTGGGCCCGGGGCATGGGGTCCTGCCCGGGCGGGGTCGCGAACATGGCCACCGCGCTGGCCCGGCTGGGGCTGCGCACCCGCCTCGCGGCGGCCTTCGGGGACGACCGGTACGGCGAGTACTGCTGGGAGACCCTGGAGCGCGACGAGGGCATCGACCTGTCACCCTCCCGGGTACTGGCGGGTTGGCACTCCCCGGTGACCGTCTCGATGGCCTACGAGGGCGAGCGCACCATGGTGTCGCACGGCCACCTCGCGCCCCTCTCGCCGACCGCCCCGACCGGCGGTCGGGCCCCCGACCCGGCACGCTCCTGTGTGGCCTCCCTCGCCCCCGGAGAGCCGCAGGAGTGGATCGCGCGGGCGGCCGGGGCCGGCTCCGTGGTCTTCGCCGACACCGGCTGGGACGAGACCGGACGCTGGGACCTGTCCTCGCTGGACGGCCTGGCGCACTGCGCCGCCTTCCTCCCCAACGCCGAGGAGGCGATGCGCTACACCCGCACCGACTCCCCGCACCGGGCGGTGCGGGCGCTGGCCGAGCACGTCCCGCTGGCGGTGGTGACCATGGGCGCCCGGGGCGCGGTGGCCGCCGACGCCGGCACCGGTGAGCTGGTGGAGGTCCCCGCCCTGCCGGTCACGGTGCTGGACCCCACCGGGGCCGGGGACGTCTTCATGGCGGGCTTCGTGACCGGGACCCTCGCCGGGTGGCCGCCGGCCGACCGGCTGGCCTTCGCCGCGCTGACCGCCGGACTGTCGGTGCAGGAGTTCGGCGGTTCGCTCTCCGCGCCCTGTTGGGACCAGATCGCCGCCTGGCGCCGCCGCACCCTGCGCGCCGGCGGCGCACCGGCCCGCTACGACTTCCTGGACGCCCTGATCGTGGACATCGAACCGGGGGCGGGCGGCGGCCCCGGCGACGGGACGCGGACGGACGGCCCGGTGCCGGGCCGCCCGTTGCGCCGGGCGGTGCCGACGCTGGGCTTCGGGGACCACTCGCACTGAGACGCACGCCGAATCCGCGCCGGCGGTCGGGGCCGGCGGTTCCCGACGGACTCGGAAAATCGACCCGCCCCCAGTCGGCGCGGCGTCGTACCCTTGAGGTCCGATCCTCGAGGAGCAGAGAGGGATGACGGGCCCCTCGGGCCGCCCATGACTCAGACATCGACACCCCGCGCGGTGGGAGAAGCCACCGCCGCCGAGGCCACCGCCCGCTTCACCGTGCCGGCCAAGCACCCCATGGTGACGGTGCTCGGCTCCGGCGATTCCCTGCTCCGGGTCATCGAGCAGGCCTTCCCGGCGACCGACATCCATGTCCGCGGCAACGAGATCAGCGCCGCCGGCGACCCACAGGAGGTCGCCCTGATCCAGCGTCTGTTCGACGAGATGATGCTGGTGCTGCGCACCGGGCAGCCCATGACGGAGGACGCCGTCGAGCGCGCCATCGCCATGCTGCGCGGCGGGGACGGCGCGGAGAGCCCCGCCTCCGTGCTGACCCAGAACATCCTCTCCAGCCGCGGCCGCACCATCCGCCCCAAGACGCTGAACCAGAAGCACTACGTGGACGCCATCGACCGGCACACCGTGGTCTTCGGCATCGGCCCGGCGGGCACCGGCAAGACCTACCTGGCGATGGCCAAGGCCGTGCAGGCGCTGCAGTCCAAACAGGTCAACCGCATCATCCTGACCAGGCCGGCGGTCGAGGCCGGGGAGCGGCTGGGCTTCCTGCCCGGCACCCTCTACGAGAAGATCGACCCCTACCTCCGGCCGCTGTACGACGCCCTGCACGACATGCTGGACCCGGACTCGATCCCCCGGCTGATGGCGGCGGGCACCATCGAGGTGGCGCCGCTGGCGTACATGCGCGGTCGTACCCTCAACGACGCCTTCATCATCCTGGACGAGGCGCAGAACACGAACCCCGAGCAGATGAAGATGTTCCTGACCCGGCTCGGGTTCGAGTCCAAGATCGTGATCACGGGTGACGTGACGCAGGTGGACCTGCCCGGCGGCACCCGCAGCGGCCTGCGCCAGGTCCAGGAGATCCTGACCGGTGTCGAGGACGTCCACTTCTCCCGTCTCACCAGCTCGGACGTGGTCCGGCACAAGCTGGTCGGTCGGATCGTCGACGCCTACGAGCGGTTCGACGATCGCGAGCGGGAGCGTGCGGAGCAGGACTCCCGGACCGGGCGCGGCGAGTCTGCCGACGACGGGCGCCGCGATCGGTCCGGCCGCACCGGCCGCACCGGAAGGTGACGGGCCACAGGTCATGGCGATCGATGTGAACAACGAGTCCGGTCTGGACTTCGACGAGAAGGCCGTACTCGACATCGCCCGGTACGCGCTCGCCCGGATGCGGATCCATCCGCAGTGCGAGCTGTCGGTCATCGCGGTGGACGGCGCCGCGATGGAGCAGCTCCACCTGCAGTGGATGGACCTGCCCGGACCGACCGACGTGATGTCCTTCCCGATGGACGAGCTGCGTCCCCCCGGCAAGGACGAGGAGGAGCCCCCACCGGGCCTGCTGGGGGACATCGTGCTCTGCCCCGAGGTGGCCCGCACCCAGGGTCTGGCCGCGCCCACGGCGCACTCCATGGACGAGGAGCTGCAGCTGCTCACCGTGCACGGAGTGCTGCACCTGCTCGGCTACGACCACGAGGAGGCCCCGGAGCGGGCCGAGATGTTCGGCCTGCAGAAGGCGATCGTGGACGGCTGGCGGGACGAGCACGGGCTCACCGGCCCCTCACCGGCCCCCACGACGACGTGACCGGGCGCCCGAGCCCCGGTCCGCCCGGGTGCCCCGGTGCCCGGGCACCGGGGCACCCGTCCACCCATTGCCGATATGACGGTGTGACGACGACATGACCGGTTCCCTGCTCACCGGCGTCGTGGTCCTGGTGCTGCTGGCCTGGCTCGCCTCCTGCGCGGAGGCGGGCATCGCCCGTATCAACAATTACCGCGCCGAGGAGGCGGTACGGGCCGGTAAACGGGGCGCGGCCAAACTGGCCGCGGTCGCCGCCGATCCGGTGCGCTACCTCAACCTCGCGCTCCTCCTGCGGGTCGCCGCCGAGACCGCCGCCGCCGTACTGGTCGCCTACGCCTGCCTGGTGTCCCTCGACTCCACCCGGCAGGCCCTGGGGCTGGCCTTCGGCATCATGCTGTTGATCTCCTTCGTGGCGGTCGGCGTCTCACCGCGCACCATCGGCCGACAGCACCCGGTCACCACCACCACCGCGGCCGCCCATGTCCTGTTGCCGCTCGCCAGGGTGTTGGGGCCGCTCACCCAACTGCTGATCCTGCTGGGCAACGCCCTGACCCCCGGCAAGGGCTTCCGGCGCGGACCGTTCGCCTCCGAGGCGGAGCTGCGCGCCATGGTGGACCTGGCGGGTCGCGACCGGCTCATCGAGGACGAGGAGCGCCGCATGGTGCACTCGGTCTTCGAGCTGGGCGACACCATGGTGCGCGAGGTGATGGTGCCGCGCACCGACCTGGTCACGATTCCCCGCGACCACACCCTGCGCCAGGGATTGACCCTGGCACTGCGCTCGGGATTCTCCCGCATCCCGGTCACCGGCGAGAACGACGACGACATCATGGGGGTGCTGTACCTCAAGGACCTGGTGCGCCGGGTGCACGTCAGCCGCGACTCCGAGACCGACCCGGTGGAGACCGCGATGCGGCCGGCGACCTTCGTGCCCGACACCAAGAACGCGGGCGACCTGCTGCGCGAGATGCAGCGCGACCACATCCATGTGGCGGTCGCGATCGACGAGTACGGCGGCACGGCCGGCATCGTCACCATCGAGGACATCCTGGAGGAGATCGTCGGCGAGATCACCGACGAGTACGACCGGGAGTTGCCGCCGGTGACCCCGCTGGACGGCGACCGGCACCGGGTCACCGCCCGGCTGGACCTCGGCGACCTCGGCGAGCTGTACGGCATCGAACTGGACGACGAGGACGTGGAGACCGTCGGCGGGCTGCTCGCCAAACAACTGGGACGGGTGCCGATCGCCGGGGCGACCGCCGAGGTCGACCTCACCCGGGAACACGGGACGCCGAACCTGGCGGGGCTGCGGCTGACCGCGGAATCCCCGGCGGGACGGCGGAACCGGATCCTCACGGTGCTGGTCGAACCGATCCGGCCGGGTGACCGGGCGACGGAGGAGGACGCCGGCGGCATACCGGTGGACGACGCCCCCGGGTATGCCGACGACCCCGATGGGGCCGGGGGACCCGGCGACCCCGGCCCTCACGGTGAGGTCGCCGGCCCCGGGGAACCCGGCGACCGCCGCGAGCCCGGGACACCCCGCGAGCCGGGTACTCGGGGTGGTTCCGGTGATGACGGGGCTCCCGGTTCTCCCGGCGCCCCGGGGAGGCACGACGACCCGGCCGGGATGGAGATCGACACCGCCGATGCCGGCGGTACACCCGACCCGGGAAAGGACTCCCGCCGCCCCTGATCACCGATCGGTGAGGGAGTGACCGGCGGACGCCGTACCGGGCGCCGGTCACTCCTCCCCATGGGGCCGGCCCGGACCCCGTCGGCGACTCGTCCCGAACACGCGGCGTCGCGACATCGGGGGGGGCGGACCCGATGGCCGGGCAACCCTCCCGCCGGTCGGCGTGCCGGACACCCGGGCCCGCCCACCGCGCCCGTCGGAGGGCGCCCAACAGCCCTTATGCTGCTCGCCATGAGCGATGACGCGCTGAACCCCGAGGACCGCAAGATCATCACGTTGGCGCGCAGCGCCCGGGCCCGCAACGGCGCCCCCGAGGGAGCGGCGGTCCGTGACGAGACCGGCCGCACCTACGTGGCGTCCACCGTCGCGCTGGAGTCCCTGCGGCTGAGCGCCCTGCGCACGGCCGTCGCCATGGCCGTCGCCGGCGGCGCCCGCTCGCTGGAGGCGGCGGCGATCGTCTCCGAGGCCGGGGAACCCGGCGTCGAGGATCTGGCTGCGGTGCGGGATCTCGGCGGTGCCGGGACCCCGGTGCTGCTGGCCGCCCCGGACGGCACGCCCCGGACAACCGTGACGGCGGGCTGACCCCCGACCCGGTGCCCGCATCGGGGAGAATGGCGGGCATGACCGCTCCCACCCCGGCCCCCTCCGAGGCCCCGCACCGTTCCGGTTTCGCCTGTTTCGTCGGGCGCCCCAACGCGGGGAAATCCACTCTGACCAACGCCCTGGTGGGAACCAAGGTCGCGATCACCTCGAATCGCCCGCAGACCACCCGGCACACCGTGCGCGGCATCATCCACCGACCCGACGCCCAGTTGATCCTGGTGGACACACCCGGCCTGCACAAACCGCGCACCCTTCTCGGGGAGCGGCTGAACGACGTGGTCCGGGCCACCTGGGCCGAGGTGGACGTGATCGGGTTCTGCCTGCCGGCCGACCAGAAGGTCGGTCCCGGCGACCGGTACATCGCGCAGGAACTGGCCGGCGTCAAGCGGACCCCGAAGGTCGCCGTGGTCACCAAGACCGACCTGGTGGACCAGCGGGAACTGGCCGAGCGGCTCATCTCGGTGGACCGACTCGGCCGTGACCTGGGCATCGAGTGGGCCGAGATCATCCCGGTCTCGGCGGTGGCCGACCGGCAGGTGGGCCTGCTCGCCGACCTGCTGGTGCCGCTGCTGCCCGAGGGGCCGACGCTGTACCCCGAGGGGGACCTGACCGACGAGCCGGAGCAGGTCATGGTGGCCGAGCTGATCCGCGAGGCGGCCCTGGAGGGTGTGCGGGACGAGCTGCCGCACTCGATCGCGGTGGTGGTCGAGGAGATGCTGCCGCGACGGGACCGGCCGGCGGACCGCCCGCTGCTGGACATCCACGCCAACATCTTCATCGAGCGCAGCAGTCAGAAGGGCATCGTGATCGGGCCCAAGGGCAGCCGGCTGAAGCGGGTGGGCACCTCCTCCCGGCGACAGATCGAGGCGCTGCTCGGGACGCCGGTCTTCCTGGATCTGCACGTGAAGGTGGCCAAGGACTGGCAGCGCGACCCCAAGCAGTTGCGTCGCCTGGGCTTCTGACGTCCGATCGGCCCCGGGTCGGTACCCCCGTCGGGGCCGTTCGGGCCGTTCGGGGCCCGGACACCCACCGGGCGACGTTCCCCCGCGCCCCGCGCCCCGGTGCCCGGCACCGCGCCACTCCCCGGACTCCGGATGCGGCGAGCGGCGGGGGCGCGGCGCGGGGCCGTGGTCCGACCCACCCGCCCCCGGCGCCGCCCGGAACCGGACACCACAGGCCGGGGACCGGACCCGGCCCGACGCCGCCGGGCCGCACCGGGCCGTCCGGCGCCGTGGTCGGCCGCTCAGTCCCGGCCGGCCGGCCGGCGGCGTGGCGGCACCGGGATCCGCGTCAGGTCCTCGGCGACGGTCAACTCCCCCGTGAAACCGGCCGCCCGGGCCTGTCGGGCGAAGGGTTCCGGATCGCGGTAGCGGCGGCTGAAATGGGTCAGCACCAGATGGCGGACCCCGGCCTCGGCTGCCACTCCCCCGGCCTGGCCGGCACTGAGGTGACCGTGTTCCTCCGCGAGCGCGACGTCCTCGTCGAGGAAGGTCGATTCGATGACCAACAGGTCGCAGTCAGCGGCCAGTTCGCGCACTCCGTCGCAGAGGCGGGTGTCCATGACGAAGGCGGCGACCTGCCCCGGCCGCTCCTCGCTGACCTCCTCCAGGGCTACCCCCCGCAGCCGTCCCTCCCGTCGCAGTCGGCCCACGTCGGGGCCGGTGATGCCGCGTTCCGCCAGCCGTTCGGACAGCATCCGCCGGGAGTCCGGTTCGCGGAGCCGGTAGCCGAAGGACTCCACCGGGTGGGAGAGCCGCGCGGCGGAGAGCGTGAAGGCGGGAACCCGGGCGATCACGCCGTCGGCGGCGACCGGTTCCTCCCGCAGCGCCACGCTCTCCCGATAGGCCGTGGCGTACCGCAGGCGTTCGAAGAAGTGCCGTCCGCTCGCCGGGAAGTGGGCGGTGACCGGGTGGGGGACGCCATCGAGGTTGATGCGCTGGATCACGCCGGGCAGACCCAGGCAGTGGTCGCCGTGGAAGTGCGTGACGCAGATCCGGGTGATGTCGTGGGCGCTGACCCCGGCCCGGCCCATCTGCCGCTGGGTGCCCTCGCCGGGGTCGAAGAGGATGCCCTCGCCGTCCCAGCGCAGCAGGTAGCCGTTGTGGTTGCGGTGCCGGGTGGGCACCTGGCTGGCGGTGCCGAGCACCACGAGTTCGCGCACGGGGATCTCTCGCCGGTGGGCCGGTGGGCCGGTGGGGTGGGGACGGACGGGCCTGACGGTAACGCGGGTCGGGATCAGCCGGGGGGCCACTCCAGGCCGCGACCGGCCAGCACGTGCGCGTGAACGTGGAAGACCGTCTGCCCGGCGCCCGCGCCGGTGTTGAGCACGATCCGGTACCCGGTGTCGGCGACCTTCTCCCGCTCGGCGACGACCCCGGCGGTCGCCAGCAGGTCGGCGGCGATCAGTGGGGCGCCCTCCGCCAGGGAGACCGCGTCCGGGTAGTGGGCGCGGGGGATCACCAGGACGTGCGTGGGGGCCTGGGGGTTGATGTCCCGGAAGGCCACCGTGGTCTCCGTCTCCAGGACCACGGTCGCCGGAACCTCACCGGCCACGATCTTGCAGAACAGGCAGTTCGCGTCGGGTTCTCCAGCCATGCCGGGGATGCTACCGGTTCCCGGGACGCCTCGTAGGATGCCGGGCGGACGGCAGGGACGGAATCACGACGGTCGGGATCGGGGTGTGGACGGGTGATACGGGCGGGGACCGGAACGGGCGGGACCGACGACACGGGGACGGCGGAGGCACGCCGGGGCGGAGGGATCGGCGACGCCCGGGCTCGGACACATCGACCCCCCGGGCCCGGCGCCCGACTGATCGACGCGGGCTCCCGACCGGTGAACGCGGCGGGTGGGGCGGTGTTCCGGATCGCCTTCGGCGTCGCCATGACCGTCAACGTCCTGCTCTACCTGCCGTACCTGGTGCACGAGCACTACATCGCCCCGGGCTTCTCCTTCGGCTACCCGCCACTGGAGTTCGTCCGGCCGCTGCCCGGCCCGGGGATGTACGCCGTCTACACGGCGATGGGGTTGTTGGGTCTCTGCATCGCGGCGGGGCTGTGGTACCGGGCCTCGTGTGCCGTGTTCTGCGCGCTCACCACCTACGTCTTCCTGCTGGACTCCGGTTGGTTCCAGAACCACGAGTACCTGATCTCGCTGTTGTCCTTCCTCATGATCTTCCTTCCCCTGCATCGCCGGTGGTCGCTGGACGCGCGGCGCCGCCCGGAGGTCGGGGGCCGCACGATCCCGGCGTGGATGATGTGGTTGCTGCGGTTCCAGATCGCGGTGCCCTACTTCTTCGGTGGCGTGGCCAAGATCAACCACGACTGGTTGCGCGGCGAACCGCTGCGGATGTGGTTGACCGAACGCACCCATGTCCAGCTCATCGGCCCGCTGTTCGAGCACGAGCCGGTGGTGTGGTTCATGACCTACGGCTCGCTGGTCTTCGACCTGGTGGTGGTCGGTTTCCTGCTGCACCCGCGCACCCGGCCGTACGCCTTCGCGGTGGCCCTCTGCTTCCACCTGCTCAACGCCCGACTGTTCGGCCTCTACGTCTTCCCCTGGTTGATGATCGCCGCGACCACCCTGTTCTTCCGGCCCGATTGGCCCGAGCGGTTGGGCCGGTGGACACGGTCCCGGTTCGGCCGCCGGCCGGGGCCGGGGGCATCCCCCCACAACGCCCCCGGGCCGGTCGGTGCCGTCGGCGCGGTCGGGAGCTTCCCGGGGGACCCGGCGGTGCCGGGGATCCGGCCGGACCGGAGCCCGCACCGGGTGGCCCGCACCGGGTGGGTGCGGGGGCTCGTGACGGGCTGTCTGGCCCTGTGGGTGCTCGTCCAGGTGCTGCTCCCCCTGCGGCACCTCGTCCTCCCCGGCACCGTGAACTGGACCGAGGAGGGGCACCGCTTCGCCTGGCACATGATGCTGCGCGCCAAGCAGGGCGAGGCGGAGTTCCGACTGAGCGACGGGGAGCGCGTATGGCGGGCGGATCCCTCGGCATACCTGACCCCGGCGCAGGAGCGCCTGATGGCGGGACATCCCGAGCGGTTGGCGCTCTTCGCCCGCCACCTGTCGCGGGAGCACGACGACGCCGAGGTGCGGGTGGTCGCCGATGTCTCGCTCAACGGCCGTGAACCCGCCCCGCTGGTGGATCCGGAGGTGGACCTCGCCCGGGTGCCGATACCCCGGTGGGGCGCGGCCGAGTGGATACTCCCCCTGGAGGAGCCGCTGCGCCGCGCCGACGGGGGGTGAGCCCGCCGGCACGGCACCACGGCGGCACGGGAGCGGCACGGCGACGGTGCGCGGCCCCGGGACCGGCCCCGGCCCCTCCGGTGGGAACCGGGGGCCGGGGCCGGGAATCCGACGGGGCCGGCCGGGGCCGTCGAACCGTCAGAGCGGGGGCAGGCCCGGTGGCACGGCCGCCGGATTGCGCTCCAACTCCTCCAGCGCCAGCCGCACGGCCGTCTCCAACTGCGGGTCGCGACCGGCCGCGTACTCGTGGGGCGGGATGGGGACCTCGATGTCCGGTTCGACACCGTAATTCTCCACCGACCACTCGTGGCCCTTGAGCCAGATCGCGTAGCGCGGCTGGGTGATGGCGGTGCCGTCCACCAGGTCGTAGCGCATGTCGATACCGATCACACCACCCCAGGTACGGGTGCCGACCACCGGACCGAGCCCCAGGGTCCTGATCGCGGCGGTCACCATGTCACCGTCGGAACCCGCGTGTTCGTTGCTGATGGCGACGATCGGACCGCGCGGGGCGTTCTCCGGATAGCTGAGCGGCTCCTGGTGGCGGGGCAGGTCCCAGCCGATGATCCGCCGCGCGAGCTTCTCGATCACCAACTGCGAGGTGTGGCCGCCGCGGTTCTCGCGGACGTCCACGATCAACCCCTCGCGCCCCATCTCGATGCGCAGGTCGCGGTGGAGTTGGGCCCAGCCACTGCTGACCATGTCCGGCACGTGCAGGTAGCCCAGGCGGCCCCCGGAGAGTTCCCGGACCGCCGCCCGGCGCCCGGCCACCCAGTCGTGGTACCGCAGTTGCTCCTCGCTGTCGAGGGGGACCACCACCGCGTGGCGGCGGGACGAGCCGTCGGCCGGGGCGACGGTCAGTTCCACCGCCCGGTCGGC
Source organism: Streptomyces sp. ST2-7A (assembly GCF_021390475.1). Lineage (GTDB taxonomy): Bacteria > Actinomycetota > Actinomycetes > Streptomycetales > Streptomycetaceae > Streptomyces. The sequence continues at coordinate 87,134 of NZ_JAJUWS010000003.1, forward strand.
GGTGCCCGACAGCAGTGGGCCGGGTCCGGCGGTCGGGTCCACCGGCACGCCGTCCACCGCCAGGATCGCGTCACCGGCCCGCACCGCCACGCCGGGCGCGGCCAACGGTGAGCGGGCCTGCGGGTCGGAGGTCTCCGAGGGCAGCACCCGCTCCACCCGCCAGGTGCCGTCCGCGTCGCGGGCCAGGTCGGCGCCGAGCAGGCCCTGGCGCCGGGCGGCGGGGACCGGGGAGGCGGGGGGTGTGACGTAGGCGTGTGAGGTGCCCAACTCGCCGTGGACCTCCCACAACAGGTCCACGAGATCGTCGTGGGTGGCGACCCGCTCGACCAGGGGCCGGTACTCGGCCAGCACCGCGTCCCAGTCGACACCGCTCATGTCGGCCCGCCAGAAGTGATCTCGCATCAGTCGGCCGGTCTCGTCGAACATCTGGCGCCACTCGGCGGACGGGTCCACCGTCAGGCGCACCCGTCCGAGGTCGGGGGTGACGCTCTGCTCGTCGTCCTCGCCGGGATTGGTGGAGTCGGCCGGAACGAGGCGCAGCCCGCCGGAGATGCGCAGCAGGACACGCTTGCCGTCACCGGTGACCTCGAAGCCCCGGATGTCGGAGGCGAGCGTGCCGGTCCGCAGTCGCGTGAGGTCGTACCGCTCCACGGTGTTGCCGGGGCGCTTGCCGTCGGGGGCGCCGGCGGAGGTTCCCAGGGTGCCACTGATCGGTTGGCGCAGCCACAGTACGCCGTCGGACCAGGCGCGCAGGTCGGAGTAGCGGCCCGCGTCGACGGGGAAGGGGATGATCCGGTCGGCGAGCCCCTCGACGTCCACCCGGGTGGCCGGGGCGCCGGTGTTCCCGGGTTCCCCACCGCCGGTGGCGGTCCCGTCGGCGCCGTCGGCGCCGTCACCGGTGTCGCCGTCGGCACCACCGGGGGCGGGGTCGGCGGACGCGCCGGGCACGGGCCGGCCGTGGCGCCGCGGCCCGAACGGCGAGGGGGTCTCCGCGGCCAGGGTGAGCAGGTGGGGCCGGCATGCGGCGGGGAAGGAGAGGTCGAAGACGTGGGCGTCGTAGATCGGGTCGAAGGTGCGCTCGGAGAGGAACGCCAGGTGCCTGCCGTCCCGGGTGAAGGCCGGTGAGAAGTCCCGGAAGCGCAGCGGGGTGGCCTCGACGACCTCGCGGTCGGCGACCCGGGCGAGTTTGAGCTGCCGCAGCGGCGCGCTCCCCGGGTGGGACCACACCAACCAGGCGGAGTCGGGGGAGAAGCCGAGTCCGTCGACGTCACCGTGGGAGCTGCGGTCGAGTTCGTGCACGGCGCCGTCGGCGAGGTCCACCAGCAGCAACCGGCCGTCGTGGGCCGCGACGGCGGCCCGGGAGCCGTCGGGAGCCACGGCCAGCTCGAGGACCCGTCCCAGTTCGCCGGAGGCCAGCAGGCGGGGCGGGACGCCCTCCTCCTCGGCGGCGGGGGCGGCGGGGGCCATCGCCAGGGCGTCCTCCCCCTCGGCGTCGGTGACCCACAGCACCCGTTCGCCGTCGGCGTCGGCGGATCGGAACACCCGGGGCAGTCGGGCCCGGACGCCCGGCCGAACGTCCAGGGCCCGCACCGGCCCCTCCCGATGGGTCAGCCAGTGCAGGGTGCCGCGGGTCTCCACGGCGCTGCCGCGCCCGTCGTGGTCGGGGGCGACGCCACCCAGCCGCCGGAGGGCGGGGGCGGGGCGGGGGCGCCGGTGCGTCCGACGGCCGGCGAGCCGGATGCCGTCCAGGGGGCGGGGCTCATCGGCGTCGGGGGATTCCAGCAGCCACAGCTCGCCGCGCCGCATCCAGGTCACCCGCTCGCCGTCGGTGGCGGCCTGGCGGGCGTAGCCACCGTCCAGCGGGGAGTGCCGGCGCAGGTCGGAGCCGTCGGGCAGCGAGGAGTAGAGGGCGCCGGTGTCCTCGTGGTCGGAGACGAAGGCGATGCGTCCGCCCACCCACATGGGCCATTCGAGATTGCCGTTCAGGTCGGCGTGCACCCGCTCGAAGGTGCCGGAGCCGTCGCGGTCGATCCACAGCTTGCCGGCGGTACCACCGCGGTACCGCTTCCAGCGGGCGCCGTCACGGCCCCTGGACTGACCGGCGGACACCAACAGGACGGCCCCGTCGGGTCCGTGGGCGACGGAGCTGACGGGGCCGTACGGAAGGACGCGGGAGGGGCCGCCGTCCATGGGCACCGCGCGGACCACGGTGTGGCGGGAGGAGGGTTGGCCGTAGGGGGTGATGGCCAGGATCTCCGGCTCGTCGTCCCCGATCGCGGGCAGCCAGCCGCGGACACCGGTCTCCCCGCTGCCCCAGTGGGTCAGGCGCCGGGAGGGCCCGCCGTCGACGGCGGCGAGGTGTACCTCGGGGGCGCCGTCCCGACCGGAGGTCCAGGCGATGTGTTCGCCGTCGGGCGACAGTCGTGGGGCGGAGACGGGCACGGAGTCGGCGCTGACCCGCCACGCCCGACCACCGGCCACCGGCGCCGCCCATACGTCGTCCTCGGCGACGAAGGTCAGGAGGTCACCGTTCGGATGCGGATATCGCAGATAGGAAGGAGCTGTCACGCCTCGCACCCTAGGAGGCGGAGGCCCGTGGCGACAGGTGTTTTCCACGGCCGATGGACGCGGGTCGCGCGCGCCCGGGGCGCGCGTATCGGAGAACGGTGTGGTGTGCGCCGGATCCGGGACGGTCTCGGACGGACGTGTCGGGGGTGCGGAGGGGTCGTGCCGCGCACCCGGACGCGCATGACGCGCCGATCCACGAACCCACTGCTACCGTGCGATAAGCCGATCAATCAGGTGGATCGGCGTGATCCCGGCGTACCGGACCGGGCGTGTCCCGCCCCCGATCCCACCCGTCCCCGACCGCGCTCCCGGGCACCGACGACCGGCGCCGGCCCCGCCGCACCGGCCCACCCACCGGGCACACCGGGGACCACGAAGGGCAGTTCGCGATGGCTCAGCAATCGTCCCCGCCCCCCACCGGCGGACCCTCCGGCGCGGTCCCGGGCATGCCCCGCGAACAGTGGGCGACCCGGGCCGGCTTCATCCTCGCCGCGATCGGCTCCGCGATCGGCCTGGGCAACATCTGGCGCTTTCCCGCCGTGACGTACGAGAACGGCGGAGGTGCCTTCCTCCTGCCCTACCTCATCGCCCTGATCACGGCGGGCCTCCCGCTGCTGATCCTGGAGTACACGATCGGGCGTCGGTACCGGGCGGCGCCGCCGGGCGCCTTCCGGCAAATGGCCCGCCCCGCCGAGGCGATCGGTTGGTGGCAGGTCGCCATCTGCTTTGTCATCGCCACCTACTACGCGGTGATCCTGGCGTGGGCCGTGCGCTACGTCGGCTTCTCGGTCGGACAGAGCTGGGGCGACGACCCGGACGGTTTCCTGTTCGGGGAGTTCCTGCGCACCGCCGACACCCCGGGCGCCTTCTCCGCCTTCGTGCCCGGCGTGTTCTGGCCGTTGGTCGCGGTCTGGGTGACGGTCCTGGCGATTTTGGCGCTGGGTGTGCGACGCGGCATCGAGCGGGCCAACAAGATCTTCATCCCGCTGCTGGTCGTCTTCTTCCTGATCCTGGTGATCCGCGCGCTCACCCTGGAGGGCGCCGACATCGGTCTGGACGCCTTCTTCTCCCCCGACTGGGACGCGCTGACCTCCGGCACGGTCTGGGTGGCGGCCTACGGACAGATCTTCTTCTCGCTGTCCATCGGCTTCGGCATCATGATCACCTACGCCTCCTACCTGCGCCGACGAGCCGACCTGACCGGCTCCGGTCTGGTCGCCGGCTTCGCCAACAGTTCCTTCGAGATCCTCGCCGGCATCGGCGTCTTCGCCACCCTGGGCTTCATGGCCACGGCGGCGGGCGTGGGCGTGGACGAGGTGGCGAGCTCCGGGCTGGGCCTGGCCTTCGTGGCCTTCCCGCAGATCATCTCGGAGATGCCGCTGGGCGGGTTCTTCGGGATGCTCTTCTTCGGATCACTGGTGGTCGCCGGTATCTCCTCACTGATCAGCATCGTGCAGGTGGTGGTCTCGGCCGTACAGGACCGCACCGGAATGGCCAGGGTCCCCGCCGTCCTGTCGGTCGGCGGCCTGACCGCCCTGGTGTCCCTGCTGCTCTTCCCCACCGACGGCGGCCTCTACGTGCTGGACGCGGCCGACCACTTCATCAACCAGTACGGCATCGCGCTGGCCGCCCTGGTGATCGTGATCACCGTCTCCTGGGTGCTGCGCATGCTGCCGGTCCTCCAGGCGGACGCCGACGCCACCTCGGCGCTCCTGCTGGGCCGCTGGTGGCGCTTCTTCCTGGCCGTCGTCACCCCCCTGGTCCTCGGCTGGATGATGATCGACAGCCTGATCGACGAGTTCTCCGACAACTACGAGGGCTACGCCACGTCGTTCCTGCTGTGGGCGGGATGGGGCGTGGCGGTGGTGGCGGTGCTCTTCGGCGTGGTGATGGCCCTGCTGTCCGGGCGATCGGGGCCGACGAAGGACTCCAAGGGGGCCGAAACCGCGAGGGACGGGCCCACCGGCCGGCGAACCCGTACCGCCGCGAAACACCGGCGAACCGCCGGCGGTTCGCCGGGAGACCCGAACAGCCCGGCCCCACCGAACACCTCCGGTCCCGATGATCGGGGTCGGACCGACCGGAACGGGAACCCCTGATGTCCGCAGGCGCCGTCATCATGATGATCGTCTCGATCGGCCTGGTGTGGGGCGGCCTGATCGCCGCCATCATCCTGCTGCGCCGACACCCCGACCCGGGCTCCGGGCCGGAGGCCGACCTCCACCCGGACGCCCCGCCCGGCTCAGGGTCCCGGCCGGCCGACGGGCCCGCCGGCCGGCCGGGACCCTGAGCCCGAACGCTCCCCCGCCCTCGCCCCCGTCGCGGTCGTTGTCGCCGGACGCCCCGGCGGTGATCACCGTCGTCCCGGTCGCCGTCGCCGCGCCCGCGGGGCGGGCACCGCCGCGACGGCGGGGCGGTCACCCCCAGCGCGGGGTGCGGGAGAGCACGACCGCGGCGGCGACCGTCCCGGCGGTGGAGGTCCGCAACACGGCGGACCCCAACCGCACCGTCCGGGCCCCCGCCTCCTCGAAGGCGGTCAGCTCCTCCGGAGCGATGCCGCCCTCCGGGCCCACCACCAGCGTCACCGGCCCAGCGGCGGCGGGCCCGACGACCCGGGCCAGGGGCTCGGTCGCGGACTCGTGCAGCACCAGGGCACTTCCGCCGGCCCCGACCGTCCCCGCGATCAGCACGGCCACCTCCCGGGTGGTGTGCGGGTCGGTGACGCCGGGGAACCGCAGCCGACGGGACTGCTTGCCCGCCTCCCGCGCGGTGTTCCGCCACTTGGCCAACGCCTTCCCACCGCGCTCGGCCCGCCACCGCGTCACGCACCGCGCGGCCTGCCAGGGGACGATCGTGTCCACGCCGGTCTCGGTGAGCGTCTCCACCGCCACCTCGCCGCGGTCGCCCTTCGGCAGGGCCTGCACCACGGTCACCGGGGGTTCGGGGTCCGGCTCCCGGCGGACGGCGGTCACCACCATCCGCAGCCGTTCGCGGCCCTCGGTCCCGGTCACCTCACCGACCGCGCCGTGGCCCAGCCCGTCGGCGAGGACCAGTTCCTCACCGACCCGCAGCCGCTTCACCGAGACGGCGTGCCGGCCCTCCGCCCCCTCCAGCCACAACTCGCCCCCGGGCAGGGCGTCGGCGACGGCTCCGTGCACGAAGAGCGGGGCGGTCACCGCCGGCCCCCCGTGGGGGCCCCGGGAAGCCGGTGGACGGGACGGAGCCGGAGGCGCGCCCGGCTCACCGGCCGCTCCAGGCGTCCTTGAGCCGGGAGAACAGGCCCTGCTGCCCCGGCTGGAACTGCCCCGTCGGGCGGTCCTCGCCGCGCAGCGTGGCGAACCGGCGCAACAACTCCTCCTGCTCGGCGTCGAGCTTGCCCGGCGTCTGCACCTCGACGTGCACGACGAGGTCGCCGCGACCGTTGCCCCGCAGGTGGGTGATACCGCGACCGTGCAGCGGGATGGACTGACCCGACTGCGTGCCGGGACGGATGTCCACCTCCTCGGTGCCGTCCAGGGTCTCCAGCGGCACCTTGGTGCCCAGGGCGGCGGCGGTCATCGGCACGGTCACCGTGCAGTGCAGGTCGTCGCCGCGCCGCTGGAAGGCCTCGTGCTGCTTCTCCCGGATCTCCACGTACAGGTCGCCGGGGGGGCCGCCGCCGGGGCCGACCTCGCCCTCACCGGCCAACTGGATGCGGGTGCCGTTGTCCACGCCGGCCGGGATCTTCACCGTCAGCGTCCGACGCGAGCGCACCCGCCCGTCCCCGGCGCACTCCGGGCACGGGGTGGGCACCACGGTGCCGAAGCCCTGGCACTGCGGACACGGCCGGGAGGTCATCACCTGACCGAGGAAGGACCGGGTGACCTGGGAGACCTCGCCGCGCCCGCGGCACATGTCGCAGGTCTGCGCGGAGGTACCGGGCGCGGCCCCCTCACCGTTGCAGGTGTTGCAGACCGTGGCGGTGTCCACCTGGATCTCCCGGGTGGTGCCGAAGGCCGCCTCCTTGAGGTCGATCTCCAGCCGGATCAGGGCGTCCTGGCCACGCCGGGTGCGCGACTTCGGCCCGCGCTGGGCGGCGGTACCGAAGAAGGCGTCCATGATGTCCGAGAAGTTGCCGAACCCCGCGCCGCCGAAGCCCGCCCCGGCCGAGGCGCCCCCCATCGGGTCGCCACCCAGGTCGTACATCTGTTTCTTCTGCGGGTCGGAGAGCACCTCGTAGGCGGTGTTGATCTCCTTGAACCGCTCCTGCGTCTTGGGATCCGGATTCACATCCGGGTGCAGCTCCCTGGCCAGACGTCGGAACGCCTTCTTGATCTCATCCTGCGAGGCATCTCGCTGCACACCAAGGACGGCGTAGTAGTCAGTCGCCACTTATTTCTCCGCGAGGATCTGTCCGACGTATCGGGCCACCGCGCGCACGGCACCCATGGTTCCGGGGTAATCCATCCTGGTGGGGCCGACGACGCCCAGCTTGGCCACGGCCTCGTCCCCGGAACCGTATCCCACCGCCACCACCGAGGTGGAGGTCAGCCCCTCGTGGACGTTCTCCCGCCCGATGCGGACGATCATCTCCGAGTCCTCGGTCTCACCGAGCAGCTTGAGCAACACCACCTGCTCCTCCAGCGCTTCGAGCACCGGACGGATGGTGAGCGGGAAGTCCGGCCCGAAACGGGTGAGGTTGGCGGTACCGCCGATCATCAGCCGTTCCTCGGTCTCCTCGACCAGCGTCTCCAGGAGGGTGGCCAACACGCTCTGGACCGTGCCCCGGTCCTCGGCGTCGAAGGAGTCCGGAAGCTCCCTCACCAGGTGCGGGACCTCGGTGAACCGCTCCCCGGCGATGCGGGCGTTCAACCGGGCGCGCAGGTCGGCCAGGGACGTCTCGCCGATGGGGGCGGGGCAGTCGATCACCCGTTGTTCGACCCGGCCGGTGTCGGTGATCAGCACCAGCATCACCCGGGCGGGGGCCAGTGCGAGCAACTCCACGTGACGCACCGTCGAACGCGAGAGCGAGGGGTACTGGACCACGGCGACCTGCCGGGTCAGCTGCGCGAGCAGCCGCACCGTACGGCCCACCACGTCGTCCAGGTCCACCGCGCTCTCCAGGAAGCTGCGGATCGCCCGCCGCTCGGCCCGCGAGAGGGGCTTGACGTCGGCCAGCTTGTCCACGAAGAGCCGGTACCCCTTGTCGGTGGGCACCCGCCCCGCGCTGGTGTGGGGCTGGGCGATGTACCCCTCGTCCTCCAGCGCCGCCATGTCGTTGCGGACCGTGGCCGGGGACACCCGCAGGTTGTGCCGCTCGGTGAGGGCCTTGGACCCCACCGGCTCCTGCGTGCCCACGTAGTCCTGGACGATCGCCCGCAGCACCTGAAGTCTGCGTTCGCTCAGCATGCCGCGCACCTCCCGTCCGGCCCGTTACCCGCTCTGCTGTGCCGGCACTCCCGTCCGGTGAGTGCCAGAGGTCCCGGAGCCAGTGTACGGCCGGGTACCGGGGCCGGGGAAAGCCCGCCCGCTCGACGGTATCGCGCGACGGTGCCCCCGCGCCGGCCCCGGTGACGAGCGCGTGACGCCGGAGCGGACCGGCGATCCCCGCACACCGGGGCCGGGGGCCACCGGTAAGGGTACGGTCGACGGCATGGCGCGGACCGAGGGAACCGACGGGGAGTCCCGGGAGCACGGGAACGACGGGGGCCCGCGGGCCGGACGGGCGGGGACGCCCGGCGACCGACCGACGGGGGCGGGCGCCTCCCGGACACCCGGCCCGGACCCGGATCCCGGACCCGTCACCGAACCGATTCCGGACCCCGGCCCGACGCCGACGCCGACGCCGGACACGACCCCGATCACCGAACCCGTACCGGAGCCGGTGGCCTCCGGGTCCGCCCCTTCGCCCCCGGACCGGGAGGGGTGGGAGGAGATCGTTCCCGGTGTGCTCCGTCGCCGACTGCCCGGCTGGGACGCCACGGTGGGCCTGATCGTCGGTCCCACCGGGGCGACGCTCGTGGACACCGGTGCCGGCCCCTCCGAGGGCGCGGCGTTGCGCCGCTCGGCGGAACGCGCCGCGGGCGTTCCCGTGCGGCACGTCGTCCTCACCCATCCGCACTTCGACCACCTGCTGGGCGTCGGCGGTCTGCCGGACACCGTGCTGTGGGCCGCGGCCGGCACCCAGGACGTGATCACCGGCCCCGGGGCGGAGGAGATCGGGGCGGACGCCGTCCGGCACGGTCTGGACCCGGCGTCGGTGCACACCGCCATGGACGCCCTCGTGGCCGGCCGGTGGGAGTGGCGGGAGGTGTTCCCACCCGGCGCCGAGCCGGGCCCGGCCGCTCCCCCGTCGAGCGCTCCCCTCCCGACCGGCACGGCCCCCGCGGGTCGCCGGGTGGTGGCGATGGCACCGGGCCCCGCCCACACCGGCCACGACCTGACGCTGCTGGTGACCGGCGCGCCGGGGGTACCGCCGGTGGTCTTCTGCGGGGACGTCGTGGAGGAGTCCGGCGAGCCGCAGGCCGGCCCGGACGCCCACCCCGACGGGTGGCCCGACGCGATCGACCGCCTGCTGCGCCTCGGCGGCGCGGACGCCCGCTACGTACCCGGCCACGGCGCGGTGGTGGACGCCGCCTTCCTGCGCGCCCAACGCAGGGCGCTCGCCACGCGGTTCGGGACACCCGAGACCGGGTGACCGCCGCGGGTGATCGGCCCGGACCGGACCTCGCGACACTCCCGCCTCCTCCCGCCGATGCTCCCGCCGGCACTCCGCCGACACCCCCGCGCGATGACCGGCGGCGCGGGGACACCGTTCTAGACTCGGTCGGTGCGCATGCGTGAGTACGGCCCCGACCTCACCCCGCCGTGGAAGCGGAAGCGGACCCCCGTGTCCGAGGTGCCCGCCGAACCGGATCTCGTGGTGGAGGAGGTGTCCACCGGCTTCTGCGGCGCGGTGATCCGCTGCGAGCGAACCGCGCAGGGCCCCACCGTCACCCTGGAGGACCGCTTCGGCAAGCAGCGGGTCTTCCCCCTGGAACCGGCCGGCTTCCTGTTGGAGGGGCGTCCGGTGACCCTGGCGCGTCCGCGCCCGACCGACGCCCCCGACCGACCGGGCGCCGTCACGCCGGGGCGGACCGCCTCCGGGTCGGTGGCCGTGCCCGGAGCGCGCGCCAGGGTGGCGCGCGCCGGGAGGATCTATGTCGAGGGGCGCCACGACGCCGAACTGGTGGAGAAGGTGTGGGGCGACGACCTGCGCCTCGAGGGCGTCGTCGTCGAGTACCTGGAGGGCATCGACGACCTCCCGGCGATCGTCGCGGAGTTCTCCCCCGGCCCGGAGGCCCGGTTGGGCGTGCTGGTGGACCACCTGGTGCCGGGCAGCAAGGAGTCCCGCATCGCGGCCGGTGTCTCCGGTCCGCACGTGCTGGTCACCGGCCATCCCTTCGTGGACGTGTGGGAGGCGGTCAAGCCCGCCTCGGTGGGCATCGACGCCTGGCCCCGGGTACCGAGGGGGCAGGACTGGAAGACCGGTGTCTGCCGGGCCCTGGGCTGGCCGGAGAACACCGGCGCGGCCTGGCGTCGCGTCCTGGGCTCGGTGCACTCCTACCGCGACCTGGAGCCGGCCCTGCTCGGGCCGGTGGAACACCTCATCGACCACGTGACCGTGGGCGGCCCCAACGGCCCCCTCGGTCTCTGACCCCCACCCACCGGCCGCCTCCGGTGCCCCGGAACCCCGTCGGGAAACGCCTTCCGCACGGGCCCGGGAGAATGGGCCCCATGCCTTCCATCCCCCTCGAGGGCGAGCCGGTCCCCACCGACGGTTCGCTGCCGCCCGGCGCGCTCGACGGCGCCGCCGGGCGCCCCCTCGGCTTCTACCTGCACGTCCCCTTCTGTGCCTCCCGCTGCGGCTACTGCGACTTCAACACCTACGTCGCCGAGGAACTGCGCGGCCCGGACGGCGCCGGGGTGAACCGGGAGAACTTCACCGATCTGCTGATCGAGGAGATCCGGCTCGCCCGGAAGGTCCTGGGGGACGACCCGCGGCCGGTGGAGACGGTCTTCCTGGGCGGCGGCACCCCCACCCTGCTGCCGGTCGACGACCCGGGGCGGCTGCTGGAGGCGTTGCGCCAGGAGTTCGGCCTGGCCCCGGACGCGGAGGCCACCATCGAGGCCAATCCCGAGTCGGTGGACCCGGCCCACCTGGCCGCCCTCCGCGCGGCGGGCTTCACCCGGGTGTCCTTCGGGATGCAGAGCGCCCGCGAGCACGTGCTGCGGATCCTGGATCGCCGGCACCGGCCCGGACGCCCGGAGGAGTGCGTGGCCGAGGCGCGCGCGGCCGGGTTCGAGCACGTCAGCCTGGATCTGATCCACGGCACCCCGGGCGAGGGGGACGACGACTGGCGGGCCTCCCTGGACGCGGCGATCGGGGCCGGTCCGGACCACGTGTCGGCGTACTCGCTGATCGTGGAGGAGGGCACCGCGCTGGCCCGCCGGGTGCGGCGGGGGGAGATCCCGCCCATCGACGACGACGTGCACGCCGACCGGTACCTGATCGCCGAGGAGATGCTCTCGGCCGCCGGGTTCTCCTGGTACGAGGTCTCCAACTGGGCGACCTCCCCCGCCGGGCGCTGCCGGCACAACGAGCTGTACTGGAACGGCGGCGACTGGTGGGGCGCGGGCCCCGGCGCGCACGGCCACGTCGGCGGGGTGCGGTGGTGGAACGCGCGCCACCCCGGCGCGTACGCCCGGGCGCTGGCGGAGGGACGGTCGCCGGGCTCGGGGCGGGAGATCCTGAGCCCCGCCGAACGGCGCACCGAGCGGATCCTGCTCGAGCTGCGGATGGTCGAGGGCTGCCCGTTGACGCTGCTGGAGCCCGCCGGCCGGGCCGCCGCCGAACGGTATCTGGCCGACGGGCTGCTGCGGGAGGACTCCTTCGGAGCGGGCCGTGCCGCGCTGACCCTGCGCGGTCGGCTGCTGGCCGACGCGGTGGCGCGGGACCTCGTCGACTGAGCCCGGGCGGACGCGGCCGGACCCGGGGCCGGGCGTCGACGCCCGGCCCCGCGCACCCGCCCTCGCACGGCGAGGGGCGGAGCCCGTCGGACCCCGCCCCTCGCCGAATGAGCCGACCGGTCAGCCGACCCTCGAGCTCTCGTACATCTCCTCGATGAGGTGGCCGTACTCCTTCTCCACCACCGGACGCTTGAGCTTCAGGCTCGGGGTGAGCTCCCCGTGCTCCACGTCCAGGTCGCGCGGCAGGACGCGGAACTGCTTGATGGTCTGCCAGCGCTGGAGGTCCTCGTTGAGCTGCCGCACGTAGCCGTCGACCATCTCCCGGGTGCGGGCATCGGCCACCACCTGCTCGTACGTCATGTCCTCCATGCCGTTCTCCCGGGCCCAGGCCATCAGGGCGAGCTCGTCCAGGGCGATCAGCGCGCTGCAGAAGTTCCGGTCGGCGCCGATGACCAGGATGTTCGACACGTAGGGGCACACCGCCTTGAACCGGCCCTCGACCTCGGTCGGCGCGACGTACTTGCCGCCGGAGGTCTTGAACAGGTCCTTCTTGCGGTCGGTGATCCGCAGGTAGCCGTCGTCGGACAGCTCGCCGATGTCACCGGTATGGAACCAGCCGTCCGGCTCCAGCACCTCGGCGGTCTTCTCCGGCAGCCCGTGGTACCCCTCCATGACGCCGGGGCCGCGCACCAGGATCTCGCCGTCGTCGGCGACGCGCACCTCCAGCCCGGGCAGGGCCTTGCCGACGGTGCCCGTGCGGTAGGCGGAGCCCGGGTTGACGAAGTTGGCGGCGCTGGTCTCGGTCAGGCCGTAGCCCTCCAGGATGTGGATGCCGGCGCCGGAGAAGAAGTAGCCGATCTCCGGGGCGAGCGCGGCGGAACCCGAGACACAGGCCCTCATGCGACCGCCGAAGCGCTCGCGCAGCTTGGAGTAGACCAGCTTGTCGGCGATCGCGTGCTGGACCCGCAGGCCCATCGGGGCGGTGCGGGCCCCGGTGCGGAAGAAGTTGTCCTGGGTGACCCGACCGTACTCCTTGGCCACCCGGGCCGCCCAGAGGAAGATCTTGTACTTCGCCCCCCCGCCCTCGCGGGCCTTGTTGGCGGCGCCGTTGTAGACCTTCTCGAAGATGCGCGGCACGGACGCCATGTAGGTGGGGCGGACCACCGGCAGGTTCTCGATGATCTTCTCGACCCGACCGTCCACCGCGGCCGAGTGACCGACCTTGACCTGGCCGGCGATCAGCACCTTGCCGAAGACGTGCGCCAGCGGCAGCCACAGGTAGGAGAGGTCTTCCGAGTTCAACAGCTCGATGGCCTCGATGGCGTGGCCCATGTAGGACCACGAGTCGTGGCGCAGCCGTACGCCCTTGGGCCGACCGGTGGTGCCCGAGGTGTAGATGAGGGTGGCCAGCTGGTCGGCGCGCAGGGAGGCGACGGACTCCCGCACCGCCTCGGGGTTCTTCTCCAGGTGGGCGCGCCCGCGCTCGGCCAGCTCCTCCAGGGACAGCACCCAGCCCTCGGGGTCGTCCGGGGCGGCCACCGCGTCGGCGGTCTCGATGATGACCACGTGCGCCAGGTCCGGCAGCTCGGAGCGGCGCTCACGGGCCTTCGCCAACTGCGCGGCGTCCTCGGCGACGAGCACCCGGCTACCGGAGTCCTTCAGGATGAAGGCGGTCTCGTCCGCGTTGGTCTGCGGGTACACCGTGGTGGTGGCGGCACCGGCGCAGAGGACGGCGAGATCGGTGAGGATCCAGTCCACCCGGGTCGCGGAGGCGATGGCCACCCGCTCCTCCGGACGGATGCCCAGGGCCATCAGCCCGGCGGCGATGGCGAAGACGCGCTGCGCGGATTCGGCCCAGGTGTAACTGCGCCAGTCATCGGGCCCGTCGCCGGCGGAGGGCACCGGGTAGCGGTACGCCTCCTTGTCGGGGGTTGTCTCGACCCGATCGAGGAACAGATGCGCCACGGACGGCGGACGATTCTCGATCGGATTCTGCTTCTCGCTCACGACTTCCTCCGGGTCCCGCACTTCTTTGGGGTGACTCACGAGTAACCTCGAGTGGCGCTCACACTAGATGTGTCGGCGCTCGTACGTAAGGGTCCACGTGCCGGTCGATATGAGCCTGTGCCCATCCTACGGCGCCGGGTGTCGCCTGGTGGGGGGCAACATCGTACCGAAGCCGGCCCGGCGTTCCCCGTCCCCGAAGGTCCCCGGGGGCGCCCGTTCCACGACCATCGGGCCGCCCCGGTCCGCCACTTGCGGACCGGGAGCGGACCGGTGGCGGGGCGTTCCGGCGAGTGTCCGGGAATTCGCCCCGTTCCCCCGTCCGGGGGAACGGATGGCCCCGAACGGCGGGACCGGTTCGTACCGGGTCCCGGTTCGGGACCGTGCCACGGGCGCGGTCTCCGGAATCGAACCGACGGGGACGGGGGCCCGCGGCGGCCCCGGGGACCGGAACGGCCGGGGATCGGGGCGCACGGCCGGGGGCCGCCCGTCCCCCGACCGTTCCCGCCCGCCGACCTCTCGTCGACCCTCCGCCGACTACTTGCCGCGACCCTTGTTCTCCCCGCCGCCGTCGGAGTCCGAGGAGAGCGCCGCGATGAACGCCTCCTGCGGGACCTCCACCCGGCCGACGACCTTCATCCGCTTCTTGCCCTCCTTCTGCTTCTCCAGCAGCTTCCGCTTGCGGGAGATGTCACCGCCGTAGCACTTGGAGAGCACGTCCTTGCGGATGGCGCGCACCGTCTCACGCGCGATGACCCGCGCCCCCACGGCCGCCTGGATCGGGACCTCGAACTGCTGCCGGGGAATCAACTCCCGCAGCTTGGAGGCCATCCTCACGCCGTACGCGTAGGCCTTGTCCCGGTGCACGATCGCCGAGAAGGCGTCCACCTTGTCGCCGTGCAGCAGGATGTCGACCTTCACCAGGTCGGCGGCCTGGTCCCCGATGGTCTCGTAGTCCAGGGAGGCGTACCCGCGGGTCTTGGACTTCAGGGCATCGAAGAAGTCGAAGACGATCTCGGCCAGCGGCAGGGTGTACCGCAGCTCGACGCGCTCCTCGGAGAGGTAGTCCATGCCCTGCAGGGCACCGCGCCGGTTCTGGCACAACTCCATGATCGCGCCGATGAACTCGCTGGGCGCGATCAGCGTGGCCCGTACCACCGGCTCCCGGACCTCGGCGATCTTGCCGGTCGGGTACTCGCTGGGGTTGGTGACCACGTGCTCGGTGTGGTCCTCCATCGTCACCGTGTAGACCACGTTGGGTGCGGTGGCGATCAGGTCGAGGCCGAACTCCCGCTCCAGACGCTCCCGGATGACCTCCAGGTGCAGCAGCCCCAGGAAGCCCACCCGGAAACCGAAGCCCAGCGCGGCCGAGGTCTCCGGCTCGTAGACCAGCGCGGCATCGTTGAGCTGGAGTTTGTCCAGGGCGTCGCGCAGGTCCGGGTAGTCCGAGCCGTCCAGCGGGTACAGGCCGGAGAAGACCATCGGCTTGGGGTCCTTGTACCCGCCCAGCGCCTCGGTGGCCCCCTTGTGCTGGTGGGTGACGGTGTCGCCCACCTTGGACTGCCGCACGTCCTTCACACCGGTGATGAGGTAGCCCACCTCGCCCACCGACAGGCCGTCCGCGACGGTCATCTCCGGGGAGCTGACGCCGATCTCCAGCAGCTCGTGGACGGCGCCGGTGGACATCATCCGGATCCGGTCGCGGTGGCCCAGCCGACCGTCGACCATCTTCACGTAGGTCACCACGCCCCGGTAGGCGTCGTAGACCGAGTCGAAGATCATCGCGCGGGCCGGGGCGTCGGCGTCACCGACGGGACGCGGCACCCGACGCACCACCTCGTCCAGCAGCTCCCCCACGCCCTCGCCGGTCTTCGCCGAGACCCGCAACACCTCCTCCGGCTCGCAGCCGATCAGGTGCGCCAGCTCACCGGCGAACTTCTCCGGCTGCGCGGCCGGCAGGTCGATCTTGTTGAGGACCGGGATGATGGTGAGGTCGTTCTCCATCGCCAGGTACAGGTTGGCCAGCGTCTGCGCCTCGATGCCCTGGGCCGCGTCGACCAGCAGGACGCACCCCTCGCAGGCGGCCAGCGAACGGGACACCTCGTAGGTGAAGTCCACGTGACCGGGGGTGTCGATCATGTTCAGGATGTACGCGGCGTCCTCGTACCCCCACGGCATCCGCACGGCCTGCGACTTGATGGTGATGCCGCGTTCCCGTTCGATGTCCATCCGGTCCAGGTACTGGGCGCGCATCTGCCGGTTGTCCACCACCCCGGTGAGCTGGAGCATCCGGTCGGCGAGGGTCGACTTGCCGTGGTCGATGTGCGCGATGATGCAGAAGTTGCGGATGACGGCCGGATCGGTGCGGCTCGGCTCCGGAGCGTTCGAAAGGGTCGTCGCGGGCACGCGGGGTCCTGTCGGGTGGAGGTCTGGGAATCTGCGGCCGGGAGGGTCCGGTGGGCCGGGGCCCGGCGGTTCCCGGGATGATAGGGGTTCTCCCCCAATGCTCCCATGACGGCGCGGGACACCCGCACCCCACCGTCGTGCCCGTCGCGCCCGGGGCCCGACACCCGTTCCCGACCCGCTTTCCGGCGGCTTCCGGCGGTGCTCCACCGGCGGGTCCCGGGTGGATCGCACGCCGGCTCGCCCCGGAGACCGCCGCGCCACCGATCGACCCCGACCACCGATTGGGACCGGGGCTCGGCCCGCTGGTAGAGTCGACTGCCGTGCCTCTTCCCCCGCGCGCGTCGGCATCGACCCGCGGACGGGACCCGGCACCACTCGCGCACCACCATCCGTATCGGAAACAGTCCGTATCGGAAAACCCGAACCCGAGAAGGCTCATTTCGTGGCGAACATCAAGTCCCAGATCAAGCGCATCAAGACCAACGAGAAGTCCCGGCAGCGCAACAAGGCCGTCAAGTCCGAGCTGAAGACCGCGATCCGTCGCGCCCGCGAGGCCGTGGCCGCCGGTGACGCCGCGCAGGCCGACGCCGCCACCCGCACCGCCTCCCGCAAGCTGGACAAGGCCGTCAGCAAGGGTGTGCTGCACCCCAACAACGCCGCCAACAAGAAGTCGGCGCTGGCCAAGAAGCTCGGGGCGCTGAACGCCTGACCTCTCGCGGGTGACGGTTCCCGTCCGGTCCGGAGTCGGGCCGGATGAATCGGTACCCGCACGGGGAACGCGCACTCCTCCGAGTCGACCCCGTTCCGGAACCGGCGGCCCCTCTCTCCGCCCCGGACGGTGGCGGACCCCGCACACGTCCGACGTTCGCCACGTGCGTGCGTGCGGCGCCCGCCCCGGTGAACTCGAGACCGCCTCCGGCGAGTCGAGCACCGGGTTTCCCGATCGAGTGACGTTTCCCCCGGACCCGGCCCCCAACGGGAGGCCGGGTCCGGCGTTTCCGGTCCCGTCCGGGGTTCGGGAACGCCGCCCCTCCCGCTTCCCCGCTTCCGGGCGCACGGGGGCACGCCGTTCCCGGTGTCATCCCGCTTTCCCCCGCGGATCCCCCGCCTCCCCGGCCGTCGGGGGTTCGTCGCGTTGTGCCGTGCCGGTCGATGCGGGTCGATGCCGTGTCGGTCGGTGCGGTTGACCGCGAGGGGTCCGAAGCGGAACGGCCGCCGGCTACAGTGAGCGGATGACGCTCTTCCGCAGCCGGGACACCCCTGACGACGGCGAGGGCCGGGATGGACGGGTCGACGGGCCCGAGCGGCCCCGGGGAGCCGGCGGGCGGCGCGAGCGGGCTTCGGACCGGTCCGCCGCGCACGGAGCGGTCTCCGGGGTGATCGGTGAGCCCGAACTGTGGGGCGCCGCGCGACCGCCGGGGGTGAACACACCCGGCCGGGTGACCGCCGACCCGGGGCCCGGACGGTTCGTCCCCGGGCACCGTGACACGGCCCCGGCCGGGGTGAGCGGTGGGGTGGGCGCCGTCGACCGCTCCGGCGAACACCGTTTCGGACCGGACGGTCGACACGGGGACGGGGGACCGGACAGGAATCGTGGCGGGGGTACCGGCGAGGGCGACGGCGCGGAGGCCGAGGAGCGTGCCCGGGAGAGGCCCACCGGTGGGTGGCGGGCCGACCGGTGGCGGGCCGACAGCCCCTCGGGAACGCGTCTGCGCGCCGGCTTGGTGGGAGCGCTGATCGCCTCTCTGACCTGGGGGGTCGTACTCACCGCCCGGGATGTGCCGGTGATCGCCACCCCGGGGCCGCATCACCACCATCCGGAATTGTGTTCGACCTTGGACTTCTCCCCCTTCGAGGAGGCTTTCGGGGTCCCGGCCTACCAGCCGCAATCCATGGCGCTGGAACGGGACAGTTGGGACATGGCCCGCTGCACGGTCTACCTGGAGCACGGCTTCGACGGGGACGAGGGCGAGGCGATGGCGGAGGTGCACCGCCAGTTGATGCTGACCGTCGAGACCGTCCTGCACCACCGGCACGACCCGGCCGAGGGTTTCGCGACCCGGGCCGAGTTCCGAGGTCTCGACCAGATGATCGACGACCCCGTCTACACGGTGGAGGAACGCCCGGGGGTGGGGGACGAGGCGTTGTTGGTCGTCGACGCCACCTCGCGTCCCTCGGGGCCGGTCTGGGGCACCATGAGCGTGCGCGAGGCGCGCATGGAGCTGCGGATGAGTTGGCAGTACTGGCCCTCCCCCGGCTCCGAGGCACTCCCGGAACTCCCCGAACTGCTCGACGAGGCGGCCCTCGCGGCGCTGGAGGCGCTGCGGAAGCCCGCGCCCGCGCCCGCACCGGAGTGAGGGCCCCGGCGCGGTGCAACGCGACACCCTCCCCGGTCCCGAAGCCCTCGACGACGACCCTCCCGGGGCGGCTCTCCCGACGCCCGCCGGCCCCCGCCGGGTGTCAGCGTGAACGGGCCGCCCGGGCGATGGTGACCACGGCGCGCTCCAACGCGTAGGCCGGGTCCTCGCCGCCCCCCTTGACGGCGGCATCCGCATCCGCCACGGCCCGCAGCGCGGTGGAGACGCCGGCGGCGGACCACCCCCGTAGTTGACGACGCACCCGATCGATCTTCCAGGGAGGCATTCCCAGCTCCTTGGCCAGGTCCGCCGAGCGCATCCCGGAGGGCGCGGAGGTCAACTTGCCGATGGACCGCACCCCTTGGGCGAGCGCGCTGGTCAGCAGGACCGGCGCCACCCCCGTGGACAGGGACCAGCGCAGCGCCTCCAACGCCTCCGCCGCCCGCCCCTCGACCGCGCAGTCGGCGACGGCGAAGCTCGACGCCTCGGCCCGGCCGGTGTAGTACCGCGCGACGACGGCCTCGTCGATCGTGCCCTCGATGTCGGCGACCAGTTGCGCGCAGGCGGAGGCCAACTCCCGCAGGTCGCTGCCGAGGGCATCGACCAGCGCCTGGCAGGCCGCAGGTGACGCGCTGCGCCCGGCCCGGCGGAACTCGTCGCGGACGAAGGCCAACCGGTCGGCGGGTTTGGTCAACTTCTGGCAGGCGACCTCTCGCGCGCCCGCCTTCCGTGCCGCGTCCAGGAGCCCTTTGCCCCGGGCACCGCCGGCGTGCACCAGGACCAGGGTGATCTCCTCGGCGGGCGAGGCCAGATAGGACTTGATGTCCTTGATCACGTCGACGCCCAGGTCCTGAGCCTGTCGGATGACCACCACCTTGCGCTCGGCGAAGAGCGAGGGGCTGGTCAACTCGTCGAGGGTGCCCGGCGAGAGGTCACCGGGGTTCAACTCGCGCACGTCGGTGTCCGGGTCACCGGCCCGGGCGGCGGCGATCACCTCCCGCACCGCGCGGTCGAGCAGCAACCCCTCCTGGCCCACGGCCACGGTCAGGGGGGCGTCCGGCCCGGAACGCCCACCCGCGCCCGCCGCACCCCGCCCCGCCGCCTTCGCACCCGTCTTCTCCACCATCGCGGCCCAGCATCCCACGTCCAGCCGACAACCGACCGCAGGTGCCGTCCCGGGGATCGGCGATACTGCGGGGGTGAGGACCGATCGAAGCGAGGACACCGCCCCGCGGGGGCACCGGGAGGCACCCGGTACCGACCGCCCCTCCCCCTACATCCTGGTGCTGCCCGACCGGGAGGCGGCCGAGGAACTCGCGGCGGAGTTGACGGGGCTGCTCGACCCCCCGCCCGCCGAGGAGCCGCGACCGGTGCGGGAGGCCCTGGCCGGTGACGACGACGCCGAGGACGCCCAGTGGCTGATCGTCCTGGAGGACCCGGATGGTCGTTACGACCCCGGGGTGCTGCGGGAGATCGCCGAGTCGCGGGAGGGGTGGCTGGAGGAGGGGTGATCCCCGCCTCCGACCCCGGCGGCGGGCCGTTCACCGCCCCGGGGCCCGGATCGGTGGGGGGATCCTCCTCTCCCGGTTCCGCCGCGGTGTCCTCCTCCGAGGCCTTCGGCGGCCGGTGGGACACCGCCCGGGGCTCGTCCCCCTCCCCGACACCCGGCAGGATCGCCACCCCTCCGTGGAGGTCGGTGCGCAGCACCGTCGCGCCCCCCGCCTCCAGTTCGGCGACCAGTTCCGGGGCGGGATGACCGTAGGGGTTGCCCACCCCGCAGCTGATCAACGCCGTGCGGGGGGCGAGGCGTTCGAGCAGCGGCGCGTGCTGGTGCGCCGATCCGTGGTGCGGCACCTTCAGCACGTCCACCGCCGGCAGATCGGGGTGCTCGGCCAGCAGGGCCCGTTGCGCCGGGGGTTCCACGTCCCCGGGCAACAGCACCGTCATCCCGGCGGTGCGGAGCAGCAGCGTGACGCTGGAGTCGTTGGAACCGTGGCCCCGGAAGTCCTCCGGTGGCCAGAGGACCTCCCATTCCAGGTCGGGGCCCACCGAGCGACGCTCACCGGGACGGGAGGTCACCACCGGCGCTCCCGCCTCCCGCGTCACCCGGTCCACGAACTCCGCCTGCCCCGGGGTGTCCCGCACCGGTGAGACCTGCACCGTCCCGACCGACCGGCCGCGCAGTACGCCCGGAAGCCCCGCCACGTGGTCGGCGTGGAAATGGGTGAGGACGATCAGCGGCACCCGTCGCACCCCCAATCCGCGCAGGCAGCCGTCGATCGCGGCCGGATCGGGACCCGCGTCCACGACAACGGCGGTGCCGGGTCCGGCGGCGAGCACCGTGGCGTCCCCCTGACCGACGTCACAGGCGACCAACCGCCATCCCCCCGGCGGCCAGCCGGTGAGACCGCGCAGCAGGGGGTCGATACCCGCCGGGCGCAGAACCACGGCCAGGAAGAGCAGCACCAGGCAACAGGCGACCACCGGCCGGCCACGCGGCCGCCGGGGAACCCCGCGGAGAAGGGCGACCAGGGCGAGGGTGACCGTTCCCAGCAGCAGCGCTCCCCACCAGCCTCCCGGCCACCCGATCCCCGCTCCGGGCAGCGAGGAGCCGACCACCGCCACCCCGGCGATCCACTCGGTGGGCCAGGAGGCCCACCGGGCGAGATGGGCTGCCGGCCCGGGCAGGAACGGGGCCAGTGCCAGTACGGCCCACCCCAGGACCAGAGCGGGCGTGAAGGCGGGCTGCGCGAGGATGTTGCACGGGATCGCCACCGGGCTGATCCGCTCGGTGAACACCACGACGATCGGTGCGCACACCGCCTGGGCCGCGGCGGCGGAGGCCAGCGCGTCGGCCGGTCCGGCCCGCATCCCCCGCCGCCGCAGCGTCGCGCTCCAGCGTGGCGCGATGGTCAGCAGGGAGGCCGTGGCGGCCACCGAGAGCAGGAATCCGAAGGAGCCGGCCAGACCGGGAGTGTGGAGGACGAGCAGCAGGACGGCCGCGGCCAGGGCCGGCAGCAGGGATCGGGTTCGGCCGGTGGCCAGCGCGACCATGGCGATCCCACCGCAGACCGCGGCCCGCAGGACACTCGGGCCGGGGCGGCACAGCACCACGAAGAAGACCACCAGACAGCTCCCGAGCAGGGCGGTGGTGCGCAACGACAGTCCCAGTCGGGCCGCCAGGCCACCGCGTTCGGCCAGGGCCGCCCTGCCGGGGGAACCGAGCAGCACCCCCAGGAGGACGCCGAGGTGGGCGCCGCTGACGACGACGAGGTGCGACATGTCCACCGCCCGGACGGCGTCCAGGAGATCGGGCGGAAGGCCGGTGGTGTCCCCGATGACCAGGGCCGGCAGGAGCCCGCGCGAGGCCTCCGGCAGGTCGGCGACGGCCTCCACGAGACCCGCGCGCAGTCGGCCCGCCACGCGTTGCGCGAGGGGTGGCCCCCGGATGACCTCCGGGGCGTGTCCGCCCCGCACCCGAAGGATCGCCGTGGGTCCGTCGGGGCGGTCCCCCTTCGGCACGGCGGGGCGGGCGGTCAGGGAGACGGTGGTCCCGGGCAGCAGCCCCACCCATCCGGGATGCGCGTCCTCGATCACCAGCAGGACGGGGGTGCGGGTCGCCGTCGTCCCGGCACCGGTACCGGGGGCGTCGGTGGAGACCCGGCGCGCGGTACCCGTCACCAGCAGGGGGCGGGCACCGCCGAAGGACGGTGCGCGGGCCGGTTTCGGGTCCCCGGTGATCTCGACCTCGGCGAACACCGGGACGCCCTCCCGGGCCGCCCCGGGTAGAGGGCCGGCCCGGGCCGCCGAGGCGTGCAGGACCGCCACCGTGCCGCCGGTCGCGGCGCACATCAGCACCACGGCACAGATCACCGGGGTCCGGGGCCGCGCGCCGGTCGGACCGGAGGGTCGGGAACGACGGCGCGACCGCAGGGCCGCGGCGGTGAGGATCGCTCCCCCCACCGCGCACAGGGCGAGGAGAGGGAGCAGGAGGGGGCGGGGCGTCAGGGGAGCGAGGACCGCTCCCGCCCAGCAGGCGGCGGCCGGGGGAACGAGCCTGAGGTCGACGGGACCCTCGTCGCGCGGGTGGGAATCGCCCAGGCGTCCCGCCTCGATGTGACGGGGGTGGCGGGCGTGGTGGGACCCGTCGGGCGGACGGTGGGAGGTGCCTGTCGGGTGGACCGGTGGCCTCCCGGTTCGGGCTGTGGAGGTCACGGGATCACCACCAGTTCCCGGATGTCCTCCAACCGCCGCTGTCCGATGCCGGAGACGTCCAGCAGTTGTTCGATCGAGGCGAAGGGACCGTGGCGTTCCCGGTGGGCGACGATGTTGCCGGCGAGTACCGGGCCCACTCCGGGGAGTTCGCGCAGCCGGTCGGCGTCCGCGAGGTTGAGCAGGATGCGGCCGTCGGGTGCCACTCCCGGCGCGGAGTGGTGGGGAACACCGGGACCGACTCCCCCGGAGGGAGCGGGCTCGTCGGGGAGCCCGGCCGTGCCCACCAGGATGTGCTCGCCGTCGGTGATCGGCCGCGCCCGGTTCAGGACCCCCGGGTCGGCGTCGGGCAGAAGCCCGCCCGCCGCCTCGATGGCGTCCCCGACCCTGGAGCCGGGTGGGAGTGTCTGCAAGCCGGGACGCCGGACGTCCCCGGCCACATCGACCACCAGGGGGAGCCCCGCCTCCGGTGGGCCGTTCCCCTCGGACGGGTCGGTTCCGGCGACGGTGCCGTCCGGGGCTCCCGGGGAGGCCGCGACGACCGGCACCGGGCGGGGCCGCGAGGAGGACCAGTGGTGCACCGCGAAACCGACCGCCACCACGAGGAGGACGGTCAGTGCGAGAAGGGTTCGCGGTTCCATCCCGCACCGCGACCGCAGGCGGGTGAGCGCCTCGGCGAGGACGGGGCGTACGGGAGCGGCGGGGAGGGCCCCGGTCGGCTCTCCCGCCGTCGGAGCCGACGGATCGATCACCCCCGGTCGATCGGGCATACCGGGAGGACCGGGAGCACCCGAGGTGCCGGGAGGACCGGGGATGCCGGGGGCCCGGGGGACGCCGTTCCCCGATGTGTCGAGAAGATCGTGGGTGCCCGACGCGCCGGGCGAACCATGGGTACCCGGGGTACCGGGAAGACCCGGGACACCCGACGCGGCGGGTGGACGGGGGGACGCCCCGGGACCGGTGGCGGCCGAAGGGGCGTCGCCGGTCGTCGGGGGCTCATCGGGAGTCCCGGTCGCGGGCCACGCCGGGGCGCGGCGCTCGTCGGGGGCGACCGGCTTCCACCACTCCCCCGGGGCCGGGTCCCGGTCGGTTCGGTACCCGTCGGCGTCCGCGGGGTGGCGGACCGTGCCCCGGGGGGAAACGAGCGCCGCCGGATCGGGGACCGGCGAACCCTCCGGTGGCGCGGGGACCGGGAGGCCGGGGGGTTCCGTTCCGTCGATCGGTACGGGAACGGTGGGGCGGGGTTCCCCCTTCCGACCGGAACCCACGGACCCCGGAACCGGGGCTTCCGCGGGTCGGACGAGGACCCGCGGAAGTCCCGGGTCAAGGTGGTCGCCGGTGCCCGCCCGACGCCGACGGCCGGTGCCCCGGGGTGGCCCGGCGCCGAATTCGTCGGCGGGACCGACCGCGGGTTCGTCGGCGACCGTGCCGTCGTGGAATCCGTGTCTCATGGGCGGGGACCCTAGGCAACCACCCGGATCCCCCGCCGGGGACGGTGTTTTTCTGTGGATGACACCCCGCTTGTGGACAACTCGCTCACCCGATCGGATGAAGGAGCCGCCGACGTGCGCGGTAACGGCCCTTCCGGAACGTCATAAGGGGTGAGGGCGCTCGCTCCCGGCACGCATGCCGGACGGCCCGGGCCGGCGCCCCTCCCGCCCGGTGACCGCCCGGGCGGCGCGGTCGGGGAGGCGACATGAGCACGAGAGCGACGACGGCGACGACGGCGCGGGGTTCTGCGGGGCCCCCGGCGGCCCCGGGCAGGTCGACCGGCGGCGGGGCGCGGAGCGGAGGGGCGCGTCCCCCGGATCAGCGCGGGGCGACGACGGCGCCCAGCAGTCCGGGGCCGGTGTGCGCGCCGAGCACCGCGCCCACCTCGCTGATGTGCGGCGGCGCGGACGCGTTCAGGCGCTCCCGCAGCCGGGTCCCCAGTTGTTCGGCGCGTTCGCCGGCCGCGAGGTGGTGGATCGCGATGTCCACGGGGCGGTCGCCGGCGTGTTCCACCACCAGTTCCTCCAGCCGGGCCACCGCCCGGTTGGTCGTCCGCACCCGATCCAGCATCTCGATCCGCCCGTCCGCCAGCTCCAGGATCGGCTTGACCGCCAGGGCGGAGCCCAGCAGGGCGCGGGCGGCGCCGATGCGCCCACCGCGTCGCAGGTGTTCCAGGGTGTCCACGCAGAACAGCGCCCGGGTGGAGGCGGTGCGCTCGAGGGCCGCCGCCTCGGCCTCCTCGGCGGTGCCGCCCGCCCCGGCGACGGCCGCGGCGGCGAGGACGGCGAAGCCCAGTCCCATGGCGACCATGCGGGTGTCCACGACCCGCACGGGGACGGGGGCTTCCCGGGCGGCCAACAGGGCGGCGTCCCGGGTCCCGGAGATCTCGGCCGACAGGTGCAGGGAGACGATCTCCCGGGCACCCGCCTCGGCGAGTTCGTCATAGGTGGCCGCGAAGGTCTCCGGGTTGGGGCGCGAGGTGGTGACCGAGCCGTGTCGGCCCAGGGCCCGCTCGAGCCGACGGGCCGCTTCCGGGGTGCCGTCCTCCAACGCGCGGCCCTCGATGACCACGGTCAGCGGCACCTCGGTGATCTCGTGACGTCCGAGTTCCGCCCGGGGCAGGTAGGCGGTGGAATCGGTGACGACGGCCAGGGCTCGGGAGGCGGATCTCCGGGACATGGCTCGGAGAATACGACAGGCCCCGTCAGTGTGCGTCGCGTGGTCGGTTCCGGTCGGTCAGCCGCCGGTACCCGGCAGTGGGCGGCAGCTTCTCCTCCGCCGGCCCCGGGGCCGGCCGGACCGGATCCCAGTGGCGCAGGGCCCCGGACTCGATCTCGATCTGACGGTGCAGCCCGTCGATCTCGTCGGCGTCGTGATGGTGCACCCGGTCCAGGGCCGCGTTGCGCAGCGAGTCGGCCGAGCTCCGGATGCGTCCGGCGCGTTCCCGAAGCTCGGGCAGGCGTTCGGCCACCCTCGCGCGGTTCGGCTCGTGGTCCATCAGCACCCCCATCTCCCGATCCAGGGCACCGGCGTGCTCACCGAGTCGCTCCACCAGGGCCAGGGCCTCGGCCAGGGCCGGGTCGTCGGAGGATCCGGACTCGAGCACCTTGCGGGTGTGGTCCAGGGACATCCGCATCTCCCGGCGGACGCGTGCCAATTCGCCGATCGGGCCGGGCTGGGCCCCGCGGGCGCGAAGGCCGGCGTCCGAGAAGGAGCGGCGGGCCTCGCGGACCCCCCGGTCGATGTGGCGCTTGGCGGCCCGGGCCCCGCGCACCACGAGTGCCACGAACACCAGGAAGGCCAGAAGTCCCAGTGCGAGCACGGTGAGCAGGATATCCATGAGCCGCTCCGTCTCTCTCGGCGTTGCGCCGTCGGTGGACGACGGGCGGTCGGCGCCCGTCCCCTCCCCAGGGTAGAGGGCCGGGGGCCCGGACGGCACTCCTCCGCCCCCCGGAAGGCCCCCGGCCCGCCCCCTAGGGGACGGACCGGGGTGCCGAGGAGCGCGCGGGGCCGCCCCGGGGACCGTTTCAGGCGGGCACGATGTTGACCAGCTTCGGCGCCCGGACGATCACCTTGCGGATCCCCGCGTCCCCGAGGGCACCGCGAACCACCGGGTGCGCCAGTGCGATGCTCTCCAGCTCCGTCTCGGCGATGTCGGGCGCGACCTCCAGCCGTGCCTTGACCTTGCCCCGGATCTGGATCACACAGGTGATCGTCTCGTCCACCACATAGGCGGGGTCGGCGAGCGGGTAGGGCCGGTGGACCACCGAGTCGGTGTGGCCCAGCCGGCTCCACAACTCCTCCGCGATGTGCGGGGCCAGCGGGGCGATCAGCAGGACCAGCGTCTCCGCGACCTCCCGGTGCACCCGGGGCTGCTTGGTGACGTGGTTGTTCAGCTCGGTGATCTTGGCGATCGCCGTGTTGAACCGCAGGGCGTCCAGGTCGCGGCCGACGCCGTCGATGGCCTTGTGCATCGCCCGCAGGGTTGCCTCGTCCGGCTGCTCGTCGACCACCACCGACTCACCGGTGGTCTCGTCCACCACGTTCCGCCACAGGCGCTGCAGCAGACGGAACTGACCGACCACGGCACGTGTGTCCCACGGTCGGGAGACGTCCAGCGGCCCCATGGCCATCTCGTACAGCCGCAGGGTGTCCGCGCCGTACTCGGCGCAGATCTCGTCGGGGGTGACCGCGTTCCTCAGTGACTTGCCCATCTTGCCCAGTTCGCGCCCGACGGGCTCGTCACCGTGGTACCAGCGGCCGTCGCGCTCCTCGACCTCGCCGGCGGGCACCGGGAAGCCGCGGGAGTCCCGGTAGACGTGCGCCTGGATCATGCCCTGGTTGAACAGCCGGTGGAAGGGCTCGGCGGAGGAGATGTGTCCCAGGTCGTACAGGACCTTGGACCAGAAGCGGGCGTACAGCAGGTGCAGCACGGCGTGCTCGGCCCCGCCGACGTACAGGTCCACGCCGCCCAGCGGCATCCCGTCGCGCGGGCCCATCCAGTACCGCTCGACCCCGGGGTCGACCAGGCGGTCGGTGTTCCGGGGATCCAGGTAGCGCAGTTCGTACCAGCAGGAGCCCGCCCAGTTGGGCATGGTGTTGGTCTCCCGCCGGTAGCGGCGCGGCCCGTCGCCCAGGTCCAGCTCGACCTCCACCCACTCCCGGTTCCGTGACAGCGGCGTCTCGGGCCGGGTGTCCGCGTCCTCGGGGTCGAAGGTGCGGGGGCTGTAGTCGTCGATCTCCGGCAGTTCCAGCGGCAGCATCGACTCGGGCAGGGCATGGGCGATCCCGTCCTCGTCGTAGACGATGGGGAAGGGCTCCCCCCAGTACCGCTGCCGGCTGAACAGCCAGTCGCGCAGACGGTAGTTGATGGTGCCCTCGCCGACGCCCCCGCGCTCCAGCCAGGCCGTCATCCGCTTCTTGGCGGCCGGCACGTCCAGACCGTCCAGGATGATGTCGGGGCCGGCGGAGTCGATGATCTCGGCCTCGTGGGAGACGAAGGCGTCGTCCCACCCGGCGGGGTCGGTGCCCCGACCGTCGGTGGGCCGGACCACACAGCGCATCGGCAGGTCGAAGGCGCGGGCGAAGGCGAAGTCGCGGGAGTCGTGGGCGGGAACGGCCATGATGGCGCCGGTTCCGTAGCCCATCAGCACGTAGTCGGCGATGAAGATCGGTACCCGCTCACCGTTGGCGGGGTTGACCGCGAAGGCGCCGGTGAAGACACCGGTCTTCTCCCGGGCGTCGGCCTGCCGCTCGACGTCGGACTTGGCGGCGGTCCGCTTGCGGTAGGCGGCGACGGCCTCACGGGGATCGGCCCGGCCGCCGGTCCAGGCCGGTCGGGTGCCCTCGGGCCATGCCTCGGGGACGACGGCGTCGACCAGGTGGTGTTCGGGCGCCAGGACCATGTAGGTGGCACCGAACAGGGTGTCCTGACGGGTGGTGAAGACCGCGACGGCGTGCTCGGCTCCGCCGTTGCCCTCGGCGCCCTCGGCCGCCGGGACGGTGAAGTCGATCCGGGCGCCCTCGGAGCGGCCGATCCAGTTGCGCTGCTGCAGCTTGATGGCCTCGGGCCAGTCCAACGGCTCCAGGTCGTCCAGCAGGCGGTCGGCGTAGGCGGTGATCCGCATGTTCCACTGCCGCAGACGGGACTTGAAGACTGGGAAGTTGCCGCGCTCGGAACGGCCGTCGGCGGTGACCTCCTCGTTGGCCAGCACGGTGCCCAGTCCGGGGCACCAGTTGACCGGGGCCTCGGAGGCGTAGGCCAGCCGGTAACCACTCAGGACGTCCGCGCGTTCGGCGGTCGTCAGATCGGACCAGGCGCGACCGTCGGGCCGGGCACGCGCTCCGGACTCGAACTCGGCGACCAGTTCGGCGATCGGGCGTGCCCGGCCGACCCGCTCGTCGTACCAGGAGTTGAAGATCTGCAGGAAGATCCACTGGGTCCAGCGGTAGTAGTCCGGTTCGATGGTCGACACCGAGCGCCGGGTGTCGTGCCCCAGTCCCAGCCGGCGCAGCTGGATCCGCATGTTGCCGATGTTCTCCTCGGTGGAGACCCTCGGATGGGTGCCGGTCTGGACGGCGTACTGCTCGGCGGGCAGGCCGAAGGCGTCGAATCCCAGGGTGTGCAGGACGTTGTGGCCGGTCATCCGCAGCCGACGGGCGTAGACATCGGTGGCGATGTACCCCAGCGGGTGGCCGACGTGCAGCCCCGCTCCCGAGGGATAGGGGAACATGTCCATGATGAACTTCTTGGGCAGTTCCGCGCGCCCCGAGCCGTCCGCCAGCGCGCCCGAGGGGTTGGGGGCCTCGTAGGTGCCCTCCCGCTCCCAGTTTTCCTGCCAGCGTGCCTCGATGTCGGCCGCCAGCGCGGCTCCGTACTTGAACGTCTCGGTCATGGTCCCTCGAGCTCCGTCGAAATCGTTTCTGCCGCTGCCCCGAACGCGAAAAAGCCCCTCGCACAGGAGGGGCGGCCGCGCTGATCCCGCCCCGGCGGAGGGCGGCTTTCCTTCAGCGCGGCCCGATAAGCAGCAGGCGTACGGCACGCATGAGCACAGCGTACCGCACCGGGTACAACGCAGAACGGGCCGCCCGACATCCGGACGGCCCGCTGTGGGCTGTGGAGCTAAGGAGAATTGAACTCCTGACCTCTTGCATGCCATGCAAGCGCTCTACCAACTGAGCTATAGCCCCGTGATGGACGACTCGCGTCCGGGAGCCACCGCGCGAAACCCGTGGAGCTAAGGAGAATTGAACTCCTGACCTCTTGCATGCCATGCAAGCGCTCTACCAACTGAGCTATAGCCCCGGATGTGTTTCCTGCGGTTTCCCGCGGCGGCGACGCCCACTGTACACGGCCCCCGGGGTGTGATGCCAAATCACCGAGACCCCGCCCCGGCCCGGCCGGGAACCCGTCCGGACCGGGGTCCCGGAGCGAGCCCGGAACCCGCGTCCCGGTGGGTCGGACGGCCATCGGGCCGGGGACGGCGCTCCCGAACGCGGGTCGAAAGGCCTCCCCGAAGGCGAAGGGCGCGAGGGACGCGAAGGGGGACGGGAGTGCGGTGACACCGGAGAGGAAAGCCCGCTCGACACCGCCGCGCGCCGGCCCCGCGCCCCGACCGACGGCGCGGCACCGGGGGAACGGGCACCGGGGGAACGGGCGACAGCCGGCCGGTCGGCACACGGAGTTCCGGAAGCCCTGCCGGCACGGTCACCGGTCCGACGGCCTCACGGGGAACGACCGGGCGGGACGACCCGGGACGACCCATCGGGCGTCCAGCGCTCCACGGCGACCCGGGCCCGGTTCCGGACGGCTATTCCGGGCAGCGGTTCCGGGCAGCGGCTCAGGCTCCGGCGAAGGTGTAGAAGCGCTTCAGGGTGCAGTGCTCGTCGAGGAGCCGGCCGTAGATCGGCTCACCCTCCAGTTCCCGATACACCTCGATCGGGTCGCCCTTTATGACCAGCGCCCGGGCGCATTCCACGCACCAGTACTGGTAGGAGGGGTTGACAGGCTCGAGGTCGCGCACGATGGGGGTGGCCCCGCCGCACCAGTCGCACTTCCTGCTGTGTGCTCCCATGACGCGATCAACTCCAGCCTCGGCCGCAGGCCATGCGCACGTGGAAATCCTCCGTGGTCGCCGGGAGTTCCGCACCGGGTCGCCCGCCCCGGCGGGCACGATTCTGCCACGGGGAACGGTTCGCGATAAGCGAACGATCCCGTCTCCCCCGAAGGGAGACGGGATCGATACCTCGTGTGCACGATCGCACACCCGCGGCGCACGCCCGGTGCGCCGGGGCGTCGGACGACGTGCCCCCGGCGGTCCGGGCTCCGGCTCAGGTGTCGTCGCCGATCACCGGCAGCGGCAGGCTGCCGGCATTGTGCTCCAAGAGGCGCCAGCCCCGGGCCCCGGGCCCGAGTACCGACCAGCAGCAGTTGGACAGCCCGCCCAGCGCCTCCCAACTGGAGGGCTCCAGCCCGATGAGGCGGCCGATGGTGGTGCGGATGGTCCCGCCGTGGCTGACCACGATCAGGGTCCCGTTCTCCGGCAACTTCTCCGCGTTGCGCTCCACGCAGGGCGCCGCGCGGTCGGCGACCTCGGACTCCAGTTTGCCCCCGCCCCGGCGCACCGGCTCCCCGCGCTTCCACGCCGCGTACTCGTCACCGTGACGGGCCTGGATGTCCTCGTGGGTCAGCCCCTGCCACGTCCCGGCGTAGGTCTCCCGCAGCGCCTCGTCCCGCCGGACCTCCAGGCCGGTGAGGGCGGCCAGTTCGGCGGCGGTGGCGGCGGCCCGGCTCAGGTCCGAGGAGACGATGGCGTCCGGACGCAGCCGGGCGAGCATCTCGGCGGCGCGCCGGGCCTGGGCCAGGCCCTCGTCGGTGAGCGGGATGTCGGTGGTGCCCTGGAAACGGTGCTCGAGGTTCCAGGAGGTCTGTCCGTGGCGCCACAGGACGATCCGGCGGCGCGGCGGCGGGGTGCTCACGCCGAACCCTCCCCGCCGTCCTCGGCGCCGCGTCCGCGGGTGGCCACCGCGTCCGGCGGCAGCTCCAGCTGCGGGCAGTCCTTCCACAGTCGCTCGAGGGCGTAGAAGACGCGCTCCTCGGAGTGCTGGACGTGCACGACGATGTCCACGTAGTCCAGCAGCACCCAGCGTCCCTCGCGCTCCCCCTCGCGGCGCACGGGCTTGATGTCCAGCTTCTCGTGCAGTTCCTCCTCCACGGCGTCCACGATCGCCCGGACCTGACGGTCGTTGGGGGCGGAGGCCAGCAGGAACGCGTCGGTGATGGCCAGGACGTCACTCACGTCGTACGCGATGATGTCGTGCGCGAGCTTGTCGGCCGCGGCCTGGGCGGCGACCGTGATCAGCTCCGTGGCGCGGTCGGTGGCGGTCACGACAGGGGGTTCTCCCTCGATCGGCGGATATCCGTCCCAGGGTCTCACGTCCCGGGGCGCCCCGGCCGCCGGGCCGGGTCGCCCCGGAACGGAGCCGCGTGCCCGTTCCTACTCCGCGGCGGGGTCGAGATCCGCGCCGACCAGGGCCACGATGTCCGCGTTGCCGGGGACGTCCCCCTCCACGGCGGCCTCGTCGGGGAGCCCCAGGGTGCGGGCCACCTCGATGGCGGTCTGCCGGAAGGACTCGGACCGGTAGCGGACCTCGCTCTCCGGGAGCTCCTCCTCGGCCGCCCTGGTCTCCACCACGGTGAATCCGCCGTTGACCAGCAGCACCCGAGCCGATTCACCGGCCGCGCCGCCCTCGCTACCGTCCCGGACGGCGACACGCGGCAGTTGGACGCCCTCGGCCTCGTTCACGGTGCCGCCGAGGACCGCCGCCACGACGTTCTCCGCCGTCTCGTCGTCGATCGTCCCGTCCTCCCGGACCCTGAGCGGCACCATGGCGTGCGCGTTCGAGGAGGCCGTCCCGGCCAACCGGGCGAGGTGTGCTCCCAGCTCGTTCTCCGACAGTGAGGGGTCGGGGACCTGGGCCAGGTTCTCCACCACCCGGGTGGCGGCGTCCTCGGTGTCGGGCATCTTGCTCCAGACCGCCGACATCACCTGCCCGAAGCGTTCCAACTGGGCGCTCTGGGGTTCGTCGTCGGCGCGGTGGACCGCGTAGGCGACGGCCTGACCACCGGTGAGCGAGGTGCCCTCCCCCTCGGCGACGACCTCCTCGCCGTCCTCGTCGGTGACGGCGGTGTCGGTGTCCACCGCGATGCCGCCGACGAGGTCCACGAGGTTCTCCAGGTAAGGGGTGTCCAGCCGCCAGGTCCCCCTGATGTCGGCACCCAGCAGGGTGCCCACGGCTTCGCGGACCGACGCCGCGCCCTCCTCCGTGACGGCCTGCCCCAGGGTGGTGGTGCCGCCGTCGGGGGTGACCACGAGTTCGTTGGGCAGCAGGAGGGTGGTCCCCTGCCGCGTGGTGCGGTTGGCCACCAGCAGGGCCGTGGAGGTGGTGTCCCCGTTGGTCTCGCGCAGGTGCACGATGATCACGTCACGGTTCTCCACGCCCGGCGCGGCCTCCTCCTCGGTCTCCCCCTCTCCCATGAAGGGCAGCCGGTCGCCGACCCACAGCCAGCCGATACCGCCCAGCAGGACCAGGGCCACGGCGATCGCCAGCAGTCGTATCCGTCCGACGGCCCGCCGCTTGGCCTCTTCCCGCCGTTCGGTCCGGCTCTCGCTGAACTCGAGCCAGTCGATGACGTCCTCGCTGCTCTCCTCCTTCTCCTCGACGAAGGCGAACTGCTCGGTGTGGTACTCGCGGGGCTCGCCGGAGGCGTCGTCCGTCCCGGACCGGTCGCCGTTCCCGTCGGACGTTCCGGCGCCGGTCCCGGCGGGGTCCCGGAGGTCGTCGGGGCCGTCGCCGGCGGTGGTGGCGCCGTATCCCCGGTCCGTCTCCCGGTCGTCGTATCCGCCGGCGCCGTCGGCGTACCCGCTCCCGTAACCCCCGGCGTCGTAACCGCCGCCGTCCTCCGGCCGGCGCGGCCCGGGGACGGTGGGCCCCTCGGGATGCACGGCGGTGCGCGAGGAGACACCGGGATCCCCGGCCGTGCCCGCCGCGTCCCACCCGCCGGCGTCGTGACCGTACCCGTCCCAGCCGCCGGACCCGCCGGAGTTCCACCCGCCGTCGGAACCCGCGGACCAGCCGTCGGCCCCGGTGTTCCCGGACCATTCGGCGGTGCCGTACCCGTGGACGGTCCCGGGGTCGTCCGTCCGACCGTGGTCCGCGTCGTAACCCTCGCCCTGCCCCCCGCCATGGCCCTGGTCGTAGCCCCGGGCGGCGTTCCCGGCCGACGCGGGGTCACCCCCGTACCCGTCCCACCCCCCGGGACCGCCGGTCGCCGGTTCGCCCGTGCCGTGACCGGTCCACGCCCCCTGGTCGGGCGGGATGTCCCAGACGGGGCGACCGTATTCGTCGTACCCCCGGAACTCCCGGTAGGGATCGTGTCGGTCGTTCACGAGTCCGCCCCCTTCGGGCCGCGGTCGGTCCTCGAGCCCTGCTCAGTGCTTCGATGCCGGTCGGTCACGGTAGAGCCTGCGCTTGTTGATGTAGCGCACCACACCGTCCGGCACCAGATACCAGACGGGCTCCCCCGCGGCCACCCGGGCCCGGCAGTCCGTGGAGGAGATGGCGAGCGCCGGAACCTCGATCAGCGACACCCCGCCGTCGGGCAGACCCGGGTCGGTCAATGGGTGGCCGGGGCGGGTGACTCCGATGAAGTGTGCCAGTGAGAACAGTTCCGCGGCGTCGCGCCAACCCAGGATCTGGGCGAGGGCGTCGGCGCCGGTTATGAAGAAGAGATCGGCGTCCGGGTTCTCCCGGCGCAGATCTCGCAGGGTGTCGATGGTGTAGGTGGTGCCCGGCCGGTCGATGTCGATCCGGCTCACCGAGAACTGCGGGTTGGACGCGGTCGCGATGACCGTCATCAGGTAGCGGTCCTCGGCGGGCGAGACCCGCTGGTGGGACTTCTGCCACGGCTTGCCGGTCGGCACGAAGACCACCTCGTCGAGGTGGAAGCGGGCGGCGACCTCGCTGGCGGCCACCAGGTGGCCGTGGTGGACGGGGTCGAAGGTACCGCCCATCACCCCGAGCCGCCGTTTACCCGGCACCCCGGCGTCCTCCGGGGGGCCGCCCGCCGCCCCCGGAACGGGGGCGGTGACGGGCACGCCGGGGTCGTCCCCGCGCCGGGGCGCGTCCCCGGCGCGGGGAGTGTCGTCTGCCATGTGGCGACCCTAACCGCTCGTCACGGGAACCCGTCCCGGAGGAAGCCCGGGAAGGTCCCGGGGAGATGGTGCGCGGTGGACCGGCCCCCGGAGGGGCTCAGCGGTCCCGGTTCAGGAGGGTGGTGACCCACAGCATCGCCAGTAGACCGGCGAGGACGAGCCCCCCGACCAGCCAGGGGTTCGTCGCCCCGTGCTCGGCGCCCTCCTCGGCGAGGGCGGTCAGGGCGGCGGTGGCACTGGAGAAGTACATGCGATGACCCATCCGGAAAGAGGCGTCGGAAACGTAGGCTCATGTTAAGCGGACCCGATGTCCGTTCCCTCTTGCCCCCACCGCCGAGCCCGGGGTGCAGTTGGAGGGGAGACCGGACGCCGGATCGCCGGCGCCCGTCGAACGGGGCTCGGAGGGGGCCGAATGACCGAGAGCACGAACTTTGGCAAGGACAACGAGGACGGCCGCAGGGGGGCCGGTCCCGGTGGCGGGTCGGGCGGTGACGGGTCGGGCACGGGGGTGCCGGGCCGTCGGCGGCGCCACTACCCCGGCATCTCCTCCCGGGCCTACGAACACCCCGCGGACCGCTCCGCGTTGGTCGCGCTGCGGAAGCTGACCGGCTTCGACACGGTCTTCAAGACCCTCAGCGGCATGTTGCCCGAGCGGAGCCTGCGCCTGTTGTTCCTGTCGGACTCGGTGCGGGTGAGCGAGCGGCAGTTCGCCGAACTGCACCACATGCTGCTGGACGCCTGCGCGATCCTGGACCTGGAACGGGTCCCCCCGATGTACGTCTCGCAGGACCCGCAGCCCAACGCCATGTGCATCGGCCTGGACCAGCCGATCATCGTGGTCACCACCGGGCTGGTGGACCTGCTGGACGAGGAGGAGATGCGCGCCGTCGTCGGCCACGAGGTCGGTCACGCGCTCTCCGGCCACGCCGTCTACCGGACGATCCTGCTCTTCCTGACCAGCATCGCGGTGCGGGTGGCGTGGATCCCGCTGGGCAATGTCGCGATCATGGCGATCGTCACCGCGCTGCGCGAGTGGTTCCGCAAGTCGGAGCTGTCCGCGGACCGCGCGGGCCTGCTGGTGGGCCAGGACCTGGACGCCTCGCTGCGCGGGCTGATGAAGCTCGCCGGCGGGCACAACCTGCACCGGATGAACATCGACGCGTTCCTGGAGCAGGCCGAGGAGTACGAGGCGGGCGGCGACCTGCGCGACTCCGTGCTGAAGATCCTCAACGTCCTGCCCCGCACGCACCCCTTCGCGGCCGTCCGCGCGGCCGAGCTGAAGAAGTGGTCGCTGACCCGGGACTACCAGCGGCTGTGCGACGGCCACTACCCGCGTCGGGACGAGGACGGCGGGACCCGGATCTCCGACTCCTTCCGGGAGTCGGCCGGTCACTACGCCCAGACCGTGCGCAACGGCCGCGACCCGCTGATGAAGCTGGTCAACGACGTGGCGACGGGCGCGGGCGATCTCGGCGGCAAGCTGCGGGACTTCGCCACCGGGTCCGGACGGCCCCGCCGCCCCGACCCGAACGGTTCCGCCGGATCCGGGAACGCCGACGGTCCCAACGGTTCGGGCGAACCGAACGGTTCCGGCGACCACCGCTGAGTCCGGCCCGGTTCCGGTTCCGGCTCCGGCTCCGGCTCCGGCTCCGGCTCCGCGACGACCGTCCCGCCCGGCGCGGGCCCGAGGCGCGTCGCGCGCCCGGGAGCGTCCGGTGACGGATCGGTGATCGGTCGGCCGGGCCCGCACCCCCGGCACGGGCCCCCGCGGTTCCCTGTCGATGCCTCCCTGATCCCCTGTGGAGCAACGCCTCCCGGGCGGCCCCGACCGGGCCCGTGCGACTCGTCCGGCTCCGCGCCGGCGACGTCCGCGACCGTCCGGGGTCACTCCCCGGCGGTGGGCGTCCCCCGCAGGGTGCCGCACACCACACCCTCGCCGGCCGACCGGTCCAGGACGGAGAACGGGTCCGTGCCGCCGAACCCCGATGGATCGTCCGGGTCCTCCCCGGCCCTGTCCCCGGCGCCGCCGTCCCCCGTGGGCCGCTCCCCGGCGAAGAGCGGGCGCAGCTCCCGGGAGGGGTCCACGGCGCAGTCGGCCGGCCCGGCGGCGACCTGTGAGCCCACCAGGACGACCCGGCGATCGCGCAGGTCCTGCTCGGTGAACTCCAGTCGCAACCGGCGCTGCACCAGGAACAGCGAGGCCGGCTCATCGGTGTCGGCGTCCGCCGGCCGCACCGCGTAGGCGGCGACGAGCGCCACGGAGACCTCCAGCGCGCGTCCGGCGCCGACCTCCCGCACGGTGAAATTCCCCCCGGTGCGCACCCGGGGATCGGCGAGCGCGACCACCGAGGGGTCGAACCGGATCAGCCACCCGGTGGCGACCGACCCCTCGTCGCCGCCGGCCAGACTGCGATCGAGTTGGCGCTGCTGTTCGGGCCGCAGCAGACCCCGGACGGGCAGCACGGTGGCGCCGGTCAGCACCTCGGGCGTGAGCGTGGCCGCCACCACGTACTCCTTGGCCAGGGCGAGTGCCTGCGCGACCTGCTCCCGACCGAACTCCTCGGTGCGGCGCGCCTCGGGCACCTCGAGGCCGGCGGCTCCGACGCCCAGGTCGGCCACCGGCCCCTCCCCGGTCACCTCCTCGACCGTGCCGCCGGGAACCTCCGAGCCGGGGACCAGGGGCACCACCACGGTCCAGGGCGGGGTGGTGTACTCGACGGTTCCCGTGTAGGGCGAGTGGGTGCCCAGCAGCACCGCGACGGCGAGGGCGGTCAGGACGATCAGGCCCAGCACGATGCCCTGCGCGGGCAGTCCGGAGCCCCAGCGGGACTCGGGGACGGGGGCGAAGCGGTTGCGGACCGGGGAGGTCTCCTCCTCCAACCGGTGTTGGGCGGAGAATTCCTCGATGCGGGCAGCCCGGACGAACGACTCGTCGAAGACGGTCGATCGCCACTCCTCGTCCTCCCCGGAGAATCCTGTGGGGGTTCCCTCCGGAGGTTCTGAACGCCCGGCCACTCCTCCAGCGTAGGACGGTGAGGGGCGAGGAGACAGTCCGCCCGGGAACGATTTCCGCGTCGGCCGACCGACTCCCGCCGACCGCGACGGCCGGACATCGGGTGTTCCCCGGTCCCGGCGGCGGCGTCCCCGGGGCCGGCACGGGCTCCGGGCGCCGACGGCGGGGGTTCCGGGGCTCTCCCCCGGAGGAACGGCCCGATCCGTTCACGGTGACGCTTCACCCCGCCGGTGGACGCCCCGAACACATGGCCCGGTCCCCTCCCGCCCCTCGCGGGTCGCCCCGGCGCCCGCCACGGCGCGGCGGCCCGCGAGGAGCGCGGCGGCGGGAGTGGACCGGTGTGGGCGCGGCGGCGGGAGTGGACCGACAGCGGTGAACGCTCGGCGGTGGACGGGAAGGGGACGCCCGCCACCGACGCGTCACCACCGCCCCCGGACCCGTGCCCATGCCCGTGTCCACCCCCGTGTCCCGGCCGGGTTCCCGGGGACGTGCCGCGCGGGATTCGGCCGAACCGGGCGGTTCAGCCCCCGCGCCCCCCGAAACCGCCCCGGTCGTACCCCGGCCCCGCCGCCCCGGCGGGCGCGCCCGTCCCGGAGATCGCCCCGTCCGGCAACTCGGCCGGGGGCGCCGGCTCACCGGCGGGCTCCCCCGTTCCGGCGTCCCGGTCGATCGAGACCAGGGCGAAGGCGATCACGCTGAGGCCCATCACCACCGCCAGCACACAGGCCACCGGCCGCTGCCAGCGCCCCGGCCACCGCATCGGGATCGCCGGCGGACGCACCGACCCCGCACCGGCGGCGGCGCCGGAGCCGGCGGACGCCCTCCGGCCACCGGCTCCGGCCACCCGGTGTCCGGGCGGGCGGCCGACGCCGTCGGGGCCGGGCCCCCCGGAGATTCCCGGAACCCCTCGAAGCCCGGCGCCGGCGTCCGGGAAGAAGCCGTGTCCCAGGCCGTACCCGTAGCCGTAGGTGTGGCCGAAACCGGGGTCGGGAAAGGCCGGGCCGGGGTCCGCCGGGTCGACGAAGGGGTGGTCGTAGACGAGCGGGTCGCCGTCGGGGAAGGGCTCCGCACGCTCACGGGCCGCCTCGCGCTCCGCGCGCTCCAGGGCGGCTTCCAGCGATCGCTCGGCGGCGCTGGGCTCGTGCACCCGCGCCGCCGCGACGAACGCCTCGTCGAGCACCAGGGCGTCGAACGCCTCGTCGGCCGCCCCGTGGTCTCCGCTGTCGGGCCCCTCACCGTCCGGGAACGGTGGGCCCGTCGGGTCCTCCGGCACGCCCCCAGCCTAGGACGATCGGGGACCGAACGGGAAGTCCCGCCCGAATTCACCCCCGGATGTGCCCCTCTCCGGTGACCACGTACTTGGTCGAGGTCAGCTCCGGCAGGCCCATGGGGCCGCGCGCGTGGAGCTTCTGGGTGGAGATGCCGATCTCGGCGCCGAAACCGAATTGACCCCCATCGGTGAATCGCGTCGAGGCGTTGACGATCACCGCCGTGGAGTCCACCCGGGAGACGAACCGCCGCACCGCCGCGGTGTCGCGCGAGATGATCGACTCGGTGTGCCCGGAGGACCAACGCCGGATGTGCGCCACGGCGGCGTCCAGGTCGGACACCACACCGGCGGCGATGTCCAGGGAGAGGTACTCGGTGCCCCAGTCCTCCTCGGTGACCGGCACCACCTCGACCCCGGTGGAGGCCCCGGCCTTGGCCCAGGTCTCGTCGCCGTGCACGGTCACCCCCGCGTCCCGGAGCGCGGCGAGGGCGAGCGGCAGGAAGCGGTCGGCGATGCCGGCGTGCACCAGCACCGTCTCCGCCGCGTTGCACACGCTCGGGCGCTGGGCCTTGGAGTTCACCAGCAACTCGACCGCCATGGCGAGGTCCGCGCCCTCGTCCACGTACACGTGGCAGTTGCCGACGCCGGTCTCGATCACCGGGACGACCGACTCGCGGACCACCGTGTTGATCAGGGAGGCGCCGCCGCGCGGGATGAGGACGTCCACCAGACCGCGGGCCCGCATCAGTTCCCGGGCCGACTCCCGGCCCTCACCGGGCACCAGCTGCACCGCGTCGGCCGGCAGACCGGCGCCGGCCACCGCGTCCCGCAGGACCTCCACCAGCGCGGTGTTGGAGGCGTAGGCGGAGGAGGAGCCGCGCAACAGCACGGCGTTGCCGGACTTCAGGCAGAGCGCGGCGGCGTCCACGGTGACGTTCGGACGGGCCTCGTAGATGATGCCGACCACGCCCAGCGGCACCCGCACCTGCCGCAGCTCCAGCCCGTTGGGCAGTGTGGAGCCGCGCACCACCTCGCCCACCGGGTCGGGCAGCGCGACGACGTCCCGCACGTCGGCGGCGATCGCCGCGACCCGCTCGGGGGTGAGGGTCAGCCGGTCGATGATGCCCTCGGGGGTGCCGGCCTCCCGGGCGCGGGCGATGTCCCGGGCGTTGGCCTCGGTGATCTCCGCCGTCCGGGCCTCCAGGGCGTCCGCCACGGCCAGCAGCGCGCCGTCCCGCGCGGTGCGGGGCAGCGGGGCCAGCTCGGCGGCGGCCTCGCGGGCCCGGCGGGCGACCGCGAGCACCGGGGAATCCTCCGGGGTTCCGGCGGCCGGGGTGGGGTTTTCGGTGGACGCTGCGGCCTCGGGGGCGGTACGGCTCATGGCCGCCAAGGGTACCGGGAGCGGCCCCGGTGAACGGTGGTTCGTCCGCATCCCGGGCAGGGGTCCCGAGCGGTTCGCGGGGCCGCCCCGGGCGGCCCCGCCTTCGCTTCCCGAAGGCGGGCCGGGGGTTTCGGCGAACAGTTCCCCGTCCGATTCACCCTTTCGGCGGAACGCGGGGGAACGCCGGGGAACGCCGCGCGGTCCGACGGGCGGGGCCTTTGGACCGGCCGCCGGGTCCCGCCCCGGGCGTTCCCACGACCGGCGCAGGGGGCGGCCGGCAGGGCGCGCCACGGTGCCGAACCGGGACCGCGCGGGCTCCGGGACCAACGGTCCGACCGCGCCACCACGTCCCCGCCGTCGGGACGGCCCGACGGCGGACGGCGGGAAGGACTCACCGGCACCGCGCGCCCGACCGGTGACCGGGTCACCGCCGACCCGCGTCCCGGGCCGGCGCCACACCCCGCCGCCAACCACACCGACCGGCGGCGGGTCGCCTCAGAAGGGGTGCACGCCCACCGGCACCGCCGGCGGCGGGCCGTACCCCTCGGCGATCCGCTGGTGGTAGACGTCCCGACCGATCACCTCCAGGCCGACGATCTCCCAGGGTGGCAGCCCCGCCGTGCGGCGGTGCTCGCCCCACAGGCGCAGCGCCACGGCGGCGGCGTCCCGCAGATCACGCGCCTGTTCCCAGTAGCGGATCTCGGCGTGGTCCTCCGCGTACCGGCTGGTCAGCAGGAACGGGTGGTCGTGCGCCAACTGTTCCAGGGCGCGCCGCACCTCCCCCACCGGGGCGGGTGTGCCGGAGACGCTGAGCGTCACGTGCCACAGCCGGCCCTCCTCGGCGTCCCCCGGGTCGGCCCGCTCCTCCTCGGGACGGTCCGTCCGCCCCTCCTCGACGCTGGCCAGTCGTCTCACCGGCGGCCTCCTGACATGGTGCTGGTGCACTGGTGTGCTGCCTTCGTCTCTTTCACGCGCCCCACCCGCTCCTCCCCGCCGGCACCCGCGTGTCCCACGACCGCCGGGGCGCGGAAAACCGCTCGCGCGCCGGTTCGTGCGCGACGGGCGCGGCGCTGCTCCCGACCTGCCACACGAACCCGCCTCAAAAGTGCCGGCTCATCCGGAAACCCGGGGGCGAATCGGCGAAGCTCCACCGGACGGCCCCCTTCCGTTCCCATCCGGGGACCTCGCGGGCTCCCGCGAGACACCCCGGAACGGCACCTGTCCGACACCCCTCAGAGGCCGGTGAGCACGAGGTCATCGCGGTGGACCACCTCGCGCTCGTAGTCCGGGCCGAGCTCCCGGGCGAGTTCACGGGTCGAACGACCGATCAACAGGGGAATCTCCCGCGCGTCGAAGTTGACGAGCCCCCTGGCGAACGCGCGGCCGGACTCGTCCCGCAACTCGATCGGGTCACCGGCCGAGAACTCCCCGTCCACCGCCGTGATGCCCGCCGGCAGCAGCGACCCGCCCCGCTCGGCGATCGCCCGCACCGCGCCCGCGTCCAACACCACCGCGCCGCGCGGCGAGGAGGCGTACTCCAACCACAGCAGCCGGCCGGCGCTGCGCCGACCGGTGGCGTGGAACCAGGTTCCGGTCTCCGCCCCCGCCAGCGCGTCCGCCGCGTGCACGGCCGAGGTCAGCACCACCGGGATGCCGCCGCCGGTGGCGATCCGGGCCGCCTCCACCTTGGTCACCATGCCTCCGGTCCCCACCCCGGCACGACCCGCGCTGCCCAGTTCCACGCCCTCCAACTCGGCGGGGCCGGTCACCTCGGGGATCAACCGGGTCCCCGGGCGGCGGGGCTCCCCGTCGTACAGACCCGCCACGTCCGAGAGCAGCACCAGCAGGTCGGCACGGACCAGATGGGCCACCAGGGCCGCGAGCCGGTCGTTGTCACCGAACCGGATCTCGTCCGTGGCGACCGTGTCGTTCTCGTTGACCACCGGCACCGCGCCCATCGCCAGCAACTGCTCCAGGGTGCGGAAGGCGTTGCGGTAGTGCGCGCGTCGGCTGGTGTCGTGCGTGGTCAACAGCACCTGGCCCACGCGGCGGCCGTAGCGCGCGAAGGAGGCGGTGTAACGGGCCAGCAGCAGCCCCTGTCCGACGCTGGCCGCCGCCTGCTGGCGGGCCAGGTCGCCGGGGCGACGGGTCAGGCCGAGGGGGGCCAGACCGGCGGCGATGGCGCCGGAGGAGACCAGCACGATCTCCCGGTCGTCGTACTTGGCCAACACGTCCACCAGGGCGTCCACCCGGTCCGCGTCCAACCCGCCGGAGGCGGTGGTCAACGAGGAGGACCCGATCTTCACCACGACCCGGCGGACCCCCGCCACCATCGCGCGCCGCGCCTCCCCGCCCCGCTGTGCCGCTGCCACCGTGCCGCTCCGTTCGCGTTCGTCCCACCGGTCGCGTCGGACCGGGCCACCTCCGCGGCCCGGTGCCTCCGACCGGCACCGACGCGCGGCCAATCTACGCCGGCACCCGGTGCCGGCGCCCGGCCATTCCGCCTGCCGGCGACAGTGGGCCACCGGCAGTGGCAACGGGATTCGGGCGGGCCGGCCCCGGCCCCGGCCCCGGCCCCGGCCCCGGCTCGAACATCTTTCGCATCAATCCCCGAACGCCACCTCGAACAGCCGGCGGTCTCGTGGTCCTTCCGGTGCCCCCTCACCCACGGGGGACGCACCGAACCGCCCCGGGTTCACTCCACGCCCCGGGGCCGGACCCTTCCAACGGGCCGGCTCCTCTCAGCACGCCGCCGAGGTCGTGCCCGATGTCAGTCGGTGACCCGGCTGGGCCTGTCGTGCACCAGATCCGCGTAGTCGGGGTGGCGCTCGATCCAGGTCTTGAAGAACGGGCACACAGGCAGCACCTTCAACTGCGCCAGGCGCGCGTCGTCCAGGGCGGCCCGCACCAGGGCGCCGCCGATCCCCCGCCCCTCCAGGGCCGGTTCCACCTCGGTGTGGGTGAAGACGATCAACTCGTGCGTGCGGATGTAGTCGGCGATCCCGGCCCGCTCACCGTCCAGCGTCGCCTCGTATCGCTTCGCGTCCGGCCGGTCCACCACCACCGGCGACCCCTGCCCCACAGTGCTCACCCCTTCCCGACACTCTCCGCTCTTCCCCACCGTATGCCCCGCCCTTCACACCCGCACCCAAGGAACGGGGGTGAAGCGGTGAGACCGCCCCGTCAGCGGATACCGCGGAAAGTGGTCCTCACCACCGAACGTGACCTACATTCACATGGCCCCGAGCCCGCTCTGGAGCATGTCCTCCACAAGGAGGAAAATCCATTCACCTTTACTCCTGCAACGCGGCACCGACACCCCATATCCCGACCGCTTCGAAAATTTCGCCACTCACGAATCCTGCCGATCGCATGCCCTGTTTGAAATCGTTCTTCATCGGGAATTTCACAAAGTCGACTTTCTTCGTCTGCGCTGGAAATATTTCGACCTCAGTCCCGGCACCGCCGCAATCCGCCGCATCGCCCTCCCCGCCGGGGATGTCCATTCCCTCGAGAGCCACCGGGAACGCCAGCAGGAAGAACACCAGGACGCCGGAGCCAACTGGACGGACAGCGGGCTGATCTTCCCCGCTTCAACGGGCACCGCCCTCGACCCCACCAATCTCCCCGCCGCTTCGGCCGACTCCTCAGCCGGGCAGGGCTCCGCCGCATCCGCTTTCACGATCTCCGGCATTCGACTGCGATCCTGCTCCTGGAACAGGGCGTCGACCTCGTCGTGATCAAGGAACTCCTCGGCCACACCCACATCGGCGTCACCGTCGGCGTCTACGTTTGCCCCCCGCCTCCAGCGCCAAGCCATCGACGCCCTCGGCAACGCCCTGGGCCCGACCGAGGAAGACCCCGAAGACCCACCCGCCATGGCAGCCGTCCGCTGACGTTGCCGTCACCGTCAAGGCACCCGGAGACTCCAGCGGGGTATCAATTCCAGCCCGTTCCCCGATGGCGAAGGCCCCCCGGGGATAATCCCCGAATAATCAACCAGCCCGGGGAAACGTCAAATCGGGAACCCACCTGAATGGATCCGAGCATCGGAAATAGCGAATCCCCGAAGGGTTGCAGCCCTTTCGGAAATTCATTATTCCGTTACGGATTAATCTCTACTCCCACGTGGCCACGAGATCGACAGCGACAACGAGAATCGAACCGCACGTGAAAGAAATTTCGTGCGTCATGCCCGACGAATGCGGAAGTACTTCATCCAACTGCAGGGCACCCAGGCGGGGAAACATACCGTCAGGCTCCTCGGCGTCTACACGGAAAGACTGGACGCCCGAGTAGCGAATACACAAACCGCTCTCATGTTTCCACTCGTTCGGCATCAGGACAAATTCAAGAGAAACCTGCCCCTGGTCATCAACGAGAGTTGCCTTGCTCAGCTCCAGATCCTTAACGCACCGAACACCTCGGAAGTCGTAGTGATCCGGGTGAGTGGCAAACGCCGCCGCGCCCGGGGGAAGGACGCCGGAGAGCTGCGGGAGGACCTGCAAGTAATTCTGCGGATCCAGGTGGTACCCGTACCGGTCCTGCAATGGTTCCACACGCACGTACTTCATTAGCATCCACCGCCAGTGATGCGCGGACGCTTCCAGTTGTCGCCCTTCACGTTCTCGGTTCCCTTATCGCCGATACGGCCATCTCGCCTCAATTCGCCCACGGCTAGCCCCTTCAGGTTGTTGTAGACATCCCGCGGAACATCGACGTCAGCACTCTTTCCGTGCTTCGAGAACCATCCATCACTGCCGAAGATCCCGACTTCCTTACCCTTGTGGTAGACGTGAATCTCGAAGTCAGTCGTACCACCGATGTCGAATCTGTCGACGCGCCCGGTGTAGTTACTCCCGAAATTTAGAGGATCTTTCGGCCCGCGTGCCCCTCCGACATTATGCACGAGGACCGGCG
Source organism: Streptomyces sp. ST2-7A (assembly GCF_021390475.1). Lineage (GTDB taxonomy): Bacteria > Actinomycetota > Actinomycetes > Streptomycetales > Streptomycetaceae > Streptomyces. Next base: position 131,958 of record NZ_JAJUWS010000003.1, read on the forward strand.
TCTCGCCCGCCAGCACATAGTACGTATGGGGACCTTCCACTGTCAGGTTGTGCACCCGTGCGTACTCAGCGGTCTGCGAGAGCGAAGTGACCGGCACCAAGGCACCGGATTGGGAAACCAACAGGTCACCCGGAGCCAACTCCCCGGCCTCGGTCCAGGCAAGAGTGTTGTCCACCCAGAAGGGATGGTTGGCAGTCGCCACGAGAGGCTCGCCGCTCAGAGCCTCGGGGGTGGCCGCATGGGTGGTTGAGGAAACACCGACGGCCACCAACTCTTTTTCGCCCTCACCTTGGATCTCAGCGGTCACCGTCCTGGCGGAAACTTCTCCCGTTTCCGGATCCGATGCCAGGACGGGGTCACCGATGGCTACATCCTCGATGGCTTTCGTGGTGCCGTCCGCCATGAGAACGTGCGTTCCAGGAACAAAGCTGTTGCTACAGGAAGCTTTTTCGCGAGGTTTGCTCGGGCCCGTTCGGCGGAAAGCCAGAGCCGCGAAAATGTCGAAGGCAGCTTCTCCCGACATCTCCGCATAGCGGCCCTCCCGGAAGTCGTCGACTCCCTGATCGATGGACTCTTTTGCCCCACCGACCACCCCTTTCCAAAACTCTGGATTAACGGGATGAAATGACCATTGAGTCTTGATGGATTCTTTGCAGCCACCATTCCCGGTCACACAACCCAGAGCATCGCCATAAATTTTTCCATAGGTGCCGGTGACCGAAGAAATCGCACCTTCGGCTTTACCGAAGAAGGCACCTACCCCACGCCGCACCTGACCACCCTGCCCAGTCATCCGAATAATCGGCCGATTATTGGCGACACGAGTGGTGGGGAAAAGAATCCAACGGGCAGCATTGAGCATCACTTTGGCTACCCCGATAGCCGCCGCAGCCACCTTGTTGAGAGAAGCAAGCGCCGTAATCTTGTTAAGGAAAAGACCCGAGGGGTCCGAGAAGGCGAGGGGGTTGTTGTTGGCGTAGGTGTAGCCGTGGATCTGTTGGGAGTCGGTGAGGTCCATGATCGGGTCGGGAGAAATGAATCGACCGATCGCGGGGTCGTATTCCCGGGCCCCGAGGTTGATCAGACCGGTCGATTCGGTGTCGTCGATACCGCCGACGAAGCTGCGGGTACCGGGCCAGTCGAGGCCGGGGTCCGTGCCGCGCAAGCCACCGAAGGGCAGGGTGCGGCGCTGGGTGAGTTCCCCGGTTGCCGTGTTGATCGCCAGGTGGCCGGTGCCGTGGTGATCGGCGACGATCACCGAGGTCGCGCCGTCGTCCGTGGTCACCGCCATGTGACCGCTACCCAGATCGATGTACCGGGTGGCCTCCGGCTTCGTCGCTCCGGTGGGCAGGGTGATGTCGGTGTGCCCGAGGTGGAGCGTGGTCCCGGTGTCGGTCCGCGCGATAAGGCGACCGCCGTCCGCGCTGTAGAGGTACGAGGCCCCGGTCTCGTCGTGGTTCTCCACCGTGTCCACCCGGCCCTCGGGGGTCCAGGTGAGCGTTTGGGTGTCCCCGCCGATCTGCCGCGAGACGGTCTGACCGGCCGCGTCGTACCCGTACTCCTCGAGCGAGGTGACACCCGGCGCCTCCTGGACAACGGAGGTCAGGGTGTGGGGCTGCTCGGCGCCGTACTCGTGCGTGCGGGTGATGTTCCGCTCGTGCAGGGTCTCGGTGACCCGGTTGCCGACCGTGTCGTAGGCGTAGGAGTGGTGGTAGGGGGCGGGGCCGGCGATGGTCGCCTCCGCTCCGCTCCCCGCGCACTTCCCCTGGTTCTGTGTCCAGGCGTCCGTCAGTCGGCGCAGGTGGTCGTAGTCGAAGCACTGCAGGTCGGTGCCGGAACGGGAGACGTCCTCGATGGAAAGGACGTTGCCGATCGGGTCGTAGGCATAGGTCTCGTGCCGATCGACGCCGGGCCGTCCCTCACGGTCCACCCGTGTGGTGGCCAACCTCTGGGTTCCGTGTTCGTAGGTGTTGGTGAGCCAGGTGGGACGGCCGCTGCCCCGTATCTCGTGTTGCAGCGGCCTGCCCAGCCGGTTGTAGACGGTGGTGGTGGCCAGCCCTGTGTTGGTGGCGAGCCCCACCGGGCGCAGGGTCGCGTCCTCGTAGGTGTAGGTGACCGCTTCCCCGGCAAGCGAGCCCGCCGCCGGAAGGGTCGTGCTCCGCACCGTCCCGGAGGCGTTGTACGCCGTCGTGGTGGCGTAGTTGCCCGCCAACGGCCCCTCTGCCGAGGGAATCAGCGTCCGGGCCCTCACCGGCCGGTAGAGCGGGTCGTGCTCCAGCACCTCCTGGACGTACGGGTGGCCGTCCTCCCAGCGAGTGGACTTCCGCAGCTGTCCCTTTCCTCCGAAGAGGGAGTCGTACTCCCACTCGGCCCGCAGCGTTCCCGTCGGGCCGTCCTCCCTCAACTCGGTGCGTCGGTTGAGGTTGTCGTGGACGTAGGAGAGTGTTTCGCCGAGGGAGTTGGTGGTGGAGGTGAGGTTGCCCCGGTCGTCCCAGGTTTGGGTGGTGGTGCCGGTGTCGGGATCGGTGGTGGTCAGGTTGTTGCCCCGCTGGTCCCAGGTGTAGGACCAGGTGTTGTCCGCCGGATCGGTGACCGACGCCAGCTGCCCCCGGGGGGTCCAGGAGTAGGAGAGCGCGTCGTACGCGCTGCCCGCTCCGGCCCCGTGATGACGCCGCAGTTCGATCAGTCGCTCACGGGCGTCCAGGAGGGTCGTGGTGGTGGTCCCACCCTCCGGCGGGATGACGGTGGTGCGGTCCCCGCGGTGGATGGTGGTGGTGACGGCCAGCGTCTTCCCACCGTCGCCGTCACCGGCCATGAGGCGGGATTCGATCTCGCGCCCCGCACCGTCGTACACGTGCCTGGTCTGGCTCTCGACGGTCGAGGCGTCGGTGGGCAGGAAGAGCGAGGCAGCCGGTTTGCCGTCCGCGAAGTAGGGGGCGAACGTCTTGGTGACCAGCCCACGCTCGTCGTGGAAGGTGTCGGTGAGCAACCGGCCGCCGTCCGGGCCGGGAACCTGGGTCTGACGTTCGCGCAGGAACCCGTCGTAGAGGGTGTAGGCGGTGTCCTGTCCGGAACCGGCGTTGTTGAGGGACTTGCTGCTCACCGCCACCGCCTGACCATCGAGGATGCGGTAGGCGAACTCGTGGCTGGGCAACTGGGTGGTACGCCGGTTCGGCAGCCACACCTTGGTGGTGCGGCCCAATGCGTCGTACTCCAGAACGGTGACCCGGCTGTTCGGGTCGGTGAGCCGGGTGGGCAGACCTCTCACGGGATCCAGCTCCGTGACCGTGGTCAGGGCGGAGGAGGCCACGCCCGAACGGGCGGGAGGGCCGGTCTCGGTCGCCCTGGTGGCGGGGCCGGTTGCCGGCGTGTAGACGGTCCGGGTGGTCCGTCCGTCGGTGCGCGGGGTGCGTTGGGGGGTTCCGCCGCCGGTCACGGTGACGGTCGCGCTGATGTCAGTCGTCGCGACGATCCGACCGTGGGTGTCGTACTCCGCGCCCGCCTCGAGGTAGGTGGCCTTGGTGCCGTCGTGTTCCTTCAGGGTCGCGGTGCCGGTGACCTCACCGAGGGTCGGTGTAGCTCCGTACGCCCCGCCGTCGTAGGCGTAGCGCACGTCCGACAGGACCCCCTCCGATCGGTCGGGGGTCGCCGCGCACCGTGCCGCGACGACTTCCTCCCTCTCCTGGAGACCGAGCAGGTTCTTGGCCGTGTTGGTGGCCCAGGTGGTACGGACGCAGCGGTCGTCGTCGGAGGTGGAGGTGTCCCCACGGTCGTCGACCTGTGTGACCCGTCCCGCGACGGTGTCGTGGGTGACGTGCTGCTCGGTGATCCGCCACTTCCCGCCCGCGCCGTCGTCCAGCGAGGTGAAGGTGCGGGTGTGTTCCGCACCGATGAAGTGGGCGGCGATGGTGCCCCAGTCCCGCACCGAGCGGGCGGTCCGGTGGTACCAGGGGCGGGAGATGGTCTTCTCCAGCGCCCCACCACTCGCGTCCTTGTGCACGACGGTCTTGTAGGGGAATCCGGCGAGGGAGGAGTGGTCGACGATCGGGTCGCCCTCACCGGACCCGAGGGTGACACTGACCGACTTGGTGCCTCCCGACGGACCCGCCCGGTCGCCGTGCATACCCCGCAGGAAGTAGCTGTCGGTGCGGGAGACCATGCCACCGGTCCCCTGAGCGCCGGTCAGCTGACGAACCTCACCGTAACCGCGCCACTGCGACCAGGTCTTCTCCTCCTCCGGAAGAAGCCCCGACTCGTCATAGTGCCAGGCGGCGCCACCCCGGTAGTCGTAGCGGGTGACCTGGTCCGGGGAGCCTCCCGTGCGGTCCGTGGCCGTCACGGCGGTCACGACGTACTTGTTGAACCACTGCAGGTCGGGGTCGTGATCCGGCCCGCCGGCGAGGAACTGGGGGAAACAGCGGGTGGTGTTGGTGTGCGGCGTGGGGAGGGAGCCGGACGAGCAGCCGGGGGCCGAATAGTTGACGTCGATCTGCCCGCCGACCTCGTCGGCCACGGTCGACAGACGTGCCTTGATGAAGGGAGCCCATCCGTCACCGATGACATCCCGTCGGTTGGCCAACTGGGTGTAGCCGAAGGTCGTCTTCGGAAGGGTGATGGGAGCCGAAGCGCTGTGTCCTGTGCGCTGCACGCTGCTCAGCAGGAGCTGGTAGTCGACGTCCGCGGTACCCCAGTGCTGTGCGAGCTTCCAGGAATCGACGGTGTTCCACGTGCTCGTCCCCGTACGGAAGCGGGTCGTGACGGCCGTCAGCCGTTTGGTCGTCCAGAAGGACGGGGCGAAGCGACCGGCATCGCAGTTCTTGCCCGCGTCGCAGTTCAGGTCCCACGGGGTGTCGTACCAGTGGAAGGCGTTCTTCGTGATGTCCGAGCAGTCGACACCGGGCCCCGGTATGCAGCGCTCCTCGTTGGTGAAGACCACCCGGGCCCGGGGCTCGACCGTGTAGACGGTGCCGTGGTTCAGGCCGTAGTCGATCCGCTTGAGGGTCCCGCCCCTGGTGTAACGGGTGTTGTTCTTCTCGTCCAGGAAGCGCCCGTAGGAGTTCTGTTCCCGGTTGTAGTGGTATGCGACGGCGTTGCCCCGAACGTCCACGACGTAGTCGAGGTTCCAGCGCCAGGCCTGCTGACACCAGGCGTCCTTGATCGCCGAGGTGTGGCACGGGTCGCCCGGGTCGTTCCCGAAGACGGGAACGGTCCAGGTGGAGTCGGTCACCTCACGGCCCGAGGACCATCCGGGGAGCCGGTGGTACCCGAAGTAGTACTGCGTGCCGTCGGGGTCGGTGAGGCGCCAGTACTCGTTGTCGTTGTCACCGTTGGCGCGGGCGCTGTCGGTCAATCGCTCGATCCTGGTGCCGTCGTCGGTGGGCAGCTTCCAGGTGTTGGAGCCCGCCGGCACCAGTTCTCCCGCGGCTCCGTTGAAGGAGACGAAGGCGTTGTCGTGGTCCCAGCAGAGGTCACCGATCTTGTTGCCGTCGGTGTTCTCGATCTCGTCGTAGCCGCAGGGCTTGTACCGGCGCTCGATGTATCCGGGCCAGAGGTCGAAGCCGTCACCGACCCAGGAGCCCTGGTTGTTCGTCCCTCCGGTGCGTCCGTCGATGCTGCCGGAGGAGTAGGTCAGACCCACCCGGGGCTTGAGACCACCGGGAACGTCCGGGACCGGCATGTCGTGGGACCAGGTGAAGTCACCGGTGTTGAGGTTGGTCTCCCAGGTGGCCGAGGGGGAGAGATCGGTGGCCCCGTAGCTTCCCTTCTCACCGTCCGCCGATGACACCGCGGCGAGAACGATGCCGCCGGAACCGGCCGGGGAAATGTTGGAGGCGATCAGGGTCTCGCGCTCGGTGTCGTTCTCCCACTCGATGTCGAGGGCCTCCTCGCAACCCTCCTTCTCCGGGGTGATCAGCGAGCATTCCGGCAGACCGATGAGGGAGAGGCGGGAGCCGAAGCCGCCGCCGAAGGCGTGTGCGATGTCCGAGTAGTCGATGGTCACATCGACGGCGGGGTCCTCGGTGACGCGCAGAGGGGCGGTTGCGCCCTTGTTGTTCTGCTCATCGACGGGGCGCAGCACGACCACCGGGCCGTTCGCGCCCAACGCTTCGGCGCGTTCGGGCTCCACCACCTCGATGTCCAGCGGAACGGGCACCTGCCCCGGGGTGGTCACCGAGACCGGCAGGTTTTCGACCGTCGGCGCCGCCTCCAGGAGACCTTCGGGACGGGCGATGACCCGCGCCTCCCCGGCCGGGAACGACTCGGGTTCGGGCACCACCACGGGCTCGGGTATCTCCGTGCCACGGGATTTCACCGGAAGGCCGTCCCGGCCCTCGACCGGGAGACCGACCTCCGGGGCCTCCGGCGCCCCGTCGTCGGCCGTCGCGACCCGGGTGGGGGCTCCCTGGAGCAGGGTCACCGCGGTCACCACCGGTACCACCATCAGTGCCAGGTGTCGGCGCCATTCCCTTGCCGGCCTGTCCCGCCGCCCCGGACGGTTACCGCTTGTCTTCACGACCTTCGCCTTTCGGCACCGGGGCACAGGGGTGCCCCGGAAGATGGATGGAGTGGTCTCGGGATCGGGTGCGGCTCCGTGCGGAGCCGCACCCGATGGATCAGCGGGCGTCGACGGGGAGGACCGGCGGTCTGCCGGAGGCGCCGGCCGCCATGTGACGCACCTGGTTGTCTGAGAGGACGCCCTGGATCACCCAGAGGTCGTCGATGGCCCCCGGCCAGTACTCACCCCAACCGCCATCGACACGGTTGCGTCCGACCTCCAGGGAGTGCGTCGCCCGGAAGGGGATGGTGTTGTCGCTCCAGGACTCACCCGGCTCGCAGAGGGGATCCGAGTCCTCCGTGCAGACGATCTCCTCCAACTCCCCATCCACGTAGAGACGGGTCTGCTTGGTGAAGCCGTCGTGCACGAGCGTCAGGTGGTTCCAGTAGCGCACGTCGTAGAAGAGCTGGTTGTTGACCCGGATCACCCTGGCTCCGCTGGCGTCCCCGTCGGGAAGCGCGACCTGCCAGTTCCCCCATCCCTCTTCCTCGTCGTGGGGGACGAAGCGAACGGCGAACGCGCTGTGGTGGTCACCGGTCGCGCTGACCACCGTCACGGGCTCCTCCGGTGCGGTGGTGGCGCGGGCCCAGGCCGTGACGGAGAACCCGGCCGAGGTGTCGATCGGCATCGTCTCGGTGCGGGCGTGGGCACCGACGCCGTCGAGGATCAGGGCGCCCTCGTCGACCCGACCCCAGTCGATGGAGGTGTCACCGTGCACGGTGAGGTCGTTGTCGTGGGGCGAATCGTCGGGAGTCGTCGCGCCTGCCTCCTCGAAGTTCCAGCGGCCCTTCACCAGCGGTGAGTGGTGGAAGAGCTGGCCGACCTCGTAGCCGGTCACCACCCGGTCGTATATCCGCACATCAGAAATCTCTCCGGGGAAGAAGGATCTGAGGTCTCCGCCGGCCTGCCCCGCTCCGATTTGAACACCCCCATTGGCATAGCGCGATATCGACAGAGGAGCAGTGCCCGCCTTGACTCCGTCCACATAAAGCGTCAGCGTTTTTTTCTCGGCGTCATGAACACCCACCAGATGGGCCCACTCCCCGTCATGTGCCGTAGTTCCTACCGGCTGCATTGCCCGTATGATGCGGGAATCCGAGGAGTTGCTTTCATACTGATTAAAAACCCAACGATCATAAGGCGTGGAGTAGTACAACTCGAACCCGGGACGCTGAGTCGCCACCTGGGTCGCAATCACCCCGGCAGAACCCACGCGGGATTTGTCGAGTTTGGCCCATGCGGAGACCGCGAAGCTGCGTCCGGTGTTCACCATGCCGGCCGTGGTGTGGGCATATCCGGTCGCGCCGTCAAACCGTGCCACTCTCCCCTTCTCACCCTCCATACCGGTCCGAACACCGTCGACAATGGTGGCGGGCAGGACGTCGGCCGCACCGGAGACCGTAGTGGAATACTCCGGTTCATCGAGTTCGAAGAGGGAAACCGCCGGACGACCGGGCTCCTGATGAATACGCTCCTTGCGGTAGAGCTGTGCGATCTGGGTGGTGGGATCACTCATCTGATGATTGAAGATCTGCACCTCGTCGATCGATCCGGGGAAGTAGCTCTTCTTTTCCCCACTGTACTGGCCGACTCCGATCTGCACCGGGCCCCGGGCGTTCCAGGCCCCGGCATATTCGAGCGATCCCGCCAACTGTCCGTTGACGAAAAGCCGCATCGTGTTGCCGTTCCAGGATCCCAGCAAGTGGGTCCATTGCCCCGAGACCACGGGGGCATCCGCGAGAACGCGGGCCATGGAATTATTTTCGGGTTCGTCGGCCCAGTACTGGTTGAAGGCCCAGGAATCCCTCGCGGCGGAATAGTACAGCTCGAACCCGGGGCGGTGCTTCCCTGTCTGCGTGACAACAATGGCCGCGCTGTTGGGTTTGCGATCCAACTTCGCCCATGCGGAAACCGTGAAGGTTTTACCGGTGTCCAGGACCGGCCCATCGGTCACCGCATGACCGGTTGAGCCGTCCAGGTGCAGGGCGGTCCCCACCACACCCGGTACCCCGAGTTGGGTCCCCCCGAACAGTCGGGCATCCCGCGAGGAGGCCGTGGCCCCGAACTCACCGGCTCCCTCCTCCTCGTTCAACTGCCAGGTGATGCGAGCGTCCTGTCCGGGGGCGACGCGGTACTGGTAGGTGCGGACCTCCGAGGCGTTGCCGGCCCGGTCGATGGCCTGGGCGGTGATGAAGTGCAGGCCCGGCTTCTCGGGGAGCACCTTCACCAGTCGGGCGGCTCCGTTGGTGGTGGTGATCTGGTTACCCGGCAGGGGGTCGGTGTTGATGCCGTACCGGAAACGGTTCACATCCCCGTCCGAGGAGGCCAGGGTGAAGTCCCCGTACTGCCCCACCCCGTCCCACCACGGATCCTCCGGATCGGAGGGATCGGACTCCGGATAATGACCCGAGTCGATGCCCGGCGCCGCGGGAATGGTGGTGTTGTACACGAAGTAACACGCCGTGGCCGCCCCCGCCGTCGACCACGGACCATAGTGCGCCCCGTCATGGGCCCGCACCTGCCAGTTCAACACCGTGTTCTTCGGCAGACCCGTCGGCAGCGTCACATTGAACGCCGAACCCGACTTCTTGGCCGTGCTCAGCCCCGAGTCCCACACCACCGTGGAACCGTTGCGGACCTGGAACTGCACCCGCACCGTATCCCCGTCCGGATCGGACACGTTGTTGGCGTGGACCTTCCCCATCGTGCGCACGTGCGGCGCCGAACCGGAGGACTTGCATGTGCCCCCGTACTCCATCGTCAACTGCGACATCGCGATCTGCCGCGGCGGCCGGTTGTACCGCACCCGCAGATGAGCGTCCTTGGAAAACCGCTTCCAGTGCAGATTGCTCGTCTCGTTCGAGGCCCGCAACCCGAACGTCAACGTCGAGGTCTTCGCGTCCGCCGCCCGCTGGATCGCCGCCCGCACATCGAACTCAGCGTCACCGGCCGGCCGGCACCCCGACTGACCACCACCGTAGTGGAAGGACTCCGTCCGCAACCGCTCCACCCAAAACCCCGACGCGGTCTGCGTGTTCCACGTCGTCGACGCACCGATCGCCTTCGTGCGCCACAACTCCACCGGATGATCCGTGCACTGCGCCGAGTGGGTGTTGCGCACCACGAACTCCGCACTCATCACCCGCGTACCCGCGAACCGCGAGGTGTCGATCCGGTAGAAGAGCCGCTTCACCTCGTTGGGATTGCACCCCGCCCACCCCACGCAGTACCCCACACCCTCATCGGTACGACCGTTGAACATCCACTGCGGCGTCCCCGCCCAATACCGCGACACCATCGTCCACGCCGACGCCCGCGGCGAATGCCACTGCGGATCGATGAACACCGGATACGTCGTCTCCTCCCCCCGCAACACCTCGAGATCGGGAAGAAGAACGAGTTCTTCGCTCTTCGAGTCCACCTGTACCCCGATGGTCGCCAGGTTGACGGAATCACCGGGGGCGGGTTCCTCGGAGCTCGACAGCTCATCGGTCCGAGTCGATGATGAGTCCACGGAGCGGGAGAGGGTTTCAGCCCGGACCTCGGTGGTTTCCCCGTGGAGAGTGGAGTCCCACATCACAGGGGTGGGAGCCCGGAAAACCGTTCCTCCCGTACCGGTGTCCACGGCCTCCAGCCCACCGTCTTCGGTGACCTGCACCTCGAGGCCCTGACCGGCCAGGCCGAAGCGCAATTCCTCCAGGGCGGGATCGGCCGCCGCTTCGGGGGTGTGCACGATGAAGAGGGAGAGGAAGCCGTCATCCAGCGCCTCCAGTCGGAGGTCGACGTCGGGCAGCACGTCCGGATAGGTGGCCCGGGGACCCTCCAGCACGGGAGCGGGAAGAAGTTCCGGCCAAGTGAACGTCAGCTCTCTGCTGTCCCTCACCAGGGAGACCAGGTCGTGCCCCCCTCCGGGGGAGAAGACCAAATCGACAGTTGAGGCCAGGGGAGTTATTTCCCCCTCACCAGCCACCAGCGTCAGATCAACCCCGACCCACTCCCCACCACGGCGGGTCCATATGGGTGTCACGTACTCACGGGCCTGAAAGGTGCCGTCGGGAAGAGCGAAGACCTCTCGGGTTTCCCCGCGCTGGGAGAGCACCTCGACCGGTTCGCCGGAGCGGGCAGCCAGTTCGCTCTCCTCATGGTGCTCCTCCTCTGGCTCCGAGGTTCCCTCGGAAGGAGTCGTCACCACATCGCCCGGCTCATCCACGGCTCGGGCGGGGGCGCCCACGGCCAAGCCCATCGCCATGGCCAGGAGAACGATCAGCCCTCGGCACCCCCGAACTTCGCGGAGCTTCCCGCTCACCATTCCCCCTACCCCATCACCACAGGTGACCGAACACACACCCTCACATGAACCGCATGAACATATGACCAGCTACAGCTAACTGTCCATCGGGGGAAAACGGACACTTCACACATGGAGATCAGTTGATCGCGAAGTGAAGAGAGATATCCATCACATCACCGCAAGGTGTGAAACGTGCCGACCGTGAGATCACGGGCACCCCCGGGCGACAGGTGACAATGATTTGCTCAATTCGCCCAATATTAACTTTTTACGGAAATTTCATTCAGGTGGCTTCTCCGAGTGGTGGCGCACCTGTAATCGCTTGCCGTGCACTCCTCTCGCTCACCAATGGAAAGAGTGCGCCAAAACCCGACGACCACTGCGGATCCTACGGAGTAGGTATCCATATCCCGCCGAGTCGAAATTCTTGGGCGTGTCGATTTCACCTCACCAAACCCTGGCGAGAAACTTCATCACGAAAAATTTTCGGCCTGCCCCAGCGTGTTCCGGGCCAGCACTCACCCCGTTCACCATTGTTCAGTGAACGACCGACCTGGAAGGAGCCGTTCGCCCTGAAAGTGGGTGGGAAGGGCGTCGAGGCGAAGTCGAGTTCGGCGGTGCGCTCGCCGTTCACGTACAGGCGAAGCGCTCTTGCAGATCGGTCGTATACGACCGCCACATGGACCCAGTACCCCACCTCGGAGGGGAACTCGGATGCGGAGAGGCGTGTGACCACAGCGTCTTCGCCGTCGGAATCCGTGAGGGAGACCTCCCACTCACCCCAGCCGTACTGACCGGGACAGGGCAGGAAACGCAACGTCACCGCCGATTCCCGCTCACCCGTCACACCGAACGCCGTGACAAACTCCCCCGGCATCTCGTGCGACCTGAACCATCCCGCCAGGGTGAACCCCACCGTGGTGTCGATCGGCACGGAGTCGGTGGAGGCGTGGCCGTCCACACCGTTGAAGGCGAGGACTCCCATGTCCACCCACCCGAACTCCTGGCTGACGCCCCCGGCCACCGTGAGGTGGTTCTCATTCTCCGATGAGTCCGGGGTGATGCCGTCGAGCACTCCCTCGAAATTCCACCGAGCGGCCACGAAGGGCGTCGAATTGTTCTCCACCGGTGGGCTCATCGCCTTCACCTCGGAGGCGGGGAGAGGTCGGTCGTGGAGCCGAATACCGTCGATCCTGCCGAGCAGGAAGGTTTCCGGCCCGGCCGCCCCACCAATTGCTCCCGGGTGAGGGAAAGCGGGCCACCGGGGATTCCCTCCGTCTCCGCGGTGCAGGCGGGGAAACCGTTGACATACAGCTCCGCCACGTCCCGACGAGCGTCGTGAACGACCGACAGGTGCATCCACCGCTCGGCCGGGGGCGCCGGGATCGTGGCAGGCGTGTCCCCGCCTCCGGGGGTACAGAAGGAGGCGGGCGCGCCGGGGAGCGCCTCACCCGGTGCCGCGTGCAGCCGGGAGATCTCCTCGGCGGAGAGCACCCGCTCGAAAAGCGCGATCTCGTCCACCGCTCCCTTCGGGAAACCGGCGAGAGCGCCCTCGTACCGGCCGGCCCCGATCAGAAGGGGACGGGGCATGGAGTTCCCGGCGGTGTGGGACGACCGTCCACATACAGGCTCAGCTCGCCGCGAGCGGCGTCGTGCGTACCGACCAGATGAACCCACGTATTCGTGGTGCGCGACACCGGAGCCCGGGCACGGGCCCCGGTCGGACGGCTGTTCTCCTGCCCGATGTCGCTACGGCCGAGAACCCAGCGGTCCAACCGCCGCGAGTGGAAGAGTTCCACGTCCGGGTGCTCACGACCCGGCAGGGACCACACAACACTCGGTTCGTCACCGGTCTCGTCGAGACGTACCCACGCCAAGGCGGTGAAGTCGGCTGTCGGGTCGGGGAGCCGCGTGTTCGTGCGGAGGTACGAGTCGGTTCCGTCGAGGGTCAACGCACCCCCGCTCACCCTCTCCGTACCGAGGGCCGCGTCTGCGGGAAGGGGTCACGAAAGTCAGCCCCTCACACTTCGGTCACACTTTCCGCATATGGTAGACGTATGAGGCCAGGTGAAGAGCGGATGGCGCAGCGAGAGGGTTGAATCGCCCGAGGGGGGGAGCAACCCCCCACCGACAGAACATCCGGCAGGGGTGACACGTGTCACTTTACGGCATGTTCACCCTCCGGAACGGGATCGCACCCTTCCCCTCGCCCGGAGCGGAAGCGGCAACACGCGTTCCCCCGGGCACGTGAAGCGCATGCAACCTGAAATGTCCACCCTCATCCACGTGCCCATATCGTGACTCGTGCGAGGCTTCCACGTGAGCAAAACATGATGATCTGTTACGCGTCGCCGCGTACGGAGGAAGAGTGAGCACGGAAGCCCGCATACCCGAGGAGTCATTCGAGGGACCCGCACAGGGAAAGCCCGTCACCGGTTTTCGACCACGTCTTCGGAAACACCTCCGGCGCGCGCTTCCACGCCGTCGCCCTACCGTGGCCGAAGGGACTTCGAGCACGAAGGCCTCATCCCCTCCCCCTTCTGTTGAGCCCATCCCGCCCACTCCGGGGGACCACCCGGGACGGCCCTCCGCACCCGACGGCTTCCCCTACGCGGAGGCTCTCGACCGCGAGGACCGGGTACTCATCGGCAGGGGTGGGAAGAGTCGGGTCGGGATGCTCCTGGATGGTCTCTCGCCCGCTCTGGCGCGCGAGCACCACCTCCGGTTGATTCTCGACGCCCTGGACACCGCGGGCGTCGAGCACTTCGTGGTCCCGGGACATGACCCCCTGGCCTCCGTCGTGGCCGTGGAGGAGGAGGATCGCGACCGGGTCGCCGGGGCCATCACCTCACTGTGCGAGAAGGTTCCGGGATACCTGGTACCGGCGGACAAGCCGCGTCGCACGAGTGTGAACGTCACCGCCGCGATCGGCGAGCGGGGAAACGAACTCCTCCGCGAGGAGGACGTGGTGCGCTTCTTTACGCATCTGGTCGCCCCCCGCTCCGAACGGAAACCGCTTGGACCCGACCACGGTTGCGACATCGAATTCTGGAGTCGGCCGGAGGAGGTGCTTCTCGCCCCCCGTCCCAACCGGGTCACGCGGTGGATCCGGGGCGGGGAGGAGAAAACGACCGCGCCATCGCATCGCATGACCCCCCTCCTCTCCTCGTTCTCGGATCCCGCCGTCAACGGCGCGCACCCCACACTCGATGTCTTCCTGACACACCGTCCCGACGAGATCGAATTCCCCGTGGATGTCGTCTACACCTGGGTGGACGATGCGGATCCGGAATGGCGCGCCCGCAAGGCCGCTCATTCCGGGGACGAGTATCACCCCGAGGCCGGCGGCACCGGTCGTTTCCACAACCGGGACGAACTCCGCTTCTCGCTGCGCTCGCTCCACCAGTACGCCCCCTGGGTGCGCGCCGTGTACGTTGTCACGGACCGCCAGACCCCGGAGTGGCTGGACACCGATCACCCCCGGATACGCATGGTGGACCACCGGGATATCTTCGACGCCCCGGAGTACCTTCCGACCTTCAACTCGCGGGCGATTGAGAGCCGGTTGCACCACATCGACGGCCTTGCGGATCACTTCCTCTATTTCAACGACGACATGCTGTTGGCCCGTCCCGTACTGCCGGAGCACTTCTTCTGCTCCAACGGGATCACCAGATTCTTCCCCTCCCGATCCCTGATTCCCCCGGGGCCCGTGACGCCCGATGATCGGCCGGTGGACGCCGCGCAGAAGAACAACCGGGAATTGATCAGGGAACATTTCGGCAGGGTTCCCACCCAGAAGATGAAGCACATCCCCTATGCCCTGCGTCGGGACATCCTCCTAGAAATAGAGAAAGAATTCCCGGAATGGCATCGAAATACGGGACGGCACCGTTTCCGGGCACACAGTGACATCTCGATTCCCTCGGCACTGCATCATCACTACGCGCATCAGACCGCCCGAGCGGTGCCGGGCAATCTCAGCCTGGGTTACGCCGAGGTGTCCTCGCCCGAAATGGAGGAACGACTGGTCCACTTCCTGGAGGATCGCAAGCATCACGTTCTGTGCATCAACGAGGCCGGCTTCGTGAACGAGGAGGACACCGAAGAGGAGCGGGCTCGACGCACGGACACCGTGACCCGTTTCCTCCGAGAGCGTTTTCCCATTCCGAGCCCATTTGAACGGTTTTGATCCGGGAGGGATCGAAAGTCGGCGATACAGCACCGGATAGGATCGCCCAGTGTTCGTTCTCCGGCTCTCGGTGGCTTCCGGCCGCCCATCCTCCGCTACTCCCGACCCGGTGCGGGTGGTGATCCGATGACCGACCCCGTCACGCGCACGAAGCAAGCCCCGGGGGCCGGTGCCCCCCTACCGGCCCGGAGTACGAGTCCCATCGCGGTGAATGGCCGGCGGGACGCCTTCTTCGACAACGCGAAGTACCTGGCGATCGTCCTGGTGGCGATCGGTCACGCCTGGGAACCGCTGCGGAGCGACTCCCGGACGGTGACCGCTCTCTACATGGCGGTCTACGTCTTCCACATGCCGGCCTTCATAGTGATCGCCGGGTACTTCTCGCGGAGCTTCGACGCGCGCCCCGACCGGGTGCGGCGTCTGGTCAGTGGGGTGCTCGTGCCCTACGCGGTCTTCCAGGTCCTCTACGCAGTGTTCAATCGGTGGCTGTACTCCGACCCGGACGTACCGGTGCGGATGTTCACCCCCTTCTGGATCACCTGGTTCCTGCTGGCCCTGTTCATATGGCGCCTGACCACCCCGATCTGGAAGACGATCAGGTATCCCCTCCCGGTCGCGGTGGCCATCGGAACGCTCGCCGCGGTGTCTCCCTACATCGGCAGTACTCTGGATCTGCACCGTGTCCTGCAGTTTCTGCCCTTCTTCGTCTTGGGCCTGGTGCTGCGACCGGAACACTTCACCGCGCTGCGCCGGCGTGCCGTGCGCGTCGCGGCCGTGCCGATCCTGTGCGGCGCCCTCCCGGTGGCGTACTGGGCGGTTCCCCGCCTGGAGTACGCCTGGTTCTACCACCGGGAGAGCGCCCAGGAACTCGGGGTGTCCACGGCCACGGGTGTGGTGATGACTCTGGTTTTCTATGGCTGCTCGGCGATCCTGGCCGCTGCCTTTCTCGCCCTCGTGCCCGGCCGTGCCACCTGGTTCACCGCCCTGGGCGCCGGAACCCTGTACGGCTATCTACTGCACGGCTTTTTCGTGCGCGGAGCCCGGGAGTGGGGCTGGTACGACCTCGGCCCGGTGGAGCATCCCATCTGGGGACCGGTACTGGTGACCGTGACCGCCGCCGTCCTGGTGACCGCTCTGTGCTCGTCCCCGGTCCGGCGATTCCTGCGCCCCCTGATGGAGCCGCGCCTGAACCCGTTGTTCCGGGACACCGCCCCCCGTCGGGAATGACGAACGGGGCCTGTGCCTCCCCCGAGAGAGGAGGCACAGGCCCCACGACAGTGCTTGGCCGGCCGGAGAAGCCGCCGGATTCAGTCGCGAGGGTGGGAGAGCATGCGCTCCACCACCCGAGCCGTGGCGAGGCCGTCCCGGGGCTCGCAGAATTCCTTGAGAAAGCGGTCGTAGCGGTCCGCGTACTCCTTTTTGACCGCCTCGATGTCACGAATTGCCGCGACGAGTTCCTCGGACGTCTTCAGGAGGGGTCCGGGAGCCTTCTCCGTGAAATCGAAGTAGAAACCGCGCAGGGTATCGCGGTAGTGCTCGAGATCGTAGGTGAAGAAAAGCATCGGACGCTCGGAATGGGCGTAGTCGAAGAGCACCGACGAGTAGTCGGTGATCAGGATGTCCGCTATCAGATACAGCTCCGCGATGTCCGGGTAGGCCGAGACATCCCAAACAAAACCCTGCCCGGCACCGGGAATAGCATCGAGGATCTTGGGGTGCTTGCGAAAGAGGAAAACATGATCCTCCCCCAGCTCCCGCCGTGCGGCGGCGAGATCGACACGCAGGTCCAGTTTGAACTTGGTGGCGGTGTGTCGCTGGTCGTCCCGCCAGGTCGGAGCGTAGAGCACCACCTTCTTGCCCTCCGGGATACCGAGCACCCGACGCACCCGCTCGATGATCTCCGCGCGCTCGGGCCGGTGGAAGACGTCGTTGCGGGGGTATCCCGACTCCAGGATATCGCCTTCGCAGCAGAAAGCGTCCCGCATGATGGGCGTGGTGAAGGCGTTCGGGGAGACGATGTGGTCGAACTGCCGGAACCGGTGGGGCAGACTGGCGATGTAGGCCCGATTCGCCCGAGGGGTCCCCAGGAGGTCCGCACCGATGCGCTTGAGGGGCGTGCCGTGCCAGGTCTGGACCACGCACTGGCCCGGACGCTTCTCGTACCAGTCGCCCAACCCCACATTGGTCACCACCCACCGACTGCGGGCCAGCGCCTCGTGCCATTCCTCGCTGTGCCACTCGACGGCCCGCACCCCGTCGGGCAGGGCGACCTGATCGTCCGAGACGGCCCAGATGTGTTCCGCGTCGACACCCCGGCGGACCATCTCCTCGTAGATGGCACGAGGGGAATCGGAGAACTGCTTGCCGCCGAAGCTGTTGTAGAAGATCGCGTCCCGCAGGGGGCGCTGTTTGAACAGCGGAGTGGCGACCTCCCTCAACCGTCGCTGGTGATACCCCCCGCGCTCGTTCTCGGCCAGCGCGGAACCGGAGGCCAGGAAGATCCGGTCGAAGAAACGCCGGTCCAGGCTGTAGCGACGTCCGGTGCCCCGATGGGACAACGGCAGGGTGTCCACCAGATCCGCACGCAGCTTGACCGGGACATCCTCTGTGTGATCCCAACCGTCCCGGTCCCGCAGCGACAGATACCAACGGCCCTGGCGCAGGGGGAGACGGGATTCCCAGGAGGGCATGCTGTCGGGCGTCACCCGGATCACGAAACGACCGTCAGCCCACTTCCAGGAAGCCTCGTGCTCCTCGAAGCGCTGACCATGGCGGAGGATGACCCGCACGTCCTCGCCGGGCCCGGTGTAGTCGCCCTCCAGGACGAGAGCACCCTCCGGGGTCCACTCGGCACGGTCGACGACCGGCTGGCGTCGGCGGTCGTGGAGCTTGACCAGCCCGGGGCCGTCCGTCGTGACGGCGATCTCGCGTCCGAAGGGGAGATCGTGGTTCGAGGGACGGAAGTCGGCGTGCACCGTGAGACGTCGCTCGGTGCCATCGGCGAACTCTACGTGGGTGTGGAAGTCCTCGGTGGGAGCCTTCTCCGTCGTTGCCCGGGTGAGGTCCACCAGGGGAATCTCCACATGGTGGGTACTCGCCCCTCCGGCGGAGGGCGCCATCACGGGGTAACGCCACGCCTCTCCACCTGCCTTCGCGGACACCCGAAGGTGTTCAGGGGTCCGCTTCGAACGATCCGGAACCCGCAGCGCGAGGCGCAGAGAATCTCCCGTCTTTTCCCCGGCCACCAACTCGATGTCCGGCAGATCGACGGTGAGGCGAAGGGCGTTCTCGGAGAAGCCGGTCACCAGACGGGCACCGTCGCCGAGCGCGCGGACACCCGAGTGTCCGGCGCTCCCGATGTCGTTCTTCCCCAACGGCCCGGGGCGCCATCCGCCCGGGAAGGGGAGTGCGAGGGTGAGCTGCCACTCCCCCGGCTTCCACTCCCCACGACTCTTCAATTTTTCCGGATCGATACGGATCTCGAAACCCGATCCGTCGTAACGGTGCAGCGCCTGACCGCTCTCCCGAGTGGCGCGGGGCATGACGAGGGGACGCACTTTCACCGGCATCCGGCGGCGGGCGCCACGGCGGCGGAGCCAGGCCAGTCGCGGCAACCCTCCGCCGTCCTCCACGGGGACGTTGGCGACGAAGGCATAGCCGCGCACCACGAGCCGATCGTCCTCCCACACGATCTCGGTGGCCTTGGACCGCATCGGGAGTTCACGCATCCGCAGCCTGGTGACCTCGGTCGGCAGGGAGCCCGTGTCCACACCCGGTACCTCGGCGTACGGACGCAGTACCCCGCGCACGCGGAAGGCCGACGGGTTCTCACGCTCGTACCGGATGACCTCGATCAGATCATCCAACCGGTGCTCGCGGGCCAGGTACCACTTGATACGGGCCAACGGGGGAAACTTGGCGGCCTTCGCCGCCTCGGGACCCGCGAAGAACGCGTCGGTACCGGTGAGGAGTTCCTCCCGCTCCTCCGATGAGGCCTCCGGAAGCCACCGCATCAAACGGCGCAGGTCCTCCGGTATGCAGGAGGTGGGATCGGATTTGGGGGCCATGGGGGATCAGGGCTCCTGACTGGCGAATGAAGCGGAGGGGAAAAACGCGGGGAAGCCCCCGAGGGAGGGTTGGGTCACGGGGCGCCGGCACCCACACCCGGAGCGGTGGTCGGCGGGGTGGCCTGGGCGGGAATCCGGATCACGCCGCTGTTCCGGGCATCGGCCCTGGCCGTCAGGTCGTCGATCGCCGCTTGGAAGCGCTCCGGGGAGGTGGGACGATCGGGACCCAGCAGGTACTCCTTGAGTTCTTCCCGCTCCTCCGTCAGCGGATCGGCGGACGGCTCGTGAACGGCGGCCAGTAGTTCGGTGAGGCCCCCGGCGGTGTTGTCGAGGATGACGGCCGCCCGGACAGCGGTGTTCTGCCGGCGGAATTCCTCCGCGCCCAGGCCGGCGGAATCGGTGACCGCGTAGGGCTTGCCGCTGGCGACGAAGTCCGAGACCACGCTGGAGATATCGGAGACCAGGGCGGCGCTCTCGTTGAAACAGTCGAACAGCAGCGGGGCGGGGCCCGTGATGACCCGGTGCTCCCACCAGCCGAAGGAGCGCCAGAATGCCTCGTTCCACTCGGCTCTCACGGCTGCCTCCTCGGCGGCCCGGCTCGACGGAGTGAGTGCGTCGCGGGAGACGGAGGCATCGTCCCACGTGCCCAGCTCATCGGACTCGGTCTTCGCCGCGCGCCGCTTGTCGATCTCCCGCAGCACCTGTGCGGCACGCGCGCGGTCGGCGGCGGTGCGCTCGGTCTCGGCCGCCCACCGCGGGTCCGCGGCACGATCGGCGGCGGCCTTCCCGATCAGGTCTCGGATCCGCTGGTCCGCCGCCCGGGCCACGGCACTGCGCATGCCGGTGAAGGGGTGCGGCTTGTAGAGCACGCGGACCGGAACAGGGGCCTCGACGAGGCGGCGAACGATGTTCTCCCCGGCGAGGATCAACGAGGTGTTGCCGGGGTCGTCCGTCCATCCCTCCCAGGTGGGGGCGTACAGGATGGTGGGAATGCGCCCCTCGACGGGCTCACCGGCCGGACGGATGGGCGCCAGTTGGGGCCGTCCCACCTCGACGATGTCCTCGCCCCGAACCCCGACATCGGCCAGGGCGTAGCGGTCGCGCCCGGCCCGACCGGCGGTCCACACCTCGTCATAGGCCTTGGTATAGGGGTTGATGCTGGCGATCTTGTCGCTGTCGCCGTGGCCGATGAAGACGTGCTTCATCGTCGGCACCCGCAGCAGGTGCAGGTTCTTGCCCACGTTGGCCGGGTAGAGGCCGACGCGCAGCATGGACAGGTCCAGGTTCATCAGGTCCACCGCGCTCGGCACGCACAGCACCGGCAGGGTGGTGGTGGACAGCTGGGGCAGGATGTTGCGCTCGCGCAGGATGACGACGGACTTCGCGTCGAGGCGTTCGACGGTCTCGAGCCACATGTTGACCTGGTAGGCGCTGTCCTGGGAGCCGGAGAAGTACAGGACCACCGTCGGCTGGTGGGTGCGCAGCCAACCGTCGAACCACTCGAGGGTGTACTCGGGGGACGGAGGGAGCTTCGCCGCCCGCAGGTACGGCAGGAGCGCCAACGCGTAGAGGAGCGCGGCGGTGGTCGTCACGGCCGCGCCGATCAGCGCGTGCCCGACCGTTCCGGTGACGGCAGCGGTCAGCAGTCCCGCGAAGAGCGGCAGTTCCAGGTGGAGCATTTTCTCCGTTGCCCGGTGGGTGAGGGCACGGGGAGCGCCGTCGGGGACGGGCAGCGTGGAGAGATCGATGTTGCGGGTGGCGACCGGGAGTCGGCGCCGCCGGCGCAGCATCATCACCAGGCCGGTGTGGGGTGCCTGGAAGGCGTGGAAGAGAACGAAGCCCGCCACGGCGACGGTGAGAACGGCGGGCTCGGCGAGGTCGGCGCGGACCAGGAGCAGGATCAGCAGCAGTTCGCGGAGGAGGAAGCGGATCGTCAGGCCGGCGCGGGCCCGGGCGAGCCGCGCGACCAGCGGCACCCGACGGTGGTGCAGGAGGTGGTCGGTCAGCAGGGAGACACCGGCCGCGACGGCGAAGGCGGGCAGGGAACCGAGGAGCGCGGCAACCAGCATCGCGGGGTAGGACAGGAAGAGCAGCGTCGCCGTCGTGCTCTCCACGACGGTGGTGGTGCCGAGGAGGCGCTGAACGAGGGGGGTGGTCATGCGAGGTCCTCCGCTGCGGCTCCGGCGTCGAGGGCGGCGGCGAGGGCGTGCTCGAAGGTCCCGGCGGCGCCGGCCCCGGCGGTGGGGTCCTGGCGGCGAACATCGATCACGTGGCCGGTGAGATCGGAGAGCAGGACGTCCAATGAGGTGTGGGCGACCGCTTCCGAGGAAAGAAGGGTATTCGGTGGTTCCTGCCCGAATGCCTTGGTGCGCATGGGAGTGGCGGTGCGCTCGGGGTTGACGCAGTTGACCCTGATGCCGTCGGAGGCCCATTCATCGGACAGTGCCTGGGTGAGGTTGACCATCGCGGCCTTGGTGGAGGAGTACAGGCTGTACTCCGCACGGCCGCGGGTGTAGCTGCTGGAGGTGTAGAGCAGGAGTTGGCCGCCCGTCTCGGCGAGGTACTTGTGGGCGGCCCGGGCTATGTGCACCGGTGCCAGGTAGTTGACCTTCATCGCCTCCTCGATGGTGGCGTTGTCGGTCTCGGCGAGCTTCCCGATCCGCAGGACACCCGCGGTGTTGACCACGTAGTCGATACGGCCGGTGTCGGCGTAGGCGCGGGAGAGGGCGTCGTCGATGTCCTGCGGGTTCTCGACGTGGGTGCCGGTGGTGGAGCGCCCCAGCGCGTGCACCGTGGCGCCGTACCCCTCGGCGAGTTCGGCGATGTCCTTGCCGATGCCGTAGGAACCACCGAAGACGACGACGGTGCGGCCGGTGAGCGCCTCGCGGTAGGCGCTCTCGTCGGCCGGCGAGGGGGCGGCGGTGGAGGCGAGTTGGAAGAGCTTGTCGGCGATGTAGACGTCGACGGGCTGGGTGACCTTCATGTTCCACTCGTCGCCCATGACGACGTGGATCGGCACGTCCGGCAGGTACTTCAGAACCACGGAACAGTCGTCGGTGGCGGCGAAGTTGGGGTCGCCGGCGGCCAGCTCGTAGGCGCGGCGGATGGTGGAGAGCTTAAAGGCCTGCGGGGTCTGGCCGCGGCGCAGCCGGGAGCGGTCCGGGACGTCGGTGATGAACTCGCCGTCGTCACCGTGCCGGCGGGTGACGATGATGGTGTCGGCGGAGGGGATGGCCACGTCGACCGCGTTGTAGCGGTCCAGGGCGGTGACGCAGTCGGCGATCACGCGCTGGGAGAGCAGGGGGCGGACCGCGTCGTGGAACAGGACGTTGCGGTCCTCCCCCTCGGCCAGGCCCTCGCCGAGGGCGGCGATGGCGCGCTCGGTGGTCTCGTTGCGGGTGGTGCCGCCCTCGATGACCCGGGTCACCTTGGTGAATCCGGCCTTCGCGACGATCTTCTCCACATCGGGGACGTATCCCGGCGCCATGAGGACGAGGATGTCGTCGATGTCCTCGGCCTCCTCGAAGACCGCGAGAGTGTGCTCGATCACGGCCCGGCCGGCGATCTTGATGAGCTGCTTCGGTATGGACAGGCCAACGCGCTGACCCGTGCCGCCCGCCAGGACCACCGCGGTGGTCCGAGGGCGCGTCCCCGTGCTGTGGATGGACAAAACCGCTCCCGCCGGTCCGAACTTATGGATACGCCGTATGCACGCAGAGGAGTGCACGCAAACAGAAGGGTAACCCTCGTGGAAAGGTGACTCATACGTGAGATGAACCGTTGTGGACTGTTACGCGGTTGTGACGCGCACAGATGAACGGCGCGTGTCCATCGGGTTGATTCCCCGATGGACACGCGCCGCACGAACCGGCTCGATTACCCCGAACGGGGCGAAATCCGGTGAAAGAGGGATGAGTTGCGGGAAGTCGATGTCCCCGTCCCGGGGAATACCGGCTCCGCCGGTCTCAGGAGAAGGGGTCGAACTCCTCGTACTCCCGGCGGATGGACTCCTCGCGCACGGCCTCGCGGTCGCGCCGGCGCTGGGCCGCGGGCCGGATCGGGTCCAGGCGGTGATCCTCGCCACGACGTCCGAGCATCTCGGCGCCGGCGGTGACCGAGGGCTCCCAGTCGAAGACGACCGCGTTCTCCTCCTCGCCGATCGCCACGCCGTCGCCCTCGCGGGCGCCCAGCCGCACCAACTCGTTCTCCACCCCGAGCCGGTTGAGCCGGTCCGCCAGGTATCCGACGGCCTCGTCGTTGGTGAAGTCCGTCTGCCGCACCCAGCGCTCGGGCTTCTCGCCCCGCACCCGGAACAGCCCCTCGCCCTCGGCGGTGACGGTGAAGCCGCTGTCGTCCACGGCGCCGGGTCGGATGACCACGCGGGT
Source organism: Streptomyces sp. ST2-7A (assembly GCF_021390475.1). Taxonomy (GTDB): domain Bacteria; phylum Actinomycetota; class Actinomycetes; order Streptomycetales; family Streptomycetaceae; genus Streptomyces. Next base: position 155,449 of record NZ_JAJUWS010000003.1, read on the forward strand.
GGACTCCTCCTTCGGCCGGGCCGCCCGGGCGGTGGACACCAGCTCTGCCAGGGCGTAGGTGAGCTCCCGCAGCCCCTTGCGGGAGACCGCCGAGACGTCGAGGACCTTCAGGCCGCGCGCCTCCAGTTCGGGACGGATGAGGTCGGCGAGCTCCTGGCCGTCGGGGATGTCGGTCTTGTTGAGGGCGACCAGTCGCGGCCGGTCCCGCAGGCCGCCGTAGGCGTCGAGCTCGGCCTCGATGACATCCAGGTCGCTGAGCGGGTCGCGGTCGCTCTCCAGCGTCGCGCAGTCCAACACGTGCACCAGGACCGAGCAGCGCTCGACGTGCCGCAGGAACTCCAGGCCCAGGCCGCGTCCCTCGCTGGCGCCGGGGATGAGCCCCGGCACGTCGGCCACGGTGTAGACGGTGTCCCCCGCCGTGACCACGCCCAGGTTGGGCACCAGCGTGGTGAAGGGGTAGTCGGCGATCTTCGGCTTCGCGGCGGAGAGCACCGAGATCAGCGAGGACTTGCCGGCGCTGGGGTAACCGACCAGCGCCACGTCCGCGACGGTCTTCAGTTCCAGGACGATGTCACCGGCCCCTCCGGGCTCGCCGAGCAGCGCGAAGCCGGGGGCCTTGCGCCGGGGCGAGGCGAGGGCGGCGTTGCCCAGCCCACCGCGACCGCCGCGCGCGGCCACGAAGGTGGTGCCCTCCCCCACCATGTCGGCGAGGACGTTGCCCTTCTTGTCCAGTACCACGGTGCCGTCGGGGACGGGGAGCACGAGGTCGACGCCGTCCTTGCCGGTGCGGTTGTCGCCCTCGCCGGGCTTGCCGTTGGTCGCCTGCCGGTGCGGCCGGTGGTGGTACTCCAGCAGCGTGGTGACGTCGCGGTCGACCGTGAGGAGGATGTCCCCGCCCCGCCCGCCGTTGCCGCCGTCGGGACCACCGAGGGGCTTGAACTTCTCGCGGTGCACGGAGGCGCAGCCGTGCCCCCCGTTGCCCGCGGCGACGTGCAGTTCGACACGGTCGACGAAGGTGGTCATGGGGTTGCCTCCGATGTGCGGGGGTGGTTCACGGTTCTCTCACAACACGGGTAACACGCCGAGGGCGGATGCGCTCGCGCATCCGCCCTCGGTGGGGTTCGGTCGTCCGGTGCCGGACGAGCAGGCCGCGGGGGCGTGCTCTCAGGCGGCGACCGGAACGATCTTGACGACCTTGCGGTCGCGGTGACGGCCGAACTCGACCACACCGGTCTGCAGGGCGAACAGGGTGTCGTCGTTGCCGCGGCCCACACCCGTGCCCGGGTGGAAGTGGGTGCCGCGCTGGCGGACGATGATCTCACCGGCGTTGACGGCCTGGCCGCCGAAGCGCTTGACGCCGAGGTACTGCGGGTTGGAGTCGCGGCCGTTCCGGGTGGACGACGCGCCCTTTTTGTGTGCCATCTTCGCTCAGTCCCTTACTTCGCGGCCGGGGCGGGGATCTCGGTGACCTTCAGCCGGGTGTTCAGCTGACGGTGACCCATCCGCCGACGGTAACCCGTCTTGTTCTTGAACTTCTGGATCCGAATCTTCTCGCCCTTGTGGTGCTCGACGACCTCGGCCTGCACCTTGACGCCGGCCAGGACCCACGGGTCGCTGGTGACGGTGTCGCCGTCCACCACGAGCAGCGTGGAGAGCTCGACGGTGTCGCCGACCTTGCCGGTGGAGATGCGGTCAACCTCGATGATGTCGTCGACAGCCACCTTCTGCTGGCGGCCACCGGTGCGCACGATCGCGTACACGCGGAACTCTCTCTCATTCGATACGGAGCCCTCGATGCCAGACGGGCCCGCGGAACCGGCGCGTCGCGCGCGGTGCCATCGGGGGGATCCCGCCCTCTCCCGGCGGGGCCGGGAGGAAATCGCTCGGGGGCGCGGCGTGTGAAGTCGACACGCCGACGGTCAAGGATACGGAGGTCGTGAGGAGGCGGTCAAATCGCCCCCGGTTCCCGGACCCGCCGCCGTGGCGGGCCCGGGAACCGCGATCACTCCTCCGTGGAGGCGGTCACCGTGCCGGTGGAGGACTGCTCCGCGGCGGCGGTGCCGGAACTCTTCTTCGTGGCGGTCTTCTTGCCGGCCGCCTTCTTGGTCGCGGTCTTCCGCGTGGTGGTGGCCTTCTTGACCGCGGTCTTCTTGACCGTCGCCTTCTTGGCCGTCGCCTTCTTCGCCGTCGCCTTCTTGGCGGTGGTCTTCGCCGCCGCCTTCTTGGCACCGGTGGCCTTCGCGGTCTTCCCGCCGGCCGCCTTCTTCGCCGCCGGGGTCTCCGCGTCCTCGGCGGTCGCGTCGTCCCCGGCGGCCTCGGCGGTTTCGGCCTCCGGCGCCTCGTCGGCCCCGGTCGTGTCGACCGGGGCCGGCTCGGTCGCCTCGGCCGGCCGCACCCCGGCGGACGTGTCGGTGTCGGTCTCCTCGACCGACTCCGTCGCCTCCACCACGACCACGGCGCTCTCATCGGAACCGGTGGGCGAACCGGTGGGGGCCGAGGCACGGCGCACCGCACGGCGACGCGACCGACCGGCCGGGGCGACCGGGGCGGCGTCGGCGGTGGTCCCGGTGTCCGGAGCGGACGCCGGGGGCGTGTCCCCGCCGGTGACCTCCTCGACGCCGCTGCCGGCGTCCGTGTCGGTCCCGGCGTCGGCGGCGATCACCACGACGGCGGCCTCCGCCTCGCCGGTCGGCGAGCCGGCGGGGGCCGCGGCGCGGCGGGCCACCCGGCGACGGCGCGGCGGGGCCGCGGGGGCCGGCTCCGGCTCCTCCACCGCGACCGGTTCGGCTGCGGGCTCGGCTGCCGGTTCGGGGGTGACGACCACGGCCGCGGTCTCCGCGTCCGGACCGGTGGGCGAACCGGCCGGGGCACTGGCCCGGCGGGAGGCCCGGCGACGACGGCGCGGCGCCTCGGCCGGGGCGGCCTCCTCGGCCACCGGGGCCGGCTCCGCCACGGCTGCGGCGGATCCGCTCGACTCGGCGGCGGCGGTCCGCTCGTCGGCGGCGGCGGTCCCGGCCGGTGCCGACTCCTCGGCGTCCGCCGGCGCGGTCCCGACGGCGGGCGTCGTGGCGGGGGCGGAGGCGCGGCGACCGCCGCGCCGACGACGTCCACCGCGACGCGCCGCGTCCTCGGCCTCGGCGATGCTGTTGTACAGCTCCTCGTCGGCGCGCAGCTCCAGGGGGCCGTCGGCGGCGACCACCGTCTCCGCGGCGGGCTCCACGACCGGCTCCACGGCCGTGGCGCCCCCGTTCCCGGTGTCGCTGTCGGCGTCGGTCCCGGTGTCGAGGTCGGTCTCGTCGACCGTCTCGGCCCCGTTCTCCATCGCCTCGGCGGCCCGCTCGGCCTGCTTCTGCTTGCGGCGGCCCTTCTTCCCACCGCCGCCCTGCGCGGTCGGCTGCTCCATGTGGACGATGACGCCCCGGCCGTTGCAGTGCGCGCAGCTCTCGGAGAAGGACTCCAGGAGCCCCTGCCCGACCCGCTTGCGGGTCATCTGGATGAGTCCGAGGGAGGTCACCTCGGCGACCTGGTGCTTGGTCCGGTCACGGCCCAGGCACTCCAGGAGCCTGCGCATCACCAGATCGCGGTTGGACTCCAGCACCATGTCGATGAAGTCGATGACGATGATGCCACCGAGGTCGCGCAGACGCAGCTGGCGGACGATCTCCTCGGCCGCCTCGATGTTGTTGCGGGTGACCGTCTCCTCGAGGTTGCCGCCCTGGCCGGTGAAACGACCGGTGTTGACGTCGACCACGATCATGGCCTCGGTCCGGTCGATGACCAGGGAGCCGCCGCTGGGCAGCCACACCTTGCGGTCCAGCGCCTTCATCAGCTGCTCGTCGATGCGGTGACTCGCGAAGACGTCCACCTCGGAGGTCCAGCGCTGCAGGCGCGGGGCGAGGTCGGGGGCGACGCCGGTGACGTACTCCTGGATGGTGCCCCACGCCTCGTCGCCGCTGACGATGACCTTGGTGAAGTCCTCGTTGAAGATGTCGCGCACGACCCGGACGGTCATGTCCGGTTCGCCGTGCAGGAGGGTCGGGGCGTTGGTGCCCTTCTTGGCCTTGCCCTGGATGTCCTCCCACTGGGCGCGCAGGCGCTGCACGTCGCGGGTCAGCTCGTCCTCGGTGGCGCCCTCGGCGGCGGTGCGCACGATGACGCCCGCGTCGTCGGGGACGATCTTCTTGAGGATCTGCTTGAGGCGGGAGCGCTCGGTGTCCGGGAGTTTGCGGCTGATGCCGGTCATCGAGCCCTGCGGCACGTAGACCAGGTAGCGTCCGGGCAGCGAGATCTGGCTGGTCAGACGGGCGCCCTTGTGGCCGATGGGGTCCTTGGTGACCTGGACCAGGACCGACTGGCCGGACTTCAGCGCGCTCTCGATGCGGCGCGGCCCGCCGCTGATGCCCAGCGCCTCGAAGTTGACCTCACCGGCGTACAGGACGGCGTTGCGTCCCTTGCCGATGTCGATGAAGGCGGCCTCCATCGACGGCAGGACGTTCTGGACCTTGCCCAGGTAGACGTTACCGACGTAGCTGGTGGCCTGTTCCTTGTTGACGTAGTGCTCGACGAGGACGTCGTCCTCCAGCACGCCGATCTGGGTCCGCTCACCGTTCTGGCGGACCACCATCACGCGCTCGACGGCCTCGCGGCGAGCGAGGAACTCGGCCTCGGTGATGATCGGCACCCGGCGACGGCCCTGCTCGCGGCCCTCGCGGCGGCGCTGCTTCTTGGCCTCCAGACGGGTGGATCCCCTGATGGACTGCACGCCGTCGGAGCCGGTGTCGGCGTCCTCGCGCTCCCGCTTGCCGCGACGGGGCTCGCGAACCTTGACGACGGTGCGCTCGGGGTCGTCCTCGCCGGGCGGGGTCTCGGCGGTGTCGGCGCTCTCGCCGCCGCGGCGACGACGGCGGCGCCGGCGACGGGAACCGCCGCGACCGCCCTCGTCGTCGGTGTCGTCCCCGGCCTCCTCGCCCGCGTCGTCACCGGCGGTGTTCTCCGCGTCGTCGCCGGCGGTGTCGGTGTCGGTCCCGCCGACGGCGGTGGTGTCGGCCTTGGTGGTGTCGGCCTCGGCGGTGTCGGCCGTTGTGGCATCGGTGTCGGTCTTGCCGGCGGTGGTGTCGGTCTCGGCCGCGGTGTCACCGGCGATGGCGGTCCCGGGGGGTTCCTCGGCGTCCGTCCCGGCGTCCCCGTTCCCCCGGGTCCGGGTCCGGGTCCGGGAGCGGCCGGCGGTCTCGGCGGCGCGCTCGGCCAGTTCGCTGCGGCGACGGCGACGCCCGCCGCGCCGGCGGCGACGACCGGGGCGGTCGACGCCGTTGTCCGCGTCGGTCCCGTGGTCGTCGGCGCGGTCGGTGTCGGAGGCGGCCCCGGTGTCGGAGGCGGTGTCGAAGCCCTCGTCGTCCCCGGGGCCCTCGTCGAAGAGGTCGTCGTCGCGATCGGAGGCGGCCTCGGCGGCGGCCCGCTCGGGGGTCTGGAACATCGGGGCCTGGAAACCACCGGCGCGGAAGGCGGGGGCCCGGAAGGAGGCGGTCTTCGGGGCGACGGGGGGCGCCTGGAAGGTGGGGGCCTGGAAGGCGGGGACCACGATCGGTGCCGCGCCGTCCTCCGCGGGGGTCTCCTCGGCCTCATCCTCGGCCCCGGTGCCCGCCGCGGTGGCGGTCCCACCGGCCGGTACGTCGTCGACGGGCGGCGGCGACGGTTCGCCGTCGGCGTCGGAGCCCGTGTCGCCGGGGATGTCGGTGCGGTCCGGGCCGGCGGGCGCGTCCGCCACGGGCGCGGAGGCGGCCCGGGTGGCGCGCCTGCGGCGGCGCGGGGCCGAGGGGGCCGAGGGCTCGGCGGGTGCCTCGGCCGCGGGCACCGCGGGGGTGTCCTGATCGCTCCCGGCGGTGGGGGCCACGGCCCCCGTGCCGCCGGCGTCGCCGGTCGGGGGTCCGGCCGCCGGCGGTCCGGCGGGCCGGGCGGCGGCCCGCCGCCGGCGGCGGGGCGCCGGGGCGTCGCCGGTCCCGGTCGCCCTCGGTTCGCTGCTCGTGGGGGTGTCCGCTTCGGCGGACTCGTTGTACTCGTGCATGCGGGCGGTTCTCCCGTCACGCTCCCGGGCACCGCGCCAACGGGGGCGGGCGCCGCTCGGGAGCTGTCGTGTGTAGCTCGCCGGTTCCGGGAAATCCTTGCCCGGCTACGGCGAAAGTCTGTTGGGCGGGTGCGCCGGTGGGAACAGCCGGTCCCGAGTGGCTCCCGGCCCCGGGCAATTCGGCGGCGCGCGACAGCGCCCCTAGCCGGTGGTCTCCGGCACCACCGCGGCCTGCTGCCCGGCGGCCCCGGATGGGGTGGCCGCGGCGGCGTCGCGGTCGGGCGCGAGCGGATCACCCACCGATCCGGTCTCCGCATCGAGAGGCCCCTGCGCCAGCCTGGTCACCGCTGCGGGGACCGGCGGCGCCAGGTCGGCCACGGCTCGGAGGCCGGACAGGACGTCGTCGGGTCGCACGGCAGGAGTGTCGTGCCGTACCACCAGGCGAAGTATCGCACAGGGTCGGGTCGGGCCCTCATCGGACCCTCCGGCCGCGGCGGGTCCGGTGCCCGTACCGGCGTCGGGGAACGCCTCCAGGGCGACCACTGCGGCCCGGGCGTCGAAGGCGCGCAGGCCCTTCTTCGTCTGTCTGCGCACCTCGACGGCGTCGGCGGCGAGGAACGCCTCCACGGCGCGGCGGGCCTCCTCGACCGGCACCCCGTCCAGCCGCAGTTCCCAGCGGGACGCCTCCAGGCGCTCGGCGAGGTGCGGGGTGCGGGCCTCGACGGCGTCGATCACGTCCAGGCCGGTGGGCAGCGACTCGTCGAGCAGGAGTCGCAGGCGCTCGGGGTCGCGGGTCTCGGTGAGCGCGATCTCCAGGTACTCGGCCTCGCTGGCGGTACCGGTGGGGGCGGCGTTGGCGTAGCTGACCTTGGGGTGCGGGGTGAAGCCCGCGGAGTAGGCCATGGGGACCCCGGCGCGGCGCAGGGCGCGCTCGAAGGCACGTTGGAAGTCGCGATGGCTGGTGAACCGCAGGCGTCCGCGCTTGGTGTACCGCAGCCGGACGCGTTGGGTCGCGGGCGCGGGCGGGGGACCTGTGGGTTGTCTCTTGCCCAGTGTCGTTCAGTCCTTCGGGGATCGGGACCGCGGAAGCGGCGGGCGGGGACCGGGGCGTACACGGTGATCACCGGTATCACGGGGACCACTCGGGTCGTGTCGGGTGTCCCGGGCGGCGACGTGGGCCGCCGCCCGGGACACCCGACACGATCCACACGATCGGCGCGGGTGCCCCGGTTCCCGATCGCCTACTTCACCACGGTGAGCGGAAGCAGTTTGCGCCCGGTCGGGCCGATTTGAATCTCGGTACTCAGTTGGGGGCACACCCCGCAGTCGAAGCAGGGGGTCCAGCGGCAGTCCTCGACCTCGGTCTCGTCGAGGGCGTCCTGCCAGTCCTCCCACAGCCAGTCCTTGTCGAGGCCGGAGTCGAGGTGGTCCCAGGGCAGGACCTCCTCGTAACCGCGCTCGCGGGTGGTGTACCAGTCCACGTCCACGCCCTGCGGGGGCAGGGTCGCCTCGGCGCACTTCATCCACAGGTCGTAGGAGAAGTACTCCCGCCAGCCGTCGAACCGGCCGCCGGCCTCCCAGACCGCGCGGATGACGGCGCCGATCCGGCGGTCGCCGCGCGAGAGCAGGCCCTCGATGATGCCGGGCTTGCCGTCGTGGTATCGGAAGCCGATGGAGCGACCGTACTTCTTGTCCCCCCGGATGCGTTCGCGCAGCTTCTCCAGGCGGGCGTCGGTCTCCTCCGCGGAGAGCTGCGGCGCCCACTGGAAGGGGGTGTGCGGCTTGGGGACGAAACCGCCGATGGAGACGGTGCACCGGATGTCGTTGGAGCCGGAGACCTCGCGACCCTTGGCGATCACCCGGGTCGCCATGTCGGCGATCTGCAGCACGTCGTCGTCGGTCTCGGTGGGCAGCCCACACATGAAGTAGAGCTTGACCTGACGCCAGCCGTTGCCGTAGGCGGTGGCGACCGTGCGGATCAGGTCCTCCTCGGAGACCATCTTGTTGATGACCTTGCGGATGCGCTCGGAGCCCCCCTCGGGGGCGAAGGTCAGACCGGAGCGGCGCCCGTTGCGGGTCAGCTCGTCGGCCAGATCGATGTTGAAGGCGTCGACCCGGGTGGAGGGCAGCGAGAGACCGATCTTGTCCTCTTCGTAGCGGTCGGCCAGGCCCTTGGCCACGTCGGCGATCTCGCTGTGGTCGGCGGAGGAGAGCGAGAGCAGGCCGACCTCCTCGAAGCCGGTGTTGCGCAGGCCCTTGTCGACCATGTCGCCGATGCCGGTGATGGAACGTTCGCGGACGGGCCGGGTGATCATGCCGGCCTGGCAGAAGCGGCACCCACGGGTGCAGCCGCGGAAGATCTCCACCGACATCCGCTCGTGGACGGTCTCTGCGAGCGGCACCAGCGGCTGCTTGGGGTAGGGCCACTCGTCGAGGTCCATCACGGTGTGCTTGGACACCCGCCAGGGCACGCCCGGCCGGTTGGGCACCACCCGGGAGATCCGGCCGTCGGCGAGGTACTCCACGTCGTGGAAGCGCGGCACGTAGACACCACCGGTGCGCGCGAGGCGGAACAGCAGCTCCTCACGGCCACCCGGCCGCCCCTCGGCCTTCCACGAGCGGACGATGTCGGTCATCTCCAGCACGATCTGCTCACCGTCGCCGAGGACCGCGCAGTCGATGAACTCCGCGATCGGCTCGGGGTTGAACGCGGCGTGCCCGCCGGCGACCACCACGGGGTGGTCCTCCGTGCGGTTCACGGCCTCCAGCGGGATGCCGGCCAGGTCCAGGGCGGTGAGCATGTTGGTGTAGCCCAGCTCGGTGGAGAAGGAGACGCCGAACAGGTCGAAGGCGGCCACCGGGCGGTGCGCGTCGACCGTGAACTGCGGGAGGTCGTGCTCCCGCATGAGCTTCTCCAGATCCGGCCAGACGCTGTAGGTGCGCTCGGCCAGGACTCCCTCGCGTTCGTTGAGGACCTCGTACAGGATCATGACGCCCTGGTTGGGCAGGCCGACCTCGTAGGCGTCCGGGTACATGAGGGCCCAGCGGACGTCGCAGGATTCCCAGTCCTTGACCGTGGAGTTCAGCTCGCCGCCGACGTACTGGATCGGCTTCTGGACGTGCGGGAGGAGGGCCTCCAGGCGCGGGAAGACCGACTCGACTGGCATGGGGGACACTTTCGGGACGGGATCGGGGTGCGGCACGGGCTGCGGGCCGCGGCCGACCGGCGGGTGCCGGCGGCCGGTGCCGGGCGGGTCGTCCGGGGCCGGTGCCACGGGCGGGGCCCGACGGGTGCCGGACGGCCCTTGGCCATTCAGCGTACCGGGCCCCGGGCCGGCAGGGGGTCGGATGCCCCCTCCACCACACCCACGGCCCGTTCCACCTCGCGGGCGCGGGCGGTCTCCCGGCCGTGCAGCACGCCGTGGGTGAACGCGGATTCACCGGCCTCCTCCGCACGGCGGGCCAGGTCGAGGAGGGCGGCGCGGGCGAGAACGCCGTCTTGGCGGTCGTCCAGCAGCTCCTGGAGCCGACGGAATCCGGTGGCCTCGGCCCGGGCGACCGGGCCCAGGGCGGGCTCGGCGGCCTCGGCGGCGTAGCGGGCGCGTTTGGCGGCGCGGCGGGCGCGGTGCCAGGCGGCGTCGCGGTCCGGGCCGTCGGGAACGCGCCGGGCGGTGGCCAGCAGGCCGGCGCAGCGCTCGCGTTCGCGGCGCAGCGCCCGGGCTAGGACGGGACGGGCGGGCCGCCGGGCGTCGGGGAGCAGCGGCGGGTTCTCCAGCAGCGCGGTGAGGTCGTCCAGCAGCGCCCCGTGGCGGTGGGGGTCGAGGGCGGGCACGGCTCTCGGACGGTCGGGAGCCGACGCGGGGTCGTCCGCGGGGTCCCCCGCCGGGTCGGCGGGGGCCGGGACGCGGGCGACGAGGTCGAAGGAGCCGGCGACGGCGACCGACGACACCGGTCCGCCGCCCTCGACCGATTGCCCCGGTTGCCCCGGCTCCGCGACGGTGTCGGTGTCGGTGTGGCCGGTCGGGTCGATCGCGGTGTCCGCCCCGGTGTCGGTTCCGGTGTATTCGCGGATGCGGCGCTCGATCGGCCCGCGCACCAACTCGGGCGGTAGTTCGCCCAGATGGGCGAGCAGGCGTCGCCGCAACACCTCCCGGTCCCGTTCGGCGCCCAACTCGGCGGCGAGGACCCGCAGGCCCTGCTCGACCCCACGGGTGTATTCCCGGTCCAGCACCGTTCGGTGGGTGCGCAGGCAGCTGCGCAACCGTCGGGAGGCGACCCGCATCCGGTGCACGGCGTCGGGGTCGCCCGCCCGTGCGGGGTCCCTCAGGTCCCGCAGAGCCCGCACCTGGCGGCGGGCGTAGACGAGCACGAGGTGACCGGCGGTACCCGGAGCCGGCTGCGGCTGTCGGGAGGTCGGCGGTGTCGAGCCCTCGGACTGTGTGGTGCCGGACATGGTGCCGCCCTTCGTTCGCCGACCCCGTCGCCCCGGGGATTCGCCGCACCCCTTCCCCCGGCCGGGGGCGATATGTCCCGGCCGGGGCCACGAACGGGCCGCCCACCTGTCGGGCGTGCCCCGCGCCCCGACCGGACCCGGGACACGGGGCGGGGACGGGGCGTTCCATGGACCTCAGGCGGCGGAGAGACTGCGTTTCATGCGGATCGACTGGAGCAGACCGATCGCCATCCAGGAGACGAACATCGCGGTGCCCCCGTAGGAGACGAAGGGCAGCGGGATGCCGGCGACCGGCATGATGCCCAGCGCCATGCCGATGTTCTCGAAGGACTGGAAGGCGAACCAGGCGACGATGCCACCGGCGATGATCGTGCCGTACAGGTCGGTGGCACCGCGCGCGATGCGCAGCGCCCGCCACAGGATCACGCCGATCAACAGGATGATGCCGCCGGCGCCGACGAAGCCCAGTTCCTCGCCGGCGACCGTGAAGATGAAGTCGGTCTGCTGCTCGGGCACGAACTGGCCGGTGGTCTGGGTGCCCTGGAACAGGCCGGAGCCGGTCAGTCCGCCGGAACCGATCGCGATGCGGGCCTGGTTGGTGTTGTAGCCGACGCCGGTGGGGTCGAGTCCGGGGTTGGCGAAGGCGGCGAAGCGGTTGATCTGGTACTCGTCCAGGACGCCGAGGGCCCACACCAGGACCGCGCCCGCGACGCCCGCCACGACCAGGCCGGTGGTCCACAGCAGGGAGGCGCCCGAGGCCAGCAGGATCCCGAGCACGATGACGGAGATGACCATGGCCATGCCCATGTCGTCGACGAGGACGATGGCCAGGGGTATCGCGGCCAGGCCGAGCGCCTGGAGCACCGAGCGCCCGTCGGGGTGGGCGCGGTCGGCGGTGTCCACCCGGGCGGCCAGGATCAGGGCCATCGAGAGGATGACGGCGATCTTGGCGAACTCGCCGGGTTGCAGGGTCCAGTCGCCGAGGGAGACCCACGCGCGCTGACCGTTGATCTCGGTGCCCAGCGGGGTGAAGACCAGCAGCAACAGCACCACGGTGGCGGCGTACAGCACGGGGGCCGCACCGCGCAGCCGGTGGTGCCCCAGCCACATGACCCCGACCGCGAGGGCGATGCCGATCAGGAGGTTGGCCCCCTGGCGGATCAGGAAGAACTGCGGGTCGCCGCCGGTGATGCCGGTGCGGTTGCGGGTGGCGGACCACACCAGCAGGCAGCCGAGCAGGGAAAGCGCTCCGGCGGCCAGCAGCAGGATCCAGTCCACGCGGCGGACGATCGAGTCGCGGGCCGCGAGTCGACGCCAGACCGGGCGGTTGTCGCCGCGCTTGGGCAGCGGGTAGCTGTGAATGCTCATCGGTGACTCGCTCGTCCGCCGGTGGGGACCCGCCCGGTGGGGCGGGTCCCCACCGGGCGGGATGGGGTGCGGGAGGGGAACCGGGGGCGGGGCCCCGGCGCGGGGATCGCGCGGGGCGCGGCTATCGGGGTGGTCATCGGGCGCCGGTCACCGCTCGGAGAGGTCGGTGACGATGGTGCCGTTCTCGTCGATCTCCGGCAGTTCCTCCATCGGGGCGGGCAGCAGGGCGGCCGAACGGTCGATGCCGCCCTCCTCGTCCACGCCGTACATCGCCTCGAAGATACGGCGCACGGCCGGGCCGGAGGCACCGGAGCCGGTACCCGCCTGCGAGATGGTCATGATGATCGTGTAGTCGTCGGTGAAGGTCGCCAGCCAGGAGGTGGACTGCTTGCCCTCGGTGGTGGCGGTACCGGTCTTGGCGTGTATCGGGATCCGCTCCTGCGGCCAGCCGATGAACCGCCAGGAGGCGGTGCCCCGGGTGATGACGTCCTCGGTGGCCGCCTTCATCTGCCGTATGGTCTGCTCGGTGGCGGGGGACTTGCCGAGTTCCTCCGGTTCGAACTCCTCGAGGACCGTGCCGTCGGCGCCGATGATCGCCTTGCCGACCTGCGGGCGCCACAGGGTGCCGCCGTTGCTGATGGAGGAGTAGACGACCGCCATCTGGAGCGGGGTGACCAGCACGTCGCCCTGGCCGATGGAGAAGTTGACCGCGTCGCCGGCCCGCATTCGCCAGCCGTCCTCGCAGTTCTCCCGGGCGAGGCGGTGGGCGAAGTCGTTGGCGTCGGACTTGGCCATCTCGCACCAGGTGTCCTTCTGGCTCTCCCAGTACTCGCGCTTCCACTGCCGGTCCGGTACCCGACCGCCCGCCTCGGCGGGCAGGTCGATGCCGGTGGGGCTGCCGAGGCCGTACTGACGGGCCGCCTTGAACAACCAGTCGTTCGGGTCGCCGTCGGGGTTGATGCCACCGTCCTTCTGCCACTCGGTGTGCGCGATGCGGTAGAAGACGGTGTTGCAGGAGACCTCCAGCGCGTGGCCCAGGCTGATCGGTCCGTACCCGCGGGACTCGAAGTTCCGGAAGGTGGTGGAGCCGATGCTGTAGGAGGAGGAGCAGTCGTAGCGGCCGTCGAAGGGGTAGCCGGCGTTGACCGCTCCGGTGGAGGTGATGACCTTGAAGGTCGAACCGGGCGGGGACTGTCCCTGGGTGGCGCGGTTGAGCAGCGGGTTGTTGGCGTCCTCGCCGGTCAACCGCCGGTACTCGTCGGCGGAGATGCCGCCGACCCACACGTTGGGGTCGTAGTCCGGCTGGGAGGCCATCGCGACGATCCGGCCGGTGCGGGACTCCATGACGACGACCGCGCCGGAGTCCGCTTCGTAGGGACGTCCGCTGATGGTGTCGCGCTGGGTGCGGGCCTCCTCCATGGCCTGCGCCAGTTCCCTCTCCACGACGGCCTGGACCCGGGCGTCGATGCTGGTGACCAGGTTGGCCCCGGCCGCGGCCGGGTCGCCCTCGGCCTGGCCGATGACCCGGCCGTACTTGTCGACCTCGTAGCGGGTCACGCCGGCGCTGCCGCGCAGCCAGGAGTCGTAGGTGCGCTCCAGGCCGGAGCGACCGACCTGGTCCGAGCGCAGCAACGGGGATTCGGTGTCCCGGGCCTCCGCCACCTCCTCGTCGGTGACCGGGGAGAGGTAACCGAGGACCTGCGCGGTGCGGGCGCCGAAGTGCGCGGCGTAGCGGCGCACGGCGGTCGGCTCGGCGCTGATGCCGGGGAATTCCTCGGCGCGCTCGCGGATCTGCAGGGCCTGCCGGGTGGTGGCCTCGTCGGTGATCGGGATGGGCTGGTAGGGGGAACCGTTCCAGCAGGGCTGGGGGGTCTCGGCGTTGCACAGCCGAACCCGGTTGGTGACCTCCTCCGGATCCATCTCCAGGAGCTCGGCGAGTTCGGTGAGGACCTGCTCGCCGCCGTCGCGCATCCGCATCAGGGCGGAGCGGTCGGCGGAGACCACCAGGCGGGTCTCGTTGTCCGCGAGGGGCACGCCCCGGGCGTCGACGATGGAGCCGCGCACGGCGGGCTGGACGACCTGCTGGACGTGGTTGCCGGCCGCCGCGGCGGAGAACTCCTCGCCCTGCCGGATCTGGAGGTACCAGAGCCTGCCGCCGAGGGTCAGCAGCAGGGAGAAGACCAGTATCTGCAGCACGACCAGGCGAATGGTGACCCTGGGGGTGCGGCCGGTCTCGGGGATGTTCGTCACAGGCGCTTGACCCCCTTCACCTTCACCCCGCCGAGGCCGACCGCGCCGGCGCCGCGTCGGGGACGCAGTCCGGCCAGCGGCGAGCGGCCCCGTCCGGTGCCGCCCAGCGGTTTGCCGAGCACGCGGCCGGCACGCGCCCCGCGCAGACCGCGCCGGCCTCCACCGCCCCAGGAGGCCGCGGAGTCCGTGGCGGAGGGGGCCTGTTGGTCGCCCGCGAGCGGGTCGTTCTCGAATCTGCGGGCCAGTGCCATCACGCCGGGCACCACGAAGGGCGCCAGCAGCAGGTCGTACAGGGTGGCGGTGAGGACCAGCGCGATGAGCCCGGAGGTGTCGGCGGCGGTGTCGCCGACGAGAGTGCCGACGCCCGCGTACAGCAGGGTGGAGGCGACGGCGGCGCCGGCGACCACGGCCATCGGGATGGCGGCCGAACGGTGCCGGCCGGTCTCGGGTCTGGTGAGTCCGGCCAGGTAGCCGATGAGGCACAGCACCAGGGCGTACCGGCCCACGGCGTGGTCGGCGGGCGGGGAGAGGTCTGCCAGCAGACCGGCGGCGAACCCGACCAGCGCGCCGCCGACGTGGCCGTACACCAGGGCCAGGCCGAGCACGGTGAGCAGCAGCAGGTCCGGGACCGCGCCGGGGAGTTGGAGTCGGGCGAGGATGCTGACCTGGAGGACCAGCGCGGGGACGAGCAGGACGATCGCGAGAAGGGTGCGGTTCAGCCGCATGTCAGTCAGCTCCTGCGCTCGCGTCGGCGGTTTCCCCGGTTCCGGCCCCGGCGGTTCCGGGGTCGTCCGGCTCGATGGCGGCGTCGGCGTCGACGCCGGTGTCCTCGTCGGCGGTGTCGGCGTCGTCGTCGGTCTCCTCCCGCTCGACGGCGGTGCGGCGGGTCTCCGTGCCCTCCTCGGGACGGGGCGGCAGCACGGCGTCGCGCGGGTTCTCCCGGGGCGGTTCGATCACGACGCCCACCAGGTCCAGCCGGGTGAAGGCGACGTAGGGCCGGACCCGGACGGTACGGGTCAGGTCACCGGCGGCGGCCTCCACCTCGACGACCTCCCCCACCGGCACTCCGGGCACGAACGGCTTGTTGTCGGAGGAGCCGAAGGTGACCAGGCGGTCGCCGGCCTGGACGGAGGCCCGATGGTTGAGGAGTTGGACGTCCAGGATGTTGTCACCGCGGCCGGTGGCGAAACCGAGTTCGTCGCTGCCCTCCAGCCGCGTGCCGACGGTGAAGTTGGGGTCGCTCGCCAGCAGCACCGTGGCGGTGCGCGGCCCGACGGTGGTGACCCGGCCGACCAGGCCGTCGCCGTTGAGGACCGTCATGTCGCGGGTCAGGCCGTCCTCCCGCCCGGCGTCGATGGTGATGGTCCGCGAGAAGTTCTGGGCGGGCCCTATGGCGATGACCTGGGCCCCGACGACCCCGTACCGTCCCGCGCCGGCGGTGCGCAGCAGGTCGTCGAGTTGCTGGATGCGGGAGTCGCGGTGCTCGGATCCGCCGAGCTGCTGGCGCAGTTCGGCGTTCTCCCGTTCGAGCTCGCTGATCCGGTCGTACCGACGCCCGGAGTCCCGGACGGCGGAGACCGCGTTCGCGATCGGGTCGACGGCCCCGGCCACACCGGCCTGGACCGGGCCCAGGACGCCGGCGGCGACCTCGCGGGGGCCGTCGAGCGGCGACTCGTCACCACTGCGGAGATCCATCGTGATCAACGCGAACGCGATGGAGACGAGCAGGACGAGCAGTAGCCGGCTCTCTCGTGTGTCCCTCACCTGGGGCGGCCGTGCCTTTCTGGTTCGTTGCGGAGCGGGCTCCGGGTCGGGCGGGGGCGCTCTCCCACCCGGGTCCGGGGCCCCGGGGGCACGCGGTGGGGCCGGGCGGACGCCGACGGCTCCCGCGAGGACCCGGTGGGCGGGGCGTCACGGTGCCGGGGTGCCACGGTCCCGGCTCAGCGGCGCGGCTGGGCGTCCAGGACCTGCTGGAGTGCCTCGAACTCCTCCACGCACTTGCCGGAGCCCAGCGCGACCGAGTCCAGGGGGTCCTCGGCGATGTGGATGGGCATCCCCGTCTCCTGCCGCAGCCGCTCGTCCAGGCCGCGCAGCAGCGCGCCGCCGCCGGTGAGGACGATCCCCCGGTCCATGATGTCGCCGGACAGCTCCGGCGGGCACTTGTCCAGGGTGGTCTTGACCGCGTCCACGATGGAGTTGACGGGCTCCTCCATCGCCTTGCGCACCTCGTCGGCGGAGATGACGACGGTCTTGGGCAGGCCGCTGACCAGGTCCCGGCCGCGGATCTCGGTGTGCTCGTCCTCACCGAGGTCGTAGGCGGAACCGATGGTGATCTTGATGTTCTCGGCACTGCGCTCGCCCAGCAGAAGGCTGTACTCCTTCTTGATGTGCTGGATGATCGCGTTGTCCAGCTCGTCACCGGCGACCCGGATGGACTGCGCGGTGACGATGCCGCCCAGCGAGATGACCGCCACCTCGGTGGTGCCGCCGCCGATGTCCACGACCATGTTGCCGGTGGCCTCGTGGACGGGGAGCCCCGAGCCGATGGCGGCGGCCATCGGCTCCTCGATGATGTGCACCTGGCGGGCCCCGGCCAGGGTGGATGCCTCGATGACGGCGCGGCGCTCCACTCCGGTGATACCGGAGGGAACGCACACCACCACGCGCGGTCGGGCCAGATAACGACGCTTGTGGATTTTCAGGATGAAGTAACGGAGCATCCGTTCGGTGATCTCGAAATCGGCGATCACCCCGTCCTTCAACGGACGGACGGCCACGATGTTGCCGGGGGTCCGGCCGATCATCTTCTTGGCCTCGGCGCCGACCGCGAGAATCCCGCCGGTGTTGGTGTTGATGGCGACGACCGACGGCTCGTTGAGCACGATCCCCCGCCCCCGCACGTACACCAGCGTATTGGCCGTCCCGAGGTCGACTGCCATGTCACGGCCGATGAACGACATATTGTTCGCCATGGGGATACGTCTGGCCTTCCAGCTGGAGCGATGTGTGCGTGGAGCTCGGCGGGGATGCGGTGACACCGGCCCGCGGATCGCGGTGCCGTCATCGTATCCACGGCCGGACGAACACGGGGCGCGGGTACGCCCTCCCCGCCATTGTCGGCGGAACCCGCCCCGGGCACCGTCATGGTGACGTCGTGTTCGGGTGAAGGGTTCCCCTCTTTCGAGCGTACCGACTCCGATGGCGCAACGCATTGACGCACCGGGGGCCGAACGGGCGGGTTTTCGTCCGATGGTGAATCAGTGGTGCGGACGGCGGGCGAATCAGTCGCGACCGGGAAAGAAAATCTTCAGCTCGCGCTCGGCGGAGTCGGGTGAGTCGGACGCGTGGATCAGGTTCTCGCGCACGATCGTGCCGTAGTCGCCGCGGATCGATCCGGGGGCGGCGGCAATCGGATCGGTGGGGCCGGCCAGCGCGCGCACCCCCTCGATCACCCGCTCGCCCTCGACGACCATGACCACGGACGGGCCGGAGGCCATGAACTCCAGCAGCGGCGGGTGGAACGGCTTGCCCTCGTGCTCGGCGTAGTGCGTCTCCAGGGTGGCGCGGTCGGGTTCACGCAGTTCCAGGGCGGTGATCCGCCACCCGGCCTTGGCCTCGATCCGTCCGACGATCTCGCCGATGAGTCCGCGGCGCACCGCGTCGGGCTTCAGGAGAACGAGGGTGCGCTGGCTCATGGAAACGGCTCCAGGGTCTGGGATGCGCGGGCCCGGGCTTCCCGGGCCCCGGACGATTCCCGCGCACGACGGTACGCGGTCGCTCACGGAGGAAGCGGGATGATCGCACGATACCCGCCCGGGGTCGGGAATCCCCAGCCGGGTTCGCGAGTCGGGACGGACGGTGCCTCCGGGGCGGTGCCTCCGGCCGGGGTTCGGGGTTGTCCGGAATTCGGGGTCACCTCCCGGGGCCGGAGTCGGGAAAGGGGACCGGGCGGCCGGGCCCCGTCCCCGTGGAATACGGCGGTGCGTTCCGCCGGAGCGCGGTGGCGAACCGTCGGGTGACGGAGGGGCTCGGGCCCCCGGGAGGGAATGGGGGGAGAGCCGGACCCGACGAACCGGCCCCGAGGAGTCCGGAAACGGCGCGCCGGAGGAACACCGCACGGGGACTCGGAAGCCCGGGGGCGGAGCGGTGATCGGCACGGTCGGGGAAGGACCCGCGCCCCGGGCCGGGGGCGTGGTCGGAACGCGCCGGGCCACCGGGAACGGCGCGCCGGAGGGACCGCGTCGGGACCCGGCGACGGGCCACTCCCCCACCGGGAGCAGCCGGCCGGCGACCGACCCGGGATCAGCCCTCGGCCGCGCGGGAGGCCTTGATGGCGTCGATCTCCCGACCGTAGTGGACGGCGGCCCACCACAGCGCGGCGAAGAGACCACCCAGCAGGAACATCGCCGGCACCAGCACGCCACTGGCGATCAGCCCGACCTGTAGCACCCACCCCGCCGGGACGGCGGCGCGGCGGTTCAACAGGCCGCACAGCAGCAGGGCGCCCGCCATGGCGGTGCCGCACACCGCCCACAGCATCACGGTCGGCACGTCCGTCAGGGCCATCGCCACCAGGCCCGCCAGGCCCAGCACGATGAACTCGGCGATCAGGGTCGCCGCGCACAGCGCCCGCATCAGCTCTCGCCCCCGAGCAGCAGGCGGGCCTCGCCCACGGTGATCACCGAGCCGGTGACCAGGACCCCGACACCGCCGTAACCGGCCGCCTCGCCGTCCTCCTCGGCGAGCGAGACGGCCGCCTCGATGGCGTCGTCGAGACGGGGCTCGACCCGCACCCGGTCCTCGCCGAAGACCTCGACCGCCAGGGCGGCCAGCTCGTCCGGGTCCACCGCGCGGGAACCGCTGTTACGGGTGACGACGACCTCGGCGAAGACCGGTTCGAAGGCATCCAACAGCCCCCGCACGTCCTTGCCGACGGTCGCGCCGACCACTCCGATCAACCGGCTGAAGCCGAACGCCTCCTCCACCGCCTCGGCGGTGGCCGCGGCTCCCGCCGGGTTGTGCGCGGCGTCCAGGAGCACGGTGGGGCCGGTGCGCACCACCTCCAGCCGACCCGGCGAGGTGACGGTGGCGAAGGCCTGCCGGACGATCTCCGGGTCCAGGGTGCGGGCCCGGGTGGCGCCGATACCGAAGAAGGCCTCGACGGCGGCGAGCGCCACGACGGCGTTGCGCGCCATGTGGGCGCCGTGCAGGGGAAGGAAGACGTCGGGGTACTCCCCGCCCAGCCCGCGCAGGGTCAGCAGCTGGCCGCCGACGGCGACCTCACGGGAGAGCACGCCGAACTCCATACCCTCGCGGGCGACGGTCGCGTCCACCTCCACCGCCCGGCGCAGCACCACCGCGGCGGCCTCGACGGTCTGTCCGGCGAGGACGACCGTGGCACCGGACTTGATGATCCCGGCCTTCTCCACCGCGATGCGCTCGGGGGTGTCGCCCAGGCGGTCGGTGTGGTCCAGCGCGATGGGGGTCAGGACGGCGACCCCGGCGTCGATGACGTTGGTGCAGTCCCAGGAACCGCCCATGCCGACCTCGACCACGGCGACGTCCACCGGCGCGTCCGCGAAGGCCGCGTACGCCATGGCGGTCAGCACCTCGAAGAACGAGAGTCGGTGCTCCTGCGCGGCGTCCACCAGGTCGAGGTAGGGACGCAGATCGCGGTAGACCTCGACGAAGCGCTCGGGGGCGATCGGCCGGCCGTCGAGGCTGATGCGTTCGGTGATGGACTGGACGTGGGGGCTGCTGAACCGGCCGGTGCGCAGTTCGAAGGCGCCGAACAGGGCCTCGATCATGCGGGCGGTGGTGGTCTTGCCGTTGGTGCCGGTCAGGTGGATGGCCGGGTAGCCGCGCTGGGGCTCCCCCAGCACGTCCATCAGTGCCTCGATGCGTGCCAGGGAAGGATCCAGCCGGGTCTCCGGCCAACGGTCCAGCAGTTCCTTCTCCACCTCGCGCAGGGCCTCGGCGACCGCCGGGTCGCTCGGCGTGCCGGGCAGTTGCTCGCCCGCGGAGGCGGCGGGACCGACGGAGGCGCGCAGAGTGCGGCTGCCGGCCTCGATGACGGCGAGGTCGGGGTCCCGGTCGGTCTCGTTGTCCACGATGCTCTCGAAGGCGACGTCGGCCGGGGAGACCGCCCCGGGATCCGCCGGGCGGGCCGACTGCCCGGCACCGCCCTCGTCGGGACGGTCGGCCGGGTCGGGGGAGCCGGGGGCACCGGTGCTGTCACTCACGCCCCCGATTCTACGGATGGATCACCCGCGCACGGCGGGCGGAGGGGCCGACCGGTGGGTACCGGCGCCGATCGGGTGCCCGGGAGCCGGCGCCCGGCCGGGCACGCGTCGCAGCCGGGCGCGGGAACCGGACACACGGCCGAGCACACTCCGAACCGAACCCACGACCGGGCGGACGCCGAAGCCGGGTGCCCGGCCGGACACCCGGAAGGCGGGCACGCGGTCGGGCGCATGGCCGGACACGCGCCGAGCCGGACCGCCCCGGACACGCGCCGAAGCCGGACGCGGCCACCGCACGACCGGGCGCGGGTCGAAGCCGCGCGCACGGACGGATGTGCGCCGGGACCGGCCCCGGCCGGGTGCCGGTGCCGGGACGCGCCGATGCCGGGACGCGCCGATGCCGGGACGCGCCGGTGCCCGCGTCCCGGAAGGACGCGGGCACCGGAGGGTTCGCACCTCGCGTCGCGCGCGGGCCGTGCGCGACGCCCGGCTCAGCCGGCCAGGCGCCCCAGCTGGGCGGTGAGGCGGGCGATGTCCGCCTCGGCCGCCTCGCGCCGGGCCCGGATCTTCTCCTTCACCGGCTCCGGGGCCTTGGCCAGGAACTTCTCGTTGCCGAGCTTGGCCGTGGTCTGCGCCAACTCCTTCTCGGCCTTCTCGGCCGCCGCCAGGTCCTTGGTCAGGCGCTTGCGCTCGGCCTCGGTGTCCACCGCGCCGGAGAGGTCGAGGGCGACCTCCGCGCCGGCCACCGGGAGGGTGGCGGAGGCGGTGAAGTCGGGGCCGGCGGGCTGGAGCCGCAGCAGGGAACGGACGGCCTCCTCGTGCGCCTCCAAGCCGGTACCGGCCAGCTCCACGCGGGCGGGGACCCGCTGGCCCGGCTGCAGACCCTGGTCGGCCCGGAACCGGCGGACCTCGGTGACCAGACGCCGCACCTCGGCCGGTTCGCGCTCGGCCGCCTCGTCGCGGAACCCACCGGCGGTCGGCCAGTCGGCGACCATCACGGAATCGCGCCCGGTGAGGGTGGTCCACAGCTCCTCGGTGACGAACGGCGTGATCGGGTGCAGCAGGCGCAGCAGGACGTCCGGGACCTCGCCGAGCACCCGGCGGGAGACCTCGGCCGCCTCGCCGTCGGCCTGGAAGGTGGTCTTGCTCAGCTCGACGTACCAGTCGAAGACCTCGTCCCACGCGAAGTGGAAGAGGGCATCGCAGAGCTTGGCGAACTGGTAGTCGTCGTAGTGGGTGTCGACCTCGCCGAGGACGGCGTCCAACCGGGAGAGGATCCACCGGTCGGTGGCCGACATCCGCTCGGCGGCCGGCAGCGGGCCCTCCACGGTGGCGCCGTTGATCAGCGCGAAGCGGGTGGCGTTCCAGACCTTGTTGGCGAAGTTGCGGGAGGCCTGGACCCAGTCCTCGCCGATCGGGACGTCCACGCCGGGGTTGGCGCCGCGCGCCAGGGTGAAGCGGACGGCGTCGGAGCCGTAGGCGTCCATCCAGTCCAGCGGGTCCACGACGTTGCCGAAGGACTTCGACATCTTCTTGTCGCGCTCGTCGCGGACCAGGCCGGTGAGGGCGATGGTGTGGAAGGGCGGCGTGCCGTCCATGGCGTACAGGCCGAACATCATCATCCGGGCGACCCAGAAGAAGATGATGTCGTGGCCGGTCAGCAGGACATCGGTCGGGTAGAACTTCGCCAGGTCGGCGGTCTCGTCGGGCCAGTCGAGGGTGGAGAAGGGCCACAGCCCGGAGGAGAACCAGGTGTCCAGGACGTCGGTGTCCTGCGTCCAGCCCTCGCCGGTCGGCGGTTCCTCCTCGGGGCCCACGCAGACGACCTCGCCGTCCGGCCCGTACCGGACCGGGATGCGGTGGCCCCACCACAGCTGGCGCGAGATGCACCAGTCGTGCATGTTGTCGACCCACTGGAAGTAGCGCCCGGCCATCTCCGGCGGGTGGATGGCGACCCGGCCGTCGCGGACCGCGTCGCCGGCGGCGCGGGCCAGCGGCTCGACCCGGACCCACCACTGCAGGGACAGCCGTGGCTCGATGATGGTCTTGCAGCGGGAGCAGTGGCCCGCGGAGTGGACGTAGGGGCGCTTCTCGGCGACGATCCGGCCCTGCGAGCGCAGCGCGCCGACGACGGCCGAGCGGGCCTCCAACCGGTCCAGCCCCTCGAACGGGCCGGGGACGGTGATGACAGCGCGTTCGTCCATGATCGTGAGCGAGGGCAGGTCGTGCCGGCGGCCGATCTCGAAGTCGTTGGGGTCGTGGGCCGGGGTGACCTTGACCGCGCCGGTGCCGAACTCCGGATCGACGTGCGGGTCGGCGACGACCGGGATGCTCCGGTCGGTCAGCGGCAGCCGGACCTCGGTGCCGATCAGGTGCCGGTAGCGCTCGTCGTCGGGGTGGACGGCCACGGCGGTGTCGCCGAGCATCGTCTCGGCCCGGGTGGTCGCGACGACGAGCGAGTTCTCCCCTTCGCCGTAGCGGATGGAGACCAGTTCGCCGTCGCGGTCCTCGTGGTCGACCTCGATGTCGGAGATCGCGGCCAGACAGCGCGGGCACCAGTTGATGATGCGCTCGGCGCGGTGGATCAGTCCGTCGTCGTACAGCCGCTTGAAGATGGCCCGCACGGCCCGGGACAGGCCCTCGTCCATGGTGAAGCGCTCACGGGACCAGTCGACGCCGTCGCCCAGGCGCCGCATCTGGCCGAGGATCTTCCCGCCGTACTCCTCCTTCCACCGCCAGACCCGCTCGACGAACTCCTCGCGGCCGAGGTCGTGCCGGGACTTCCCCTCCTCGGCGAGCTGCTGCTCGACCTTGTTCTGGGTGGCGATGCCGGCGTGGTCCATGCCGGGCAGCCAGAGCACCTCGTACCCCTGCATCCGCTTGCGGCGGGTCAGGGCGTCCATGAGGGTGTGCTGGAAGGCGTGGCCCAGGTGCAGGCTGCCGGTGACGTTCGGCGGCGGGATGACGATGGCGTACGGGGGCTTGTCGCTCTTCGCGTCGGC
This sequence comes from Streptomyces sp. ST2-7A, assembly GCF_021390475.1. Lineage (GTDB taxonomy): Bacteria > Actinomycetota > Actinomycetes > Streptomycetales > Streptomycetaceae > Streptomyces. Next base: position 178,825 of record NZ_JAJUWS010000003.1, read on the forward strand.
CTCGAACCAGCCGCGCTCCACCCAGCGCTCGTACAGCTTCCCCTCTACCTCCGCCGGGACGTAGCGGCTGGGCAGGTCGGTGGGGGCGCCGTGTGGCCCGGTGGCGGGCTGCTGAGTGTTCTCGGTCACCGGGCCCGGTCCATCGACGGCGGAGGGCCGCCCTCGACCCGGTTTCCCGGCCCGGGGCGCCCCTCGACCGGGAGCCCGGACTCCGGATGTACAGCAGCGCCTCCGGTCGGCCAGGATGGGCCCCCGATATCCGAACTCCCGCCCAGAGGGGTACACAGATGAGTCACCAGCAGCCGGGGCCGTACGGGCAGCAGGGCCCGCAGCCCGGTCAGCCCGGTCAGCCCGGCCCGTACGGGACGCCCCCGCCGGGACAGCCGCCCACCGGCGGGAACCCCTACGCGCAGCCGCAGCCGGGCGCGCAGCCGGGTTACGGGTATCCGCAACAACCGCCCCCGGGGCAGCCCGGTTACGGGTATCCCCAGCAGCCGGGCGGTCAGCCGGGTCAGCCGGGATACGGCTACCCCCAGCAGTCCGGTCAGCCCGGTCAGCCCGGATACGGCTACCCCCAGCAGGCGGGCGCGCCGGCGCCGGGTGCTCCTGCGGGGAAGAGCGGCAGGGGTCGGACGATCGGCATCACGGTGGCCGTGGTCGCGGCCCTGGCCGTGGTCGGCGGCGGGCTGTACACCGTCCTCTCCGGTGGTGACAACGCCCTCGGTCCGCGTCCGGACACGCGGTACGACCTGACGCTGCCGCAGCAGAGCGGCGAGTTCGTGTTGTCGGAGGACGAGGGGGGCTCCTCCATGCTCTCCGAGCAGGAGTTGGAGGACGCCGGTCTCGCCGACATGGAGAGCGTCGGCGGCTCCTACCTGGTGCCCGACTCCGACTCCCCGGTCCCGGAGTGGGGCAGGATCGGCATGGGCTTCGGCGGTATGTGGGGCGAGGTGGAGAACCCGCAGCAGACGGTTGACCTGATCTTCCTGCAGTTCGCGCAGAGTCTCGCCGAGGAGGAGGGTGAGGAGATCGAACTGGTCGGCACGGCCGAGTCGTTCACCTACGAGGAGGCCGCGCTGAAGTGCCAGATCGCCCGGGGCACCGAGCCGGACGCCGACTTCGGGTACACGCTGGAGATGACGATCTGCGCCTGGGCGGACTACAGCACGGTGGGGCTGACCTACTACGTGCCCTTCCCCTCGCTGCCCGCCGACATCGACCCGTCCCTGGAGGAGATGCCCGAGATGGGGGAGCCGGAGGGCATCACCACGGAGGAGGCCGCCGGGTACACCCGACAGCTGCGGGAGGACGCCCTGGTCGAGCGCGCCGGGTGACCGGCCGCGCCGGCTCCGCTCCCGGGGGCCGGACCCCGGAGGTTCCGGTCCCCCGACGACGGTGGGCGCGGAGTTCCGAACGGGCGCGACGCGCGCCGGCGTTCGGGGCTCCGCGCCCACCGGTGGTTCCGGGTACCGGCCGGACCCGCCGGGGCGGGGTCCGGCCGGTCGCCGGGTCAGGCCGACTTCTCCCGGGGGGTGCGCGGCGAGTTGCCGCGCTGCTTCGCCATTCGGGAGCGGGGCACCAGGGTGGGGTTCACGTTGGAGCGGACCACGTCCTCGGTGATGACCACCCGGCCGACGTCCTGACGCGAGGGAACCTCGTACATCACGGACATCAGCACCTCCTCCATGATCGCCCGCAGGCCGCGCGCGCCGGTGCCGCGCAGGATCGCCTGGTCGGCGATCGCCTCCAGCGAGGGGCGGTCGAACTCCAGCTCCACGCCGTCGAGTTCGAAGAGTCGCTGGTACTGCTTGACCAGGGCGTTGCGCGGCTCGACCAGGATGCGCAGCAGGGCGTCCCGGTCCAGGTTGTGCACCGAGGTGATGACCGGCAGCCGGCCGATGAACTCGGGGATCATCCCGTACTTGACCATGTCCTCGGGCAGGGCGTCGGCCAGCAGCTCGGAGGCGTCCCGATCGCGCTTGGAGCGGATGTCGGCGCCGAAACCGATCCCCCGGCCGCCGGAGCGGGCCCGCACGATCTCGTCCAGTCCGGCGAAGGCTCCGCCGACGATGAACAGCACGTTCGAGGTGTCGATCTGCAGGAACTCCTGGTGCGGGTGCTTGCGCCCGCCCTGCGGCGGGACCGCCGCCGTGGTGCCCTCCAGGATCTTCAGCAACGCCTGCTGCACGCCCTCGCCCGAGACGTCCCGGGTGATCGAGGGGTTCTCGCTCTTGCGGGCCACCTTGTCGATCTCGTCGATGTAGATGATCCCCTGCTCGGCCTTCTTGATGTCGTAGTCGGCCGCCTGGATGAGCTTGAGGAGGATGTTCTCCACGTCCTCGCCGACGTACCCGGCCTCGGTCAGGGCGGTGGCGTCGGTGATCGCGAAGGGGACGTTGAGCATCCGGGCCAGGGTCTGCGCCAGCAGGGTCTTGCCCGAGCCGGTGGGGCCCAGCAGGAGGATGTTGGACTTGGCGAGTTCGATCTCCTCGTCCCGTGAGTGCGCCGACTCCTCGCTCACCCGGACCCGCTTGTAGTGGTTGTAGACGGCCACCGAGAGGGCCTTCTTGGCCGGTTCCTGACCCACCACGTAGCTCTCGAGGAACTCGTAGATCTCGCGCGGCTTGGGCAGCTCGCCGAGGTCCGACTCGGGGGACTCCGCGAGTTCCTCCTCGATGATCTCGTTGCAGAGATCGATGCACTCGTCGCAGATGTACACCCCCGGGCCCGCGATGAGCTTCTTCACCTGCTTCTGGCTCTTCCCGCAGAACGAGCACTTGAGCAGGTCGCCGCCGTCACCGATGCGTGCCACGAGGTGCTTCCCCTTCGCCTGCGCACCTCCCGGGAGGGGGCGGTGCCTGGTACCTGGTGCGCCGTCGCTCCGCGAGCCCGTCCGGGGGTTCACGGGTGCCGCGACCGCGCGCGTCTGGATGTCTGTGTGCGCCTGTGCTGTCCGTGGTGTCGTGCCGGTGCGTGTGGTGCCGGTGTCGAGCCCTGCGGACCGCGCGAACGGCTCCGTGGCCGGGTGCGGCACCCCGTTCCCGGAGCCGCGGCCCGGTCGGTGCCGGATGCCGTTATCGCGCTGTCCTCACGACGGTACCCTGTCGCCCGGACGGAATGGCCCTCCTTGGCGGGAAACCCCCGGGACGGGGTGGCATCCCGCCGAAGGAGGGCCGGCGATCCGGTCGCTCAGACGGAGGCGGAGCGGGTCGTCACGATCTGGTCGATCAGACCGTACTCCACCGCGCCCTCGGCGGTGAGGATCTTGTCGCGCTCGATGTCGTCGCGGATCTGCTCGATCGGCTTGGTGGAGTGCTTGGCGAGCATCTCCTCCAGCTGGACACGCATCCGCTGGATCTCGTTGGCTGCGATCTCCAGGTCGGAGACCTGACCACGGCCGGTCTCGCTGTACGGCTGGTGGATGAGCACCCGCGCGTTGGGGAGCGCCATCCGCTTGCCGGAGGTCCCGGCGGCCAGCAGCACGGCGGCGGCCGAGGCGGCCTGGCCCATGCACACGGTCTGGATGTCCGGCTTCACGAACTGCATCGTGTCGTAGATCGCCGTCAGCGCCGTGAAGGAGCCGCCGGGACTGTTGATGTACATCTGGATGTCCCGGTCCGGGTCCATCGACTCCAGGCACAGCAGCTGCGCCATGACGTCGTTGGCCGAGGCGTCGTCGATCTGCACGCCCAGGAAGATCACCCGCTCCTCGAAGAGCTTGGCGTACGGGTCGTACTCCCGGATGCCCTGGGAGGTGCGCTCGACGAAGCGCGGGAGGACGTAGCGGGAATCGGGGTTCGGGCCCTCGTACCGGCCCGAACCGGGGAGGCCGGCGGTCCCGGAGGGACCGGAGAAGGGAATCGGTGCGGTCATCGGGGTCTCCTGGCGATGAGCTGTCGACGGGGTCGGGGCTGCGCGGAAGGGGCCGTTCTCAGGCACCCGTGCCGCCGCTGCCGGGAATGTCCGCCGCGTTGGCGATCACCCGGTCGACCAGGCCGTACTCCTTGGCCTCCTCGGCGGAGAACCAGCGGTCGCGGTCGGAGTCGAGGGTCCACTGCTCGATGCTCTGGCCGGTGTGCCGCGCGGACAGCTCGGTCATCTTCTTCTTGGTGCGCAGCAGCCACTCGGCCTGGATCTTGATGTCCGAGGCGGAACCGGCGAGGCCGGCCGAGGGCTGGTGGATCAGGATCTCGGCATTGGGCAGGGCGAAGCGCTTGCCCGGCGTGCCGGCGCTGAGCAGGAACTGCCCCATCGAGGCGGCCATGCCCATGGCGATGGTCACCACGTCGTTCTTGATGAACTGCATGGTGTCGTAGATCGCCATGCCCGCGGTGATCGAACCACCGGGGCTGTTGACGTAGAGGTTGATGTCCTTGTCCGGGTCGTCGGCCGCGAGCAGCAGCAACTGCGCGGTGATCCGGTTGGCGATGTCGTCGTCCACGGCCTGGCCGAGGAAGATGATCCGCTCGCTGAGCAGCCGGTTGTAGACCTGATCACCGAGGCCGCCGGCAATGGGGTCGGCGGCGGCGGAAGGCATCGGAAGCGTCACGTATTCCACCTGCTCATTCATTGGACGACCGTGCTCGCGCACGGGCGCCGGCATCGTCGTTGCTCGTCGCCGAGAACGTCCGGGGCCGGGGCCCCGGGGCACGTACTCGGCCGTACTGTCGAGGGGTTGCCTTTACGGACCCTAACGCGCTGGTGGGGCCGACCCATCCCGGCTCGGAAACTGTTCGCTGTGAGCGCAGGTGGGGTTCCCCCGGGGGTTGCGCCGGGAGCGGAACGGGGCCGGACGTGGATCACGTCCGGCCCCGTTCCGGGTGCCGCGTGCGGCTCCTCGATCAGGCGTTGTCCTTCTTGTCGGCCTTCTCGCCGGTGTTCTCGTCGGTGGTCGGCTCGTCCCCACCGGCGGTGGCCGCGGCCTCCTCCGGGGTGATGGTCTCGCCCTCGGTCTCGTCCTCGTCCTCCAGGTCGACGACCTCACCGTTGGTGTCCACCACGCGGACGGACTCCACGACCCCGGCCAGCGCCTTGCCGCGGCTGACCTCGCCGACCAGCATCGGAACCTGGCCACCCTCGACGACCGCGCGGGCGAATTCGTCGGGGCTCATGCCGGAGGACTGCGCCCGACGCATCAGGTGCTCGGTCAGCTCCTCCTGGCTGACGTTGACCTTCTGGTTCTTGGCGATCTCGTCGAGCACGAACTGGGTGCGGATGCCCTTCTCGGCCTGCTCGCGCAGTTCCTCGTCGAACTCCTCGGCGGTCTTCTCCTGCATCTCCAGGTACCGGTCGAGGTCCATGCCCAGGCGGCCGAGCTGGTGGTTGACCAGGTTGTGCTTGCGGGTCTCGATCTCGTCGCGCAGGAGGTTCTCCGGCATCGGGACCTCGACCCGCTCCAGCAGGGCGTCCAGGACCTGCTCCTGGGCCTTGGTGGCCTGGTCGTACTTCTTCTGTCGGGCCAGGCGGGTACGGGCGTCCTCCCGCAGCTCCTCCAGGGTGTCGAACTCGCTCGCCAGCTGGGCGAACTCGTCGTCCGCGGCGGGCAGTTCACGGGAGGAGACGGCGTGCACGGTGACGGTGATCTCCGCCTCCCGACCGGCCGCGGAGCCGCCCTTCAGCTCGCTGGTGAAGGTCGCGGTGCCGCCGGCCTCCAGGCCGGTGACGGCCTCGTCGATGCCGTCCAGCAGGCGGCCGGAGCCGATGGTGTAGTCGATGCCCTCGGCCACGCCGTCCTCGAGGACCTCGCCGTCCACCCGGGCCTGGAGGTCGAGTCGCACCACGTCGCCCTCGGCGGCGGCCCGCTCGACCTCGGTGGTGGAGGCGAAACGCTCGCGCAGCTGCTCGACGGCCTCGTCGACATCGGCGTCGGCGACCTCGACCGCGTCGACGGTGACCTCGATGTCGGAGTAGTCCGGGATCTCGATCTCGGGGCGGATGTCGACCTCGGCGGTGAAGGTCAGGACCTCGCCGTCCTTGAGATCGGTGATGTCCACCTCGGGGCGGCCGAGGGGATTCAGCTCACCCTCGGTGACCGCCTCGGAGTAGAACTTCGGGAGTGCCTCGTTGACCGCTTCCTCCAGCACCGCACCGCGGCCGAAGCGCTGGTCGATCACCCGCGCCGGCACCTTCCCCTTGCGGAAACCGGGGACGGTGATCTGCTGGTTGATCTTCTTGTACGCCGCGTCGAGGCTGGGCTTGAGCTCCTCGAAGGGCACCTCGACAGTGAGCCGAACCCGAGTCGGGTTCAGGGTCTCCACGGCGCTCTTCACGGTCGGTCTCCTTGGGGCTGACTGCTGGGGTGGTGCCCGGTTCCGACGGGATCGATCGCGCCGATCCGCCCGAACTGCGTCCGAACACATGGTCCGAACCCCGTCCGGGCCGTCGGAGCCGGGCTTCTTGGCTTGAGGGGCGCCCCGTATGCGGCATGAACATGCGGACACGACACAGGCACGCGCGATCCTCATAGTACGTGGTCGGGGTGGCCGGATTCGAACCGACGACCTTCCGCTCCCAAAGCGGACGCGCTACCAAGCTGCGCCACACCCCGAGGTGGCTCATGACGCGACACGTAGGGTACAGGTCCGACCGCCGGACCGGTGCCGGGGGCACCGATCACGGACCCGAACCGCCCTCGGACCCACCCCGGGACCCCCGGAGACGAATACCCGGCGGGGCGGCGGTCGGTGACGCTGTTAGGATGCCCCGTGACGTCGAGCGCGCCCGACCCGGGTGCGGCGAGGTCTCGCGGGTGTAGCTCAATGGTAGAGCCCTGGTCTTCCAAACCAGCTACGCGGGTTCGATTCCCGTCACCCGCTCCTCGGCCCGGTCCCGGATTCCCCGGGGCCGGGCTTTTCCGTGTGTCGGAGCCGCCCGCGCGTGTCGGAGCCGTTTCCCTTCCGCCGCGCCCGGCCGTGCCGTCCGTCGCCCCGGGGCAGCGCGAGGCGGGGGCGGGACGCGTCGCGCCGGACGGGTCCACCCCCGACGATCGGTGACACGTCCGCCCGCGCCGGGGCCCCGCCGGAGCGATCCCCCGATCGCGATCGATCACCTGCCGCCGCTGTTGATGCTGTTGTCGAACGAACCGATCGAGTTGCTGACCGACTCCAGGAAGTCCCGTATCGGGTCCGCCGCACCGGTGGAGGCCAGGGAGAACCCGAAGAGGATCGCGATGATCGCGGGACCCCACTTCATCGAGCCCCCGCGGATCATCACCACGAGAACGATGCCCAGGAGGAGCACCAGCGAGAACGAGATAATCACAAGATCACACCCTCGAACGTAACACCGCGTGCGGACACAGCCGCCTGGCCGTGCCCCCGGGGTCCTTCCCCCTCCGACACCCCCGCAAGCACGGGACCATCGTGCCGGCATCCGGGCCCCGTCGAGGGGATCCTGACGGCCCGTCGGACGCCACCACCACCGACCCACGGGGTGGCGGGGCACGGTCGCCGTTGACCGTCGGGCCCCTGGTCGAATACCGCCGCGAAGTCGACCCCCCGTCCCGGACGTTACCGTTCCGTGATCGCCGAGTCGAGTCCGATTCCGATGAATTCCCCGCTCCCCCGACGGAATTGCCCCACGGAGGCGTCCGGTTTCCCATCCGGGTCCGGGAGGGCGGCCGGGGGTGCCCCGCCTTCCCGTCGATCGCCCCGCGTGCGCGGACCCTCCGACCCCGGCCTCCCCACCGCGGACTCCCCCACCGGACCCGCACGGAACCGGCACCCGAATGGCCCGGAACATCCCCGGAGTCGTCCCGACCCCTGCCGGCCGGGCCGCTCCCACCCCGCTCCGCCGCCCCTCTCCGGCACCGGACGGCCCGGAGGGGGATTCCGGCATCGCGAAGCCCGTCCCTCGAACATCTTCCCGAGCCTTTCGCGGGACGGGCCACCTCCTCCGCCGGACGACCACGGCGCGACGAATGTTGCGCGTTCGTTATCCGACCCGAAAGGAGTCCGCCGCCGGACGATCCGGGGGAACCGACCCCCCGGGAGACGGTGCGCGACGCCGTCCCACCCACCGCTCATCCGATCTCGACCCCGTACCGGCGCAGGTAGGCCACCGGATCGACATCGGTGCCGTAGTCGGCCCCCTCGCGAACCTCGAAGTGCAGGTGGGGACCGCTGGAGCGCCCGGTGTTGCCCGACAGCCCCACGGGCACCCCGCCGTCGACCCGTTCCCCCGGCCGCGCGTGGAGGCGCGAGAGGTGGGCGTACAGGGCGTGGTGTCCGTCCGCCATCTCCACCGTGACGAGCTGTCCGTACGAGCTCGACTCACCGGCGAAGACCACGGTGCCGGGACCCACCGAGACCACCTCCGCCCCTTCCGGGACGGCGAAGTCCACCCCGGTGTGATAGCCCGCCTGCCACTCCCCCGGCGTTCCGTAGGAGGCGGAGACCGGGTAGCCCACCACGGGCGCGGTCCAGTGCCCGCCGATGTCACCACCGGCCGGCCGGGAAGGGCCGGCGGCCCCCGGGATCCACCCGGGGAGGGGTTCCGTGCCCGGTGCGGGGAGGGAGCCCCGGCCGGGGAGAGGGACGCCGCCGGGGAGGGAGAACGGGTCGAACCGTGGCACGGCGGCCGATCGGTCGACCCTCCGCCACCCGGGGCCGGCGCCGGGGCGTCCGAGCCCTCGGTACCGCTCGAGCAGCACGGCGGCCCGGTTCCCCGCGGGGTCGGGGACACCGCCCACGGCACCGTCGCCCGGGTCGACGGCGGCCCGGGGCGGCGGACCGGGAGAACGGTGCCGGTGGAAGTCCGGCTCCCCCGGACCCCTCGGATGTCGTCGGTGGTCGCCGCCGGTCCGGGCGGACGGCGGGGTCTCCCGGGCCTGCGGGGCCCCGAGCGGGGAACGATCCCCGGCGCTTCCCGCGTGGGCGGCTCCCGGCGCGCCGGCGGCGAACAGGAGCGCGGCCAGGACGCCGGCCACCAGCCGGCAACCGGTGCCGGGGCGGCCTCCGATGACGGGACGGCGGCCGGGGGCGGACGCTCGGGCGCCGCGGGAGTCGTTCCGCGATGGGGTCATGACGGAGAGCCAAGCCCGGCGGGCCGGGTGCCGCATCCGGCGACGCACCGCCCGGCGCGTCCGTTCGGCTCAGTGCGGCGCGGCGGCCGGAAGGGGTATCGGCGCTGTTCGCACCGGGACCGGCCCCCGTCCCCGGGGCCGGCGCGGGATTCCGTCGCGGGGGTGACCGGCGATCGGAGGACATCCCGCTCCGCTCACCGACCCGCGCGCCCCGGCGGACCCGGTCCGACCGCGCGGTCGGGCCGGGATCAGTCGCGGTAGATGAGGATGAGGGCGCGGTCGTCGTTGACGTCCCGGGCGACGCTCTCGATGAGGTCGCTCGCGATCCGGCGCAGCCCGGTGGAGAGGTGGCGCTCCGCCTCGCCGGTGAGCCGGTCGATGCCGTCCGACAGGTCTCGGTCCGAGCGCTCCACCAGGCCGTCGGTGAAGAGCATCAGCACGTCGCCCGGGCGCAGCGTCCCCTTGGCCGGGTGGAACTCGGCGCCGTCCCACACGCCCAACAGGGGCCCCTCGGCCGCGATCTCCTGCCACCGGCCGGTGGCCGCCGCGTACTGCACACCGGGCAGGTGGCCGGCGGAGAGCAGCTCGAAATCACCGGTGTCCAGGTCGAGCACCAGGTGGATCGAGGTCGCGAAGCCCTCGTCCCAGTTCTGTCGCAGCAGGTAGCCGTTGGCCGCCGGCAGGAAGGAGTGCGGGGGCAGCGAACCGAGCAGCCCGCCGAAGGCGCCGGACAGCAGGAGCGAACGGGAGCCCGCGTCCATGCCCTTGCCCGAGACGTCGGTCAGCACCACCTCCAGCACCCGGCGGTCCGGGCCGGTGCGCGCGGCGACCACGAAGTCGCCGGAGAAGGACTGGCCACCGGCCGGACGCAGGCTCAGATCACAGTGCCAGCCGGGTGGCAGGGCCGGCACGGTGCTCTGCGCCCGGATGCGTTCGCGCAGGTCGAAGAGCATGGTCCCGCCCCGGCGCCAGGGCACCCCGACCCGACTGCGGAACTGCGCGATCAACAGCCCCGAGAGCGCGACGGCGGCCACCACCAGGATGGTGCCGGGGCCGATCGGGTCGGGCGACACCGATCGCCCCTCCATCAGGGCGGTCTCGGTGATCAGCGCCACGGCGGTGGCGGCGTACAGGGCGAGCAGGCTGACGGGACGCAGCAGCAGCCCGCCGGCCACCAGGGGCAGCACCAGGGCCTCCGGTGGGCACCAATCGGGGCGGTGCAGGGTGCCCGCGGCGATGAGGGGAACGGTGAGGAAGAGCGCGATGAGCACCAGTGCGTCCGAACCCTCGCCGCGGAAGTGGTCCACGGCGGTCCGGCGCATGGTGAGACGGGCACGACGCAGCGCCTTGTGCGCTCGCGTTCTCCGTGCCCCCGGGGGTGATGTGCCGCCGCCTGCCATGATTTGCGACCCTATCCACCCCGGGGCGGTGCGTCGATTCCCGTTGGGTTGCGAAGCGAAGTATCGGCCGGGTGACGTACGCCGTCGCGTACCGGGGCGGTGACGCGCCCGGGGGTCGAGGGGGACCCGGGGTGGAGCGGGAGAACGGTGCGCCGTCGGGCCGGGGACGCGACCGGCACCGGGATGGGATCCGGGGCGGGGAGCGTCATGATTTCTGGCACCCGGGGCACCAGAAGAGGTTCCGGCCCCGCATCTCCTCGGCGCGGATCCACCCACCGCACAGGAAGCAGCGCTGGTGGAGTCGCCGGTAGACGTACACCTCGCCGCCGTGGTCGTCCCGGCGCGGCGGACGTCCCATGGCCTCGGGGGCGTGCTCGGGACGTACCGTGTCGATCCGGCCGGTTCGCACCCCCTCCGGCATCAGGACGGTCAGGTCGCGCCAGATCGCCTCCCAGCGTTCGCGGTCCAGTTCGCGACCGGGCAGGTGGGGATCGACACGGTTGCGGAACAGCACCTCGGCCCGGTAGACGTTCCCGACCCCGGCGAGGATCCGCTGCTCCATGAGGAGCGCGGCGACGGGGACCCGGCTGCGGGAGATCCGGGCGAAGGCCCGATCGGGTTCGGCGTCGTTGCGCAGCGGGTCGGGGCCCAGCGAGCGGTGGAACTCCTGTTTCTCGCCCCGGGTGATCAGCTCGCAGACCCGGGGGCCGCGCAGCACGGCGTGGTCCTCCTCGGTGGCCAGCCGCAGCCGCACCTGTCCCTCCGGCTCCCCGGCGGGGCCCCGGTGCAGCCGGAAGGAGCCGTACAGGCCGAGGTGGACGTGGAGGAGCCGGGTGAGTACGGGCCCGTCGGGGGCCGCCGCCCCGGGCGGGGTGCCCGGGGCGGTGAGGGAGAGGAAGAGGTGTTTGCCGTGCGCCTCGGTGGCGGTCAGGCGGTGGCCGTCGATGAGGGCGGCACCGTCGGCGAAGCGGCCGGTGGGACTGTCCACGCGCACCGACCGGCCGCCGAACCGCTCACCGAGTCGGCCGGCCAGCCGGTGGATGGTGTGTCCCTCGGGCATTCAGTCCCGCCGGGGGTGGTGCCCGGGGACGGGGGGCATGACGCCCTCGGTCTCGTAGGCCGCGAGCATCTCGATGCGGCGGGTGTGGCGCTCCTCGGCCGAGTACGGGGTGGCCAGGAAGACCGCGACGAACGAGGTGGCCTCGTCCTCGGTGTGCATCCGGGCGCCGATGCTCACCACGTTGGCGTTGTTGTGCTCGCGGCCGAGGCGGGCCGTCTCCTCGCTCCAGGCGAGGGCGCAGCGCACCCCGGTGACCTTGTTGGCGGCGATGGCCTCGCCGTTGCCGGAGCCACCGATGACGATGCCCAGGGAGGAGGGGTCGGCGGCGGTCCGCTCGGCGGCGCGCAGGCAGAACGGCGGGTAGTCGTCCTGCGGGTCGTGGATGTGCGGGCCGCAGTCCACGGGCTCGTGCCCGTGCTGGGTGAGCCAGTCGACGAGGTGGTTCTTGAGCTCGTAGCCGGCGTGATCGGAACCGAGGTAGACACGCATGGCACGAGTGTGGCACGCGGGTCGGGAGCGGGCCGGATCGGGGGCGGCGGCGCGGTCGGGGGCCGGCCGGGATCGATCGCCGGTGACGCGCCCGGCCGCGGAGGGGCCCCGGGACGGCTCCCCGCCGATCGACCGAGACCACCCTTTCGGGCGAAGTCGACGAGAGGTGTGCGCGTCGCGTTCGATCGGCTGTTTCGATCCGGCGCCCGTTCGCGGCGCGGCGGTGGGAAACCGCGGAGCGCCGCGGTGGATCCCGGGGCTCAGTCGGCGCGACGACCGACCAGCCGCCACGCCAGCGGCAGCGCTCCCATCGCCAGCGCCGCCTTGAGGGCGTCGCCGATCAGGAAGGGCACCATGCCGACCGCCATGGCCCGGCCGATGCCCATGCCGGTGGCCAGCGCCAGGTAGGGGACGCCGAAGGCGTAGATGATGACGGTGCCGACGGCCATCGTCCCGGCGGTGCGCCACATCGTGCGGTCACCGCCGCGTCGCGCCAGGGCACCGACGGCGGCGGCGGCCAGGCCGAAGCCGAGGATGTAGCCGAAGGTGGGCATGGCCCAGCCGGAGGCGCCCTCGGCGAACCAGGGCATGCCCGCCATCCCGATCAGCGCGTACAGCAGCAGGGAGGCGAAGGCGCGCAGCGGGCCGAGCGAGATGCCCACCAGCAGGACGGCGAAGGTCTGGCCGCTGACCGGGACGGGCGAGCCGGGCACCGGTAGGGCGAATTGGGCGGCGACACCGGTCAGGGCGGCGCCCCCGGCGATGAGGGCGATGTCGCGGGCCCGGGCGCGGGCGGCGGTACCGGCGGGCAGCACGTCGGCGAGGACGGCGCCCGGACCGAGGTGGGCGGCGGCGGTGCTCATGGGATCTCCACAGAAGCGGGTTGGACGTGCGGGCACGGCCGGACCCGGTGGCGTGTCGGCCCCGGTCACGGCCTCCACGACGCTAACCGAGGGGTGGCCGGGGCACGGCGTGAGCTTGGCGACAAAACCGCGCCCTCTCCCTTGTGGGACCCCGGCCCCGTCGCGGTTCCGCCGCGACCCCCACGCCTCGCCGTGTCCGGGGCACCCGTCGCGAACCGTCCGACGCGCCGGCCGTCCGATGATCCCCCTCCGCCACCCATGGGGAGTTGCTGCTAGCCTGCTGTTGCAAGTTGATTGCAGTAAGAGGAACCGCGCAGGGCCCGCGCGGGTCGATTCAGGGCACCCACGCCGTCGAAGGGCACCGGACATGGCCGTCTACTCACTCCCCGAACTCCCGTACGACTACGTCGCGCTGGAGCCGGTGATCAGCGGGGAGATCATCGAGCTGCACCACGACAAGCACCACGCGGCCTACGTGAAGGGGGCGAACGACACCCTGGAGCAGTTGGAGGAGGCGCGGGTCAAGGAGCAGTGGGGCGGCATCAACGGCCTCGAGAAGAGTCTGGCCTTCCACCTGTCCGGGCACATCCTGCACTCCATCTACTGGCGCAACATGTCCGGTGACGGCGGCGGCGAGCCGCTGGAGAAGGACGGCACCGGCGAGCTGGCCGACGCGATCGCCGAGTCCTTCGGCTCCTTCGCCCGCTTCAAGGCCCAGTTGTCGAAGGCCGCCGCCACCACCCAGGGGTCGGGCTGGGGCGTGCTGGCGTACGAGCCGGTGAGCGGACGCCTGATCGTGGAGCAGATCTACGACCACCAGGGCAACGTCGGGCAGGGCTCGGTGCCGATCCTGGTCTTCGACGCCTGGGAGCACGCCTTCTACCTGCAGTACCGCAACCAGAAGGTGGACTTCGTCGAGGCGATGTGGCGGGTGGTGAACTGGCAGGACGTGGCGGCCCGGTACACCGCCGCCCGCGAGCGTGCCAACACCCTGCTGCTCGCCCCCTGAGGAGACCTCCCGGGCCGGCGACGCGCCGGCCCACCCGAACCCCTCGCTCGCGTGATCGTCTTCTCACCGCTCACCGGGCAGGTGGCAACGGACGGGGGCCCGCACGGTCGTGACGTGCGGGCCCCCGTTCCGTCCGGTTCAGTCGATCCGGGGCCGCTCGGTCCGGGATCGCTTGAGTTCGTAGAAGCCGGGGGTACCGGCCACCAGCAGCACACCGTCCCACAGTCGACCCGCCGCCTCGCCCCGGGGCATCGGGGTGACCACGGGACCGAAGAAGGCCACGGGCCCGTCGTCCGGGCCGGGGACCGCGATCACGGGGGTTCCCACGTCCTGGCCGACCAGGCCGATGCCGCGCCCGTGCGAGGCGCGGACCTCCTCGTCCCGGGCGGTGGACTCCGCCTCGCCGGCGAGTTCGAGCGGCAGGTCCGCCGCCTTCAGGGCGTCCCGGAGGGTCTCCCCGTCCAACGCGCGGCCCTCCCCGTGGCGCCGTTCCCCCAGCTCGGTGTAGAGCCGGTCCAGCGCCTCCGGGCCGTGGTCGGAGGCGACCGCCACGCACACCCGGACCGGTCCCCATGCCCGCTTCAGGCGCTCCCGGTGCTCCTCGGAGAGCTCGCCGAGGCGGTCCTCGTTGAGGACGGTCAGGCTCATGACGTTCCAGCGCACCCGTACCGGGCGCACGGACTCGACCTCCTTCATCCAGCGGGAGGTCACCCACGCCCAGGGGCAGCCGGGATCGAACCAGAAGTCGGCCGTCACCGGGGTCCCGTCGCCGTCGCCTCCGTCCCCCCCGCCGCCGGGGGCCCCGCCCTCACCGGTCCCACCCGTACTGCCGAGGGGTGCCCCGGTCTCCCAACCCGTCAACCGATCCACACGTCGCTCCTCGCCCCGGGTCTCCCCGTGATATGCCGTGATATGCCGTGAGGGGGTTCTACCCCATGACGCCGGGATACGCCGGACCGGATTCCCCGCTGCGGGGCGTCGGCGGCCCGTGGGATGCTGGCCGGACGTCCGCCGGCCCGCGCCCCCCACCCGGCGGACCACCAGCCGAGCAGACAAGAGGGAGTGGGCCCGTGCCCGGAGAGAACCTGACCCGTGAGGAGGCCCGCGAGCGGGCCCGGCTGATCGATGTCGACGGCTACACGGTGTCACTCGACCTGCGGTCGGCGACGGCTCCGGCCCCGGCCTCCGGTCCGCGGACCTTCCGCTCCACGACCACCGTCCGGTTCCGCTGCGCGGAGCCGGGTGCCTCCTCCTT
Organism: Streptomyces sp. ST2-7A; assembly: GCF_021390475.1. Lineage (GTDB taxonomy): Bacteria > Actinomycetota > Actinomycetes > Streptomycetales > Streptomycetaceae > Streptomyces. The sequence goes on from NZ_JAJUWS010000003.1 coordinate 193,923, forward strand.
CATCGACCTGATCGCCCCGGACGTGCTGTCGGTCACCCTGAACGGTGACTCCCTGCCGGTGGACCGCGTCTTCGACGGCGCGCGGATCGCGCTGCCCGCCCTGTCGGCGACGAACGAGTTGGTGGTCGACGCCCGTTGCGCCTACAGCAGGACCGGCGAGGGCATGCACCACTTCGTGGACCCGCAGGACGGCGAGACCTACCTCTACACCCAGTACGAGCCCGCCGACGCGCGCCGGGTGATGGCCTGCTTCGAGCAGCCCGACCTCAAGGCGCCCTTCGACATGCGGGTCACCGCCCCGGCACACTGGACGGTGCTGTCCAACGGCGAGGAGGTGGGCGAGCCGCGCCCCTGCGACAACGGCGCCGCATCCACCCGGGTCTTCGCCCGCACCCCGCCGATCTCCACCTACATCACCGCCGTGGTGGCCGGGCCGTACCACGTGGAGCGCGATCGGTACGGCCGCCGACTGCCGGACGGCACCACCCTGGAGATCCCGCTGGCCGCTCTGTGCCGCAAGGGGCTGGCACCGCACTTCGACGCCCCGGAGATCTTCGACCTCACCAAGCGGGGCCTGGATTTCTTCCACGAGCACTTCGACTTCCCGTACCCGTTCGGCAAGTACGACCAGGCGTTCGTGCCGGAGTACAACATCGGCGCGATGGAGAACCCGGGACTGGTCACCTTCCGGGAGGAGTACGTCTTCCGGGGCCGCACCACGCGGGCCGCCTACCAGGGGCGGGCCAACACCCTGCTCCACGAGATGGCGCACATGTGGTTCGGCGACCTGGTCACCATGGAGTGGTGGGACGACCTGTGGCTCAAGGAGTCGTTCGCCGACTTCATGGGCGCCTTCTCGCTGGTGAAGGCCACCCCGTTCACCGAGGGGTGGATCACCTTCGCCAATCGCCGCAAGGCCTGGGCCTACCGGGCGGACCAACTGCCCTCCACCCACCCCGTCACCGCCGACATCCACGACCTGCAGGACGCCAAGCTCAACTTCGACGGCATCACCTACGCCAAGGGCGCCTCGGTACTCAAGCAGTTGGTCGCCTACGCGGGCGAGGACGCCTTCATGGAGGGCGCGCGCCGCTACTTCCGGCGTCACGCCTGGGGCAACACCACCCTGGAGGACCTGCTGGCGGTGCTGGAGGAGACCTCCGGCCGGGACATGGGCGAATGGGCGAAGGCCTGGTTGCAGACCGCCGGGGTGAACACCCTGACGCCGCAGCTGACCTGTGACGCGGCGGGTCGGGTGACCGAGCTGGCGGTGGTCCAGGAGGCCCCGGAACCGCCCCGACTGCCGGCCGGCTCGGCGGGTGAGCCGGCCGCGCCCGGCGGGTCGCCGGAGCAGGTGCTGCGCCCGCACCGGGTGGCGATCGGCCTGTACCGGCGGGACCCGGCGAGCGGGACCCTGACCCGGTACGCGCGGACCCTCACCGATGTGACGGGGGCGCGCACGGTGGTGTCGGAGCTGACCGGCGCCGAGCGGCCGGACCTGGTGCTGGTCAACGACGACGACCTGACGTACTGCAAGACCCGCTTCGACGACGCCTCGCTGGCCACGCTCCGCGAGCATCTGGGGTCCATCGCCGATCCGCTGGCCCGGGCGCTGTGCTGGTCGGCGCTGTGGAACCTCACCCGCGACGGTCTGATGCCCGCCGGTGACTTCCTGGACCTGGTGCGCCGGGCGGGCGGGGCGGAGACCGAGGTCGGGGTCCTGCAGATGGTGCTGGCCTGGGCCGGGACGGCGCTGACCCGCTTCACCACCCCCGAACGCCGACCGGGCCAGGAGTCGGCGACCGCCGAGGCGGCGATGCGGGAGCTGCGGCTGGCCCCGCCCGGCAGCGACCACCAGTTGGCCTGGGCCCGGTTCCTCGCCGAGACGGCGGTGGACGAGCAGCACCTGGTGCTGCTCGAAAGGCTGTTGGAGGGGAAAGCCCGGATCGACGGCCTGGAGGTCGACCAGGAGCTGCGCTGGGCACTGCTGCTGCCCCTGGCGGTCCACGGCCGGGTGGACGAGGAGCGGCTGAACCGGGAGCTGGAGCGGGACGACACCGCCTCCGGCCGTCGGCACCACGTGCGCTGTCTGGCGGCCCGGCCGGCGCCGGAGGTCAAGGCCCGGGCGTGGGCGGACGTCATGGAGTCCGATCGGCTGTCCAACGCGCTGATCGAGGCGACCATCGACGGCTTCGGCCGCGGGGACCGGCGCGAGCTGCTCGCCCCCTACACCGGGCCGTACTTCGAGGCGCTGGAGCGGGTGTGGGCCGAGCGCTCGATCGAGATCGGCATGGCGGTGGTACGGGGGCTGTTCCCGGCGGCACAGGGCGACCCGGCCACGCTGGAGGCCACCGACACCTGGCTGCGGGACCACCCGGACGCGGCGCCGGCGCTGCGGCGGTTGGTGCTGGAGGCCCGGGACGACCTGGCACGGGCTCTGCGGGCCCGCGAGTGTGAGGCGCGCGCGGCCGGGTGAGCGCCCCTCGGGACGCGTTCACGCCCCAGTAACGCCCCCTCACATCCCCCCTTGGGCTCGAGGTTGCTCGCGGAGCGGAGCGACCTCGGGCCCAAGCTCACACTCCCCGTGACCAGCGGCGCAGGGAACACCTTCGAATTTTGAACACTTGTTCCCGATCCGGGGAGTCGGCCCGGAAACGGATCGAGGCCCCCCGGGAGGTTCGGCGGGGGTGCGCGAGGGGGCATCCCGGCGACATGAGCGCCATGCACCACGACGGGACCCTTCCGCAGCCCCGGTTCGGCGGCGGACCGCGCGTCCCCCGACAGGCGGGGCGTCCCCCGACCATCGGGCCCCGCCGGCTCCCGGGTCCGCGTCCGACCCCCGGGCTCCCCACCGACCCACCCGCGCCGGTCGCGCCACCCATCGGGCCGGTCCCGTACCGACGCCCCCACCGGGAGTCCGTGACCGAGTCCCCGGCCGGACCGTCCGGACCGGGTGTCGGCGGTCGGATCCGCTCGGCGGGACCACTGACCGTCGCCGACCTGCGGGCCCGGGGCATCGGCCGCGCGGAGGCGGCCCGCAGGTGCCGGCCCGACGGGCCGTGGCAGATGCCCTTCCCCGGCGTCCACCTGTCGCACCCCGGACCGATCAGCCGTTCCGAGCGCCTGCGGGCGGCCCTGGTCTGGGCCGGTGGTCGACCGGGCGAGGTGCTGTTCGGCGGGATCACCGCCCTGGAGTTGCACGATCCCGAGCCGGCCGGATGTCACGACCCCGGGTCCGCCCCTCCCCCACCGATCACCCTGATGGTGCCGCACACCCGACGGCTGCGCCCACCCGCCGGCATCCGCCTGCTGCGCACCCGCGAGCTGCCCCGACCGGTGTGGATCGACGGTCTGCCGGTGGTACCCGTGGCCCGGGCGGTCGCGGACGCGGTGGTGCCGGAGCCGGGCCCCGTGGAAGGGGATCCGTCCGCGGGACGCGCCCTGATGGCCGCGGCCCTGATCGGGGGGCACTGCACGGCCCGCGAGTTGGCCCGGGAGGTGGGGCGGTTGCGCCCGAACCGGCGGCGCGGACCGGCCCGCGCCCTGGAGGAGGCGTGCGCGGAGGCCCGGGCGGTCGCGCAGGACTCGCTGCGGGAGGTGGTGCGGGTCGTGGTGGGCCCCGCCGGGCGGGGCGACGCGAGGGGCGACGCGACCGGCGGCGCCACGGCCGGGGCGATGGACCGCCCGGGGACCGATCCGGCGGAGGCCGGACCCGCGGAACCGTTCTGGAACGTGGAGTTGCGCCCCTCGGGGGAGGCGCCGGGCGGGGCGGACGCCTACTGGCCCGGGGAGGGCGTGGCCCTCGTCCTGGACACCCGGCGGTACTCGCCGGGAACCGCGCACCTCCCGGGCGCGTTCCGTGATCCGGGACATGCCCGTCGCGGGGAGGCGGAGGAGACCGCCGGGTACGTCCGATGGCGGGAAACCCTGGAACGGTCCGGGGTGACGGTGGTGCACCTGACGCCCCGGGGGTTGCGGGAGACGCCGGACCTTCAGGCGGTCGTCATCCGGACGGCGTTGACGGGGGCTTCCGCTCGGCCATCCGGGCGATGTGTGGGAGTACTGCCGCGCTGATCGACCGGCCGGCCGATTCCCGCCACCCCCAAGAGGGGTGTTTAGTCCCCTTTTTCCGGGTAGTCCACACCATTTGCCTGGCAGCTATTCGTCAACTTCTCCACGAGTACACACAAGTGAAGATCATTTACGTATGATTACCGACCATCCTGTCCCGGATACCGAACAAGGATGGTCATGACGAGCACCCCATCGTTCATATCCGCTGCCTCACCGGCGGTCGGGAGACTCACCCGGGTCGCCCTGACCGCCGGTGTCGTGGTCGCTCTCGCGGCCACCGGCGTCACCCCCGCACTGGCCGCCGAGGAGACCCCCGAGCCCGTGCCGGCCAAGCCGCTGAACGAGAAGTTCAGCACCGCCGACGCGTCGAAGCTCGAGGAGGCCAAGCTCTCCGGCGAACCCCGGGTCACGCTGCTCATCGCGGCCGAGCCGGGCGGTACCGAGGAGGTCGCCCGCGACCTGGAGGCGATCAGCGGTGCCTCCGTCGGGTTCACCGACGACTCCGTGGGATACGTCAGGGCCACCGTCCCGACCCATCGGGCCGATTCCCTGGTGGATCGCGCGGTCAAGAACTCCTCCGTCCACGCGATCGATCTCAACGAGGAAATCCGCCTTCCCGACCCCGAACCCGAGGGCGGCGGCAAGGGCGGAAAGGGTGGTCCCGGAAAGGGCAAGGGCACCACCTACCCGGGGCCGGACGCCTCCACCCCGAACGTCAACCCCTACCAGCCGTCGCACGAGATCGGCACCGTCGACTTCATCAGGAAGAACCGGAACGCCGACGGTCGGGGCATCACCATCGGTGTCCTGGACACCGGCGTGGACCTCGCCCACCCCGCGCTCCAGGAGACCACCACTGGCGAGCGCAAGATCGTCGACTGGGTGACCGCCACCGATCCGATCATCGACAACGATCAGACCTGGCGCCCGATGGTCACCGAGGTCTCCGGCGGGACCTTCACCTACTCCGGTCGCGAGTACACCGCCCCCGAGGGCGATCACTTCGTCAGCCTCTTCCGCGAGTCGGCCACGGCCGGCGGCGAGATGGCCGGTGACCTGAACCGGGACGGCACCACCGGCGGCGTCTGGGGCGTGCTGTACACGCCGGAGGACGGGACCGTCACCGTCGACCTCGACAACGACGGCGACTTCACCAACGACACCCCGATGCGTCCCTACAAGGAGAACTTCGACATCGGGTTCTTCGGTGAGGACAACCCCGACACCGCCATCGCCGAGGCGATCTCCTTCGTCGTCGAGATCCGCGAGGACGTCCCCATGGACCCCTACGGGGGCCAGTGGATCGGGGAGACCCGGGACTTCGTCAACATCGGCCTGGTGAACGACCGGCACGGCACCCACGTCGCCGGCATCACCGCCGCCAACGGCCTCTTCGGCGGGAAGATGACCGGCGCCGCCCCCGGTGCGAAGGTCGTCTCCTCCCGGGCCTGCAACTGGGGCGGCGGCTGCACCGCCACCGCCCTGACCGAGGGCATGATCGACCTGGTGGTCAACCGGGGCGTGGACATCGTCAACATGTCCATCGGCGGCCTGCCGGCGCTCAACGACGGCAACAACGCCCGGGCCCGGCTCTACACCCAACTGATCGACACCCACGGCGTCCAGCTGGTCATCTCCGCCGGCAACAGCGGTCCCGGCATGAACTCCATCGGTGACCCGTCGCTGGCCGACAAGGTCGTCTCGGTGGGCGCCGGCGTCTCCAAGGAGACCTGGGCCGCCAACTACGGCTCGATCGTGAAGACGCCCTACAACCTCTTCCCGTTCTCCTCGCGCGGTCCGCGCGCCGACGGCGGCTTCAAGCCCGACATCGTCGGCCCCGGCGCCTCGATCAACTCCACCCTCACCTGGATGCCCGGCTCCGGCGTGCCGAACGCGGGCTACGACCTGCCCCCGGGCTACGGGATGCTGAACGGCACCTCGATGTCCTCCCCGCAGGTGGCCGGCGCCTCGGCGCTGCTGCTGTCCGCGGCGAAGCAGCGCGGTTTCGACGTCTCCCCCGCCGACCTGCGGCACGCCCTGGCCTCCTCCGCCAAGCCGATCAAGGGCATCCAGGCGTACGAGCAGGGCTCCGGCCTGATGGACACCGTCGGCGCCTGGAAGTACCTCGCCCGGGCCACCACCCCGTACGAGTACAGCGTCTCCGCGCCGGTCAGCCACACGCTCTCGGGGTTCCTGGCCGAGCCGCACACCGGCGCCGGCATCTACGACCGTGAGACCGGCCCGGCCAAGGGGAAGACCAAGGTCTACGACGTCACCCTGACCCGCACCACCGGCCCGGACCGCACCCTGACCCACCACCTGAAGGTCGGCAACGACCTCACCAAGGCGTTCAAGGTGCGCGGCGGCGCCGCCGTGCGACTGCCGCTGAACAAGCCGGTGACCGTGCGCGTCGAGGTCAAGCCCCGGTCCACCGGCGCGCACAGCGCGGTCCTGGAGCTGAGCGACACCCGCACCGGCGGCGTCGTCCACCAGATCCTGGCCACGGTGATCGTGCCGGAGGAACTGGGCTCCCCCGACTTCTCCTTCGACACCTCCGGGAAGGTCCAGCGCAACGAACCGCTGCACCACTTCGTCCGCGTCCCCGAGGGCACCAGCACCATGGAGGTCGCCATGGGCGGCCTGCTGGAGGGCAGCCAGAGCCGTTGGCTGGCCGTCAGCCCGTGGGGTCTGCCGGTGGACAACACCGCGGTGTTCTCCTGCTACCACAACCTGGACGACCCGCGGAACACCTGCCGGCCCGACGTTCGCGCCTACGACAACCCGATGCCGGGTGTCTGGGAGCTGAGCGTGGACGCCCGCCGCACCTCGCCGATGCTCGACAACCCGTACACCCTCGAGGTCAACGCCCTGGGCGCGGTCTTCGACCCGGCGGTGCGGACCGTCGAGCAGGCGACCGTCGGTGAGCCCGTCGAGGTCTCCTGGGAGGTCACCAACGAGTTCGCCGGCATCACCGGCTCGCTCGAGGGCGGTCCGCTCGGCTCCGCCCGCAGCGAGCGGCCGACCATCGGCAACGACGAGTACGTGGTCGTCAACACCGTGGAGATCGGGGAGGGCGTCTCCCTCTTCGAAGCGGTGATCGGTTCGCCGACCGACGCCTCCGCCGACCTGGACCTGTACGTCTACCGGGACGGCACCCTGGTGGGCAGCGGCACCACCGGCGACTCCGAGGAACTGGTGCGGCTCGTCGACCCGCAGCCGGGCAGCTACGTGGTCGAGGTGCACGGCTGGTCCGTACCCGCCGGGACCACGGAGTACGACTACCGGGACGTCTACTACAGCGACGGCCTGGGCTCCGTGAGCGTGGCGGAGGGCGAGACGGTGGAGCTGCCCGCGGGCGGCACCACCACCGTGGAGGCCTCCGTGGTCGCCGACGCCCCGGCCCCGGCCGGCCGTGAGCTGTTCGGCACGGTCTCGCTGGTCAACGAGCGCGGCACCGCCGCCGGCACCGGCAGCGTGGTGGTCCTCGATGTCGTGGAGTGACCACGGGACGGTATGACGGTGTGACGAGGTGAGGGGCGGTCACCGACCGCCCGGACCCCCACCTCGACACGATGTCGCGTGACACGACGGGCGGGCATCCCTCACGGGGTGCCCGCCCCCGTGTTTCCCGGCCCCAGCGCCCCGCGCGTCCCCTCCGACCACCCCGCCCGACCACGCCCGGCACCCGTCGACGCGGGCCCCCCGGAGGCGGCCCCGGATTCCCGTCCCCGGCCCCTACCCGTCCTTCCGCGCACCTCCGCCCGGGGGATGGGGCCCCGTGAAAGGATCGTGGCAACACGCGGGTGAACCCCCGTTCACCCGCCCGGCGCGACCGCCGCGGAAAACCGGCTCCGCGGCGTCTCATCACCGCAGAACCGCGTAAGGAGTCACCACACTGTGCCTGGCACGAATCTGACCCGGGACGAGGCGCGGGAGCGGGCTCGTCTGCTCCGCGTCGAGGAATACGACATCGTCCTCGACATCACCGACGCCCCCGCCGGCGGCACCTTCCGCTCGGAGACCACCGTGCGGTTCGAGGCGAGCGGCGCCGGCCCGAGCTTCATCGACCTGGTGGCCCCCGCCGTCCGCGAGGTCGTCCTCAATGGCGAGTCACTGGACCCGGAGAAGGTCTTCGCCGACTCGCGGATCGCCCTGCCGGACCTGGTCGAGGGCGCCAACGAACTGCGGGTGGTCGCCGACTGCGCCTACACCAACACCGGTGAGGGCCTGCACCGCTTCGTCGATCCCGTGGACGGCAGCACCTACCTCTACACCCAGTTCGAGGTGCCGGACGCGCGGCGCGTCTTCGCCTGCTTCGAGCAGCCCGACCTCAAGGCGACCTTCCGCTTCACCGTGACCGCTCCCGAGGGCTGGTCGGTGATCTCCAACTCCCCGACGCCGGAGCCGGCGGACCGGGTGTGGCGGTTCGAGCCCACCCCGCGCATCTCCACCTACATCACCGCGCTCATCGCCGGCCCCTACGCCTCCGTGCACAGCTCGTGGGAGAAGGACGGCAGGACCGTGCCGCTGGGCATCTGGTGCCGCCCCTCACTGGCCGAGCACCTGGACGCCGACGCGATCTTCGAGGTCACCCGGCAGGGCTTCGACTGGTTCGAGGAGAAGTTCGACTTCCCCTACCCGTTCGCCAAGTACGACCAGCTCTTCGTCCCGGAGTTCAACGCCGGCGCCATGGAGAACGCGGGCGCGGTCACCATCCGCGACCAGTACGTCTTCCGTTCCAAGGTGACCGACGCCGCCTACGAGGGCCGTGCGGAGACCATCCTGCACGAGCTCGCCCACATGTGGTTCGGCGACCTGGTGACCATGGAGTGGTGGAACGACCTGTGGCTGAACGAGTCGTTCGCCACCTACACCTCCGTCGCCTGCCAGGCCGACGCGCCGGGCAGCCGCTGGCCGCACGCCTGGACCAGCTTCGCCAACCAGATGAAGACCTGGGCGTACCGGCAGGACCAGCTGCCGTCCACCCACCCGATCATGGCCGAGATCCGTGACCTGGACGACGTCCTGGTCAATTTCGACGGCATCACCTACGCCAAGGGCGCCTCGGTGCTCAAGCAGCTGGTGGCCTACGTCGGGCAGGACGCGTTCTTCCGGGGCGTGCAGGCGTACTTCAAGCGTCACGCCTGGGGCAACACCACCCTCCCGGACCTGCTGACGGCCCTGGAGGAGACCAGCGGGCGGGACCTGTCGGCGTGGTCCCGCGCCTGGCTGGAGACCGCGGGCATCAACGTGCTGCGGCCGGAGATCACCACCGACGCGGACGGCGTCATCACCGCCTTCGCCGTCCGACAGGAGGCTCCCGCCCTGCCGGAAGGCGCGACCGGTGAGCCGGTGCTGCGTCCGCACCGCATCGCCATCGGCCTGTACGAGGTCGGCACCGGCGCGGACGGTTCGGGCACGCTGACGCGCACCGACCGGATCGAGCTGGACGTGGACGGCGCGCTGACGGAGGTGCCGGAGCTGGTCGGACGCGCCCGGCCCGACGTGATCCTGCTCAACGACGACGACCTGAGCTACGCCAAGGTGCGGCTGGACGCCGACTCGCTGGCCGTGGTCACCGAGCGGCTGGGCGACTTCACCGAGTCGCTGCCGCGCGCCCTGTGCTGGGCCTCCGCCTGGGACATGACCCGCGACGGCGAGCTGGCCACCCGCGACTACCTGGAGCTGGTGCTCTCCGGCATCGGCCGGGAGAGCGACATCGGTGTGGTCCAGACCCTGCACCGGCAGGTCAAGCTCGCCCTCGAGCTGTACGCGGACCCGACGTGGCGGGAGGAGGGGCTGACCCGCTGGACCGCGGCGGCCCTGGAGTTCCTGCGGGGCTCCGAGCCCGGGGGGGACCACCAGCTGGCGTGGGCGCGGGCGTTCGCGGCCGTCGCCCGCACCGACGGGCAGCTCTCGCTGCTCGCGGGCCTGCTCGACGGTTCCGAGGCCCTGGAGGGGCTGGCGGTCGACACCGAACTGCGCTGGAGCCTGCTGCACCGGTTGGTGGCGTGCGGGCGCGCCGGGGAGGCGGAGATCGCCGCCGAGCTGGAGCGGGACGCCACCGCCGCCGGTGAGCGGCACGCGGCGTACGCGCGGGCGGCCGTCCCGACCGCCGAGGCGAAGGCGGCCGCCTGGGCCCTGGTGGTGGAGGGCGACTCGCTGCCCAACGCCGTCCAGGAGTCGGTGATCGGCGGCTTCGTCCAGCCCGACCAGCGGGAGTTGCTGGAGCCGTACTCGGCCCGGTACTTCGAGGCGCTCGAGGGCGTCTGGGCGTCGCGCAGCCACGAGATGGCGCAGCAGATCGCGGTCGGCCTGTACCCGGCGCTGCAGATCGGCCCGGAGACGGTGGAGCGGACCGACGCCTGGTTGGCGGCGGCGGGACCGGGCGCGGCGCTGCGGCGCCTGGTCACGGAGAACCGGGCCGGTGTGGTGCGCGCGATGCGGGCCCGGGAGGCGGACAGCCGGGCCGGGGGCGCCTCCGGGGCCTGATCCGTTCGGCGCCCCGCTCCGCGAGTCCCTCCGATCCGGTTCCGACCGGGTCGGGGGGACTCGTGCGTGGGCCGGGGCGCGCGTGGCACGGGGGCCGCCGGGCGCGGCGAGTGCCGGGGCGGTCGCCGCGCGCCCGCCCGCGCGTCCCCGCTTCCGGGCGCCCCGGGATTCATCCGCACGGGTGAAACGCCGACGGGGGTCGGAGCCGACCCGTCCGGGCGGGCGGGGTCCGCGATCCCGGTCCCGCCCGTCGGCTTCGGGGACGGATGCCCCGTTTCCGCACGTCCCGGCCCCTTCCCGGGCCGGAAACCATGGCCCGGGAGCGGGAACGGGCCGGCCGGATCACCGGGGGTACCGGTGCGCGATGACGGTCCCTCACCGTAGCCTTTCGGACGTGGGCACGGACGTGGGCGCGCACACGAGCGCGGGCGGGAGCCGGGTGGGTCCCGGACGGAGGGAACCGCCGGCCCCGGGGCCGGGGAGGAGCACGGAGGGACCGTCGATGACCGGCGTGGAGGAATCCGATCACCGGGTGGGCCGGCCCACCGGCGCGGGGCGGCGGGGGCGGAGCGGCTCCCGGAGTGTCCGCTCCTCCTCGTCGGGTGGCCAGTTGCTGCTGCTCGGCATCGTGTTGGCGGTTTTCGCGCTGCTCGTCGCGCCCGGCCTCGGTGAGCGCGGAGCGGGCTCGGAGCGATCCGACGGAGCGGCCGGCACCCCGCACGATTCGGCCGGGACCCCGGATGACGAAACCCCCGGGGAGCCGGGATCGGGTGCCCCGGGGGCCGGTACCCGATCGGAGTCGGGGGCGCCGGACGCCGCCCCGGCGGAGGACGTCGGCGGGGAGCCGCCGACCGGGGAGGCGGCGGAGGAGCCACCCCCGGCGGCGACCGCCGCACCGGGGACCGCGGCCCCCCCGCGGACCCCCGAGGGGGAGCCGGGCACGGCGGCGGGCGACCCCACCGCCGAGGCGTACCGGCGGGTCGGCCCCGGTGACTGCCTGTCGAACCACAAGACCGGCGAGGAGTGGAACAGCCACCTGCCCAACCCGGTGGCCTGCGCCTCGGACAGCGCCTTCCTGCGGGTGACGGAGGTGACCGATCGGGCGGAGGCGTGCCCGTCCGGTTCGGGACGGGGCGACTGGCACCACACCTCGGCCGACGGCGGGGTCACCGTGCTGTGCCTGCAGCGCGAGTTCCGGGTCGGGCAGTGTTTCCCCGCCCGGGCGACGGACGGCCCGGCGGGGCCCGGCCGGGCGATCCCGGAGGCCGACCTGCACGTCTGGCTGGACTGCGGCGCGCGGAAGCTGCCGGAGCCGTACAACACCGTGCTGGTGATCAGCGACGTGCGCCCCAGCCCGGACCGGGTGCCGGCGGCGGTCTGCTCGCGCGCCCCCGGTGACCGGGGGCACTACTGGTACTGGGTGCTCAACGGCGACACCGAGTTGGTCTGCGCCACCCGGCCCGCCCGCTGATCGCGCGCGGGCCGGCCCGGTCCGGCCCCGCCGGGGCGGGGACTCCGCCCGGCGGGAACGGGACTCAGGTGCTGATGTTGCGGCTGGTGGAGTTGCGCTTGACCGCGGCCTTCTCGCCGACCACCACGAGGACGGCGATGAGGACGAAGGAGGCGATCGGCGCGATCACGAACAGGCCGAGGGTCTCGAAGACACTCAGGCCCTCACCGGGTTGGTCGCCGTCGTCCCGGTACAGGGCGTGGGCGGCGGGGGATGTCATGAGCAGCGCCAGCACCGCGCCGAGCGTGACGGCTCCGGCCCGGGCGGCGCGCTTCTTGTTCTCATTGGCCACGGCCCCAAGGTAACGAACCACCCCGGCCGGTGCTCGACCGGGGTGGCCCACGGCGCGTCCCGGCGGCTTCCCCGGGGGCCGACCCGGTGGTGCCGCCCCTCCCCGGGGCGGCACCGTCCGGGCGCCGGACGGGCCACCGGCGAACGCCTCCGGAGACGGTGGTCGGAGGTGTCCGGGGCGGGGCCGCGGGGCCGCGCTGCCGTGGCACCACGGTGTTCCCGGTGGTCAGGCCGTTCGGGACGTCTCCTCGGCGGCCGGCGGCGCCGAGCCGGTCGCCCCCGGCGGATCCTCCGGTCGGCGGGCCGTCTCCGCGCGTACCGCCTCCAGCAGGGCCATCGCCCGTGCCGATCCGGTCAAACGTTCCAGGGTGACCGGCCGGCCGGTGGCGTCCGCGATCGGCAGCCGCCAGTTGGGATACTCCCGCCAGGTGCCGGGGACATTCTGGGAACGGCGGTCGCCCACCGCGTCCGGCAGCCAGATTCCGAGCAGGCGGGCCGGGGTACGGGCCAGGAAGCGGTAGGCCGCGACGATCTGCTGTTCCTCGCCCGCGCCCGGCCGCAGCAGACCCATGCGACGGAAGAGTTCCAGCCAGTCGTCGATCTCCCGTCGGGCGTCGGTCCGGGCGGTCTCCAGCGCCTCGGTCCGCCGGCGCTCCCGGGCGTCCGCGTCCCGGGCGGCGTGCCCGCCCGCTCCGTCCCCTCCGGCGTGCCCGCCGAGCAGGCCCAGTCGGGCCCGCAGCTCCACGTCCTCGCCGGTGAGCCGGGCCGCCGTGGGCGGCAGGTCGTGGGTGGTCACGGTGGCCAGGCAGCCGGACCGCCACTCGCCCGGCCGCAGGATCGGCGCGGTGCCGTCCGCACCGGCCTTCTCCCAGTCGCGTTCGAACCACAGGACGGAGGTGCCGAGCACCGAGCGGCCCGCCAGTTCCTCCCGGACACCGGGCGCGACCGTGCCCAGGTCCTCGCCCACGACGACCGCGTCGGCCCGGTGGGCGGCCAGCGCGAGCGTGCCGAGCATGGCGGAGGCGTCGTAGGAGACGTAGGTGCCCTCGCGCGGTGGCCGCCCCTCGGGGATCCACCACAGCCGGAAGTGGCTCATCACGTGGTCGATGCGCAGCCCGCCGGCGTGCCGCAGCAGGCCGGTCAGCAGGTCGCGGTAGGGGGCGTAACCCGCTTCGGCGAGGGCGTCGGGCCGCCAGGGCGGCAATCCCCAGTCCTGGCCCTCGGCACTGAAGGCGTCCGGGGGCGCTCCGGTGGACATGCCGCCGGCCAGCACGTGCTGCTGGGCCCAGCTCTCCGAACCGCGCGGGTGCACGCCGAGCGCGAGGTCGTGGATGAGGCCGATTCCCATCCCGGCCTCGCGGGCGGCGCGCTGGGCCCCGGCGAGTTGCTCGTCGACCAGCCAGGCGAGCCGGCTGTGGAAGTCGATCCGGGTCAGGTGTTCGGCGCGGGCGCGCGCGGTGCCGGTGGAGCGCGGGTCGCGCAGGGCCCCGGGCCAGGCGGTCCAGTCCGGCCCGTACAGCTCGGTCAGGGCGCACCAGGTGGCGTGGTCCTCCAGCGCGCGGCCGTGCTCGGCGAGGAAGGCGCAGTAGGCGGCGTGACGCCCCGGCCCCAACGGGACCCGCGCCACCAGTTCCAGCGCCTCCTGCTTGAGCCGCCACACCTCGTCGCGGTCCACCGGGGTGCCGCGTTCCAGAACCGCCTCGCGGAGGAGCTCGGCGCGGGCGAGCAGCGCGTCGGCGCGGTACCGGTCCTCCCCGCCCAGCAGCGCGTACTCGGGCACCGCCTCCACCCGCAGGTGGACGGGGTCGGCGAACCGCCGGGTGGCGGGGCGGTAGGGGGAGGGGTCGGTGCTCTCGCCGGAGAGGCCGGGAACGGCCGCGTGCAACGGGTTGAGCTGCACGAATCCGGCACCCGCCGATCGTCCGGCCCAGCCGGCGAGTTGGGCCAGGTCGGCGAGGTCCCCCATGCCCCAGGAGTGCTCGGACAGCAGCGAGTACAGCTGCACCATCAGGCCGTGGGCGCGGCCGGCCGGCTCGGGGACCCGCTGCGGGGAGACCAACAGATGGACCCGGGCCCGGCGGCCGTCGGGCGCCTCTGCGTCCAGGGCGTGCACGCCGAGCGGCACGGCCGGGGCGGTGGACGCGGGGGTGTCGCCGGTCCGTCCGAGGGGTAGGGACCGGCCGTCCTCGGTGGTCACCCGCAGGTCGGTGCCGGGCGGCAGGCCGGCCACGAGGTCGGCGGGGAGTCGCGCCCCGACCGCCGGGTCGGCGGCGACGAGGACCACGGTGGGCGGCAGCAGGCGGGCGGCGAGGGACTTCTCGTGGCGTTCCAGCGCGTCGCGTACCGCGTCGGGGCCGGAGGCGTCCACGCCGAGGGCGGCCAGGACCGCCACGACGGTTTCGGTGGGCACCTGCACCCGGTGCCCCGGGGCGGGTTCGTAGGATTCGGCGACCCCGTACGCCGCGGCGAGTCGGGCCAACCCGTGCATCAGATGCCGTCGGGCTCCGGGCCGACCGGCGGCTCGGCGTAGCCGCCGGCGACGGTGGCCTCGGAGGTCAGGGGAGGCTGGGCGTTCAGAGGGGGCTCGCTGGTCAGCGGGGTGCCGGCGCCGATGGGCGGCTCGCTGGTCAGGGGGGCGGGCACCGGGCCGCCGTACCCCGCGCCGGCGAGTCCGGAGTCGGGGTGGGAGAGGTCGGACAGGTCGAGCTCCCCGGTGTCGTCCCACAGCTCGGGGAGGTCGGGTTTGACCGGCTCTCCGTCCCCCCGTCCGGGGGGCGAGGCGATGAGTGCGGGATGGATGCGCTCGGCGGCTGCGGGCACGGGGTTCTCCGTTCGGGTGGTGGACAGACGACCCGGAGTGAGGTCTACCCCGAAGCACTCACGGCATCACACCGAAATCCTCCCGGAACGGGAAAGGTGGGGGCGGCTCACGCCGGGACACGACGCAATATGTGGTGTTGTCGCCCCCGGCGACGACGGTTCTTGCGGACCGGGAGCCATACCCACCGTAACCCCTCCCGTGGCACCGGGTGTCGGGTTCGCGCGCTGCGTCACCTTTTCTCCGTACCGTTCACCACACGATTCCCCCGTCGTTCCCGCCCGGTTTCCGCCGGCCGCCGGCGCACGTCGGATCGCCGGCGGACCGGGAAACCCGGGTCGCCCGCGATCCGACGGACCGGCTACCGGCACTCGGCGACCGGCACCTCCTCCGCCACCCCGTAGGGCCGCAAATACGGAAGCCACCGCGGATCGCGGTGGCCGGTTCCGATGATGCGCCAGGCGAGACCCGACGGCGGGGCGGGCTGGTACCGCAGCCGCCAGCCGAGTTCCGCCACATGGCGGTCGGCCTTGACGTGGTTGCAGCGGCGGCAGGCCGCCACGACGTTCTCCCAGGCGTGCGCCCCGCCCCGGCTGCGCGGGACGACGTGGTCGACGCTGGTGGCGACGCCCCCGCAGTAGGCACAGCGGCCGCCGTCCCGGGCGAAGAGGGCACGACGGGTGAGCGGCACGTTGGCACGGTAGGGGATCCGGACGAAACGTTTGAGCCGCACCACGCTGGGAGCGACGATCTGCGTGCTGGAGCTGCGCATGAGGAGGCCGGAGTCCTCCAGGCTGACCGCCTTGTCGTGCAGCAGCAGGATCAGGGCTCGCCGGACGGGCACCACGCCCAGCGGCTCGTACGACGCGTTGAGAACCAGGACATTGGGCACAGCCGGCCTCCGTTTCCGTCGGCGGCGCGTGGCTCGCGCCGGGACGATCAACCACAGTGTGTCCCGACCCCGGTGGGCCGCGCCACCACGATCGGGAATGTGTCGAGGGACACAGGAGGGACGCGGTCGCCGCGCGGTCCGGACGTCGGGGCCCGGCGATCGACGTCCCGAGAAGTGGTTTCCCGGGAAGAGGGCCGTTCTCCCCTCCCGACCGGATACGGCCCGGTCACGGGTGTCGGTGGAGCCCCGCACCGCCGGTCCGGGACGGGTCTCCCCGCGTCCTGTCCGCGCCGACGGGTTACGGGGCCGCCCCGGGCCGGCGGGCCGGCCGGATCGCGGCGGGCGAGGGGGTGGGGACGCGCCATCCGGCCGCCGGGCCCCTCCCCCGCGCGGAGGCGCCGTTACCGTTGGCGGGGTGCGAGCGCTCCACCCCCACCTCACGTCGTCCGGTCCGACCCTCCCCGCCCCGTCCCCGCGTCCTCCACACCTCCTCGCCGTCCTCGGCGAGACCTCCCCGAGCACCGCCGAGGCCGCGACCTGGGTCGAGGAGAACTGGGAGAAGTGGCTGGCCGGCGGATTGCGGATCCTGTTGATCGTGATCGTCGCCGTGGTGGTCCGGGCGGTGCTGCGCCGGGCCATCACCCGGGCCGTGGAACGGGTGGGCCGGGCCGACCGTCCGGCGGCCCGCGGCGGGGTCCGGGACCCACTGGCCCACCCCGAGCGCAGACGGCAGCGGGCGGCGGCGATCGGCTCGGTGTTGCGCAGCGTCGCCTCGCTGCTGGTGATGGGGACGGCCGCCCTGATGCTCCTGGACCAGCTCGGCATCCAACTCGGTCCGCTGGTGGCGGGCGCGGGCATCGTGGGTGTGGCGCTGGGCTTCGGCGCCCGCAACCTGGTCACCGACGTGCTGACCGGGATGTTCATCCTGTTGGAGGACCAATACGGGGTGGGGGACCGGGTCGACACGGGCGAGGCCACCGGGACGGTGCTGGAGATCGGACTGCGGGTCACGACGCTGCGCGCCGACGACGGGGAGGTCTGGTACGTGCGCAACGGCGAGATCAAGCGCGTGGGCAACCTCAGTCAGGGATGGGCGACCGCCGCGGTGGAGACCGAGGTCCGGGGTGACGCGGACCCCGAGCGGGTGCACCGGATTCTGGAGGAGGCCGGTGCGGAGCTGGCCCGCCGCGAGCCCTGGGACGAGCAGTTGTGGGAGACGCCGGAGGTCCTCGGGCTGGAGGCGGTCTCCCCGGATTCGATGGTCCTCAAGGTCACCGCGAAGGTGCAGCCGGGACGGGCCGCGGCCGCCGAGCGCGCCATGCGCCGGCACTTCAAGGAGGCGTTGGACGCCGCGGGCATCGAGCGGGTGGACGCGACCGCGCTGACCCTGGAGAAGTTGCGCGGACCGCGCCACGGGGCGGAGCCGGAGCCGGCGCGACCGCGCTGACCCCGCACCGACCCCGCACCGACCCCGCGCCGGGCGTTCCGGTGCCGCGCGGTGCCCGGCCGGAGGCGGATGCGGCCCGGGCGGGCGGAGGTTCCGGAGGGAACCGGAACCCGCCACACCGCTCGCCGTCGGGCCGGGACCCTTGTGCTCGCCGCGAACCTTCCACAGGATGTCGGCCATGACCCCGCCCACCGCCGTCATCCGTCACCAACGCCCGGAGGATCTCGAGGCGTTGTCGGAGATCTGTCTGCGCACCGGCCACATCGGCGGTGACGCCCGGGAGCTGTACCGGGACCACGACCTGCTGCCCGACCTCTTCCTGCGCCCCTACGTCGCCCTGGAACCGGATTTGGTGCGGGTGGCGGAGGAGAACGGTCGGGTGCTCGGCTACATCGTGGGCACGGCGGACAGCACGGCCTTCTTCCGCGCGTTCCGGGAGCGGTGGCTGCCGACGGTCGCCGACCGTCACCCGCCGCCGGACGGACCGCCGGGCACCCCGGACGAGGAGATGCGGGACCTGCTGCACCACGCCGAACGGATGCTGGTCCCGGAGATCGCCGCCCTCCACCCCGCCCACCTGCACATCGATCTCCTGCCCGGGGGCCAGGGGCGGGGACTGGGCCGACGGTTGATGGAGGCGTACCTCGCCGCGCTGCGGCAGCGGGGGGTCCCCGGGGTGCACCTGGGAATGGATCCCCGCAACGAGCGTGCCCGGGCCTTCTACGAGCGGATGGGGTTCACCTTGCTGCGGAGTCCGTCCGGGGCCGGGGTCATCCACCTGGGACTGGCCCTCGACACCGGGGGCTGAGAGCGGGACCCGGCACCGGGGACCGGACGCCGGACCGCCCGTCCGGGATCCGCCCCCGCACCGGCACCCGCCTCCGGGCGCGGGAGGGGGACCGGGACCGCGTCGGACGGGAATTCCGGTAGCCGGGTGCCCCGAACCCCCTCCCCGGGAACCGGCCCGACGGTCATACTGCCCCCGGGTACCGGTGTCCGAGCCGGAGCACGCGCCGCGCCGACGGCCGAACGCGCGGCACGAATCCCGCCGGCCGCCGGGCCCGCGCGACCGATCGGCGGCACCCGCACCGCCCGGCACCCGCGTGTCGGAAACCGCACACGAACGCGCGAGGGGAGGCGCCCGGTCGTGACCCATCCGGTGACCCGCCGGCCGCGCGCGCCCCGGGTCGGACACGCCGTCACCGGCACCGCCCCCGCCCGTCGCCCCGCCCCGGTCGAGGCCGCCCTGCGGCTGCGTGCCGCTGCCGGGACGGAGCCGGGACGGCTGCGGGCCATCGGCGCGGTGCTGGTGGGGCTGATCCTGTTGACCGGCGTCCTGACCGCCGGCGAGGTGGCGGAACGGGCCGGCGCCGCGCACGACGCCCTGGTCTCCGGGGCACCGCCGAGCGCCGACGCCGCCCGGATCCACCGTTCGCTGGCCGAGGCCGACACGACGGCGGCCATGGGTTTCCTGGCCGGTGGTGACGAACCGCGCGAGGTGCGCGAGCGTCACGATGAGCTGGTCGCGGACACGGCGCGGTTACTGACCGTGGCCGCTTCCCATCCCCGCCCCGAGGGCGGGCCGGCGGCCGAGGCGGTGGAGCGGATCGACCTGCTCAACCGCACCCTGCCCGTCTACACCGGCCTGGTGGGGGCCGCCCGGGCCGACAACCGTCGGGGGCTTCCCCTGGGGGGCGCCTATCTGCGGTACGCCAATTCGCTGATGCAGGAGGTGATGCTCCCCGCCGCCCGTGAGTTGCACGCGCTGGAGACCGAACGGATGCGCGCGGACCTGGAACGGGCGTCCGCCCTCCCGGTGGCCGGCCCCCTGCTGGGGGCGGTGACCCTGCTCGCGCTCCTCGTCACCCACCGGCGACACCTGCGTCGCACCCGGCGGATCCTGAACCCCGGGCTGGTGGCGGGCACCGTGGCCCTGACGGTGCTGGTGGGATGGGCCCTGGCCTCACACGCCGTGGCCAGGAGTTCGTTCGGCGCGGCCCTGGGGGAGAACCTGCCCGCGGTGGAAGCGGTCAACGAGGCATGGGCGACGGTGATCCTGACCCGGGGGGACGAGAACCTCTTCCTGGTGGCCCGGGGCTCGGGGGGCGGTTACGCGGAGAGCGCGCGGCAGCGACTCGAGCGGTTGTCGGGGCCGGAGGGGGCCGCCGGAACGGGATTACTGGCCCGGGCCGGCGAACTGGCCCGGGACCCGCGGGGCCCCGAGCGGCTGGCCTCGGCGCGGGAGGCGGTCTCCATCTGGTGGGAGTTGAACACGGAGGCGCTGCGCGCCGAGGCATCCGGGGAGTACGACCGGGCCACCAGGCTGATCATCGGTGAGCCCGGCGAAGCCGAGGGGAGCCGGGGCACCGCGCACACCGGCACGTACGCGCGGGCCGCCGGTGAGGAGCTGCGCATGGCGCTGGAGGCCGAGCGGGAACGGTTCGACGAGGTCGCCGCGGCCGGACGCGAGGCCCTGCGGGGGCCGGGCGAGGGCGCGGCTCCGTTGACGCTGTTGGGCGCGCTGACGGTGGTGTTGGGGATCGGTCGACGGTTGGCGGAGTACCGGTGAGGGGCGGCACCCGGGGCGGCCCGGGGCCCCACGGGGCACGGAGGCGGGTCGCGACCGCGGTGCTCGGGGCGCTGGGGGTGCTCGGGATGCTCGGGGTGGCCTGCGGGACCCCTCCGGCGCCGACCGGGCCGGCTTCGGCCGAGCGGGCCTCCACCGGAACCGGGACGCCCGGCGAACCGGGTTCGATCGGTCCGCCTCTCCTCCATCCATCGGTCTCCCGTCCGTGGGCCTCCCGTCCGGAGCGCGAACGGTGCGCGGACGGTCGGGACGTGACCGAGAGCCCTCGCCCCTCGGACGCCTCCGGGCCCGCCGTGCGGAGGATCGTCTCCCGCGGCGCCCTGGTGGTGGGGGTGGACCAGAACAGCTACCTGTGGGGTTTCCGGACCCCGGACACCGGTCGGTTCATCGGCTTCGACATCGATCTGGTGGAGGCCGTGGCCGAGGAGTTGTTGGGGCCCCGCGCCCGGGTGGTGTACCGGGCGGTGCCCACCTCGGAGCGCATCCGGCTGATCCGGGAGCGCGAGGTGGACATGGTCGTGCGCACGATGTCGATCACCTGCGAGCGCCGAGGCGAACTCGCCTTCTCGGCCGCCTATTTCGAGGCCGGACAGCAGTTGGTGGTACCGCGCAGGTCGGGGATCACCGGACTGAACGGCTCGCTCACCGGGAGGCGGGTGTGCAGTGCGGCGGATTCGACCGCCGAGGCGCTGCTACTGGAGGTGGGGGTGGTCTCCCGGGGCGTGGAGTTGATCACCACCGCCAACCACCTGGACTGCGTGGTGCTGCTTCAACTGGGAGAGGCGGAGGCCCTGTTGACGGACAGCGCGCTGGCCGCCGGACACCTCGCGCAGGACCCGACCCTCCGACTGGTGGGCGTGCCCCTGACCTCGGAGTCCTACGGGGTGGCGATGCACCCCGACGACGAGGACCTGGTCCGGCGGGTGAACCGGGCCCTGGAGACGTTCACGGCGGGGGGTGAGGAGAGCGCGTGGCACGCCTCGTACCGGCGGTGGCTGGCCGAGCACCTGGAGGACCCCGACCCCCGACCCCCGGTACCGGTGTACCGGGAGTGACGGACGACGGCTCCGCCGGGGCGGACGGCCCGGGCGCGCTCCCCGGAAGAGGGGATGAAAGGGTGATCGGCCCGCCCGTCGGGGTTGCCGGCCCCTCTGCCGGGGGAAGGACGGGGACAGCCGGGGTGGCGCCGCCCCGGGGCGTGCGTGGACGGGTTCACCCATCCCCCGTGACCACCGGACAACCGGGACAAGAGGGCACGTCGTGTGATGAGGTGTGAATCGGGGGAGGGACGGGGTGGATGGGGCGGATCGGAAGTCCGCCCCCCGGCGGGCACCGTGCCCGGCACTCCGGCGCACCACCCCGGCCGCGACACACCATCACACCACCACATCGGCACACCGCCGGCGGGAGACCGGCCCGACGGTGACGGCACGGGGAGAGACGAGGAGTTGACCTGGTGTTGAGCCGGGAGGAGGCCGACCGGCGGCTGGCACGGCTGGGCGTCGAGCACGAGGCGATCGAGACCTCGTTGCTGGCGCTCCAGGACCACGCCGGGCGACGGCTGCTGGAGGGCACGGAGTTGATCGGGGCCACCGCCGAGCGGTGGACCGCCGCCGAGAAGGAACTCGCCGCGCTGTGGGCGTGCTTCGAGGAGTGGGGAAAGAGGCTGGAGGACGCCCGGGCCGTCCGGGCCCGACGCCGGTTCCCGGGACCGGAGGAACTCGCCCGACTGGTCGCCCTGTTGGAGGAAAAGCCGGCCGGCTCCCCGGAATCCGCCGATGGGGACGACACGTCCGAACGCGGGGCGCCCGGGGGATGGGCCGCCGCCGTGGAACGGCTGAACACCGGGTACGCCGAGGTGCTGGACGTGGTGGTGGCCGCCGACTCCGTCTGGTCGGCGCTGCCCGCCCGGATCGACCTGCTCGGCGCCGAGCTGCGCCGGCTGACCGCGCTCGCCCACTCCTCCGGGGTGCGGCCCGGCTCCCATCCGGCGGGCGACGACCTGGCCCGGGTCACCGGGGATCTGACCGCCCTGCGGGCCGAGGTGCTGGCGGACCCCCTGGCATTCTGGCTGCCGGCCGAGGGGAGCGCCACGCCGGGTGCCGGCCGCCCGGACACCACCCGGTACGACCGGGCGGCCGCACTGATCGAGGACATCCGACGCGAGGTGGACGCGGTGATCGCCGCCCGGCGCGACTCGGAGGAACGCCTGGTGCGGTTGCGCGACGTCCTCTCCCGGGCGGATCGAACCCTGGCCGAGGCCCGGCTCGCCCGGGGGGAGGTGCTGTCCCGGATCGCCGCCACGGAGGTCCCGGTGATCACCGGCCCGGCGTCGGCGCTGCGCGAGGAGCTGACGGCGGCGGCCGAGTACCGCCGCGACTCCCAGTGGCACCGGCTCTCCCCGCTGCTGGACTCCCTGGAGGAGCGGGCGCAGGAGGAGTTGGAGCGGGCCCGCGACGCCTTGACCGCGGTGACGGCGCCCCTGGCCGTGCGGGCCGAACTGCGCGGCCGGTTGGACGCCTACCATGCCCGGGCCGGCCGCTCGGGCGCGGAGGGCGACCCGGAACTGACCCGGCACTACGACACCGCCCGCCGGATGCTCTGGAGCTCGCCGTGCGATCTGCGGGCGGCGGAGCGGGCGGTGATCCGCTACCGGGTGGCCACCACGGAGCGACTGGCGGAGGTCGGGGCCGGGGCGGCCGGCGGGACGGCGGCGTCCGGCGGGGATCACGCGCCCGGCGGGGACCCGGCGGGGGGCGGAAGCCCGGCGCGGGACGGCGATCCGGCGCGCGGGCACTCCCCGGGGGCCCGCTCGTCCGAGGTCGCCGACGCCGAACGGCCGGGGTCCCCGGAACCCCCCGGGGCGGCGCGGTGAACCCCGGGGTCCCGGGGGACGCGGGAGCTTCGGATCCGGGGGTTCCGGACCCGGGGGTTCCGAACCCGGTGACCGACCCCGGGGAACCGGCCGTCGCCGGGCACGGAGCAGCCGCGGAGGACCGGGAGGAAGCCGCGCGGACCCGCCCCGTCCTGCCCCTCCCCCACCGAGTGGGCCGGGGACGGCCGGATCCGGACCGTCGTCACGCGGCGGGCACGGCGGACACCGAGCGGGAGGACGCCCCTTCCTTCGCCCCACCGGATCCTCTCGATTCCTTCTCCCCCATCGATGACGACCTCCCGCACGGGGATCCGTACCCCTCCCCCGGCTTCCCCGACCGGTTCGCCTCCCGGTCCGGGCCCGTGGTCCGCGCCGCCGCGCGGGGCGGCGGTCCGCGCGGCGGCGGGAGCCGTCCGGTCGCGGGGCTGGTCGAACTCCCGGAGGAGCCCCGTCCGGATCCCCGCTCGGTGGTGCTCGCCGATCCGCGCGTGCCCGAACACCGGCGGCGCTGCCCGAACGCCGAGTGCGACGCCCCCGTGGGCCGCTCACGCGGTGAGGGCGTGGGCGGCGACGAGGGGCGGTGCGGTCGGTGCGGACGCCGCTACGGCTTCGTGCCCCGGCTGCGCGCCGGTGAGTGGGTGGGCGGCCAGTACGAGGTGGTGGGCTGTCTGGCCCACGGCGGTCAGGGATGGATCTACCTGGCCGTGGATCACCCGGTCTCCCGCCGGTGGGTGGTGCTCAAGGGGCTGCGGGACACCGAGGACGAGGACGCGCTGGCCTCGGCCATCGCCGAACGACGGTTCCTGGCGGAGATCGAGCACCCGGGCATCGTTCGCATCCACAACTTCGTGGAACACCCCGATCCACGCTCCGGCACGCCGGACGGCTACATCGTCATGGAGTACGCGGGCGGGCGGTCCCTGCGGGAGATCGCGGACGCGCGGCGCGGGCCCGGTGGCCCCCGACCGCTCCCTCTCGAACAGGCGTGCGCTCACGGGATCGAGGCGCTGGACGCCCTGGGCCACCTGCACGACCGGGGGCTGCTGTACTGCGACTTCAAACCGGCCAATGTCATCCGGACCGGGCACCGACTCAAGCTGATCGACCTGGGGGCGGTACGACGGATCGACGAGACGACCGGCACCCTGTACGGCACCCCCGGCTACCAGGCGCCGGAGGTACCCGAACTGGGCGTGTCGGTCGCCTCGGATCTGCACACCGTGGCCGTCACGCTGGCCGAACTGGGCCTGGGCGTCCCGGTGCGGGCCGGGCTGCCCGAGGACGACCCGCTCTCGGCGCCGGACACGGAGGTGCCCCGCACCCACGCCTCGTTCCACCGGCTGGTGGTGCGCGGGACGGACCCGGACCCGGCGCTGCGGTTCGCCTCCGCGGCCGCGATGGCCGAACAACTGACCGGGGTGTTGCGGGAGGTGGTGGCGTTGACCACCGGTGTGCCGCGACCGGCCGTCTCCACTCTGTTCGGGCCGGAGAGGCGGGTGGTGGACACCACCGTGGTGTCACCGTCGGGGGCGGCGGGGGCGGAGGAGGTCCCGGTGCCGGGTACCCGACGCGCGGTCCCGCGCCGCCGGTTACGCCTGCTCCGTCGCCGCCCACCCGCCACGCCACCGGGCCCTCCCGTCGGCACCGGGGGCACGGACGGCCCCCCTGATCTCCCCGCCCCCGGCGGCCCACCCGGCACGGTCGTCCCGGACCTGCGGGAGAGCGCGCTGGCGCTACCGGCCCCCCGACTCGACCCGGAGGACCCCTGCGCCGGTTTCCTCACCGGTCTGCCGCCGGCGGGCGCCTCGGACACCCTCACCGCGCTGCGGGCCGCCCCCGCCGAGTCGGTGGAGCTGCGGTTGCGCAGGACCCGCGCGCTGCTGGAGCTGCCCCTCGAACGGCCGGGGGACCCCGGTGTCCGGGCGGCGGCCGACGACGGGGCGGCGCGGCTGCTCGTCGAGTTGGACCGCCACGCGCCCGGCGACCCCCGGGTGGTCTGGTACCGGGGGGTGGCGGCGCTGTGCGCGAACGATCCCGCGACGGCGGCCCGGTGCTTCGGCGCGGTCCACGACGCCTTCCCCGGTGAGCCCGCGCCCGGCCTGGCGCTGGGCGTGTGCGCGGAGGCGTTGGGCGGCACCCGGGACGCCGAGGAGTGGTACGCCGTGGTGTGGGCCACCGACCCCGGCCACCACGGCGCCGGGTTCGGCCTCGCCCGGGTGCGGCTCGCCGCCGGCGACCGCGCGGGCGCGGTGGAGGCGTTGGAGTCCGTCCCGGAGACCTCGGTGCACCGCAACGCCGCCCGGGTGGCGGCGGTACGCGCCCGGCTGCGCGGTCGCGACCCCCGCGACCCCCTCCTCCCCGACCTGTTGACGTGTGGTCGGCGGGTGGCCGAACTGCGCCGGAACGGCGTGGAACCGGCACTCGCCGAACGGCTGTCCTGTGAGGTGCTGGGCGTGACGCTGGACTGGTGGTTGGCCGGTCGGGCCGGGGCCCCGGAACCTGCGTCGGAGGGGGCACGTACCGTGCTGGGACACTCGTTGGACGAAACGGGGATCCGGTCGGGTCTGGAACGCTCGTACCGGGTACTGGCCCGCCTCGCCGCGAGCCCCCGCGAACGGATCGAACTGGTGGAGACGGCCAACCGTCTCCGCCCGAGGACATGGGTGTGACGATGCCGCAGCTCGATCAAGTCTCCGTCTGCCCCGGCTGTGGTGAGCCGCCGGCCGTCGCCGACCGCCGCTGCGGCGTGTGCGGCGCGGAACTGCGCCGGATGCCCGTCGCGCCCGCCCCGCCCGTCGCCAACCCCTACCCCCCGAACCGGACCGTCGAGCCGTACCCCCCGTCCCGCGCCGACCCGTACCCCGCGCCGGTCGCCGGGCCCGCGCCGTGGCAGGCGTCGCCCGGCGCGGCGACCCCTCCGACACCCCCCGCCCCACCCGCCCCACCCGCCGGCGCGGTCCCCCGGACCGGCACGGACACCGGCGCCGGGAGCCCCGGGGCCACACCCACCGAACCGGACTTCACCCTCCAACCCCCCGCGCCCGCGACCCCGATCCCACCCGCCGGCGGACCGTCCTCCGGGCCCCCGACGATCCCGACGGCTCCGCCCCCGGCCGGCCTCCCGGACCCCCGGCTGCGGGACACCTCGCTGCCCGAGCCCGGCTCCGTCCCCGTCCACTGCACCGGCTGCGGTCGGGGGATCCTTGACGCCCGGGGCCGCTGCGACGACTGCGGCTGGTCCCGCCCCACCGACCGCGACCACGTGGAGCGGGCGGTGTGCGGGGTGGCCGGTGTCAGCGACCAGGGGCTGCGTCACCACCGCAACGAGGACGCCTTCCGCGTCTCGGCGACCGCCCTGGCCAACGGCACGCCGGTGGCCATCGCCGTGGTCTGCGACGGGGTCTCCTCCTCCTCCCGACCGCACGAGGCCTCGGCGGTGGCCGCCGGGGTCGCCGACGAGGTGCTGCTGTCGGCGCTGCCGCAGGGCGTGCCGGGGCGGGAGGCGATGCACCAGGCGCTGCTCTCCGCCTCCCGGGCGGTGAACGAGCTGGCCGAACGCGATCCGGAGCCCATCGGCCGGAACGCCCCCGCCTGCACCATCGTCGGCGCCGTCTCGGTGGGCGGCGACCTCACGGTGGGCTGGGTCGGGGACAGCCGCGCCTACTGGGTGCCGATGGACGGCGCGGGACGGCCCAGCCGGCTGACCGAGGACGACTCCTGGGCCGCGCAGATGGTCCGCGCCGGGTTGCTCGGCGAGGAGGAGGCGATGGCGGACCGGCGGGCCCACGCCATCACCGCCTGGCTGGGTGCCGACAACCCCCGGGTGGAACCGCACACCGCGACCTTCGCCCCCGACCGACCGGGCGTGGTGGTGGTGTGCACCGACGGGCTGTGGAACTACGCGGACGCCGCCGACCGAATGGCCGCCGTGGTCCCGCCGCAGTCCAGGACCGCGCCGCTGACCGGCGCCCGGCAGTTGGTGCGCTACGCCCTGGACAGCGGGGGGCACGACAACGTCACGGTCGCGGTCATCCCGCTGCCGCTGGAGGCCCCGGCCCCCACGGCACCGGGTGGGACGGCGGCGGCCCGGCCGGAACCGCCCCGGCCGACGGTCGAACGCACCCCGACCCGGGCCGTGCCCCGACCGCCGTCGGCCTGATCCACCGGGAGCGATCCACCGGGAGCGAAGAGGTGCCCGGTCGACGCCGGCCGCCGGGGCGTACGGCCGGGTACTGTTCCGGCTGGAGCCCGGGCCCACCGGACCCGCTCCGGGTCACAACGGAACCATCCGCCGGCACCGGCACGGTCCACCACGGGCCCCGGGCGCGGAGAGCAGAAAGGGGGAGGCCGTCCGATGCCGACGTGCCCGAACGGCCACCGGTCCACGGCGGACGACTGGTGCGAGGTCTGCGGTCACCGCATGCCCTCCGACCCCGGCCCCATACCCCCGCCGGGGCCCCCCGCTCCCAGCGGTTACGGCTATCCCCCGGCTCCCCCCGCCGGCTACCCCGATCCCGGTCCACCGACCGCGCGGAGCGAGGTGTGCCCACGCTGCCGCACGCCCCGGGAGGTCGGCGAGACCTACTGCGTCGAGTGCGGGCACCACTCGCACCCCGGCGCCCCGGCCGCCGGCCACTGGGACCCGCGCCCCGTCGGCGCCCCGTCCGGTTACGGGAGCCCGCCCCTCCCGCCCGCTCCCCCGCCGGGCCCACCGCCGGTGCCCCCGCCACCCGTGCCCGGCGGCGAACAGCGCACCGGCGACTGGCTGATCACACCCCCCGGCGGCGGACCGGGCGCCGGCGCGTGGATGCTGGACATCACGCCCGACCAGGACTACTTCGTCGCCATGATGCGCCGCTCGGGCCCCGAGGCCGCCCGCCTGCGGATGCCCGGCCCCGGTGGCGAGCAGCGGATCCGCCTGGAGGGGCAGCAGGTGAGCATCGGCCGGACGCGGCCGTCCACCGGCGAGGCCCCCGACATCGACCTGTCGCGTCCCCCGGAGGACCCGGGCGTCTCGCACCGGCACGCCCTGCTGGTGCGTCAGCCGGACGGCGGGTGGGCGGTCGTGGACCAGAACTCCACCAACGGCACGACGGTGAACTACGAGGAGGAGCCGATCCAGCCGTTCGTCCCGGTGCCGCTGCGCGAGGGCGACCGGGTGCACGTGGGCGCCTGGACCACCCTGACCGTCCACCGGGGCTGACCCGCCGGGGTCGCGTCCGTCCCGGGGGTGACCCCGGTCCTCCCCCGGGTCGAGGTGGAACCTCCCGGCACCCCCTACCATCCGCCGCATGACTGATGCGGCGATCATGGTCGAGGGACTGCGCAAGCGGTACGGGGACGTGCGGGCGGTGGACGGCGTCTCGCTGGAGGTCGCCTCCGGGGAGTTCTACGGCATCCTCGGCCCGAACGGGGCCGGGAAGACCACCACCCTGGAGTTGATCGAGGGGCTGCGCGAACCCGACGAGGGCACGGTGCGCCTGCTGGGCATGCCCTCCTGGCCGCGCGACCCCGACCTGCTGCGCCGTATCGGCGTGCAACTCCAGGCCTCGGCCTTCTTCGAGAAGCTCACCGCCCGCGAGCAGATCCGCTCCTTCGCCTCGCTGTACGGGGTTTCCGCCGGGCGGGCCGACGCGATGCTGGAGACGGTGGGCCTGACCGGCAAGGCGGACGTGCGGGACACCGAGCTCTCCGGCGGGCAGGCGCAACGCCTGTCGATCGCCTGCGCCCTGGTCCACGACCCCGAGCTGGTCTTCCTGGACGAGCCGACCACCGGCCTGGACCCACAGGCCCGCCGCAACCTGTGGGACCTGCTGCGGGAGATCAACGGCCAGGGCCGCACGGTGGTGTTGACCACCCATTACATGGACGAGGCCGAGTTGTTGTGCGACCGGGTGGCGGTGATGGACGCCGGTCGGGTGCTGCGCGTCGGCCCGCCCCGGGAGCTGATCGAGGAGCTGGGCGTGGCGAACCTGGAGGACGTCTTCCTCCGCCTGACCGGACGGGAGTACCGCGAATGAGCGCGCTGTCCAGCCTGTCGAAGGTGATGTTCCTGGGGCTGCTCCGGGACCGCACGGCCGTGTTCTTCATGCTCGTGCTGCCGCTGTCCTTCCTGGTGCTCTTCGGCGCCCTCTTCCAGGGGGACGGGGGATCGCGCTCGACGGTCGTGCAGTACGGGGAGGTGACCGTCCTCGACGAACTGGACGAGGAACACCTGGCCGCGCTCTCCGAGGCCCTGGTGTTGGAGCGGACCGGCGACCGCGAGGACGCGCTGGAGCGACTGCGTGCCGGCGAGGTGGACGCGGTGGTCTGGGAGGAGATACCGGGCACCCTGGAGCTGCGGTACTCGGCGGCCGACGAGGCCCGGGCGGCGGCGGCGCGCGGCCTGGTCAACGCCCTGGTACAGGACGCCAACGTGGCCGCGACCGGCGAACCGCCCGCCTTCCGGATGAGCACCGAGCGGGTGGAGGACGAGTCGATCCGGGCGATCCAGTTCCTGGCGCCGGGCCTGCTGGGCTGGGCGATCGCCATGGGCGCGTCCTTCATGTCGGCGCTCACCCTGGTCAACTGGCGCCGCAAGCGACTGCTGCGCCGGTTGTGGCTGGCGCCGATCGGTCCCGGCACGGTGGTGGGCGCCCGGATCGGGGTCAGCCTGGGGCTGGCGATGGCACAGCTGGTCCTCTTCCTCGCGGTCGCCGTGATCCCCTTCTACGGGCTGCGGCTGACCGGCATGTGGTGGCTGTCGATCCCGCTGGTGGCCTGCGGAACGCTGGCGTTCATGGCGGTGGGCCTCCTGATCGGCGCGGTGACGTCCACCGAGGAGGCGGCCAACGGTGTGCTCCAGGCCGTGATCATGCCGATGGCGTTCCTCTCCGGGTCCTTCTTCCCGACCGAGGTGATGCCGGGCTGGCTGGAGCCGATCGCCCGCCTGTTGCCGCTCAAGCACCTCAACGAGGCGCTGATGGGGGTGCTCTCGCGCGGCGAGAGCTGGGGCACGGCGCTGCCGGTGATGGGCGGGCTGCTGCTGTTCGCGGCCGTGGTGGCGGCGATCGCGGCCCGACTCTTCCGCTGGGAGGCGAAGTAGTCGTCGAGGGCTCCGCGCCCGCTGATCGCCCCCGCCGGCGCGACCGTGCGCGGCGGGGGCGATGGGGACGGCGGGGACGGTCACGAGCCCCGACCGATCATCCACAGGCCCGTGACGAGGGCCGCGCAGCCCACCGCGCCGATCAGCGCCGTCAACAGGAACCATCCGAGGTCCCGCAGCCGCTCGCGGCGCCGATGCCTGCGCCGGCGCGCCCGGTTCCCCGTGGTCACGACGCTCCCCCGCCCCTCATCGAGTCCTTCGCCGGATCGCACACCGCGCACGAACATCCGATGTAGACCACGCCGGGCACCCCCGGGTCGTGGGTGATCTCCCGCCCGGTGCACGTGGTGTGCAGACCCACGCGGCAGAAGTAACAGATGTGGCGTTCCGAGCCCGGAATCGGCTCGGGAACGGGCCGGGAAAGCCGGGGAAGATGTCGCGCGCTCACCTCTCACCATCCACCGGACGAGCCACCGTTGCCACGATTGTTCGATTCTGCGCGGACGCCCACCGAATGCCGACGGCGGGATTGTCGAAACGGCTGAAGAAACGGCGGGACCGGGGAAAACACGCCTTCCCCCCGGCCGCACTGGCGATCGATCACCGGTCACTTCCCATCCTTGGAAACTCTCACTTCCACTATCGGGCAGTATTGAGGTGCCTACGGGACGTAACGTGTTGCCGACGGGATCAGGAAACAGTGCATCCCACAACGAAGCGGAGGCCAAAGCATGACGGAACGCAATCTGGATATGCGGCAGTCGGGAGCCCGGGACCTCATGGCGACCAGCTTGAAAGCCCACCGGGCACGCGCCGGCCTGTCCGTCCGCGCACTGGGGAAGGAGATCAACTTCACCCACGGCTATATCGCCCGCGTCGAAACCGGAACCCAAATGCCCTCGGAGTCCCTCACCCGAGCCCTGGACGCCCACTTCGAAACCGACGGCCTTTTCGCCGGCCTCATGGTACTGGCCAGCCACGACGGTGCCCCAAATTACTCCCGAGCGGCCCTGATGAAAGAGCGCACAGCGGTGCGGATTCAGGTACTCACGGGCAATACTCTACCGGGCTTGCTCCAAACACCTGAATATGCACGAGCCCTTTTCGCGAGCGCCGCCCCCAAGGCACCGCCGGAGACCTTCGACGATGCCGTAATCCTTCGTCGCGAGCGCTCCCATACCGCACTGGAAAGGGAGGAACCAGCTTTTTATTGGGCAATCATGGATGAAGCCGCACTTGCTCGACCAGTCGGCGGAAAAGAAATCATGTGCGAAGCCCTACGGCATATGCACACCATGACCTGTCGACAGAATATCGTCGTACAGGTGCTTCCTTTCACCGCCGGGGCATACTCCATGCTGGGAGGAAGCTTCACCGCCCTCACAGGCCCGGACGGCAGCTGCATGACCTATGTGGAATCCTTCAGTAGCGGTGCAACAATCGAAGAGCCCCGCCGAGTGGCGGAATTGCTACACCAATTTGACCACTCACAGGCACGTGCGCTGCCCGAGTCGGAGTCCCTCGAGATGATCGAGCAGTATGAAAGGAGATACGCCGATGAGTAGCCTTGAATGGCGCAAGTCGTCTTACAGCGGTGGCATGGAGAACGCCTGTCTGGAAGTCCGGGACGGGGCCCCGGGGGTCGTGCCGGTGCGGGACAGCAAGGTTCCCGGTGGGCCCGCGCTGACCGTGCCGGCGGCGGCCTGGACCGGATTCGTCCGGCACGTCCGGCGGACCGCCTGAGCACACCCCGGTTCCCGGGAGACGGCCCTCCACCGTGACGGCGGAGGGCCGTTCCCCGTCTCCGGGATCGGCGGCCGGACGGCCCCGCCGGGGCGGGGGTCGGATCTGCGACCATGGCGGGGTACCCCAGCCGAGGTGATCACATATGACGTCGAACGTCCCGCACATCCCGCGCCTGCCGGAGGGCGCCGACCCGCAGCGCACCTTCTACGAGCAGGTGGGTGGCGAGGAGACCTTCCGGGCCCTGGTCCGGCGGTTCTACCGGGGTGTCGCCGAGGACCCGTTGCTGCGGCCGATGTACCCCGAGGAGGATTTGGGGCCGGCCGAGGAGCGCCTGGTGCTGTTCCTCATGCAGTACTGGGGCGGCCCCCGCACCTACAGCGAGGGGCGCGGTCACCCGCGCCTGCGGATGAGGCACGCCCCGTTCACCGTGAACCGGGCCGCCCACGACGCGTGGTTGCGTCACATGCGGGACGCGGTGGACAGCCTGGAGCTGGACCCGGAGCACGAGCGGCAGCTGTGGAACTACCTGGTGTACGCCGCCGCCTCGATGGTGAACACCCCGGACTGACCCGGGGCCGGCCCGGGCGACCGGCGTGACACGAGTGGAAAGAGGGGTCCCGCCATCCAGCGGGACCCCTCTTTCCACTCGACGCGCGCTCAGTGGGTGTGGCGTCCCCGTCCCGCCGTGGTGGGGGCCACGAACGGCAGTGACGGTCCGCCGGAGCGGCGCACCGCGACCGAGCCTCGCGGGGTGCGCAGTCGTATCCAGTTCCCGGCGGTGAGCACCACGGGGCCCGCGTCCGGGGCGTCCCCGCCCGTTTCGGCGGGCGTCCCCTCCGACGCGATGAGGAAACCGAGGGCGTGCGCGGCGTGCACGGCGCGCAGCGGCAGCACGGTGTCCGGCAGCGGCCGGGACCATATCCCCTCCGCCAGCGTCTCCAGCGCCGAGCGGGTGCGCTCGGCGGGGGCGAGGCGTTCGGTGCGGTCGCGGAACTCGGCGATCACCGCGCCGGCGGCGGCCCGGAGGCCGTCGGCGGAGAGCTCGGCCACTCGTTGCCAGCCCTCACGGGGTGGGAGCAGACCGGTCCACGGCGGGCCGGTGACGGGGGCCGGGAGGCGGACCCCGGCCGGGGTTCCCCCGTCGGGCTCCTCCACCCCTTCCAACAGCTCGCCGGCGGAGACGGTCAGGTCCAGCGCCGGAACCGCCGGCGCGTCCGTCCCGTCCGCCGGGTCCGAAACCTCCGGCGCGGCGAGGGGTAGCGGCAGCACCGCCACCACCTCGAAGCGGGCGGGGCGGGCGAAGACTGCGAGGACTCCGTCCTCGGCGCGCAGCCGGACCGCCGCCGTCCGGTCCCACTTGAGGTGTCGGCCGAGGAAGAAGGCGAGGAGGGAGGCGTCGGCAGGCTCAGCGAACCGGAGCCGTGTCGGTGGCGTCATCGAAGTACCGTTCCAGGAAGGACCGTTCGACCACCGACAGGCGGCGGGGGCGTTCCTTCTCCAGGTCGTAGGGGACGATGACGGTGCGGGCCCGGGCGTGCACGGTGCCCCCGTCGATCATCTCGTAGCCGATCGTGGTCGCGGCGGCGCCGATCTTGGTCACCCACAGCTCGATGTCGATCGGGGTGTGCCGGTGCACCAGCGGGCGCAGGTAGTCGATCTCGTGCCGGGCGACCACGGTGGTTCCGGAGAAGGCGATCTCCGGGTCGAAGACGCCCCGGGACCGTCGCCGGTCCCGGGGTCGGTTCCGGACACACCCGTCTCGTCGGCCGCCTCCCGCGCCAGGCGCCAGAGGAAGTCGATGCGCGCCTCCTCCAGGTACCGCAGGAAGACGACGTTGTTGATGTGTCCGAAGGAATCCATGTCCGACCAGCGGAGCGGACAACGGAAGAGGTGTCGCACAGTGGTTCAGCCCCGGGTGAGCTTCTTGTAGGTGGCGCGGTGGGGGCGGGCGGCGTCGGGGCCGAGCCGCTCGATCTTGTTCTTCTCGTAGGAGTCGAAGTTGCCCTCGAACCAGAACCACCGCGAATCGCCCTCGTAGGCGAGGATGTGGGTGGCCACGCGGTCCAGGAACCACCGGTCGTGGGAGATGACCACGGCGCAGCCGGGGAACTCCAGCAGGGCGTTCTCCAGCGAGGAGAGCGTCTCCACGTCGAGGTCGTTGGTGGGCTCGTCGAGCAGCAGCAGGTTGCCGCCCTGCTTGAGGGTGAGCGCGAGGTTCAGGCGGTTGCGCTCACCGCCGGAGAGGATCCCGGCGGGCTTCTGCTGGTCCGGGCCCTTGAAGCCGAAGGCGCTGACGTAGGCGCGCGAGGGCATCTCGACCTGGCCGACGTTGATGTAGTCCAGGCCGTCGGAGACAACCTCCCACAGCGACTTCTTCGGGTCGATGTTCTCGCGGTTCTGGTCGACGTAGGCGATCTTGACGG
Source organism: Streptomyces sp. ST2-7A (assembly GCF_021390475.1). Lineage (GTDB taxonomy): Bacteria > Actinomycetota > Actinomycetes > Streptomycetales > Streptomycetaceae > Streptomyces. Next base: position 228,162 of record NZ_JAJUWS010000003.1, read on the forward strand.
TGTCGCCGACCTTGACCTTGCCGGCGTCCGGCTGCTCCAGACCCTGGATCATCTTGAACAGGGTGGTCTTACCGGCGCCGTTGGGGCCGATGACGCCGACGATGCCGTTGCGCGGGAGGGTGAAGGACAGACCGTCCACCAGCACCTTGTCGCCGAAGCCCTTCTGCAGGTTCTCGACCTCGACGACCACACCGCCCAGGCGGGGCCCCGGCGGGATCTGGATCTCCTCGAAGTCCAGCTTCCGGGTCTTCTCCGCCTCGGCGGCCATCTCCTCGTAACGGGCGAGGCGGGCCTTGGACTTGGCCTGGCGTCCCTTGGCGTTGGAGCGGACCCACTCCAGCTCGTCCTTGAGGCGCTTCTGCCGCTTGGCGTCCTTCTGGCCCTCGACCTTCAGACGGGCCTGCTTGGTCTCCAGGTACTTGGAGTAGTTGCCCTCGTAGCCGTGCGCCCGGCCACGGTCCAGCTCCATGATCCACTGGGCTACGTTGTCGAGGAAGTACCGGTCGTGGGTGATGGCCACGACGGTGCCCGGGTACTTGGCGAGGTGCTGCTCGAGCCACTGCACGGACTCGGCGTCCAGGTGGTTGGTGGGCTCGTCGAGCAGCAGCAGGTCGGGCTGCTCCAGCAGGAGCTTGCACAGCGCGACGCGGCGCTTCTCGCCACCGGAGAGGTGGGTGACCGGCCAGTCGCCGGGCGGGCAGCCGAGGGCGTCCATGGCCTGCTCGAGTTGGGCGTCGAGGTCCCAGGCGTTGGCGTGGTCCAGGGCCTCCTGGAGCCGACCCATCTCCTCCATCAGCTCGTCGGTGTACTCGGTCGCCATCTGCTCGGCGATCTCGTTGAACCGGTCGAGCTTGCCCTTGACCTCGGAGACGCCCTGCTGGACGTTCTCCAGCACAGTCTTCTCCTCGTCCAGCGGGGGCTCCTGGAGCAGGATGCCGACGCTGTAGCCGGGTGAGAGGAAGGCGTCGCCGTTGGAGGGCTGCTCCAACCCGGCCATGATCTTCAGGACGGTGGACTTGCCGGCTCCGTTGGGGCCGACGACACCGATCTTGGCGCCGGGCAGGAACGCCGTCGTCACATCGTCGAGGATCACCTTGTCGCCATGCGCTTTGCGCGCCTTGCGCATGGTGTAGATGTACTCAGCCAAGAGAAACCATCCGGCGGGTTGTGGGGCGGGTTCGATCAGGGGCAGTGCGCTCTATCCTGCCCCATTCGCGCCCCCGGACGAAAACGCCGACCGGCCCGTCGCCCGGGCGCCGGAACCGGTCGGGCCGGGGCGGAACGGATCGGCCCCGGGGTTTCCCGTCGGCCTCCCCCTCCTCCCGGCGCACGACAGGGGCCCGCCCCCGGCTTGCGCCGGGGGCGGGCCCCTGTCGGGGTTCACTCCCCCCGTTCCCCCGGATGATCCGGGAGAACGGGGTCCGGTGTGGCACCGGGAGGAGTGAACCCCCGTGATCCTCGTGAAGAGGGGTCCTCGGGAAGAAGAATCCTCAGGAAGAGGAGGAGGCGCCGCGCTTGCGGATGAAGAACATCGCCGCGCCACCGGCCACCAGCAGGGCGATCGCGATACCGGCGATCATGCCCACGTTGCTGCTGCTGCCGGTCTCGGCCAGGTTCGGGGACTCGTCCTTGACCTCTTCGTCACCGGAACCCTGCGGGTTCGGCTCGTTCTCGGTCTCGTCCGGGGTCTCGGTCTCGTCACCCGGCTCCTCGGTGCCCGGGGCGGGCTCCTCGGTCTCCTGGCCCTCCTCGTTCTCCTCCGGCTCGGCCGGCGGGGAGACCTCGCAGTCGAGGACACCATGGAAGTCGGCGAGGGACTCGCCGGCCTCGTCGGTGATGGAGATGTGGTACTCCTGCTTGTTCTCGACCGGGACGAAGATGTCCTTGGTGCCGCCGGCCGGGATGGTGTGGGTCTCGCCCTGGAAGTCGAACTCGAACGGCTGGTCGCCGTCGTTGCCCACGGTCAGGTTGACGCCGCCGGCCACACAGTCGATCTGGTGGCTGAAGGTCGGGGCGGGACCGTCGGAGGCCCAGTTGGCGGTGGCGGTCTTGGAGGTGGAGACCTCGCTGGCGCCGGCCAGGATCATGGTCTGGGTCTTCTTGTCGATGCCCTTGAAGACCCGACCGACCTCGGCCGCCAGGGTGGCGGAGGCGGTGAAGGAGGCGGTGCCGTCGGCCGCGTCGGCCGGGACGTCGAAGTACAGCTCGCTACCGTCGACGGCCTCGGTCACCGGGGCGCCGGAGGCGTCGGTGACGGTGACGCCGGCGGAGGTGTTCGGGGCGATGGAGACGGTGCCCGCGGAGGTCTTCACACCGATGGGGCCGAGCTTCTGCCCGGGCTTGCCGGCGACCTCCGGCGGGGTGAGCTCGAGGGAGATCTCGGGCTCGGCGATGTCACCGGCGTTCTCGTACAGGTACTTGGTGAGCTTCTTCGCCGCCCCGTTGAGGGGGTTGGCGGAAGCGGCGTGCTTGGGGTCCGAGAAACGCCAGATGGCGGCCTGGGTGCCCGCTGCGGCAGTGGCCGGGGTGAGCTTCTCCCGGTCCTTCAGACCGATGGTCCGACCCAGCGCGTTCAGGTCATCGACCTGCGGGTACGAGTTCTGGAGGATCCAGTGGATCTTCCCCGCGTTCGGGTTGCTGGCCAGCACCGAGGAGTTCCACGCCGTCTCCTGGTACCGCGCTTCCTTGGCGGTCGGGGTACCGAAGTCGATGCAGTAGGTCTTGATGGTGCCGCCGCCGTCCACGTTCATCGTGAACAGACCGGCGCTGTAGTACTCCTTCCCCACCTTGACCGTCGCCGACAGGTCCTTGTCCAGACCCACGAGCTGGGCGGTGGTGCCACCACTGCCGACGGCCGTCTCGTCCGCGGCGGCCGAACCGGCGGTGGTGATACCGCCACCGACGAACATCAGGCTCGCCACGACCGTGGCCGCAAGGCGGGATATCACCCGCTTGCGCGCAGAAATCATGTGTGAGTCCCCTCCACGAGGCGCACGGGCCGCAGCCACCTCGGTGCAGGGCTGGCGTTTCAAATGTCCCGTGCGTACGCCGGGATCGTAGAGAGGGAAAACGGGGTATGTCCCCCGGGGCCGGGTGAACTACCCACTCCGAAGCGGAATCGTTATCAGATGGTCTGATCAAAAGGGATGATTAGCGCGAATCGCCGCCCGAGAATGGGTGTTGACGGATGGTCAGCCCTCTCCGCGGACGGAACGCGCTCCTCCACTTTTTCTCCACGTGACCCACCGATCACTCTTCGCCGCCCCTTCCGCACCACCGTTCCCACCCATACCCCCACTCCTCCTGGCCGGCTCCGGCGCACGTCGAACCCCCTGCCCGGCGCCGGCGCCGGCCCGCCCCGGTGACTCACCTCGGAGTGAAGGCGTCCCCGCCCGAGGCGACGACCCACTGTTCGCGCACCTCCCGATAACGCACCAACTCCGCCGCCACCGGCTCCAGTACCCGGGTCCGGCCCACCGCCGCCGCGGCCGACCGCAAACGCTCCTCCTCCTGCCGCCCCCACGCCCGGGCCGGCGCGGCCGCCGCCACCCGGCACCCCCACGCCAGCAACGGCGCCCCCAGCGCACCGCACAGCAGGAGTCCGGCCGGCAGCACCACGCCGGCCACCGGGTGGCCCAGCGCCGCGAGCGCCAACCAGCCCAGCCCCAGCAGGTGCAGGGTGAGGAACACTCCCTGCCCCACCGCCGCCGCGCTCCACCACACCGGCCGCGGGGGGCGCGGCGCGCCCGGCACCCGGGAGGCCCGCGCGCCGGGTTGCCGACCCGACCACGGCACCCGGCGACGGCCGGGGTTGCCCCGCGCGGCCGGCGGCCCCTCCAACGCCGCCGGCACCTCCGAGGCTCCCCGCCGGGCCACCCGGCGCACCGAGGCCGCCCAGGGTTCCGGCAGGTCGGCCGTCACCTCCTCGGTCAGTCGCCGCACCGCCTCCTCCAGCGCCGGCCGGGAAACCACCGGAGGTTGTTCCCGCAGGCCGCGCGCCCGCCCGGTGAGGGCGACCGGCTCGCCCCGGCGGGCCGCCCGGCGCTCGGCGAGGGTCGTCACCAACTGCCCCCACGGGGTACCGCAGATCCGGTCCGCACGACGCAGCCAACCGCGTTCGGCGGCGGCCCCGGCGGCCGGGGCGCCGACCGCCGCGGCCAACCGCTCCTCGAAGGCCGCCCGCGCGTCCTCGGTCAGCCCGATCGGCGCCGAGCCGGACTCCGCCACGCACATCGGTCGCAACCGCCGGGTGGTGCCGTCCGCGTCGGCGGCCAGGCGCAGCGCGGGGGCCGCCCGGGAGCCGACCAACTCGGCCAACGCCCGGCGCAGTTCGCCCATCCCCTGCCCGGTGAGCGCCGAGACCGCCAGAACGCCCACCCCCGGTTCACCGTGCTCGCCGACCGCCACCCCCCGTTCGTCGAGCAGGCGGCGCACGTCGTCGAGCACCGCCTCGGTCGCGTCCGGCGGCAGGCGGTCGATCTGGTTGAGCACCACCAGGCTCACCTCCGCGTGCCCGGCGAAGGCCCGCAGGTAGTGGTCGTGCAGCAGGGCGTCGGCGTACTTCTCGGGGTCCAGCAGCCAGATCACGGCGTCGGTGCGGGCCAGCAGCCGGTCCGCCTCCCGCCGGTGGTCGGGCAGCGCGGAGTCGTGGTCCGGCAGGTCCAGCAGGACCAGCCCGCGCAGCGCGGGGTCGGCCCGGTGCGCCCGCCGGCGCCGGCGCGGCTGGACGCCCAGCCGGTCCAACAACGCGTCGGGGGACGGGCCGCCCCCGCGTTCCGCCTCCCAGGCGCAGGAGTGCGGGGCGGCCGTCATCGGCCGCCGCACGCCGGTCTCGGCGATGCCGCTGCCGGCCAGCGCGTTGAACAGCGTGGACTTCCCGCTGCCGGTGGCCCCGGCGATGGCGACGGTGGTGTACAGGCGGGTGAGACGGTCCCGCTCGGCGGCCTCGGCGAGCAGCCGACCCGCCTCGGCGAGCGCCGGGTCGGGCACCCGGGCGCGGGAGAGCGCGACGAGTTCGCGCAGCGCGCGCAGCCGTGTCCGCAGGGCACGGTCGGCCGGGGTGCCGGGCGGGGGGCCGCCGGGCAGCCGCTCGTCCGGGGCGGTGGGGGGCGCGGGGACCAGCGGTTCGGTCTCGGGGATGGCCTCCTCGGGGGGCCGGTCGGGGCC
>NZ_JAJUWS010000004.1 GCF_021390475.1 Streptomyces sp. ST2-7A
CCCTTCCCCTGGTGGCCGATCCCGCCGAGGTCGCCCCGATCCTGATGGGCACCCGACAGACCACCCTAGACCCGGGGCGTTGGGCCGCCCTGCGAGAGCACTGCGCGGCCCACGGCGTCACCCCTTCCGTCGCGATGTTCGCCGCGTTCGGGGTCGCGATCTCCCGGGCCTGCGGCCACCGGCGATTCCTGTTGAACACCCTGCAGCTGAACCGGCTGCCGCTGCACCCCGACGTGCCGCGCCTGGTGGGGGCCTTCTCCTCCACGACACTCGTGCCGGTGGACCTGCCCGCCGCCCCGCTCTTCGCCGATCTGGCGCGGACCGCGCAGCGGGACATGGGCGAGGCGATGGCCCACAATCTGGTGACCGGGGTCGAGGTCTCCCGTGAGCTGGGGCGGCGGCGCGGCACCCGACGGCCGGTGGCGCCCGTGGTGTTCCAGTCCACGCTCGGGGTGGACGCGGCCCTCGGCAGCGAGCTCCCCGGGGAGGCCGGGCCCCTGGGCGACATCGATCTCGCGAGCCACCACCAGCAGCTGCGCACCCCCCAGGTCGCCCTGGAACTGCGACTGTTCGAGCTGCGGGGAGAGCTGGTCGTGGTCTTCTCCCTGGTGGAGGAACTGTTCGACGCCAAGGACGTGGACGCGCTCTTCGCGGACGTGACCGAGCTCATCGGGTCCCTGGCGACCGGGGACGGCTGGACCGCGGAGGTTCCCCTGCCGGAGGCGACGGAGGCGCCGCACGAGGGGGGGCCGGACGCGCCCTCCCGACTGTCGGTCCCGACCCCGGCCGCGGCGGGGGAGGGGACGGAGGAGCCGGGCGTCCCCCGGGGTGCCCTGGAGAAGGAGGTGGCCGCCCGCTGGAGCGAACTGCTGGACCGGCCGGTGACGGATCGGGCCGCCGACTTCTTCGCGCTGGGCGGTGACTCGCTGCTGGCCGTGCGCATGCTCGCGGCGCTGGCACGGGACGGCGTGGGCCGGGTGACACCCCGGCGTTTCCTGGAGCGGCCCACTCCGGCCGCGCTGGCCGGCGCGCTGACGGAGTCGGCCGCCGGCTGAGGCCCGCGGAGGGGCGGCGGGGCGGGGTCTCCGCCTCGCCGCCCGACCCGGTTTCCCGGCGGGTCAGCCGCCGAGACCGGCGTCCTCCCGGAAGAGTTCCTGGTCCAGCCACACGGCGGCGCGCGCCCCGTCCGCCGCACCGGTCACCACGAAGGTCAGCGCGTCCGGCAGCGCCGCGAGGCGGGCGGTGTCCCCGGCGGCGAACAGGCCCGGCACGGAGGTGCGCTGGAACTCGTCCACCCGCACCAGGCCGTCGGGCAGCAACTCGGCGCCCAACTGCTCGGCCAGGGGGGAGCGCTGTCGGGTGGGCGCGCGGTGGTAGACGGCCTGCCGTTCCAGTACTCCACCGTCCCCGAAGACGATGCGCACCCCGTCCCCGTCGCCCTCGAGCCGGGCCACGGGGCGCTCGTCCACCGGTATCCCCGCCTTCTCCAGTGGCCCGGCGGCCTGTTCGGGCACCGGCCTGCCGTCGGTGCACACCACCACGTCCTCGCCGAAGCGGTCGGCGACGTACAGGGCCTGCATGACCTGGGGCGGTTCGTGGCCGAGCACGGCCAGCGTCATGCCCCGGGTCTCCCAGCCGTGACAGAAGGGGCAGTGGTAGACGCCGCGTCCGAAGAGGTCGGACAGCCCCGGCACGGTGTCCACCACGTCCCGCTGACCGGTGGCCAGCACCAGCTTCCGCGTCCGGACCTCCTCACCGGCGGCCAGGCCGAGGACGAAGCCGCGCTCCTCGCGGGCCGCCGTGGCGACGACGACGTCCCGCACCTCCACGTCGTAGGGCCGCAGCTGCTCGCGTCCGATGCGGCGCAGCTCACCGGGCGGGGTGCCGTCCCGGGTGAGGAACATGTGGGTCTCGGTCGCGGGTGCGTTGCGGGGTTCCCCACCGTCCACCAGCAGCACCCGTCGCCGCTGCCGACCGGAGACCAGAGCGGCGTTCAGGCCGGCCGGTCCCCCTCCCACCACGATCACGTCGTACATCCGTCGTCACCCTTCCGGGGTTCGTCCAAGCGCGCCTCCGCACGCCATGTGAGAATGCATATCATTTTCATATGGCGTGCGTCCCGGGCGCCCGGAGAAAGGGGACCCGCGTATGCGGCGGGAGTCGGCGATCGGTGTGCTCGGTGGATACGGGGCGGTGGGAGCCGCCGTGGTGCGGCGTCTCCTGGCGGCCGGCGCGGGACCGATCCTGGTGGCCGGTCGCGACCCGGCCCGGGCGCGGGAGCCGGCCCGTCGGACGGGGGCGAACGACGCGGAGGTCGAGGTGCTGCGCACCGACCTGGATGATCCCGACTCACTCGGCGCGTTCGCCGACCGGTGCCGCCTGGTGGTCAATTGCGCGGGTCCGTCCTACCGGGTCCTGGACACCGTGGCCCGCGCCGCGCTGCGGGCCGGGGCCGACTACGTGGACGCGGCGGGGGACGACCCCGCCGCGGCGCGACTGCGCGATGTCGGGGAGGAACACGCCGGACGGGAGGACGGCCGGATCCTGGTGCTGTCGGCCGGTGCTCTGCCCGGCCTCTCCGGGCTGATCCCGCGCGTGCTCGTCGCCCGGGCGGAGCGGCCGGTACGCCTGGACGCCCACCTGGGCGGGGTCGCCCCGCTGACCCCGGCCGCCGCCGGGGACGTCCTGTTGAGCCACGGCCCGGAGCACGGGGTGCCGTCCGCCGCCTGGCGCGGGGGCGAGGTGTGCGAGCGCGTGCTGCCACCCCTGCGGGGCATCGGGTTGGAGGCGTTCCCCCGGCCGGTCGGCGCCTTTCCCTTCCTGTCCACGGAGGCGGTCCGCCTCGCCCGGGCCACCGGGCTGGAGGAGGTGAACTGGTACACCGTCTTCGGTGGCGAACGCCTGGCGGAGGAGTTGGCTCTGACCCGGGCGCTGGAGGGCACCGACACCGCCCCGCTCATCGCCGCGGCCGCGGAGGATGTCGCGCGCCTGGGGTCCTGGTACGGCCAGGAGTTCCGGCTGTGGGAGGGCCCCGCCGAGGGGTCGCCCTCGCGGTCCGCGGTGCTGCGGGCGGAGGATTCCTACGAGTTGAGCGCCTTCCTCGCGGCCGAGGCCGCCCTGCGGGTGCTCGAGGGCTCGGTGCGGCCCGGGGTCTCCTTCGCCGCGGATGTCCTGGACCCGGAGGCGACGGTCCGGGCCCTCGCGGCGGACGGGTGCGCCGAACTCACCCTCACCTGAGGGAAGGGGGTACCACCCGATGTCCCGTATGACGGACTCCGGTCCCGGGAACGTTCCCGGGACCGGAGTCCGTCATACGGGGAACCGACCGGGTGTCAGCCGGTTCCGTCGGTCCGGACGCCGCTGAGCATCTCGGTGATCCGCTCGGAGGCCTCCCGGCCGGCGACGACGGGGTCGGCGCCGCCGAGTACCGCGCTCTGGTAGGTCTTGATCGGATTGTCCGCCTCGACCATGCCCCAGCGCGGGGACTGCGGGGTGGCCCGACCGTTGCGCGCGCCCTCGGTCATGGCGGCGGTGCCCGGGTCCTCGCTCACCGCCCCGGCCAGGGTGGTGCGGTTGGGCACCAGGCTCATGCTCCGCGCCAGTTCGGTCTGCCAGCGGTCCCCGGCCAGGGACTTGACGAAGTCGTAGGCCAGTCGGCCGTGATCCGACGCCTCGCTGATGATGAGGTTCGACCCACCGGTGAAGACAGCTCCCGGGGAGTCGGCCCCGGGCCCGGGGACGGGGAAGAAGCCGATCTTCCCCTCCAGGGCCGGATTGGCCTCCAGGATGGTGCGGGCGGAGCCGGGGGTGGAGATGATCTGCGCCACCCGTCCGGAGGCGAACACCTCCTCGTGCGGCGGGTTGGCCTCGTCGGTGTCGCGCGGGCCCTCGCCCAGGTCCTGCAGTTCGGCGTAGAACTCCATGGCGCGGGCGGCCTCCGGGGTGTCCAGGGTGCCCTGCCACTGCCCGCCGCTCTCCACGGCGAGTTCACCGCCCTCGTCCCATACGAAGCCGGCCAGCACGTACCAGTTCTGGCCCGGCAGGTAGATGCCCTGTTGCCCGCTCGGCTCGTCCAGGAGGCGGGTCGCCTCCAGCCACTCCTCGCGGTCGGCGGGTGGTTCGGTGATCCCGGCCTCATCGAAGAGGTCGGTGCGGTGTATCACCACGCGGTTGGCGGCGTAGAAGGGGATGCCGTACTGGTGGCCGTACACCCGGCCGGGTTCGGCGAGGCCGGGCACCCAGTCGTCGCCGTCGAGGTCGACCACCTGGTTGGTGAGGTCCCGTACCCCGCCGATGTCCACGTACTGGGCGACCTGGGTGTTGCCGACCTCGATGATGTCGGGGCCCTCGCCGCTCAGCAGGGCTTCGGTCACCTTCTCCCCGATGCCACCCCACTCCTGGATGGTGACCTCGACCTCCACTCCCTCGTGTTCCGATTCGAACTCGCTCACCACGCGGTCGATGAACTCCTCGCCCGCGCTGTGGTTCATCATCCAGACCTCGAGGGTGCGGACATCCCCGTTCCCCCCGGGGAGGGCGCCGCAACCGGCGAGCAGGGCACCGGTGGTGAGCAGGCATGCGGTTCTGCCGAGGGTGTGACGTGCGGTGTTCTTCAAGATCGCTCCCGATGGCGGAGGAAGGGGAAGTCGATCAGGTCCATACCAATTGGTATGGACCTGTACGGGCTGTCACGAGGGTAACCGGTGGTGACCTGCGCCTTCCGGCGCGGGGGCGATTCCCGGCGCTCCGGTAAGGGCTTGTGTACCTGCGTGCGACTTGCAATAGTGGTCGATCATGAACAGGGACGATCGGATGAAGATCCGAATGACGCGTGGAGCGATCACCGCGCTGCTGGTCGGGGCGCTCACCGTCACCGCCTGCTCCGCCCCCTCGGGGAACGGCGCCACCGGGGACGACGGTGGGGTGGGAGGGTCCCTCGTGGTCGGCATCGCGACCGAACCCGAGACCCTCAGCCCGCTCCTGGGGTACGGCAGGGACGGCAACTCCAAGCTCTTCGACGGCCTGTTGAGCCGGGACGAGAACCTCGAACTGGTACCCGCCCTCGCCGTGGACCTCCCCGTGGTGAGCGAGGACGGCCTCACCTGGACCTACACCCTGCGTGAGGACGTCACCTTCTCCGACGGCTCGCCCTTCACCGCCACCGATGTCGTCTTCACGTACGAGACGATCCTCGACCCCGACACCAACAACGCCGCCCGGGACGAACTCGCCGTCCTGGAGGGCGTGGAGGCCGCCGACGACCACACGGTCGTCTTCACCCTCTCCCATCCCTACGCGCCCTTCGCCGAGCGCACCGTGCTGCCCATCGCCTCCGAGGAGGCGTTCGGCGACCAGGACGTCAACACCGGCCCCTACAACACCGAACCGATCGGCACCGGCCCCTACACCCTCTCCTCCTGGAGCCGGGGCGAACAGATCGTGCTCGAGGCCAACCCCGACCACTGGGGCGGCGCGCCCGCCGTCGAGCGCCTGACCATGGCGATCGTCCCCGACGACGACGCGCGGGCCACCCGGCTGCGGGCGGGTGAACTGGACGCGGCGGTCCTCCCACCGCGCCTGGCGGCCGGCTTCGCCGACGACCCCGGTCGCGTGGTGATCAACGCGGAGAGCGCGGACTTCCGCGCCGTGACCCTGCCCACCGACCACCCCGTCACCGGTGACATCGCGATCCGCCGCGCGCTGGACGTCGCGGTGGACCGGGAGGCGATCGTCGAGGCCGTGCTGGACGGCGCCGGCGCGGTCGCCCACGGCCCGGTGCCCACCGCGAGCCCCTGGTTCGCCGAGGGCACCGAACGGCCCCACGACCCGGAGGAGGCCGCCCGCATCCTCGACGGGGCCGGCTGGGAGGTCGGCGACGACGGCATCCGCGAACGCGACGGCCTGCGCGCCGCCTTCACCCTCCACTATCCCTCCGGCGACCGCCTGCGCCAGGAGCACGCCCTGGCCTACGTCTCCGACGCCCGGGGGATCGGCATCGACATCACGGCCGAGTCCGCGAGCTGGGAGGTCATCGCCCCGGCGATGGACGACCACGCGGTCCTCAACGGCGGCGGCAACCCCACCGACCCGGACTTCGACCTGTACGGGCTGCTCCACTCCGAACTGGCCGGTGACGGCTGGAACAACATGGCCCGCTACGCCAACCCCGCCGTCGACGAGCAGCTGGAGATCGGTCGCCGCACCGCCGACGCGCAGGAGCGCCGCGAGGCATACGACGCCGTGCAGCGCGAACTGCGGGAGAACCCCGGCTACACCTTCCTCACCCACATCGACCACGTCTACGTGATGAACGACGAGTGGGAGAACGTCACCACCCAACTGGAGCCGCACGACCACGGTCTGGGCGCCGGCCCCTGGTGGAACATCGAGGACTGGCAGCCCCGCTCGTGAGACCCCCCGCACCCCCCGCGCCACCCGACCGGGCCGTGCCCGCCCCGCCCTCCCCGCCGCGCGCCGGCGGGGGCGCGGCGGCCGGTGGGGCGGGGCGCCCCGGTCCCCGTGCCGGCCGTCGCCTCCCCCTGGCCGCCATGGGCCGCCTGGTGCTGCGCCGACTGCTGGCCGCGGTCCCGGTGCTGGCCGCCGTCACCCTCGGGATCTTCGCCGTCGCCGCCGCCTCCCCCTTCGACCCCGTCAACGCCTACGCCGGTGGGGACGCGATGGGTGCCTCCCAGCAGACCCTCGACCAGTTGCGGGCCAACCTCGCCGTCGGCGGCACCTTCGTCGAGCAGTGGTGGGCCTGGTTGCGCAGTGTCGCGGTCGGGGAACTCGGTCATTCGCAGACGCTGCGCCAACCCGTCTCGCAGGCCATCGCCGAGCGCATGGTCTGGTCGCTCGTGCTCTGCGGTACGGCTTTCGTCCTCGCGCTGCTCCTCGGCGTCTCCCTCGGCGTGCTCGCCGCCCGGCGCGTCGGCGGGCTCGTGGACCGTTGCGTCACCCCCCTGGCCTACGCCCTGGAGGCATCCCCGCCGTTCTGGACGGGTCTGCTGTTCATGTGGCTGTTCGCCGTGCAGTGGGGAATGCTCCCGGCCGGTGGGCTCACCACTCCCGGCGAGGAGACCGTCACCGCCTCCGGACTGCTGCGCCACCTGACGCTGCCCGCGCTGGTGCTGGCCCTCTCCCAGCTGCCCTGGTTCTTCCTCTACACCCGCCAGGGGGTGGCCGACGCCCTGCACGAGGACCCCGTACGGGCCGCGCGCGCCCGCGGCCTGGGGGAGCGCACCGTGCTGCTGGGCCACGCGCTGCGCTCCGGGCTGCTGCCGGTGCTCACCCTCATCGGGACCCGGGTACCGGAACTGATCACCGGTGCCCTGCTCATCGAGACGGTCTTCTCCTGGCCCGGCATCGCCTCGGCCACGGTGCGGGCCGCCACCGCGCTGGACTTCCCCCTGCTGGCCGCCCTCACCGTCCTCGGCGCGCTCGCCGTCCTGGCCGGCAACCTGCTGGCCGACCTGCTCTACGGCCTGGCCGACCCCCGGGTCGACCACGACCGCATGTGATCACCGGCCACGAACGGATGTGACCCCATCATGGCCTCCTCCACCGTCCCCGGCGGTGTCCCACCCGCCGGAACCGACCCCGCGCCGCCCGGCGCGGATCCGGTCGCCGGTTCCGCCCGCCCCGCCCGCGGCCCGGCCGGTCGCGGTACCCGCACCGCGCGGCTGGTGCTGTCCGTCGGCATCACCGCGACGGCGGTCCTCGCGGTCCTGCTCGTCCCGCTGCTCGTCCCCCTCGACCAGCAGGCCGTGGACCTGGGCGCCAAACACCTCCCACCCTCCTTCACCCACCCCTTCGGCACCGACGCGCTGGGGCGCGACCTGTTGCTGCGCTGCGTCTACGGCCTGCGGGTGTCGCTGCTGGTGGGCCTCGTGGCGGCGGCCGTCGCGGCTGTCCTGGGGCTGCTCATCGGCGGCCTGGCGGGGGCCTTCGGCGGCGCCGTCGATCGTGTGGTGATGCGCCTGGTGGAGGTCTTCACCTCCGTGCCGCACCTGCTGATGGGCGTGTTCATCGTGGCGATGTTCCGCCCGGGGGTGTGGCCGGTGGTCCTCTCGGTGGGCCTGACGCACTGGGTCTCCACCGCCCGTATCGTGCGGGCCGAGATCCTCTCCCTGCGCTCGCGTCCCTACGTGGACGCCGCCGTCTCCGGTGGGGCCTCCCGACTTCGGGTGGTCACCCGGCACCTGGTGCCGGGAGTGCTCCCGCAGGCCGGGTTGGCGGCGGTGCTGATGGTGCCGCACGCCGTCTGGCACGAGTCCGCGCTCTCCTTCCTGGGGCTGGGCATCCCGGCCCACCGGGCGAGCCTGGGATCGATGATCAACGACGGCCGGGGGTCGCTGCTCACGGGCGAGTGGTGGCCCACCCTCTTCCCCGGCCTGTTCATCATCGTCACCACCCTCGCCATCGCCGGTCTGGCCGGGTTGTGGCGCGAACGCCTCAACCCCCGCCGTCGCTCGGAGCTGATGCTGTGACCGCCTCTTCCGCCTCTTCCGCGTCCTCCGCACCCGGCGGCGCCGTCCCGATCGCACCGGGGACCGCCACCGGGACCGCCGCCGAGCCGACCCCGGGCACCCCGGCACCCCCCTCCGACGCCCCTCCGGGGGCGGCCCCGCTGCTGACGGTCCGCGACCTGTCGGTGCGGTTCCTGATGCGCGGCGGGCGCCGGGTGGCCGCCGTCGACGAGGTCTCCCTCGACCTGCGGGCCGGCGAGTGCCTGGCGCTGATCGGGGAGAGCGGCTGCGGGAAGTCCGTACTGGCCTCGGCGCTGTTGGGACTGCTGCCGGGCAACGCAGTGGTGGACGGCACCGCCCACCTGGACGGCATCGATCTGATCACCGCCGACGAACGCGTCCTCGCCCGACGGGTGCGCGGTCGGCGCCTCGGTCTCATCCCGCAGAGCCCCGCCGCCCACCTGACGCCCGTGCGCACCGTCCGCTCCCAACTGGAGGAGACGGTCCGGGAGATCACCGGGCTGCGGGGTGCGGCGGCACGTCGGTTCGCCGAGGACGTCGCCGCCCGCGCCGCCTTTCCCGCGGACCATCTGGACCGCCACCCCCACGAACTCTCCGGGGGGCTCGCCCAACGAGCCGCCACCGCACTGGCCCTGGTCGGCGACGCCCCGGTGCTGCTGGCCGACGAACCCACCACCGGGCTGGACCGCGACCTGGTGGACCGCACGGTGGACGAACTGCGCCGGCACGCCGACGAGGGCCGGGGACTACTGGTGATCACCCACGACCTGGCCGCGGCGGAGCGGATCGCCGACCGGGTCGCGGTGATGTACGCGGGACGGGTCGTGGAGACCGGCCCGGCCGCCGACTTCTTCGGCGACCCGGGACCGGCCCACCCCTACGCGCGCGGTCTGCTGGACGCGCTGCCCGAACGGGGCTTCACCCCCATCCCGGGGATGCCCCCCGAACTGGACGCCCTGCCCGGGGGGTGCGCTTTCGCGCCCCGCTGTTTCCGTGCCGACGACCGGTGCGGGGAACGCCCCGCCCTCGTCGGCGGCCTGGCCTGTCACCACCCCGTTTCCCGGGCCCGTCTTCGGGAGGAACCCCGTGCTTGAACTCCGCGGGATCACCGCCGGCTATGTCCGGGGAACCCCGGTCGTGCGGGGCGCCTCGCTACGCGTCGAGGACGGCGAATCGGTCGGTCTCCAGGGCCCCAGCGGGTGCGGGAAGTCCACCCTGGCCAGGGTGGCGGCGCTGCTCCACCGCCCGGAGGAGGGGGAGGTGTGGCTGGCCGGAGAGCGGGCCACGGCCTTCCGCCACCGGGCGCCGCGTGAACGCCGGACCCTGGTCGGCTTCGTCTTCCAGCAGCCCAGAATGGCCTCCGACCCCCGTCTGACACTGCGCGACGCGATCGCCGAGCCGCTGCGGGCCGCCCGTCGCTCCCGGGCCGAGGTCACCGAGCGCACCGGGGAACTCGCCGAGCTGGTCGGACTGGGCGGGGAACTGCTCACCCGTCGCCCGCACGAGGTCAGCGACGGCCAGTTGCAGCGCGCCTGTCTGGCCCGGGCGCTGGCGCCCCGTCCCCGCCTGCTGGTCTGCGACGAGATGACCGCCATGCTCGACGCCTCCACCACCGCCTCCCTGGTGGGGGTGGTGGAGCGCTACCGCGCGGAGAGCGGGGCGGCCCTGCTCGCGGTCGGCCACGACCGGGTCCTGCTGCGGTACTGGTGCGACCGGGTGGAGGAGTTCCCCGACGTGGCGGAGCCGGTGACCCCGGCCCGATGACGCCTCCCGGGCCCCGCCCCCGGGGGCGGTCGGCGGGTAACGGGTCGAGCCGGCGCGCCACCGTCCCGGGTCCACCGGCCCGCGGTCAGTCGTCTCCCAGAACGTGTGGGAAGAGCAGTTCGAATGCCTCGGTGGAGTCGGTGAGGCCGCGCGCGAACGGCGAGTCGAAGTGCCAGATGAGGTACAGCAGGAAACCGATCAGGGCACTGAAGAGGGCCGACAGCAGCAACTCCCGTGCCGAACGCCGGATCCGCAGCGTGAAGATCAGTCCCACCACCACCAGCCCCCCGACCAGCAGGCCGACCCACACCACGCCGGGCATGGTCGACTCGGCGCTCTGCGCCCGCGCCGTGCGGGCCTCGGAGACCGCGGCGAGGCGATCCATCATCGCGGCCCGCTCCTGCGAGACGACCGGGCTTTCGGGGGTGTACCCCAGGACCCCCTCCCGCAGGCGCTCCAACAGGATCTCGCCCCGCTCGGTCAACTCCTCCTCCTCGACCATGCGCGGCCACTCCACCTCCACGGTGTGCCGCACGTAGGCGTCGACATCCCCGCGCACCCGATCCCGGACGTCGTCGGGGAGGACCGCGGCGCGCACCCCGACCTCGTGCAGGGCCTGGGCCTCCTGCCGCACCCAGTCCTCGGCGGCACTGCGCTCCTCCCAGACGCCGGCGATCGCCAGACCGAGGACGATCGCGTACACCACCCCGATCATCATGATCATGTAGTCGATCACGGCCGGGGCCTCGAAGGGCTCCTCGTCCCCCTCGCGCCGACCGTGCCACCAGCCGACCAACAGGACCAGGCCGCAGGTGGCGGCGACGGCGAGGGACAACACCAACCAGGGGGACAACGAATCTCCTCGGGGCGGGGCACGCCGAAGCACGGCGCTGTCGAACGGGACGGGAACCCGGGGACCGGGGACAAGCGGGGAAAGGGACGTGGGGCGGGGGCCGGGAGAGGAACCGTCAGCCGACTTCGCGGGAACGGGAACCGCCCGAGCCACCGGGCCGCAGCGCGGCGGCGGCCAGCACGGCGGGGGCGACCACCAGCAGCGCCCGTCCCACCAGGGGGGTGTTCGAGGCCGGTGGTTGGCGCTCCACCGGCGGCATCCTCACCGGCTCCATGAGCTCCGGTTCCGCCGCCGACCCGACCGGTTCCCCGTCCTCCTCCCGTGCCGGCGGGGTCGGGGGAGCGGGGGAGGGAGACGGCTCCGTCGGCGGCGGGGTCGCGACGACGCGAACGGGTTCCCCGGCGGGGGCGGGCGCCGGGACGGGGGCGGCCCGGGGCGGGGGCACGGGCGTCGGGGCCGGTGGTTCCGGCTCCGGGGTGGGGGCGACCGGCTCCGGGGTGGGGGCGACCGGCTCCGGGCTCGGTTCGGGAACCGGTTCGGTCACGGACGGGGGCGGAGGCCCCGGTGGTGGTGTGGGCGGTGGTGGTGGCTGTGGTGCCGGAGGCGGAGGGGGCGGCGGGCAGGGGCCACCCACCTCCACCCGGCCGGCGGGCCCGCCCGCCGTCACCGAGGGCGGGCACCCCGGACGGCGCTCCACCCGGGCGCCGACGTCCCCGTCCCGGGCCACCACGCCCCCGGGGCCCACCTCGACGGTGGCACCGCCGGGCGAGGTCACCCGCACCCCGTCGGGCCGGAACTCCACCCGGGCCGGACCGTTCCCGGCGGGAGGCGCGTGGAACGGTGAGTCCGCGCCGGGGGTGCGCGCCGGGGTCGCCGGACCGTCCGCGGTGTCGCCGGGACCGGGCGGTACGGGCGGAAGACCGGCGGCCACGGGCGCGCCCGTGGCCCACAGCGCGAGGGCCGCGGCGGACACGGCGGCGGCGCGCGTCGCCCGGCGCCCGCGGGATTCTCGTCTCACGCCACGATGGTGCGCGCCGGTCGGCCCCGGCAGGAGGGGAAAGCGGCTGATTCGCCCGATCAGGGGAAAAGCGATCGAACGGCGATCGAGTGATCACGGGTCCCCCGGATCACCCGATCAGACGGCCCGGGCCCGTCCCGGGTCGTCGAGGACGCCGCGCATCGCGGTGCGCGCGGCGCCCAGCAACGGCCCGTCGGGCCCCAGGCGGGACAGGCGCAGCGGGAGCGCGGGCCGATCGTGGCCCGCGACGGCGGTGCGCAGTGCCACCTCGTGTTCGACCGCAGGCAGCAGGCGGTCACCGAGCCGGGCCAGCGGGCCGCCGATGACCACCTCGGCCGGGTCCAACAGGTTCACCGCGGCCGAGAGCGCCACCCCCAGCGCCCGCCCGGCCCGCTCGACGGCGGCCAGGGCCCGCCCCTCGCCCCGCTCGCAGCGCGCCCGCACCTCCTCCAGCAGGGGGGCGCGGGGTCCCTCCCCGGGCTCCGTGCCGGCCGCCCGCAGCACCGCCTCCTCACCCGCCAGGGTCTCGGCGCAACCGGTGCTCCCGCAGCGGCACGGGGGACCGTCCGGCGCGACCGGGACGTGCCCCAGTTCCCCGGCGAAACCGCGAGCGCCGCGCAGGAGTTCGCCGTCGACCAGGAGGGCCGCGCCGATACCGATGCCGGCCGACACGTACAACAGGTCCCGGCCCGTTCCGGCCGGCGCGGCGGCCCGTTCGGCGACGGCTCCGAGGTTCGCCTCGTTCTCCACCCGCAGCGGACCGTGGCCGGTCGGCAGTAGGGGAGCGGGGTCCACGCCCTCCCAGCCGAGGTTGGGGGCCCGCACCACGGTGGTGGAGTTCCGCGCCACGACCCCGGGGACGGCGACCGTCACCCCGGCCGGTCGCAGTCCCAACCCCCCGCACCGCCCCACCAGATCCTCCAGGAGTTCCGCCAGCGCGGCCAGGACGCGGGCGGGACGGGTGTCCCCGATGGTCATCGGCGAGTCCAGCCGCAGCCGCACCGCGCCGCGCAGGTCCATGGCGCAGACCGCCAACTGGTCCACGCCGATCTCCGCGCCGATGCCGCAGGGCCCGTGGTCGGCGGGTTCCAGCGCGGTTCCCGGCCGGCCGACCGAACCCGATCGGCCGCGTGAGGTCTCGACAACCAGTTCGGCACGCAGCAGTTCGTCCACGAGGCTGGAGATCGCCGCCCGGGTCAACCCGGTGCGGCCGGCCACCTCCGCCCGGGAGAGCGGGCCGTCGTCGGCCAGGAGGTGGAGCACCCGCGAGAGATTGCGCAGGCGCAGCTCGGCCTGGGTCTGCGGCACGGGCTGGGCCACGCCCCACCTCCTGTTTCCGGTTTTCCTTCGGTCGGCGCGGTCGCGCGGCCGTTCATCCGCCGGCCCGCCGGGGGTGTCCCCGGCGGGCCGGCGGGGTTCGATCAGGAACGCCGCAGCAGGCCGTCGGCGCCCTCCAATACGGCCGCGATGCGCGTGGTGGCGGCCTCGTCCCGCTCGACCGCGGGCCAGGCCGGCCCCTCGGCGGTGCCCCAGTCCCGGGCCACCTCGGCGGCGTCCCGGCCCTCCAGCAGCCCGGCGGCCTGGGCCGCCGCTCCCAGTGCCACCAACTCCTCCGCCCGGGGCACCTGGACCGGCCGTCCGGACAACCGGCGGACCGTCTCGCGCCAGGCGGTGCCCCGGGCGCCGCCACCCAGCAGCAGGATCGGTTCGGAGGCGTCCCCCCGCGTCCGGTCCTCCCCGTCCAGGACCAGATCCAGGGCGCGGAGCAGTGCGTAGACCGCGCCGTCGTAGGCGGCCTGGAGGACCTGGCCGCCGGTGGTGTCGTGGCGCAGGCCGTACAGCAGACCGGAGGCCAGTGGCAGGTCCGGGGTGCGCTCGCCGTCCAGGAAGGGCAGCAGCACCGGTCCGGAGGTCGTGCCGGGGGCGGCCGGTTCGACGGCCTCGCGGTCCAGGCCCAAGAGGGCGGCGACCCGGTCGACGGCGAGGGTGCAGTTGAGGGTGCAGGCCAGCGGCAGCCAGTCGCGGCCGGCGTCGGCGAAGCCGGCCACGGTGCCGGTGGGGTCCACGGGACGGCGGGAGGTGACGGCGTAGACGGTGCCGGAGGTTCCCAGGCTGAGGGCCGGCCGACCCGGTTCCAGTCCCAGCCCCAGCGCGCCGGCCATGTTGTCGCCGGTACCGGCGGCCACCGGGATCCCGGCGGGCACCGGCAGGCCGGAGCGGGTGGCGCCCGCGGCCTCTCCGGCGGGGACCACCCGGGGCAGGAGGGCGGGGTCCAGGTCGGAAAGGGCGGCGAGTTCGGTGTCCCAGTCACCGGTGGCGGAGGACCACCAGCCGGTCCCGGAGGCGTCGCCCCGGTCGGTGGTGCCCTCGGCGATGCCGTGGCCGGCGAGCCGGCCGGTGAGGTAGTCGTGGGGCAGTCGGACCGCGCGGGTGGCGGCGGCGTGCTCGGGCTCGTGCTCGCGCAGCCAGGCCCACTTGGTGACGGTGAAGGAGGCGGCGGGGACGCTGCCGGTGCGCTCCGCCCACGCGGCCGGGCCGCCCAGTTCCTTCACCAGCCGGTCGCGCTGCGGGGCCGAGCGGGTGTCGTTCCACAGCAGGGCGTTGCGCACGGGGCGGCCGTCGGTGTCCAGGGTGACCAGGCCGTGCTGCTGGCCTGCGACGGCGATCGCCGCGGCCCGTTCCACCACCGGGCCACAGGCCCGCAACGCATCCACCAGGGCGTCCCACCACTGTTCGGGATCGCTGTCCCGTTCGGGGGTCACGACGTGCGCGGCCCGCCCGCGGGCCAGTACCCGCCCGGTCGCGGAATCCACCGCGAGCACCTTCGTGGACTGGGTCGAGCTGTCCACGCCGATGACGACGGGACCCTCCGGTGCGGTGGTCATGAACTCGTCCTCTCCGACGGGGTGCGGAAGCCGGCGCCACGGCGGCTCCGAGCGCTTCGGGTCTTCCGTCACGGCGTTTCGCATACTAATTTGTAAACAGCGATGACGAAATAGCCGGAGCGTTGTTCCGGCGTTCCCGTCCGCGTGTCCCGACCCGGCGGGCCGGGACACGTCCCGCGCCGCCAGCACCAGCGAGGAGCCGCCATGTCGTACCAGCCCACCCCCGCGGACAAGTTCACCTTCGGTCTGTGGACCGTCGGCTGGACGGGTCGCGACCCCTTCGGAGACGCCACCCGGGCCGATCTCGACCCGGTCGAGAGCGTGGAGCGCCTGGCCGAACTCGGCGCCTGGGGCGTCACCTTCCACGACGACGACCTCATCCCCTTCGGGGCTCCCACCGCCGAGCGCGAGGCCCGGATCAAGCGCTTCCGCCAGGCTCTGGACTCCACCGGCATGGTGGTCCCGATGGCGACCACCAACCTCTTCACCCACCCCGTCTTCAAGGACGGCGCCTTCACCGCCAACGACCGCGACGTGCGGCGTTACGCGCTGCGCAAGATGATGCGCAACATCGACCTCGCCGCCGAGCTGGGCGCGAGCACCTACGTGGCCTGGGGCGGCCGGGAGGGCGCCGAGTCCGGTGCGGCCAAGGACGTGCGGGCCGCCCTGGACCGGCTCAAGGAGGCCTTCGACCTGCTCGCCGATCACGTCACCGAGCAGGGCTACGACATGCGCTTCGCGCTGGAGCCCAAGCCCAACGAGCCGCGCGGCGACATCCTGCTGCCCACCGTCGGTCACGCCCTGGCCTTCATCGAGCGGCTCGAGCGCCCCGAACTGTTCGGTGTCAACCCCGAGGTGGGCCACGAGCAGATGGCCGGGCTCAACTTCCCGCACGGCATCGCGCAGGCGCTGTGGGCCGGCAAGCTCTTCCACATCGACCTCAACGGTCAGAACGGCATCAAGTACGACCAGGACCTGCGATTCGGCGCCGGTGACCTGCGCTCCGCGTTCTGGCTGGTGGACCTGCTGGAGACGGCCGGCTACGAGGGCCCCCGCCACTTCGACTTCAAGCCGCCGCGCACCGAGGACATGGACGGCGTCTGGGCCTCGGCCGCCGGCGGCATGCGCAACTACCTGATCCTCAAGGAGCGGGCCGCCGCCTTCCGCGCCGACCCGCGCGTCGTCGAGGCCCTGGCCGTCTCGCGCCTGGACGAACTGGCCCGCCCCACCCTGAACGAGGGGGAGACCGCCGCCGAGCTGCTCGCCGACCGCTCCGCGTTCGAGGAGTTCGACCCGGAGGCCGCCGCCCGTCGCGGGATGGCCTTCGAGCAGCTCGACCAGCTGGCGATGGACCACCTGCTGGGCGCCGCCGGCTGAACCCGCGACACGGGTGCGCGAACCGGGGCCCGGACGGCGATCGTTCCGCCGTCCGGGCCCCGGTGGGGTCCTCGGGGCGGACCGATCCGGTCCGACCACGGGGCGCCGCCGGGGCCTCCCCGGCCCGCGCCGCCGATCCGCTTCATCCGCCCGCGCCGCCGCGCCGTCCGGGGGACCGGGGTGGCCGGCGGTCGCGGGGGACGCCGGCGCGCGTCACTTCCCGGCGTCCCCGCGTCGACGCCGGAACCAACCGGCGATGCCGCGGCGGGGCTTGCGCGGTTCGCGCTCCTTCTTCGCCTTCTTCGCCTTCTTCCCGCGACCCGGGGCGGTGCTGTGGATCCATCCGGCCGGCGGCTCGTCGGAACGCCATGGCTGGGGGTCGGGGGCGTTCTCCCGCCAGCGCTCGGAGAGCATCCGGGTGCGGGCCGTCGGCTCGTTCACCCGGGCCTCCTTGACGAAACTCTCGTCCAGGACCAACTCGTCCCACTCGTCCCGGCGGCCCCGCTCCTCGCCGTGTGGCTCCGTCCCCATGACCTGCCTCCCGTCAGCTCCGGTGTGCGGCACCGTCACCGGTTGAACGCCCGGGGCGACCCCCGGTTCCGGGGTCGTCGGGCGCGGGCACCGCCGATCGCGGGCCGTTCCCACCCGTCGTGTCGTGCGTATTCCCGCCACCGTAACGGACACACGTCACGGAAGGGTCGCCCCGGCGTCGGGCGTCCGGGGACGAGGCGGGAATCATTCGGCCGGTCGCAGATCCACCACGTCGCCGATCCCGGTCGCCACCACGGTCACCACCGTGCCGTCCTCCTCCGGGGCGCCGACCCGGGCGGCCCCGACGCGGTCGGCGGCGCTCCCGGCGTCCCCGGGGGCCGGCCGCAGGGCACCGGCCCAGCGGACCCGCAGCGTGCCGCCGAGCCGGGAGACGATCCGGGCCCGCACGAGGCGCCCGGCCTCCCACTCCACCGACACCTCGAAGCCACCGCGCGCCAGCAGCCCGCGCACCCGACCCGAGGGCAGGGCGGGCGGCAGAGCCGGCAACAGGTGCACCTCGCCCTCGTGCGACCGGACCAGCCACTCGGTGATGCCCGCCACCGCTCCGAAGTTGCCGTCGATCTGGAACGGCGGGTGCAGGTCGAACAGGTTGGGCGCGGTGCGTTCCGGGGTGAGCTGGTCGCCCAACAACTTCCAGGAACGGGCCCCCTCGCCCAGCCGGGCCCAGAAGTTGATCTTCCAGGCGAGCGACCAGCCGGTGCCGGCGTCCCCCCGGCCCTCCAGGGTGCGTCGGGCGGCGGCCAGCAACTCCGGGGTCCGGCGGGTGATCCGCGCCCCCGGGTGGAGGCCGTACAGGTGGGAGACGTGGCGGTGGTCCTGCTCCGGGGCGAGGGCATCCCAGTCCTCCCGCCACTCCCGCAACCGACCGTCGGAGCCCACCCGCATCGGGGCCAGTCGCCCGCGGGCCGCGATCGCCTCCGCCCGCAGTCCCGGCTCCTCGTCCAGCAGCTCCCCGCACTCCACCACCGCGTCGAAGAGATCGGCGAGGATCTGGTTGTCCATGGTGGGGCCCGCGCACAGTGAGCCGCCGGGGCCCGGGTGGTGGGCGTTCTCCGGCGAGATCGAGGGACAGGTCACCAACTCCCCGGTCGTCGGATCGGTGACCAGGGAGTCGAGGAAGAAGCGGGCCGCGCCGGCGAGTACCGGGAAGCGCCGGCGCAGGGCCCCGGTGTCCCCGGTGAAGCGGTGGTGCTCCCGGATGGACAGTGCCAACCAGGCGCCCCCGGTGGGCCACATGCCCCAGAACGCGCCGTCCACGGGGGCGGTGCCGCGCCACGCGTCGACGTTGTGGTGCGCCACCCAGCCACGCGCCCCGTAGGTCTCCCGGGCGGTACGGGCGCCGGTCACCGACAGGTCGGCCAGCAGGTCGAACAACGGCTCCCAGCACTCGATGAGGTTGGCCGGTCCGGCCGGCCAGTAGTTCATCTCGGTGTTGATGTTGATGGTGTACTTGCAGCCCCACGGGGGGTCGGTCAGGTCGTTCCACAGCCCTTGCAGGTTGGCCGGCTGGCAGCCGGGTCGGGAGCAGGCGATCAGCAGGTAGCGGCCGTAGTCGAAATACAGGGCGGCCAGCTGCGGATCCCCGCCCTCGGCGAACCGTGCCACCCGTTCGTCGGTCGGCAGCAGACCGGCGGGGGAGACCGGCAGCTCGAACGCCACCCGTCCGAAGAGGGCGCGGTGATCGGCGAGGTGACGCTCCCGCAGGTCCTCGTGGGACCGTTGGGCCGCGGCCCGCAGATCCTCCTCCGCGGCGGCCGTCGGATCGCCGTCCGCGTCCCGCCAGGAGCGGTACCCCGTCCGAACGGTGACCAGGAGGGTCGCCGCGTCCGCGCCGACGATCCGCAGCACCCCGCCGGCGGACTCCGTCGACCCGCCCTCGGTCAGGGCCCGCGCCAGCACCCGGAACCGCACCCGGCCGGGAACGCCCTCGGCGTCCCCGCCCCGGCCGTCCAGGGCGATGGTGTCCGGGGCGGGGGAGCAGACCCCGGTGGTGAGCGGACCGTCGGCGCGGGCGGTCAGGGAGATCGCGCCGGGGCGGTCGGCGGTCAGCCGCATCACGATCACCCCGTCGGGGGCGGAGGCGAAGGTCTCCCGGCGGTACCGCACGCCGTCGCGCGCGTACTCCACGGTGTGCAGCGCGCTGCGGGGATCGAGGAAGCGACGGTACCCCTCCACCGGACCGCCGCCGGGCAGGGCCAGCCGCAGGCTGCCGGCGGTCTGGTAGGGCGGCTGCCGAACCGGTACCCCCATCAGATCCTCGTCCACGACGCGCTGCGCCGCGTCCCATTCCCCGGACAGGATCAGGCGGCGGACCTCCGGCAGCGCGGCGGCGGCCCGCGGATTGTCGAAGACGTGCGGACCACCGGCCCACAGGGTGTCCTCGTTGAGTTGGAGTTCCTCCTCCTCGACGCCGCCGTGGACCATCGCCCCGAGCCGGCCGTTGCCGATGGGC
Source organism: Streptomyces sp. ST2-7A (assembly GCF_021390475.1). Classification (GTDB taxonomy): domain Bacteria; phylum Actinomycetota; class Actinomycetes; order Streptomycetales; family Streptomycetaceae; genus Streptomyces. The sequence goes on from NZ_JAJUWS010000004.1 coordinate 19,388, forward strand.
AGGGCGCGCAACCACTCGTCGGCGGGGGCGGGATACCACAACAGGTGCGGGGCGTCCTCGGGGGCCGCTGCGGACGGGGCGGGGGGCACGGGCGGCATCGGGTCCTGGCAATCTCTCGACGGGACGGCGGACGAACCGCTCACCGGGACCCGGGATCGTCGAATGTGTTCGACATCCCGGACGGCGTTCGGTTCACCGGGCATGGTGCCATGGGACATCACACCCCGGCAGGGGTGCGACCGGCTCCCGTCGGAGACGGTCGGGGTCGGACGCGCCCGGTGTCGCGCCCCCGGGGGCGGGGGTGACCGCCCCCGGGCGCCGGTGTCACGGATGGGCGACCGCCTCAGCCGGGTAGTCCGACCGGCCCCACGGGGCGCAGCGGCAGGTCGGCCCACACCACGTGGCCGTAGCCCGACTCGCCGGGACGAACCCCCCATGAACTCGACAGCGCGACGACCAGCACCAGTCCGCGTCCGCTCTCGTCGTCGTCGTCCGGGAGCGCGGGGGCGCGGGTGGGGCCACACCCCTCACCGGACACGGCCACCCGCAGGGCGGCGCCCAACAGGCGCAACTCGCATCCGATGAAGTGCCCCCCGGTGTGCCTGAGGGCGTTGGTGACCAGCTCGGAGACGATGAGCTGGGCGTTGTCGCGGGTCTCCCCGGAGGTGTGCCACTCCGTCAGCTGCGTCCGGACCAGCCTGCGGGCCTCGGCCGCCGCGCTGCCCACCGCGGGCAGGCGGAAACGGTGCCGCGTGCCGGACAGGGGTGGGAACGGCGTGTCGATGTGCTCTAAGGGCTGAGCCCGCGGGGAGAAAGCCACGTGCCTACTGTGCTGGTTGTTCCTCGCATCCGGCAAGAGGCCAGTCTGTAAATTACAGAATCGTTCCTGTCACTCTGTCGGTTCGTCGGCCGTCATGGCAAACTTCTTTCCCATGACGGCAGTTGAAGGCAGGCGGTAGTGCCGGGCGGGCAGACCGGAGCGGGTGCGCCCACGGCGCTGCGCCTGGTGCTGGGACGACGCCTCCACGATCTCCGGGAACAGGCCGGCCTCACCTATGAGGACGCCGCCCGAGCGCTGGACGTCACCCACGCGACGATCCGCCGCATGGAGAAGGCGCAGGTGGGCCTGAAGGTCCCCTACGTCGAGAAGCTCCTGCGGTTGTACGGCGTGCAGGACCCGCAGGAGATCGACGCCTTCCTGGGACTGGCCCGGGAGGCCAACCGTCCCGGCTGGTGGCACCGCTACCGCGACGTGCTCCCCGACTGGTTCAGCGCCTTCGTCAGTCTGGAGGCCGAGGCCGACCAGATCCGGGCCTACGAGCCGCACTACGTACCCGGCCTGCTGCAGACGGAGGGTTACGCCACCGCCGTCCTGCGCGCGGGCATGCCGCACGCCCCCCGCGAGGAGATCGAGCGCCTGGTGGCCCTGCGCGTGTCCCGGCAGGAACTGCTGGAGCGCAAGGACCCACCGCTGCTGTGGGTCGTGATGGACGAGACGGTGCTGCGCCGTCCCCTCGGCCGACCCAATGTCATGCGCGAGCAGGTGGGGCACCTCCTCGAGGTGGCCTCCCACCCCCGGGTGCGCCTGCAGGTCATGCCCTTCGCCGCCGGGCTGCACCCGGCCATGTACGGCCCCTTCCATCTGTTCCGGTTCCCCGTCCCCGAACTCTCCGACGTCGCCTGTGCGGAGAGCCTGGTGGGCGCCGCCTACTTCGATCAGCGCGACGACGTGTCGACCTTTCGGGAAGCGCTGGACCGGATGTGCGCGCAGGCCGCGCCAGTGCACCGCACCGAGGCCTTCCTCGGCGCCATTCGCAAGGAGATCTGAACCATGGATCGCATCTACAACGGCATGCCCGCCCGTCTGCTCGGAGTGGAGGGGTGGCGCAAGCCCTGGAGCGGGGGCAACGGCGGCAGCTGTGTCGAGGCCCTGCGGCTGCGGGACGGACGGGTGGCCCTGCGCCAGTCCACCGACCCGGACGGCCCCGCCCTCATCTACACCCGCCACGAGATCGAGACCTTCATCGAGGGCGTCAAGTCCGGCGAGGCCGATTTCCTGCTCCCGCACACCGTCTGATCCCCTCCCCGGGACCGCCCGTCCGGCGCGGCCGCCCGGGGCCGGCGCGGCACCGCGCTCCCACCGCCCGGCGTCCCGGCCCGTACCCGGACCGGGACGCCGTACCCATCGGGTTCCACACTCACCGCTACGGAGGAACACCCCCGTGACCGACCAGGGCTTCACCCCGGACTCGATCGACACCAGCAAGCCGCATCCGGCGCGCATGTACGACTACTACCTGGGTGGCCAGGACAACTACGAGGTGGACCGTGCCGCCGCCGAGCGGATGATGGCCCTCACCCCGGACGTGCGGATCAGCGCCCGGGCCAACCGCGCCTTCCTGCAGCGGGTGGTGCGTTCCCTCGCCGAGGCGGGCGTGGACCAGTTCATCGACGTCGGCACCGGCATCCCCACCTCGCCCAACACCCATGAGATCGCCCGGGCGATCAACCCCGGGGCGCGGGTGGCCTATGTCGACAACGACCCGATCGTGTCGGTCTACGCCGGAGCCAAGCTCACCAACGCCGCCGACACCGGCTTCTTCCTCGGCGACCTGCGCGACCCCGAGTCCGTGATCGAGCACGCCGAACTGCGCGACCTGATCGACTTCGACCGTCCCGTCGCCCTGATGCTGGTGTCGGTGATGCACTTCGTGGACGACGACGCGGACCCGGCGGGCATCATCGCCGCCCTCACCGGGCCGCTGGCCCCCGGCAGTCGTCTGGTCATCAGCCACGCCACCGCGGACTTCCACAGTGCCGACATATCGGAGGAGGGCGCCGCGATCTACCGGCAGGCCACCGCGCGGCTCTCGCTGCGCTCCCGCGAGCAGATCCTGCCGCTCTTCGGGGAGTTCGAACCCGAGGAGCCGGGTCTGGTCCAGACCCCGTTCTGGCGGCCCACCGGCGAGGTGCCCGCCGAGCAGCGCTCGGTCGCCTCCTACGCGGGTGTCGGCGTCCGGAACTGACCGGGGGCTCCCCCGGGGGGCGGGCCCGGCCAACCGGCCGGGATCCGCTCCGGCACGCCGCCGTCGAAGAGCGCGTACAGCGGCAGCGTCCGCAGGTGGACGTAGCCGATGTGGCAGTCGCACAGCGCCCGCGGGCAGCCCCGCGGGCGCAGGGCCGACGCGAAGGAGCCGTCGTAGAGGTTCCCCAGCGGTGTGTCCACGAAGTGGCAGCGGCGCACCGTGCCGTCCCCGGAGACCGAGATCACGCTCTCACCGGTGCGGCACGGCGCGCCGGCGGAGGGGTGCGGCGCCCGGCTCCACTCGAAGTACGGGTCGATCGCGGACCATCGGGCCGCCTCCGCGTCGGTGTACTCCCGGCCCTCGGCGGCGTTCACCCACAGGTACACCTCCGGGGCCAGGTCGGCCCGCAGCCGGCGTGCCCCCTCCAGGTGATCGGGCAATCCCACCACGCCGACGCTGTAGCGGATCCCGAGCCCGTCCAACTCGCGGCACCGGGCCAGGAACCGGTCCCGGTCGGTCTGCCCGGGGTGATAGGTGCACCACAGGGCGGCCTTCTCCCGATCGGCCTCCGCCAGCCAACCGGTCCGTCCGCCCAGGTTGGTCTGGATCGCCACCCGCCGCACCTGCGGCAGCCGGCTCAGCTCCACGATCGCCCGCCGGTACCAGGAACGCACCAGCCCCTCGCCCCAGGGGGTGAACAGCACCGAGAGGCGGTCGCCGGTCCGCCCCGCGACCCAGGAGACGAACCGTCCCAGCGCCTCGCGATCGGCCCGCAGGGTCCCGGGGGTGTCGCGCCGCTTGGCGAAGGGGCAGTAGGGACAGTCGTAGTCGCAGGAGGCCAGCGGTCCCCGGTACAGGATCGTCAGCTCCGGCAGCGGGCCGGGCTCCCCGCCGGTCGGGGAAGGGGCGGTCGGTGGCGGGCCGATCGTCACGGGCACCGGGCCCGGACCGCCGACGGGATCCATCGGTGTCATCGGGGCAGGTACTCCTCCATCGAGGCCCGTACCGCGGGCGAGAAGAAGAGCGGACCCACGGCGTCGGAGTGCGCCAGACCCTCGGCCGAGAGCCGCAGGCGGGACCCCGCGGGGTCCCGCGACAACCATCCCCGTGCCCCCAGCACCGCCATCTCGGTGGGGAAGTGCTCGCCGGGCGGGGCACCGAACCGCGCCGCGTACCCGACCGACTCCATCCCCTCCACCTGCAACAGCGACTGCAGCAGGAACCGGCGCCGACTCTCGTCGGTGTCCATCCGGCGTCCGTGCCGGGCCACCGCGAAGTCCGCCCGCGAACCGGCGACGTAGTCGTCGATCAACCCCCGCACCCGGGGCGCGGCCACCGCGTAGTCGAAGGAGTAGTGCAACGACGAGGTGTAGGACCGGGCCCCGCATCCCAGCCCCACCATGCCGTCCGCCTGGCAGGAGTAGTCCCCGGCGCCGTCGGTCGGGGCGTCGATCCGACGGAACATCCGCATGGACACCTGCTCGTACCCCTCACCGATCAGGAACTCCACCGCCTCCCGGTACCGTGCCATCCGGTGCGTGTCGAACTCCCGACCGGCCGCCGCCGGGTCGTGACGCGCCAACCCGGTCAGGGGGCGCCGGTACAGGGGGTACAGGTACAGCTCCTCGGGCCGCCATCCCAGCGCCGTGCGCAGCGAGTGACGCCAACTGTCGGTGGTCTGGCCGGGTATGCCGTAGATGAGGTCGATGTTGAGCACCGGGAACCCGATCGATCGCACCCGGTCCAGGGCGGCGTCCACCACCTCCCGTCGCTGGGGGCGCACCGCCGCCCGGGCCTCCTCCTCCACGAAGCTCTGCACCCCGATGCTGACGCGGTCGGTGCCCCGCTCCGCGAGCACCCGCAACCGGTCGGTGGTCGCGGTGTCGGGTGAGGTCTCCACCGACAGGGGGACCGCCCGGGTGTCCACCCCCATCCGGAGCTCCACGATGTCGAACAGCCGCTCGAGCTCGCCGGCGGTCAGGAAGGTCGGCGTCCCGCCACCGATCGCGGCCGTCGCGAAACGGCCCCCGTCGCCCAGGGCCTCCCGGACCGCGTCGGCCTCCCGGGCCAGGGCGTCCAGATAGGCGGTGGTCAGCCCCTCGGGGGCGCCCACCCGGGTGAAGAGGTTGCAGAATCCGCAGCGCACCCCGCAGAAGGGGATGTGGGCGTAGAAGGAGAGCGCCCCGACCTCCTCGCCGTTCCACACCTCGCGCAGCGGCAGGGGAGGATTCAACGGCCGGTAGGCGGTTTTGTGCGGGTAGGCGTAGACGTACTGTCGGTAGGGACTCCCCTCGGCGCCCATTTCCCCGTCCGGGACGGGGACGACCGGTGACGGGACGACGAGCGGGAGGAGCCGTGCGGCGGACGCGGGGGCGGACGGCGAGGAGGGTGGGGACGCCGGCGGGGGGAACGGGGACGGGCGGTTCATGGCTCCTCGGGTGGGTCGAGAAAGAAGTGCGTGTAGGGGACGGTCCACACCACCGGGTGGCCGATGCGGTGGCCCACGTGTCCGTCCTCGCCGTAGGCGGTGCCGTGGTCGGAGCAGACGATCGCGAAGCAGGGGCGTCCCCGGCGGACGAAACCGTCCAGCAGTCGGCCCAGGTGGCCGTCGGCGTAGGCGAGGGCCGCGGCGTGGCTCTCCGGCCCGTCCCCGTCCCCCGGCGTCCCACCGGGAAGGTGGAACCAATTGGGCTGGTGGAGCGCGGAGACGTTGAGGAAGAGGAACAGTCGCCGGTCGGCGGGGGTGTCGTCCAGCACGTCCAGGGCGTGGTCCACCTGGGCGCGGGTGGAGTCGGGCGAGGCCACACCGAAGGACGGTTCCCACCGGCTCTCGCCGAACAGTCCGGGCAGCACCGAACCCAGTGGTCCACGACCGGTGAAGAACCCCACGCCGCCCACGCAGACCGTGCGGTAGCCGCGCGCCGCCAGCCCGGTGACCAGATCCGGCGCGTCGTACACGAAGGTGCCCGGTGCGGTGGTCCCGCTGCCGGGGAAGCGGGCGGCGAACAGGCGGGGGTGGGGGCCCGGAGCCTCCGGGGTGGGGAGGAAACCGGCGAACATCGCCTGGTGCGAGGCGTAGGTGAAGCTGCCCGGCGCGTGCCGGCGGGCCCACCGCCCACCGGGCATCCGGGCGGTCAGTCGCGGTGTGCGGCCCTCCCGGGCGCAGCGTCGGGCGATGTCCCAGCGCAGGGTGTCGAGGGTGATCAGCAGGATGTCCCGGGAACCCACCACCTCGTTCATGTCCGGGGCGGGGAGCAGCGCCTCCACTCCGGGGTCGGTGTCCGGGTCGGTGTCGGTCGGGCCACCGGAGGGGGGTTCGGGGAGGACGTTCATCGCGCCCCTCCCGGGCGTCCGGGCACCGGTGCCGGCGCGGGGAGGTCCGGACCGATCCCCACCGGTGGGCAACCCGCCAGGACGGCCGCCACCTGCGTCTCCCAGGTGTTCGAGTGCTCCGCCCCGCGGCCCGGGGCGCCGAGCAGACCCGGCAGCAGATCGCCGAAGGCGTTGACCTCCCCCACGCGGAAGGTCCGCCATCCGGTTCCGGGCAGCACGTCCACCCCCACCGAGAGGGTGCCGGGGAAACACCCGGCGGCGCGCTCGGCGATCCCCCACGGCTCCGCGGGATCCCCGCCGCCGGCGGGGATCCCGGCCAGGGCGCGGGCCAGGTCCCCGCGCACCCCGCCCAGGTGGAGGTTGGTCATCGGCGAGCGCGAGGTGCGCACCACCGCGTGTCCGGCCCGACCGGCCACCACGACCACCCGCAGGTCGGCCGTCCGACCGTCCTGGCCCGCCTTGGGGAGCCACCGCTCCAGGTGCAACCCGTCGGGCGCCAGGGCGTCCACGATCGCGGCGACCTCCCGCTCGGTCCGGTAGCGCCGTACCCGCAGGGAGTTGTGGAGCGAGCCGTCGGCGGCGAGTTCCACCGAGGTGGTCGCCTGTACCCGTCCGCCCCCCGCGATCTCCAGGGCCAGCACGCCCGAGGCCGAGGAGCCGTGCGCCGGTTTGACGAAGGCCCGCGACAACCCGGCGTCGCGCAGCAGTTCGCGAACCCCCGCCCAGTCGGCGGGGACCGGCGCGTCGGGGCCCGAGGTCGGTGACGCGGGCACCGGGACCCCGGCCGCCGTCAGGCGGCCGTGACACAGTCGCTTGTCGAACAGCACCGCCAGTTCGGCGGGATCGTCGAGCATCCGGGCCCCGTCGCGCCGCGCGGCCCGCCCGATGTCCCTGGCGGCGTCCGCCAACCCCCGATACCACCGGGCCGTACCCTCCACCCGGGTCGGTTCCAGTGGGCCGCGCAGCAGGCGGTCGACCACCGGGTCGCCGTCGGGGGAGTCCAACCGCACGATTTCACCGGGCAGGAAACGGACGTTCCCCTCCCGCAGGACGTCGGACCAAAGGAGCACCCGGGGTGCCGGACAGCCCGCCGCGAGGGCCGCCGCCCGGAACCCGACCGTCCGCCGGCTGTCGGGCGAGCCCACCACGACGAATCGGGGCGCCGTCACCGGGGAGCCGACCAGGTTTCCCACGTCCGGGGAACCGGGAGCCGAACGGTTCCCCGCCTCACTCACCGATGGAGACATAGCGCCACTCGTCCTCGGGGTCCTGCGGGTCGGAGAGGTCCAGGTCGACGCCGGCGGGCTCCAGTGCGGCGCGCAGCGCCGCCTGCACCGGCTCGGTCAGGAAATGGTGGTGGAGGTTCAGCCGCTTCAGATGTGTCAGCGGCTGGCCCTCCAGCAGCGCCCGCCCACCGGCGTCGGTCAACAACCCCAGTGACAGGTCCAGTTCCTCCAACTGCGCGACGACCGGAGCGGAGGAGAGCGCGGCGGCGAACTCGTCCTGCGCCTCGGCGTTGCGAAGCCCCAGGGAGCGCAGGAGGGGGAAGCGACTCCCGGTCAACACCGGCCCCAGGTCGTCCGGGGAGAGGTCGCCGCCCCGCTCGTCGACCCCCGGCCACAGCTCCAGGTGTCGCAGTTCCGGGTACTCGCCGGCGCAGACGGCCCGACCGATCTCCCCGGCCAACCCGGCGGCCTCGATGGTGAGCCGCTCCAGCCGCTCGTGCCGTCCCGGCACCCACACCAGACCCTCGCCCCCGCGCACCCGCAGCTCCCGCAGATCGGGGAGGGCCCGCAGGAGTTCCGTGGCGTCACCTTGTTGGATCCAGGACAGCTCGCTCTCCTCCTGGAGGATCTCCCCCAGGAAGAGCGCCTCCAGTGAGGGCAGCCCGGGCGCCGCCTTCACCAGGGCGGCGATCACCTCCTCCGGGCCGGCCTCCCAGGACTCCTCCCAGGTGCCGATGACGAGCGCCCGCACCCGGGAGAGATCCACCCGGGAGGCGAAATCCGTCCACGCCCCCACCATCGTGTCGAACGGCGTGTCCTCGTCGTTCCCGTCCGCGCGCAACCGCCAGGCGACCGATGCCGGGTCGGGGAGGGGAGCGTCCCCGCCGAGGTGGTCGTGGACCGGCAGGCCGTGGAAGTACCGGATGTGTTCGGTGTTGGGCATCGGGGCTCCAGCGGGAGAACGGTGCGGGACGCCCGCCCGGGACCCCGGGGCGGGCGACGGATGCGGAGGAGATGTGAACCCCCGGATCTTCGGAAGGACTTTCTACCAGGCGTCTCCGACAGGACGGCCCCGGCGGGGCGTCCGTCCCGGCTCCCGGGCGCTTCCCGGACCGATTGTCGGTGGCCCCCTCTACGTTTCCCCTCGACGACCCGCCCGGTCGACCCGCCGGTTCCGGTGCCCGGGCGGGACCCGGGCGCGACGAGGGGATGGACCGGATGTACCGACAGGGTGATGTGCTGCTCGTGCCGATCGGGGCGGGAACCGCCGAGGGGGAGCCGCCCGCGGAGGCGGAGGGGCTGCCGACCCGGCCGAGGGACGGTCGGGGGCGGATGGTGCTCGCGCTGGGCGAGGTGACCGGCCACGCCCACGCCGTGCTGGGGCCGGGCGCGTTGCGCGGTGGGAGCCGTCCCGAGGACGCCGCGGTGCTGCACCTGCCCGAGGGGGGTCGTCTGGTGCACGAGGAGCACCGGACCATCTCCCTGCCGCGCGGCTGGTACCGGGTGATCCGGCAGCGGGAGTACGTGCCGGGAGCGGTGCGGATCGTCGCCGACTGAGGTGGCGGGCCCGGCCGGCCGGGAATGCGACCGGTCGGGTGCGGTCGGGCGGTGTCGGCGCCGACGAGGGACGGGGACGCGCGGTGTCCCGTACCGACCGACACCGCGGGAACACCGCGAGGAACGGGTGGGAGACGCCCGGCCGCCCACCGGCCCGAGGGGGAACGGAGGCCGGCCGGACACCACGGAACGACGGTCCGGCACGGCCGGAACCGATGGAGGGGAGAAGCAATGGCGGTGCGGATGCGGGCCGGTGGCCCGGAGGTGGGAACGGTCCCGGGCGCGGTGCGGACCGGACGGGCCGCGATCGCCCGTACCGGACCCGCCGACCGGGCACGGGCCGAGGCGGGCGTGTGGGCGGTGTACCGGGCGGCGGGGCTCACCCCGCCGGCGCGGATGGTGTGGGCCGCCTCCCCGTTGGCGGGTGCCCGCATGGTGACGGACGGAACGGCCGACGGCACGATGGGCCCCCCGGTTCTCCGGCGGGTGCACGCCGCACCGTGGGCGGCGGCACGGGAACGGGCCCTGAGGCGGCTGGGCCCCCGTGGCTGGGCGGAGCACTGGGGGACCACCGGTGCGGTGTTGTGGGATGTCGCCGCGGCACTGGTGGGCCGGGTGCGGGCCGGGGTGGTCGAGGAGATGGTGGGCCCCGATCCCTCGTCGGAGGAGGAGGCGCGGGCACACACGGTCCTGTTGGAGGCGGTTCCGGTGCAGCGGGACGCGGCCTGGCTGACGGCCTTCGACCCCGCCGGGACGGACCTCGAGCTCGCGGGCATCGCCGAGTTGGCGGGCTCCTGCGGATGGTGGTGGCCCCGGACCGATGCCGTGGTCCTCACCGAGCCGCCCGTCGAACTCCACCGGGACGAGGCGGGGCGACCCGACCGTGCCGACGGCCCGGCCGTGGCCTGGTCGGACGGCTTCGCCCTGCACGCCTGGCGCGGCATGCCGGTGCCGGCGGAGTTCCTGGCCGGGCTGGAGGGACTGACGGCGGATCGGATCGCCGGTGAGGAGAACGCCGAGCTGCGCCGGGTGATGCTGGAGCACTTCGGATACGACCGTTACCTGCGGGAGGTGGGGGCCCGGCCGGTGCACCGCGACGAGCGGGGCACGCTGTGGCGCATCGACCTGCCGGACGACGAGCCGGTGCTGATGGTCGAGGTCGTCAACTCCACCCCCGAGCCGGACGGTTCGCACCGCGTCTACTGGCTCAGGGTGCCCCCGCGCACCAGCACCGCCGCGGAGGGGGTGGCCTGGAGCTTCGGGGTGGAGACGGCGGAGTACGCGCCGGTGGCGGAGAGCTGAGGGGCTCCGCGGCGAGTGGTCCGGGCGGAGTGCTCCGGCGCGGGGTCGGCCGGGTGCCGGGTGCCGGGTGCCGGGAACGGCGGACGCGGAGGAGAGCGCACCCGGTGCGCCTTCATCGCACGGTTGTACGGCAGGTGGTGATGGGGCGTCACCGGTAACGCATTCATGGGGGTTTCGTTGGGTTGATGCCGGCGTTTTTGGCGTGACCACTTCTCAAGTCCGTTACGCACTGGTAACAAGCTTGGGGTAACCCCCCACACCCCCACCCGGGAGGACACATGAGACTCCGTCGTCTGCTGTCGGCGGCCGTTACCGCGGTCGCCCTGCTCGGCGTCTCCCTCGCCGCCCCCGCCTCCGCCGCCGCACAGGACACCCCCGTGCGCTATGTGGCGTTGGGCGATTCCTACTCCTCCGGCGTCGGTGCCGGAAGCTACCGTTCCGACAGCGGCAACTGTCGCCGCAGCACCAGGGCCTACCCCGAGCTCTGGGCCGCGGCGAACGCCCCCGCCTCCTTCCACTTCACCGCCTGCTCCGGTGCCCGCACCACCGACGTGATGTCCGGACAGCTCGGTCCCCTGAACGCCGAGACCACCCTGGTGACCATCTCCGTCGGGGGCAATGACGCCGGTTTCGCCGACACCATGACCGTGTGTGTCCTCCAGGGCACCAACTCCTGCGTGGCCCGTGTCGCCCGGGCCAACGCCTACATCACCGAGACCCTGCCCTCCCGCCTGGACGCGGTGTACACCGCCATCCGCGAGCGGGCCCCCAACGCCCGGGTCGTCGTCCTGGGCTACCCGCGGATGTACCAACTCAACGGCACCTGCCTGGTCGGCATCAGCGAGCAGTCCCGGGCCGCGATCAACGGCGCCTCCGACAACCTGAGCGAGGTCATCTCCAAGCGCGCCGCCGACCACGGCTTCACCTACGGTGACGTCCGTCCGGCGTTCACCGGCCACGAGATCTGCTCGTCCGCCTCCTGGCTGCACAGCCTCACCCTGCCGATCGAGAACTCCTACCACCCCACCGCCGCCGGCCAGTCGGGTGGTTACCACCCGGTCATGGCCGCTCTCTCCTGAGCCGTCCCCCCACCCCGCGGGGCGGGCCGTCCCACCGTCGCCCGGTGGCGCGGCCCGCCCCGCGGTACGCCGTCACCCGATACGCTCGGAAAACGGGGCAACCCCCCGACCGGGTGTCGCGTCCCCCGTATCGGGCGGCGTTCCCACCGGCCCGGGCGGAGTCGGCTCGTCGCCGTTCCGCCGAGAGCACGGACCCGGGCGACCGGAGAAGGAGAGCGACATGTCAACGGGTGGAAAGATCGCCGTCGGGGGAGTGGTCGCTGGACTGTTCCTGTGGTGGCTGACCAACTTCTGGATCGCCGCGCTGGTGATCTTCGGTGTCCCCGCGGCGGCGTACCTGCTGTTGGACCCCTCCCAGCGCCGACGTCTGCGTCGGACCTCCCGCAAGGAGCTCGGCCGCTGATCCCGCGGCCCCCGTCCCCACCGGACCGTCCGACGGTCCCGGGGCGCCGGGGGCCGTGCGCTCTCCCGTGACCCCCTGCCGTCCCCGAGGACGGTCGGCCGGGATCGGGCACGGCGCGAACAGGGATGATCCACGGATCCGCCCATCCGGACGGATCCGTGCATGCTTCGTACACCTTGGTGCAGGTTATGTCACCCGGCGCCCACCGGCCCGTGACGGCACTACGGTTCCCGGCCATGGCCCACCCCCATCACGCCCACCCCCGACCGGGGACCGATCCCCGACCCGGGCCGGGCGGCCACGACGACCGGCCGCGGCGGGAGGTCGCCGCGTGAGACCACGCCCGCTTCCCGGTGCCACGACGTCGCCGGAGGCGACCCCGCGCGGTCGGTCCACGGCGGTCCCCCGGCGCGGCCGACCGGGGGAGCCCTCCCCCCGCCGGAGCCCGGGACGGACGTCTCCGCGCGCGAACGCGAACCGGAGCACGCTCCGGCCGGTCCCCCACCGGAGCGGGGCGCGGCCCGACGACATGCCCGTACGGTCGCCCGCCGCCGCCCCGACACCGTGCGGACGCGGCTGCTGATCGTGGTGGGCCCACCCACCGCCACCCTGCTGCTCCTGTGGCTGATCGCCGGAGCGGCCCTGCCCGCGGCGCTGCGGGACGACGGCCCCGGCCCCCTGCTGGTGCCCGTCCTGACCGTTCTCCTGCTGGTTCCACCGGTGCTCCTGCTCACCGTGATGGGCACCGGGCGGCTGCTGGCCTCCCTGGAACGGGGCCTGGCCGATCTGCGCTCGGACATTCCGGCCCCGGGCCGCGGGACGACCGGCGGGAACGCCGATCGCCCGCTCGGTGGTGAGGGGGGCGAAGCCCCCGGGGGATCCGGTCGGCCGGGCCCCGACACCTCCCCGGCGCCCCCGGTCGCCGGTGGCCGGCGACCGGCCCTCCCCGCTCTCCCGACCGTTTTCCGGGGGGCGGGGCCGCCGCCCCCGCTCCGGGAGATCGCGCTGGTGCGGGAGGCACTGGCCGAGACGAGGCGGACGGCGCCGGTCGCCGAACGCGACCGCCCCGCCGGGGACATCCGTCGGGCGGTGGTGAACGTGGCCCGCCGCAGCCGGAACCTGGTCAACCGCCAGCTGGCCCACATCGACGGGATGGAGCGTCGCACCCACGACCCCGAGGGGTTGGAGGAGCTCTTCGTCCTCGACCACCTCTCCACCCGGATGCGCCGACAGGCCGAGTCGCTGATCATCCTCGCGGGCGGTGCTCCGATCCGTACCCGGCGCGGAACCGTCCCGCTGGCGGACGTGGTGCAGGCGGCGATCGGCGAGATCGAGGACTATCGACGGGTCGATCTGATCGGGGCGCCCCGACCGTCCCTGGTGGGTCACGCGGCGACGGACATCGTTCACCTGCTCGCCGAATTGCTGGAGAACGCCACCCGCTTCTCCCCTCCGGACACCCGGGTCCGGATCGCCGACCGCGCGGTCACGGGGGGACATCTGCTGCGGATCGAGGACACCGGTCCCGGCATGTCCCCGGTCGACCTCGAGGCGGCCCGCCGGCGTGCTCGTGGCCCGCGGACACCGAGGGAGGACCTTCCGCCCGCAGGGGACCGCCTGGGGCTGTTCGTGGTCGGCCGGTTGGCCCGCAGACGCGGCCTCCTGGTGGATTTCCAGGCCTCGCCCCATCGGGGGCTCGTGGTCTCCGTGCTGATCCCGGAGGCGCTGTTGACCGCCCCGGACGCGCCCTCGTCCCACTCCGGAACCCCCTGAGCCCCCTCCCGGCGCCGGGGGCGCCCGGACGTGACGCCATGCGCTGTGCACGGATGGTTGCCCCCGGCCCCGTCCCGGGGAAGGCTGGTCCCGCAGTCACCTACGGAGAACGGGGAGCTGGGGATGGCACTGAGCACCACACTCGATTGGCTGCTGGACGACCTGGGGGAGCGCCTGCCCAGGGTCCGCCACGTCCTGCTGTTGTCCGGGGACGGTCTCGTCAACTCGACGAGTCGGGCACTGGACCGGGGTAACGCGGAGCGTCTCGCCGCGGTGGCCTCCGGCCTGCACAGCCTGGCCAGGGGAGTGGGAAGCCACTTCGCCTGCGGCGGGGTTCGCCAGACGATGATCGAGTTCGACGACGGGGTGTTGATGGTGACCTCGGCCGGGGACGGCAGCTGCCTGTGCGTGCTCACCGGGCCCGAGGCGGACCTGGGACAGGTGGGGTACGAGATGACCCTGCTGGTCAACAAGGTCGGCGAGCACATGGCACTGGCCGCCCGCGAGGCGTAGCCCGGTTCCGCCGCCCCGGGCCCGCGCCCCCTCCGGGGAAGGATCGGGTGCGCGCGGGGCGACATCCGCGCACCATCCGGGCATCACCCGCACCGCCCGCACCGCCCGCACGACCCCGTACCACCAGGCCCCTCCGGATGCCCGCCGGAGGGGCTTCCGCGTTCCCGGAGGGACGCGGCGGACCGACCGGCGCCGGTGGGCGTGCCGGTCGCACTCCCCGCCGGCACACCCACCGGGGAAGCCGAAGCACCGAGGGCGCACGGGTCTCTCCGCGCGCCCCTGATGTATCCGGCGTGCTCCCGTCCCCGGACCTCCCGCCGGGGTCACATCCGGCCGACGTCCGTCACCCGCACCACCGCGCGACCCTCCGCGTCCGAGGCCGCCAGATCCACCTCGGCCGAGATGCCCCAGTCCCGGTCGCCCGCCGGGTCGGCGAAGGTCTGCCGCACCCGCCACAGGCCCTCGCCGGCGACCTCCTCGATGCCCAGCAGAGCCGGCCCCCGGGCGTCCGCGCCGGTCCCCAACCGGTCGTACTCCTCCCAGTACCCCTCCATCGCCCGCCCCCAGGCCGCGGCGTCCCATCCGGAGTCGCGGTCCAGCTCCCCCAGGTCCGACATGCGGTGCAGGGCCGCCAACTCCACCCGTCGGAACATCGCGTTGCGCACCAGCACCCGGAAGGCCCGGGCGTTCGCGGTGACCGGGCGGGTCTGCTCGGCCCGGTCCCGGGCCTCTTCCACGGTCTCGCCCTCGACGGGATTGGCCAGTTGCTCCCACTCGTCCAGCAGGCTGGAGTCCACCTGCCGCACCAACTCGCCCAGCCAGGCGATGAGGTCCTGGAGTTCCCCGCTCTTCAGGTCGTCGGGGACGGTGTGCTCCAGTGTCTTGTAGGCGCTCGCCAGATAGCGCAGGACGATGCCCTCGGTCCGGGTCAGCTCGTAGTGCGACACGAACTCGGAGAAGGTCATCGCCCGCTCGTACATGTCCCGCACCACCGACTTGGGGGACAGCGGATGGTCACCCACCCAGGGGTGGCTCTTGCGGTAGACCCCGTAGGCGTGGAACAGCAGTTCGGCGAGCGGTTGCGGATGTGTGACCTCGGACAGCCGCTCCATCCGCTCCTCGTACTCGATGCCGTCCGCCTTCATCGCCGCGACCGCCTCGCCGCGCGCCTTGTTCTGCTGGGCGGCCAGGATCTGCCGGGGATCGTCCAGGATCGACTCGATCACCGAGACCATGTCCAGCGCGTAGCCGTCGGACTCGGGATCCAGCAGTTCGAAGGAGGCCAGCGCGAAGGTGGACAGTGGTTGGTTGAGCGCGAAGTCGGCCTGCAGGTCCACGGTCAGGCGCGCGATCCGGCCCTCCGCGTCCGGCTCCGGCAACCGCTCCACGATCCCGCCGTCCACCAGTGAGCGGTGGATGGCGATGGCCCGGCGGATGTGCCGCAACTGCTGTCGGCGCGGTTCGTGGTTGTCCTCCAGCAGTCGACGCATGGCGTCGAAGGCGTTGCCCGGGCGCGCGATGACCGCCAGCAACATGGCATGGGTGACACGGAAGCGGGAGGTCAGCGGCTCGGGGTCGGCGGCGATGAGTTTGGTGAAGGTGTCCTCGCTCCAGTTGACGAAGCCCTCCGGCGCCTTCTTGCGGACCACCTTGCGGCGCTTCTTCGGGTCGTCCCCGGCCTTGGCGAGCGACTTCTCGTTCTCGACCACGTGCTCGGGGGCCTGGGCCACCACCAACCCGGCGGTGTCGAACCCGGCCCGGCCGGCCCGGCCGGCGATCTGGTGGAACTCCCGCGCGCGCAGCGTCCGCACCCGGGTGCCGTCGTACTTGGTCAGCGCGGTGAACAGCACCGTGCGGATCGGCACGTTCACCCCCACGCCCAGGGTGTCGGTACCGCAGATCACCTTCAGCAACCCGGCCTGGGCCAGCTTCTCCACCAACCGCCGGTACTTGGGCAACATCCCCGCGTGGTGGACCCCGATCCCGTGCCGCACCCAGCGCGAGAGATTGCGACCGAAACCGGTGGCGAAACGGAAATTGCCGATCAGTTCGGCGATCGCGTCCTTCTCCGCCCGGGTGCACATGTTGATGCTCGTCAGTGCCTGGGCCCGCTCCACCGCCTGGGCCTGGGTGAAGTGCACGATGTAGACCGGCGCCTGTCGGGTCTCCAGCAATTCCGTCAGGGTCTCCGTCATGGAGGTGACGCGGTACTCGTAGGACAGCGGCACCGGGCGGGTCGCCGAGCGCACCACGGCGGTCGACCTGCCGGTGCGCCGGGTCAGGTCCTCCTCGAACCGGGCGACATCGCCCAGCGTGGCCGACATCAGCACGAACTGCGCCTGCGGCAGCTCCAGCAACGGGATCTGCCAGGCCCAACCCCGGTCGGGCTCGGCGTAGAAGTGGAACTCGTCCATCACCACCTGCCCGATGTCGGCGTCCGCGCCGTCCCGCAGCGCGATGGAGGCCAAGACCTCCGCGGTGCAGCAGATCACCGGGGCGTCGGCGTTGACCGAGGCGTCCCCGGTCAGCATCCCGACGTTCTCGGTCCCGAAGAGCTTGCACAACTCGAAGAACTTCTCCGACACCAGGGCCTTGATCGGCGCCGTGTAGAAGGTGACCTCGTCCCGGGAGAGCGCGGCGAAGTGGGCCCCCGCCGCCACCAGGGACTTCCCCGAGCCGGTGGGGGTCGCCAGAATGACGTTGGCGCCCGAGACCACTTCGATCAGCGCCTCCTCCTGGGCCGGGTAGAGCGTGATCCCCCGTTCCTCGGCCCACGAGGAGAAGGCGTCGAAGAGGGCGTCGGGGTCGTTGGACTCGGGGAGCCGGTCGATGAGGGTCACCGCTCCATCTTGCCCGTCGCCCGCCCACCCACCCAACCGGCGGGGAAGCGAAGATCGACAGGGGCTACGCTGTCCCCCGCCGGGCGGTGACGGGACGGCCCGGAGCGGCCCGATCGGCGGTTTCCCCCGCACAGGGGTGCGGGGGCCGCGGGGGACCGCGGAGCGTTGCGAGAAGGGGCGGGCCACACCACCATGATGGGACCGGCGCACTCATTGTCCGGAGCGGCAGCCTGGGTGGGGGTCGCGGTGGCCACCGCCCTGGCGGGCCATCCGATGCCCTGGCCGGTACTGGTGGCCGGGACCCTCATCTGCGCGGGAGCGGCGCTCGCCCCCGACCTGGACCAGAAGTCGGCCACCATCTCCCGGGCCTTCGGCCCGCCCTCGAAGTGGCTCGCGGGACTGGTCGACAAGCTGTCGGTCGTCGTCCACAACGCCACCCGGGGGCCGGCGGACCGACGTCGTACCGGAGGCCACCGCACCCTGACCCACACCTGGCTGTGGGCGCTCCTCATGGGCGTGGGGTTCTCCGCCGCCGCCGTCCACTGGGGACGGTGGGCGGTCCTGGCCATCCTCTTCGCCCACATGGTGCTGGCGGTGGAGGGCCTGCTGTGGCGGGCCGCCCGGATCTCCAGCGACATCCTGGTATGGCTGCTGGGGGCGGCCGCCGCCTGGATACTCGCCGACATCCTGAACAGATCGGGCAACGGCTCGGAATGGCTCTTCCCCGGTCAGCCCTACCTGTGGATCGGCATCCCCATCGTGCTGGGTGCCATGGTGCACTGCGTCGGTGACGCGCTGACCATCTCCGGCTGTCCCTTCCTGTGGCCGTTGAGGATCAAGGGGCGGCGCTGGTACCCGCTGGGCACACCGCGGTTCATGCGCTTCCGGGCCGGGGCGTGGGTGGAGAGCAACGTGTTGATGCCCGGCTTCATGGTGGCCACGGCGGCGGGCGGCATCGCGGCCCTGATGCTGGCGGCCTGAGACCGACGGGTCGGGGCCCACCGGGGCGCCGATCACGACACGAGGGGGCGTCAGCCGTGCCAGGACCGCCACAGCGCCGCGTAGGCACCGTCGGCCGCCA
The DNA here is from genome assembly GCF_021390475.1 of Streptomyces sp. ST2-7A. GTDB lineage: Bacteria > Actinomycetota > Actinomycetes > Streptomycetales > Streptomycetaceae > Streptomyces. Next base: position 37,521 of record NZ_JAJUWS010000004.1, read on the forward strand.
CCAGTTCGCGATGCCCGCCCAGCTCCGTGATCCGCCCGTTCTCGACCACGGCGATCACGTCCGCGTCGTGCGCGGTGTGCAGGCGGTGGGCGATGGCGATCACCGTCCGGCCCTCCAACACGTTGGACAGGGACCGCTCCAGGTTCCGGGCCGATCGCGGATCGAGCAGGGAGGTCGCCTCGTCCAGCACCAGGGTGTGCGGGTCGGCCAGCACCAGCCGGGCCAGCGCGATCTGCTGGGCCCGGGCCGGGGGGACCGCCGTGCCCCCCGATCCGACTCCGGTGTCCAGGCCGTCCGGCAGCCCCGCGGCCCACCGCTCCGCGTCCACGGCGAGCAGTGCCGCCCACAGTTCCTCGTCCGTCGCCTCCGGGCGGGCCAGCCGCAGGTTGTCCCGCAACGGCCCGACGAAGACATGGTGCTCCTGGTTGACCAGGGCCACGTGCCGGCGTACCCGCTCCGCCGGCATCGCGGCCAGCGAGGTCCCGCCGAGGGTGATCGATCCGGCCCGGGGGGCGTGGATACCGGCCAGGAGCCGGCCCAGCGTGGACTTCCCCGCACCCGAGGGTCCCACCAGGGCGACCCGGGTGCCGGGCGGTACCCGCAGCGAGACGTCGTGCAGCACGTCGATGCCCTCGGTATAGCCGAACCGCACCTTCCGGGCGTCCATCAGCCGGTCGGCGTCCGGCTCCCACCGGTCCCCGTCCCCGGGGGTCGCCCCGGCCCGGTCCGGCCCGATCTCCCGGATGCCGACCAGACGGGCCAGCGACACCCGCGCGATCTGCAACTCGTCGAACCAACGCAGGATCATGCCGACCGGCTCCACCAGCATCTGGGCCAACAGTGCCCCGGTGACCACCCGGCCCACCGGCAACCAGCCCTGCAGGACGAAGATCCCGCCGACCGTCAGTACACCGCCGAGCACCACGACGTGGTAGACGTTGATCGCCGGGATCAGGACCGAACGCAGCCACAGGGTGTATCGCTCCCAGCCGACCCAGGTGCCGATCCGTCGCTCGGAGAGCGCGATCCGGCGCGGCTCCATCCGGTGCGCCTCCACGGTGTGGCCCGCGTCCACCGTCTCGGCCAGGGCCCCGGCCACGGCGGCGTATCCGGCGGCCTCGGCCCGGTAGCCGGCCGGGGCGCGCCGGAAGTACCACACACAGACCGCCAGTAGCAGCGGCAGGGCGACCAGGATGCCCAGCCCCAGCGGCGGGGCGACCACCACGATGCCGCACAGCAGCAGGGCGGCCCACACCACCGCGATGGCCAGTTGCGGTACCGCCTCCCGCATCGCCTGCGACAACCGGTCGATGTCGGTGTTGACCCGGGCGAGCAGGTCACCGGTGCCGGCCCGTTCCAACACCCCCGGCGGCAGGGCCACCGAGCGGACCAGGAAGTCCTCGCGCAGGTCGGCCAGCATCCGCTCGCCGAGCATCGCCCCGCGCAGCCGGACCAGCCGGACGAAGACGGCCTGGACGATGACGGCCAGGGCGAAGCCGGTCAGGATCCGTCCCGGCTCGACCCCCCGGGCCTCGTCGGCCAGGCCCTGCACCACCCCGCCCAGCAGCCAGGGGCCGACCATCGAGGCGAGGACGGCGACGGAGTTGACCGCCACCAGGATCGACAGGGCCCGGCGGTGGCGGATCAGCAGTTCGCGCACATAGGCGCGCACGGTGGCGTCGCGGGCGACCGGCAGGGTCGTCGGGTTCTCGTCCCGGCCGGGATCGTGTTCCGGGGGACGCACCCCGATGGTGGGGGTCACGCGTTCTCCTCGACGTGGACGGACCCGGTGCGGGGCCCGGTGCGGACATCGGGGCGGACGGGGGCGTCGAGTCCGGTGTCCCGACCGACCACGGCCCGGTACCGCGGGGTGTTCCCCCACAGGTCGCCGTGGGTGCCCTCGGCGGCGACCCGACCGTCGAGCAGCAGCACCACCCGGTCGGCGTGTTCCAGCAGCAGCGGACTGGAGCCCAGCACCACCGTGGTGCGGCCCGCGCGCAGCCCGCGCAGGGCGGCGCCGATCCGGGCCTCGGTGTGGGCGTCCACCGCGGAGGTGGGTTCGTCCAGCACCAGCACGGGCGGGTCGGTGAGCAGCGAGCGGGCCAGGGCCAGTCGTTGGCGTTGGCCCCCCGACAGGGACCGGCCGCGCTCGGTGATCCGGCCCAGCAGGGGGTCGTGCGCGGCCTCGGGGGAGGTGTGGGCCAGCGAATCCAACACGTCCGAACAGGAAGCGGCCGTCAGGGCGGCCTCCGGGGTCACCCGACCGGAGGCGGGAACGTCCAACAGTTCGGCGAGGGTGCCCGACAGCAGCACCGGATCCTTGTCCTGGACCAACACCGTGGCGCGGACCAGGGCCCGGGGCAGTCCGCGGGCGGGACGGTCGTCGATCTCCACGGAAGGGGTCGGTACCCCGTCGTCCTCCTCCGGAGGGTGGCCACCCAGCCGGGCGGCCAGGCCCTCGGCTCCCTCGGTGTCCCCGCAGACCACCGCGGTGAGCAGGCCGGCGGGGGCGGTCAGCCCGGTGAGCGGGTCGTGCAGGGCGGGTGCCGCCGGGCCGGCGACGTCGTCACCGGCGGGGGTGTCGGTGGCCGGCGCGTCCCCGCGGCGCATGGACAGCACCCGCACGGCGCGTCGGGCGGCGGGCCGGGAGAAGGCCCAGGCCATCGCGCCCTCCTGGAACAGGCGCAGCGGGAAGAGCAGGAAGAGCACGGTCCCGTAGACGGTGACCAACTCGCCGGGGGTGATGGCCCCGGTCTCCGCGAGCCGGTACCCCTGCCACACGACGACCAACAGCAGCGCGCCGGGGACGAGGACCTGGAGGGCGTCGATCAGCGACCACATGCGGGCGGTGTGCACCGAGGCGGCCCGGACCTCCTCGGAGGCCCGGCGGTAGCGGTCCAGGAAGAGTTCCTCGCCGCCGATGCCGCGCAGGACGCGCAGGCCGGCGACGGTGTCGGAGGCCAGTTCGGCGGCGTGTCCGGAACGGGCGCGCTCGCGGTCGGCGCGGCGGGTGGCGGCGGGCACCAGGGGGAAGACGGTGAGCATCACCGCGAGGATGCCGAGCAGCACGATGAGACCCAGCCGTGGTTCGTGGAGCACCAGGGCGGTGCACACGGCGCCGGCCACGATCACGGCCGCCGAGAAGCGCGACGCGGACTCGACGAGCCAGCCGATCTTCTCCACGTCCCCGGTGGAGACCTTGACCACCTCGCCGGCTGCGACCCGGCGGGTGAGCGCGGCCCCGAGGTGGGCGGTGCGCCGGGCGAGTACCTGCTGTACCCGGGTGGCCGCGGTGATCCAGTTGGTGATCGCACTGCGGTGCAGCATGGTGTCGGCGACGGCCATCATCAGGCCGATTCCGGCCAGCAGCAGCCCGGCACGTACCAGGCCCGCGGCCGAGGCCTCCACCGCGGCCTGCACCGCGGCGCCCACGGCGACGGGCAGACAGGCGACGGCGCCCATGTGCAGGACCCCCCAGGAGAGGGCCTTGGCCTGACCGCGGAGTTGTCGACGGAAGAGCCAGAGGAGGAAGCGGGGACCCGACCGGGTGTCGGGTTCCCCGGGGTCGGGATGCGGAAGATCGCGAAGGCGCATGACGTCCCGGGATTTCGTGCGGGTGGGAATTCGGGAAGGGGACGAGGGGTGAGGAGGCGAGGTGGGCGAGGGGCCGTGCGGCGATGACGGGCACGGTGGAGGCCGTGTCGTGCGTGGGCAACCGATCCAGGGTCCCGAGTGCCGCCCCGGGAAGCAACGGGTTTTCGGGGGTGGACGAACCTATTCGAACATGCTCGATCGTGAACGAACGTGCCGACGGGTGTGGGGCGCGGGGATCGCGGATTCCCGGCCATCCTCCGCGCGGACGGTTGACGGACCGCTGTCATGTCCGCATCATTGGGGAGCCGTCGTCGGATGGGAGCGCTCCCAAGCCGCCGGTGGGCCGCCGTTCCGTCGGTCCGACCGGTTGCCGTCCGGCGGCGGCTCCGCCCGTTGACCGCAGCCTCCGGGCGGTCCGCGGGTAGCCCCCGCATCCGTGCCGACCCCGGGTGGCCGGGGGGATCCTCCCCGCCGGCGGCACGGAAGACCCCGGGGAAGGATCCCGACAAAGTTTTCGCCCCGGGCGGCCGAAGCCGCCCGGGGCGTTTCCGGCGGGTCCCGCCTCCTGCCGGAAAGGGGCCCCGGGCGGGCTGGTGCCGCCCGGGGCGACGGAGGAGCGCTCCTTCAGGGGGGCGACGAGGAGTCTCGCTCCGTTCTGCTCCTTGGTTGCCGCAGGGGTTCGGAAGGTTGCCGCTTCCGCCGAACTTTTTCCCGTGAATTCCGACGAGGTGTGCCCGGCCGGCGTCTTCGCAGGTCAGGAGGTTTCGCGGAACCGGGCGTGGGTGGACACGGTGGAGGGGGCGGTCCGGGTCGGCGCGCGCGGGGGTTCGCCCCACCCGGACCCGCGCCCCATCCGTCTCCGTCCGCCGGGGCGACGAAGGGGGCGAAGCGGATGAACGTGATAATGATCAAAGCGGGTGCGCGTGCGTCCCCGCATCGGTGCGAGCCGGGCCCCGGACACGCGCCGGTCCGCCGCCGCCCCGGCGCCCACCCCGCGGAAGGACCCCATGCGCCCTCACGTCAACGAGCGGACGCCACCCGTTCGGCCGGCCGTCGACCCGGTGTCCCCGCATCCGACCACCCCCGTACCGCTGCGCCGCATCCTGGCCCTCTTCCGCCCCTACCGCGGACGCCTCGCCGTGGTGGGGCTCCTGGTCGGGGCCTCCTCGCTGGTCGCGGTGGCCTCGCCCTTCCTGCTCCGCGAGATCATCGACACGGCGCTGCCCGACCAGCGGGGCGGCCTGCTCACCCTGCTCGCCCTGGGCATGATCGTCGCGGCCGTGACCAGCAGCATCTTCGGGGTCCTGCAGACCCTCATCTCCACCCGGGTGGGCCAGCGCGTCATGCACGACCTGCGCACCGGCGTCTACACCAAGCTCCAGCGGATGCCGCTGGCGTTCTTCACCCGCACCCGCACCGGCGAGGTGCAGTCCCGGATCGCCAACGACATCGGCGGCATGCAGGCCACCGTCACCACCACCGCGACCTCACTGGTCTCCAACGGCACCTCGGTGGTGGCCACGATCGTCGCCATGCTCGCCCTCGACTGGCGCCTGACCCTCGTCTCCCTGGTCCTGCTGCCCTTCTTCGTCTGGATCGCCCGCCGGGTGGGCCGCGAGCGCAAGCGCATCACCGCCCACCGGCAGCGCCAACTCGCCCACATGGCGGCGCTGGTCACCGAGTCCCTCTCGGTCAGCGGCATCCTGCTGGGCCGCACCATGGGGCGGGCCGACTCCCTCACCGACACCTTCGAGCGCGAATCCCGGAGCCTGGTGGAACTCGAGGTCCGTGCCGGCATGGCCGGTCGGTGGCGAATGGCCACCATCGGCATGATCATGGGCGCCATCCCGCCCCTGCTCTACTGGTCCGCCGGAGCCGTCTCCCAACTCGGCGGTACGCCCCCCTCCATCGGGACCCTGGTCGCCTTCGTCACCCTCCAGCAGGGCCTGCTGCGGCCGTCGGTGTCCCTGATCTCCACGGGCGTGGACATACAGGCCTCGCTCGCCCTCTTCCAGCGGATCTTCGAGTACCTCGACCTGCGCGAGGACATCACCGAACGGGAGAACCCGCGACGCATCGAGCGGGCCCGCGGCGAGATCCGGTTCGAGCACGTCTCCTTCGCCCACACCCCCGACGCGCCCCCGGCGCTGCGCGACATCCACCTCACCGTCCCGCCCGGCGGTTCCCTGGCCGTGGTCGGCGCCACCGGCAGCGGCAAGAGCACCCTGGGCTCCCTGATTCCGCGCCTGTACGACGTCACCGACGGACGGGTCACCCTGGACGGCGTGGACGTCCGCGACCTGGACTTCGCCTCCCTGGCCCGCAACATCGGGGTGGTCTCCCAGGACACCTACCTCTTCCACGCCTCCATCGCCGACAACCTGCGCTTCGCCCGACCCGGGGCCGACGACGCCGAACTGGAGGCCGCCGCGCGGGCGGCGCAGATCCACGACCACATCGCCGCCCTGCCCGAGGGATACGACACCGTGGTGGGGGAACGGGGCCACCGCTTCTCCGGCGGGGAGAAGCAACGGCTCGCCCTGGCCCGCACCATTCTGCGGGACCCGCCGGTCCTCATCCTCGACGAGGCGACCAGCGCCCTGGACACCCGTACCGAACGTGCCGTCCAGCGGGCCCTGGACGATCTCTCGGCGACCCGCACCACCATCACCATCGCCCACCGGCTCTCCACCGTGCGCGACGCCGATTCGATCGTCGTCCTGGACGAGGGGCGCGTCGTGGAGCGCGGCACCCACGAGGAACTTCTCGCCCTCGGCGGCCGTTACGCCGCCCTGGTGCGCCGGGACGCGCACGCGGCGGTCGACGGCGCGGAGCCCCGGCCCCGAGGCGGGACGACCCCGGGCACGAGGGTCCCGGAGGGCGGCGACCGATCCCGCCCGCTCCGCCACGACGGGAAACGGTGAACCGTCGGCGGACGGACGGACGGGCGGGGGCGCGGCGCGAACCGGTCAGGACAACAGGCCGGCGTCCCGCAGATCGTCGAAGACCACCCGATCCACCGGCGCGGTGCGATCCCGGTCCGCGTAGCGCAACCAGGCCAGTTCCTCGATCTCCCCACCGGCCCGGGGCACCCCCCGGTGCCGGGCGGTGTAGCAGGCCATCCGCACCACCGCGCCCACGCCGTGGCCGTCGGCCTCCGCCTCGTACACCCCCGCCGGCTCGACGGTGTCGGGCACCAACTCCACGCCCACCTCCTCGCGGACCTCCCGCACCAGGGTCTCCAGGTCGTTCTCCCCGGCCTCCCGCTTGCCGCCCGGGATGTAGAACAGCGTCCGTCCCCGGCTTCGGGTCCCCAGAATCCGGCCCTCCTCCACGCACACCCAGGCCACCGTGTCGATCAGGCGCATTCCGGCCGGTCCCTTCCGTCGTTCTCCGTCGTTCCCGTGTGTCCCGAACCCGCCGACCGGTCCGTGCCGGCCCGGCGACCGGGCGATTCTGCCGGCCGGGACCCGCCGACCCGGCACCGCCCCGGCGTCGGTGCCCAACTCCTCCCGGCTCCCCCTTGCCCCGGCGGGACATCCCGCCGAAGCTGGAAGGCGGTGCCACGTTTCCCGTCCCCGGGAGTGCGAGCGATGTCCGCGATGCCCGACCCCTCCGCGTCCCGCCGCGGGCCCCTGTGGCTGCACCCGGACGACGACCTCGCCCCCAACCGTCCCGGCGAGTACCTGCGGGGCCTTCCCGAACTGTCCGTCGCCGAATCCGTCGCCCGGCGTGCGCTGGGCCGTCTGCTGGGCCGTCGGGCGGACCTGGACGAACTCGAACGACGTCTCACCGGCGAGATCCTGGTGGGGACCGCCCTGGACCGGCTGGAACCGACCGGGCGTCGCACCCTGCACTCCCTGCCGCTGCCGGCGCGCGCCGTCCTGGCGCACCTCACGATCGGGCCGGGCGGGATCTTCGCGGTGCACACCGTCAATCCGGCCGGCGCACGGGTGGTACTCGGGGTCCCCGGACGGAAGGGGGATATCGGGGTAACCGCGGACATGATCCGGATCGGCTCCCGCGTCGAACCCCACCCGAGGCTCTGCCGAAGGGCGGCGAGCCGGGCCGCCCACGTCCTGCGTCGGGCGGCCGGCGGGCCGGTGGAGGTGCGACCGGTCCTCGCCGTGGTCGCCCCACGGATCCGGGTGGGGCATCGCCCCTCCGACCTGCTGGTGCTCGGCATCCCCGCCGGGGTGCCGCCGGCCGTGCTGGACGGGGGCACCCCGGTCCTCAAGCCGGACCGGGTCGAGGAGTTGTACGACCTCGCCCGCGACCGCCGGATCTGGTACGACGGGTGAGACCGAACAGGAGGTCGCGCGGGCGCGGGCGGGACCTTCAGCGCACACCCGGGTGGACGGGCGGCTCGTCGCCCGGCGGCGGGAAGACCAGGAACTCGTTGCCCTCCGGATCGGCCAGCACGTCCCAGTCCCGGGTGCCCGAGCGCTCCGTGACCATGGTCGCGCCCATCGCCAGCAGCCGCTCGGTGTCGCCCCACACGTCCAGCCGGACGGGGTTGCGGCTCGTCCGGCGTTCCCCGACCGGGGTGATCCAGATCGTGGGGCCCTCGCCCTCCGGGTCGTGGATGGCCACCGGCCACTCCGCCGGGCGCGGCTCCGCCTCGCCCGCCCATGTTCCCCGGCGCCGGTACCCCAGGGCATCGCACCACCACTCGGCCAGTCGTTGGTGGTTCAGGGCCTCCAGGGTGAGGTCCCGGAAAGTGGCCGGGGAATCGCCCCGTTGGTCCGCGCTCATCCCGCCTCCGTCGCGTCGTTCCGCCCCTTGATCGGTCGCGTGCCCCGTACCCCGTGCCGAGTGGATCATGCCGGGACCGGTGGGGTCGGGTTTCGGGGCGGACACGCCTCCCCGCGGGCCGCCGCGGTGTCGGAGCCGGGTCCCGGCGACACGTCACCGATCCGCTCCCCGGGCGCACGGGACGCCGCGGGCCCCACCGGCGCCGGGCGCCGGCCGGGCCCTAGCATGACGACATGTCTCCCCGAGCCACCGGCCCCGGTCCGGTCCTGGTCTACTCCCGCACCGCCGACTACCGGCACGAGTCGATCCCGTACGGCGTGGCGGCGCTCCGTGAGCTCGGCGCCGAACACGGCTTCCCGGTCACCGCCACCGAGGACCCCGGGGAGTTGGCGGCGGAGCTGCCGCACCACCCCGTGGTGGTCTTCCTCTCCACCAGCGGGGACGTTCTCACCGACGCCGCCTCGACCGCCCTGCGCGCCCACCAGGAGGCCGGGGGCGGCTTCGTCGGCGTCCACGCCGCGAGCTGCACCGAGTACGGCCGCCCCTGGTACGGACGGTTGGTCGGCGCCCGCTTCACCGAGCACCCCGACCTCCAGCCCGGGGTGGTGGTCGTGGAGGACCGCGACCACCCGGCCACCGCCCACCTCCCGGCCCGCTGGGAGTTCACCGACGAGTGGTACGCCTTCGACCACGATCCGCGCGACCGGGTCCGAATGCTCGCCTCCGCCGACGGGAGCACCTTCCGCGGCGGCACCCCCGGCGCGGACCGCCCCCTGGTGTGGTGCCACGAGAACACCGGCGGTCGTTCCTTCTACACGGCCCTCGGCCACACGGTGGAGTGCTGGCGGGACCCGCTCTTCCGCGCCCACGTGCTGGGCGGGGTGCGCTGGGCCGGCGGCGCCGACACGCCCTGACCCCGCTCCCGGGGTCGGGAGCGGGGGAGGGGCGGCGCACGGCGTGAGACGATGCCCGGGGGCCGGCCCCGCCGTTCCGCGCCCCATCGCACGCACGTCGAGGAGACCACGGGTGAGCCGATACACCGCCGCCGAGGACCGCTACTCCACCATGCAGTACCGCCGGTGCGGTCGCAGCGGTGTCCTGTTGCCCGCCGTCTCCCTGGGGCTGTGGCACAACTTCGGGGACGCCACCCCGCTGGAGACCCAGCGCGCCGTGCTGCGACGCGCCTTCGACCGCGGCGTCACCCACATCGACCTGGCCAACAACTACGGCCCGCCGTACGGCTCGGCCGAGGCCAACTTCGGAACCCTCTTCGCGCAGGACCTCCGCCCGTACCGCGACGAACTGTTCATCGCCACCAAGGCCGGTTACGACATGTGGCCCGGCCCCTACGGCGAATGGGGCTCGCGGAAGTACCTCCTGGCGAGCCTCGACCGGTCGCTGAAGCGGATGGGTCTGGAGTACGTGGACGTCTTCTACTCCCACCGCTTCGACCCCGACACCCCGCTCGAGGAGACCCTCGGGGCACTGGACACCGCCGTGCGACAGGGCAAGGCGCTGTATGTCGGCATCTCCAACTATCCCGCCGACCAGCACCGGCGCGCGGTGCAGATCCTGCGCTCGATGGGCACCCCGCTGCTGGTCCACCAGTCGCCCTACAACATGATCGACCGTCGGCTGGAGGACGAGGTCCTGGACGCCGTCGGGGACACCGGCACCGCGCTGGTCGCCTACTCCCCGTTGGCCCAGGGGCTGCTGACCGACCGCTACCTCGGCGGCGAGGTGCCCGCCGACTCGCGGATGGCGCAGGCCCGCTTCCTGCGTCCCGAGGCGTTGACCGACAGCCGACTGGAGATGCTGCGCGAGCTCGACGGTTTCGCCCGGGGGCGGGGGCAGACCCTCGCGCAGCTCGCCCTGGCGTGGGTGCTGCGGGACCCGCGGGTGGTCTCGGTGCTGATCGGGGCCGGCAGCGTGACCCAGCTCGACCAGAACCTCGCGGCGATCGAGTCCGGGCCGCTCACCTTCGGCGAGCTCGCCGAGATCGATCGGATCATGGGCGCGGAACTGCTGGAGTGATCCCGCCCCCGGTCCGCGTCTTCCCGCCCCACTCCCGGTGGGAGGGGAAGGCTCGGACCGCTCCCACCGCCCGGGGCCCCGACGCCTCGGCGCCCCTCCGGCTCAGGACCCCGCCGGCCCCGGGGCGTCCGGAGCCGCGGGCCCGGGGAGCGGGCCGACCAGCAGCACCTCCAGTACCCGGGGGCCGTGTACCCCCTCCACCCGGTCCAGCTCGATGTCGCTGGTGGCCGAGGGTCCCGAGATCCAGGTCTGCGGCCGGTGCGGCACCAGTCGGGGCAGCGCCTCCGGTACCGATGACACCACCTGCTCGGGGACCCGAACCACGCACAGGTGGTGGTCCGGGATCAGGGTGATCCGTCGTCTTCCCTGGTCGGGGGAGCCGTCCAGCACGATGGTGCCGGTCTCCGCGATCGCCAGCGCGCACCCGGTGACCACCGCGTCCACGGCGTCCAGTTCGGCGGCGGTGCCGGCGGGATCGTCCGGGACCCGGACGACGCCCTCCGGCAGCCAGGCGTCGGGAACCCCGGGCGGGGCGACCACGCTCCGCGCACCGCGCTCCGTCAGCAGCCGGGCGATCAGCGCCGGCAGGCCGTCGGGGTCCACCCGGTGCACCAGCGCCCGGTAGTCGGCCAGGTTCTCCGCCAGCAGGTCCGTCAGGGCGGCCGGTCGATCCGGGGCCTCCGGAAGGTGGGAGACCAGGTACTCCCGGGGCACCGGCGTCACCGCCCGCGGCCCGGCCGGTTCGGCCGGCCCGGTCCCGGTGCCCCGCAGGGCGCGCCGAACCCGGCCGAGCACCACCTCGCGGCTGCCGTGACCCGTCCCCGTCCCGCGCGCGCATCCGGTCACGACCGCTCCTCCCGGTATCCGTCCCCGACCCCGTGGTCGTCACTGTTCCCGTTCCCGCCGTCCGCTTCCCGGGTGCGGCGCCACCAGTCCCGGAAGGACTCGGCGGGCACCGTCGGCAGGTCCCGGCTCGCGGTCCACGCCGCCCCCGGCCCGGGCAGCCGGCGCGGGTGCAGCCGGCGGGTGCGTCCGGCCACCCGCTGTCCGGCGCGCACCACGCCCGGGTGGTCCAACGCCCAGCGGGCGGCGCGCATCAGGGCCCGCTCGGCGGCGTGCCCGCGCGCCGGTTTCAGCCGCACCCGGCTGCCGCGCACCGTCACCTCCCCGCCCTCGACCACCCGTTCGCGCAGGTGCACCAGGACCCGGGGGATGTCGATGGCCACCGGACAGACCTCGTAACACGCCCCGCACAGCGAGGAGGCGTACGGCAGTGAGGCGTCCAGCGCGCTGTCGGTGCCCCGCAGCTGGGGGGTGAGGATCGCCCCGATCGGCCCGGGATAGGCCGAGCCGTAGGCGTGGCCGCCGGCCCGCTCGTAGACCGGGCAGACGTTCAGGCACGCCGAGCAGCGGATGCAGCGCAGCGCCTGACGGCCCACGGTGTCGGCCAACACGTCGGTGCGGCCGTTGTCCAGCAGCACCAGATGGAACTCGCGGGGACCGTCGCCGTCGGTGGTGCCGGTCCACATCGTGGTGTACGGATTCATCCGCTCGGCGGTGGAGGAGCGCGGCAACAGCTGCAGGAAGACCTCCAGATCCCGCCAGGTCGGCACCACCTTCTCGATGCCCACCACCGAGATCAGGGTCTCCGGCAGGGTCAGGCACATCCGCCCGTTGCCCTCGGACTCCACGACCACCAGGGTGCCGGTCTCGGCGACCATGAAGTTGGCGCCGGAGATCCCCACCCTCGCCCGCAGGAACTTCTCCCGCAGGTGCAGGCGCGCGGCCTCGGCGAGTTCCGCCGGTCGGTCGCTGAGCCCCTCGGGGGCCGCCCGACCCCAGTCGGCCATCCGCTCGCGGAAGATGTCCCGGATCTCGCCCCGGTTGCGGTGGATCGCCGGCACCAGGATGTGCGAGGGCAGGTCGTCGCCCAGCTGCACGATCAGCTCGGCGAGGTCGGTCTCGTAGGCGGTGATGCCGGCGTCGGCCAGCGCCTCGTTGAGGCCGATCTCCTGGGTGGCCATCGACTTGACCTTGATCGCCTCGGTCTCACCGGTGGCGTGCACCAGCTCGGTGACGATCCGGTTGGCCTCCGCGGCGTCGGCGGCCCAGTGCACGGTGCCGCCGGCCGCCGTCACCGCCTCCTCCAGCCGCTCCAGGTGGCTGTCCAGCCGCAGCAGCACGTCGTCCTTGATCGCGGCGCCGGCGGCGCGCAGCTCCGGCCAATCGGAGAGTTCGGCGACCGCGCGGGCCCGCTTGTCGCGGATGGTGTGGGTGGCGTGCCGCAGGTTGCCGAGCAGCGTGGCGTTCCGACCGGCTGCTTCCGCGGCCGTGGGGAAATCGCGCGGGGTCGCGGGGCGGGTGCCACCGGCCGCGCGGCCGGGCATGCCGAGGAAGGTGCCGCTCACCGCGTCGCCCCCCTCGTCCCCGAACCGTGCGCCGTCGCGTCGGCGTTCCCCCCGGTGGAGGCGAGGATCTCCGCCAGGTGCACCGGACGGACCGGGGAGCCGGCGCGCCGCAGTACCCCGCCGATGTGCATCAGACAGGAGTTGTCCACCGTGCAGACCGCCGAGGCGCCGGTGGCGACGACGGCCCGGGCCTTGTCCCGTCCCATCGCGGTGGAGACCGCCGCGTTCTTCATGGCGAAGGTACCGCCGAAACCGCAGCACTCCTCGGCCCCGGGGAGTTCCACCAACTCCAGGCCGCGCACCTTCTCCAGCAGTCGGCGCGGCCGGTCGCCCAGCCCCAGGGCCCGCAGGCCGTGGCAGGTGGGGTGGTAGGTCACGGTGTGCGGGTAGTACGCCCCCACGTCCGTCACCCCCAGCACGTCCACCAGGAACTCCGTCAGCTCCAGGGTCCGGCGCGCGGCCTCCGCCGCGCCCGGCACCGCGAACCCCGGGTGGTGGTCGCGGACCATCGCCGCGCAGGACCCCGAGGGGGTCACGATGTGGTCGCACCCGGCGAAGGCCTCCGCGTACCGCCGCACCAGTGGTTCGGTCTCGCGTCGGTAGCCGGTGTTGAACTGGGGTTGACCGCAGCAGCTCTGCGCCTCGGGGAACTCCACCTCCACACCCAGCCGCTCCAGCAGGGTCACCACCGCCCGGCCGGTGTCGGGGTACAGGGTGTCGTTCACGCAGGTGATGAAGAGCCCCACCCGCATCCGCTCAGCCATGCAGTCGCTCCTCCGCCCGTCGCCAGGGCTCCGTTCCGTCCCTCGGCTCATGGTGCCGCAACGGTTGCCCGGTTCGCAGCAGGGCTCGCAGGTCGCCGAGGTCGCCCTCCAGCACGCCGGCGGCCCGCGCCTGCACCAGGGCGTTGCCCAGGGCGGCGGCCTCGGCGGGGCCGGCGACCACCGGCAGTCCGCAGGCCTCGGCGGTCAGTCGGCACAGCAGGTCGTTCCGGGCGCCGCCACCGACCACGTGCACGACCTCGATCCGGCGGTCCGCCAACCGGGTCGCCTCGGCCAGGGCCCGGTGGTGGGCCAGGGCGAGCGAGTCCAGCACGCAGCGCACGGTCTCCGCCCGGTCCCGGGGCACCGGCCATCCGGTGTCCCGGCAGGCCGCCGCGATCCGGGCCGGCATGTCACCGGGGGCGATGAAGCCCTCGTCACCGGCGTCCACCACCGAGCGCAACGGCTCGGCGCGCTCGGCGTCCGCCAACAGGCCGGCCAGGTCGGGCGCGGCGCCGTCCTCGGACTCCCAGGCGCGCAGACACTCCTGGAGCAGCCACAGCCCCATGATGTTGCGCAGGTAGCGGACGGTGCCGTCGACCCCCAGTTCGTTGGTGAAGTTCGCCAGCCGGCTCTCCTCGGACAGCACGGGCCCGGGCAGTTCCAGCCCGGCCAGGGACCAGGTGCCGGTGGCGATGTAGCCGAACCGCGAGCCCGGCCCGTCGCCGGCGGCCGGGACGCCCACCACCGCCGAGGCGGTGTCGTGCGAACCGACCGCGATCACCGGAACCGGACCGGCCAGAGCGGTCTCCGCCAGGACGTGCGGCAGTAGTTCCCCGGCCGGGTCGCCGGGCCGCCGCAGCGGTGGGAAGAGGCCGGGGTCGAGGTCGAGGGCGTCGGCGACCTCCCGGGACCAGTCCCGGGTGCGCGGATCGATCAACTGGGTGGTGGAGGCGTTGGTCAGTTCGGTGCCGGCCTCGCCGGTGAGCCAGTACGAGATCAGATCCGGGATCAGCAGCACCCGTCGGGCCGCCGACCACGCCGCGCTCCCGCGCGCCGCCGTCAGCTGGTAGATCGTGTTGAACGGCAGGTGCTGCAGGCCGGTGGCCGCGTACAGCCGCTCGGGCGGCAACAGGGCCGCCACCTTCTCCGCCGTGCCCTCCACCCGGGCGTCCCGGTAGTGCACCGGGTTGCCCAGCAGGACTCCGTCCGCGTCCAGCAGGCCGTGATCCACGGCCCAGGAATCGATGCCCACGCCGTCCAGGCGGCCCCCGGCGGCGCGTCCGGCCTCGCGCAGGCCGTCCAGCACCCCCCGGTACAGACCCGGGATGTCCCAGTACAGCGTGTCGCCCATCCGCACCGGTCGGTTGGGGAAGCGGTGCACCTCGCGCAGATCGAGTCGGTCGGGCCCCACCGTCACGAGCATCACCCGACCGCTGGACGCCCCCAGGTCGACGGCGGCGAAGGCCCCGCCCCGGGGGGACGCCCCGGGGCGGGAACCGGCGGTCGTGCCGCTCATCGCAGGAAGGCCGCGGCGACACCCGCGTCGACCGGGATGTGCAGACCGGTGGTGTGCGACAGGTCGCCGGCGGTCAGGGTGTACACCGCCGCCGCCACGTGCTCCGGCAGCACCTCGCGCTTGAGCAGGGTCCGCTGCGCGTAGAACTCGCCCAGCTTCTCCTCCTCCACGCCGTACACCGCGGCCCGCTTGGCACCCCAGCCGGCGGCGAAGATCCCGGAACCGCGCACCACGCCGTCGGGGTTGACGCCGTTGACCCGGATGCCGTGCCCGCCGAGTTCGGCGGCCAGCAGCCGCACCTGGTGGGCCTGGTCGGCCTTCGTTGCGCCGTAGGCGATGTTGTTGGGGCCGGCGAAGACGCCGTTCTTGGAGACGATGTAGACGATGTCGCCGCCCATGTCCTGGGCGATCATCATCCGGGCCGCCTCACGGGAGACCAGGAACGAGCCGCGCGCCATGATCCGGTGCTGCAGGTCCCAGTCGGCCGCGGTGGTCTCGGTCAGCGGCTTGGAGATGGAGATCCCGGCGTTGTTCACCACCAGGTCGATCCCGCCGAAGGCCAGTGCGCCGACGGCGAAGGCCTCGGCGATCGCCTCCTCGGAGGTCACGTCGGCGGCCACCGCCACCGCCCGGTCCGGGCCGCCCAACTCCTTCGCCACCTCCGCGGAGCGCTCGGCGTCCAGATCGGCGACCACCACGCAGGCGCCCTCGGCGACGAGCCGGCGGGCGGTGGCCAGGCCGATGCCGGAGGCCGCGCCGGTGACCAGCGCCACCCGGGTCGCCAGCGGCTTGGGCTTCGGCATCCGCCGCAGCTTGGCCTCCTCCAGCTCCCAGTACTCGATCCGGAACTTCTCGGACTCCTCGATGGGGGCGTACCGGGAGATCGCCTCGGCCCCGCGCATCACGTTGACGGCGTTGACGTAGAACTCACCGGCGACCCGGGCGGTCTGCTTGTCCTTGCCGAAGGAGAACATCCCGATACCCGGCACCAGCACGATGGCCGGGTCCGCGCCGCGCATGGCGGGGGAATCGGGGTTCGCGTGCCGCTCGTAGTAGGCGCGGTACTCCTCGCGGTACTTCGCGTGCAGCTCGCGCAGCCGCTCCACGGCTCGCTCCAACGGGGCGTCGGCCGGCAGGTCGAGCACCAGGGGGCGGACCTTGGTGCGCAGGAAGTGGTCGGGGCACGAGGTGCCCAGGGCCGCCAGCCGGGGGTGCTCGTCGCGGGAGAGGAAGTCCAGCACCGTCTCGCTGTCGGTGAAGTGGCCCAGTTGGGGACGGTCGGTGGAGGCCAGACCCCGGATCACGGGGGCCAGCGCCGCGGCGCGGGCGCGCCGCTCCTCCTCCGGCAGCGGCTCCCATCCCGGGCGCACCGCCCCGAAGGGCTCGGGCCGGCCCCGCTCGGCGATGAAACGCTCGGCGGTGCGGATGATGTCCAGGGAGTTGCGCTCGCACTCCTCGGAGGTGTCACCCCAGGCGGTGATGCCGTGACCGCCCAGCACGCAGCCGATCGCCTGCGGGTTGGCCTCCTTGACGGCGGCGATGTCCAGGCCGAGCCGGAAGCCGGGACGGCGCCAGGGCACCCAGACCACGCGGTCCCCGAAGCACTCCCCGGTCAACTTCTCCCCATCGGCGGCGCAGGCCAGTGCGATGCCGGAGTCGGGGTGCAGGTGATCCACGTGCGCGGCGTCCACCAGTCCGTGCATGGCGGTGTCGATGGAGGGGGCGGCGCCCCCCTTGCCGTGCAGGCAGTAGTCGAAGGCGGCGACCATCTCGTCCTCGCGCTCCACGCCCGGGTAGACCCCGGTCAGGGCGCGCAGGCGGTCCAACCGCAGGGCGGCCAGGCCGCCCTCGGTGAGGGTGCCCAGGTCGCCCCCGGAACCCTTGACCCACATCAGCTCGATGTCGGTCCCGGTGACCGGGTCCGCGGCGGTGCCCTTGGCGGAGGTGTTGCCGCCCGCGTAGTTGGTGTTGCGGGGGTCGGCTCCGAGGCGGTGCGAGCGCTCCAACAGCTCGACGACCGGCCGGGGGGTGGCGTCCGTCATCTTCTCCCTGCTTCCTGGGCTTTCCTGTACTGCGGTGCGGGCGTGGGCGCGTCCGGGCCGATCGCCCAACGCGTGTGGGCGGGCCCGTGGCGGGCCCGGTGTGGTCAGGCGCCCCAGCCCGCCTGCTCGCCGCCCCGCCGATCGGCGACGATGCGCTCGGCCCATCCGGAGCGCCGGTAGGCGGCGATGGGGTCGGGGTCCATACCCCGCTCCTCGCGCAGTTCGGCCAGCAGCGGTCGCACATCGGTGTTGTAGGCGTCCATCAGGACCGCGTTCGCGCCGAGCACGTCACCGGAGAGCTGGGCGGCGCCCAGCGCCTCCCGGTCCACCAGCAGGGCCTTGGCGGTGGCCTCCTGGACGTTCATCACCGAACGGATGATCGCGGGGATCTTGGGCTCGATGTTGTGGCACTGGTCCAGCATGAAGGCGATGTCGGGCGCGAAGCCGCCGCCCCCGATGACCTCGTGCATGATGCGGAACAGTTGGAAGGGGTCGGCGGCACCGACCATCAGGTCGTCGTCGGCGTAGAAGCGGGAGTTGAAGTCGAAGCCGCCGAGCCTGCCCTCGCGCAGCAGGACCGCGACGATGAACTCGATGTTGGTGCCCGGCGCGTGGTGCCCGGTGTCCACCACGACCCGGGCCCGCTCGCCCAGCCGCAGGCAGTGGGCATGGGCGGTGCCCCAGTCCGGCACGTCGGTGGCGTAGAAGGCGGGCTCGAAGAACTTGTACTCCAGCAGCATCCGCTGATCGGCGCCCAGACGCTCGTAGACGGCGGCCAGGGCTTCGGCGAGACGGTCCTGGCGGGCGCGGATGTCGTCCTGCCCCGGATAGTTGGTGCCGTCGGCGAACCACAGCTTCAGGTCGCGCGAGCCGGTGGCGTCCATGATGTCCACGCACTCGAGCAGGTGGTCCAGGGCCTTGCGGCGCACCCGGGGGTCGGGGTGGCAGACGCTGCCCAGCCGGTAGTCGTCGTCCTGGAAGACGTTGGAGTTGATCGTTCCCAATCGCAGGCCCAGGTCCTTGGCGAAGGTCGCCAGCGCGCCGTAGTCGTCGACCCGGTCCCAGGGGATGTGCAGGGCCACCGAGGGGGCCGCACCGGTGAACTCGTGCACCCGGGCGGCGTCCTCCAGCTTCTCCCGGGGGGTGCGGGGAACCCCCTCCTGCGCGAACACCTTGAACCGGGTGCCGGAGTTTCCATAGGCCCACGAGGGGGTCTCGATGGCCTGGGTGGCGAGGGCCGCCTTGACGGCGGAGGAGGCGGTCATGCGATCAGGACTCCCGGGTGGCTGGACACCGCTGTGAATCGTTTCACTGAGCTGACGCTAAGAGGGGGTGGGGAGTCGTGTCAAGATGACGGCCGGCATCGGTCGGAAAGTGATGGAGGGCGATCCGCGGAGCCCTCATGAGCAGCCGATCTTGACGCGCTGTGATGGCCCGGCTAGCTTGCGTCCCCGGCGAATGAAACCTTTCACGAAGGAGCGGCGTCATGCGGCGGATCTGCTTTCTGCTCAAGGTCCGCGCGGACCGGCTGGAGGAGTACCGGGAGCGCCACGCCGAGGTCTGGCCGGAGATGCGCCGGGCGTTGGGCGAGTCCGGGTGGCACAACTACTCCCTCTTCCTGCGCGAGGACGGCCTGCTGGTGGGCTACCTCGAGACCGAGGACTTCGAGGCCGCCCGGGAGGCGATGTCCCGCACGGAGGTCAACGCCCGCTGGCAGGCGGAGATGGCCGGGTTCTTCGAGGACCTCGACGGGGTGGGCCCCGACGAGGCGATGCGCCCGCTCACCGAGATCTTCCACCTGGACTGACCATTCGGGGCCCGGGGCCGGCGGTGATCGATCCGGGCGGCCACGCGAACGAACCGATACCAACCCTTCCGATCGGGTTCCAACGGTCAGGGGTGTCCGTTCGCGATCATTCGCGGGTCCGGGGCGGACGCGGGGGTAGCCCGGTGTTCTCCCGCTCCCCGGCCGCCTACCATGTCCCGTCGGCGGACGCCGAAAGGCGACCGGCGGGGCACGACGAGAGAACGGAACGGGGACGATGGCGCACACGGTCGGGATCAAGGAGGTCGCCCGACGGGCCGGTGTGTCGGTGGGCACGGTCTCCAACGTCATCAACCGTCCCGACATGGTCGCCGAGGAGACCCGCCGCCGGGTCCGCGCCGCCATCAACGAACTCGGCTACGTGCGCAGCGAGTCCGCCCGCCAACTGCGGGCCGGACGCAGCCGCATCATCGCCCTGCTCGTCCTCGACATGGCCAACCCCTTCTTCGTGGACGTCGCCATGGGCGCCGAGCGCGTCGCGCGTGCCGACGGGCTGGGCGTCATGCTCTGCAACAGCGCCCAGAGCGTCTCCGAGGAGGCCGACTACCTCTCGCTCTTCGCCGAACAGCGGGTGCGCGGCGTCCTGGTCACCCCGGCGGACATGACCGGCCGCAACCTCACCGCCTTCCGCCGGCACAACATCCCCTTCGTCCTGGTGGACCGGGTGCTGCCCAGTGCCGAGGGCTGCTCGGTCTCGGTGGACGACGTGCGCGGCGGTGCCCTGGCCGTCCGCCACCTGCTGGCCGAGGGGCACGAGCGGATCACCTACGTCAGCGGGCCGATGTCCCTGCAGCAGTGCCGCGACCGCCTCTCCGGCGCGCTGCTCGCGCTCGAGGAGGCGGGCCGGGGCCCGGAGGACCTGCGACACCTGGAGGCCGAGCGTCTCGACGTGGCCGCCGGGCGGGACGCCGGCGCCCGACTGCTGGGTGTCGACCCCCGCCCCGGCGCGGTCTTCTGCGCCAACGACCTGCTCGCCCTGGGGGTACTGCAGGCATTCTTCGCGGCCGGGGTGCGGGTCCCCGACGACGTGGCGCTGGTGGGTTACGACGACATCGAGTTCGCCGCCGCGGCGGCGGTGCCGCTGACCTCGGTCCGGCAGCCCGCCGGCCGGATGGGACGCGAGGCCGCCGAACTGCTGCTCCGCGAGACCGGGGAGGACGCGGCCCGTCACCGGCACCGACGCATCGTACTGGAGCCCGAACTGATCGTCCGCGAATCGAGTCTGGGCCCGCGCGCCGGCCGTCGATGACGCCCGTCCTCGGGGATCATCGGTGACGCGGACCCCGGACCGCGGATCACGGACCGCGGGCGGCCCCCGGGGGGCGATACGGAGGAGGAGCGGACGATGACGGGCGGAGTGCGCGGCCGGGTGCTGCGGGTGACCACCGGCGGTCGGGAGACCGTTCACGATCTCACCGGGGAGTGCGAAGCCTTCCTCGCGGACGAGGCGGTCGGCGCCGACGGCCTGCTCAACGTCTTCGTCCCGCACGCCACCGCCGGTATCGCGATCCTGGAGACCGGCGCCGGCAGCGACGACGACCTCCTCGCGGCGCTGCGGGACCTGCTGCCCGCCGACGACCGCTGGCGCCACCGGCACGGCAGTCCCGGACACGGTCGCGACCACGTGCTGCCGGCGCTGGTCCCCCCGCATGCCACCCTGCCGGTGGTGGGCGGTCGCCTGGCGCTGGGCACCTGGCAGAGCGTCTGTTTGGTGGACACCAACCGCGACAACCCGAACCGCGAGGTACGGCTCTCCTTCCTCGGCTGATTCCCCGGCCCGCCCGGCGATTTGTCTGTAGTGCCCATCGAATGCTTTCCTGTGCGTGTATCACCATATGGACGCGAAGGGGGCTCGGTGGGGTCGTACGGTAGGGGACCGCGTGAGGCGGCGGTGGTCGCGGCGCGACGCTGGTGGATCCCCGACCCGGGCCGGATACGCCTGCGGGCCGGCCTGCGGGCGGTGCTCGGCACCGGCCTGGCGGTGACCGCGGTCCTGCTCGCCGGGTTCGGCCTGGAGGCGGCCCTGCTCGGTGGCCTGGCGGCGCTGCTCGCCCTCTTCACGGTCAGCGACCCCGACGTGCGGCGGCAGGTCGCCACCACGGGCCTGCTGCCCCTGGCGGGGTTGCCGGTGCTCGCGGCGGGCTGCTTCCTGCACGACCGGCCGCTGGAACGCGCCGCCGCCTTCCTCGGCGTGGTCTTCGTCGGCGTGTGGGCCCGCCGCTTCGGACCCCGGGGCAACGCCCTGGGCATCTTCGCCTTCATGATGCTCTTCGCGGTCCAGTTCCTCGGCGCCCCGCCCGCCGACCTGATCCGACTCGTCCCCGCGGTGCTCCTCGCCCTGGTCTGCGCGGCCCTCGTACGCTTCGTCCTGTGGTGCTGGGAGCGACACACCCCGCCTCCCGCCGCGCCGGCGCCCCCGCCGTTCCCCGGCCGGCTGCGCCCCACCACCCGTCAGGCCCACCAGGCCGTCGTCGCCTGCGCGGTGGCGTTGGCCGTCGGGATACCGCTCTCCCCGGAACGCTGGTACTGGGCGGTCGGCGCCGCGTGGTGGATCTTCGTCAACACGGCCTCCCGGGGCGAGACCCTGGTGCGCGGCTTCCGGCGGGTGCTGGGCACCGTCCTCGGCGTGGTCGCAGGTGTCCTCCTGGCGCTCCCGCTGGACGGCGCCCCCGTCCCGACGGCGCTGCTCGCCGCCGTCTGCGTCTTCGGCATCTTCCACGCGGCGCCGGTCTCCTACTCCTGGATGATGTTCGCGGTCACGGTGCTGGTGGGGCTGCTCTACGGACTGCTGGGGGAGCTCAGCGCCGGCCTGCTGGCCATGCGGCTGCTGGAGACCGGGGTCGGCGCCGTGGCCGCCGTTCTCGCCGTGGCCCTGGTGCTCCCGATCACCACCCACGCCGCCACCCACGGCTGGATCCTGCGGGCCCTGGAGGCGACCCACGGCGCCGCCCGGGAGGCCGCCCGCCGACTGGCCGGCGACCCCGGCGCGGACCCGGCCCGCCGGGTCGCCGAGTTGGAACCCCTCCTGGACCGCGCCCGGCTCTCCCTGGCACCCCTCCTCCACCCGCTCAACCCGCTGCGGGCCCGGCGTGCCCGGGCCCGCGAGGTGACGGCCCTGCTCGACGAGTGCGCCGAGCGGGTCCGGGCGCTGGCCCGACTGGCCGAGACACCGGGCTCCGCCGCCGACGCCCGGTTCATCGAGGCGTGCGACCGGGTGGCGGAGGCCATCCGAGCCCTGCCGGTCCCGCCGCCCACCGGGTCCGCGCGGCGGGCCCGGAGCCGGCGTGCGGCCGGGGAGGTGACAGCGGTCGGGGACCGCCCCGCCCACCACCCGGCCCTGGCGCAGTTGCACGGGCTGGAGACGGCGGTGCGCCGGCTCGCCGGGCCGCTCCAGACCCCGCCGCGCACCCCGCTCGGTACCGCCTGACGGGGCCCGGCGGACGCCGGGCCTCCCGGGGAGGCGTCCTTCCCTGACGCCCGCCGGTCGGGGCCGCTCTCTCCCCCCGCCGAGGAGTCCACCCCGGTCACGGCTCCCGGCACTGCTCCATCGGGGAGTGAGGAAGGGTGGGCCCGGGGATCTCGTGACGGGGAGGTGCGCGGCATGGCGTCGATGTTCACGGCCGGGTCCGAAGATCCCGGTCGGGGCGTCCGGCGGTACGGGGGACGGCGCGTGCGACCGCCGTGACCGTTCAACGCCCCGGCCCTCCCGCGCCGCGCGGTCCGCCGACCCGGTCCGCCGGGCCGGTCCGCCGGGCCGGTCCGCCGGGCCGGGAACGGCCGGGGCCCGGTGGGCGACGGTCACCACCGTCGCCCACCGGGCCCTTGTCGACAGGGGTCAGCGGGCGGATGCCGCCTGCTGCGGGTTGGGGGTCAACCCGATCTTCCCGGCGTAGGCCGAGAGCACCAGCCGGCCTATGGCGGGGTAGGGGCCCAGCGGCTCGGAGGCGGCGCACCCCGCCTCCTCGGCGGCGGCGGCCAGCAGTCCGTCCGGGACCTCCGGGCCGATCAGGCAGGGGGCCAGGGCCAGTTGACGCGCCCCCGACTCCAGCAACTGCCGGGCGGTCTGCGCTATGGCGCCGTCACTGTCCACCGCGGTGGCCAGCACCGGGACGGCCAGCCGCGCGGAGAGCAACATGCCGGTGATCCCGGCGGCCTGCACGGCCTCCTCCCCGCCCACGGTGGCGAGGATGATGCCGTCCGCGGCCGTGGCCACGGTGAACAGGCGCGCCCGGTCGGCGCGGGCCAGACCGGCCTCCGACAGGCGCACGTGCACGGCTTCGGCCAGCAGCGGGTGCGGACCGAGCACGTCGGTCAGTTCGGCGCCCGAACCGCTGCCCACGACGGCCTGCCGGATCAGGCGCAGTTGCGCGCTGTCGGGACCCGCCAGGAGCGGGACCACCACTGCCGGGGGCCGTTCGTCACCGGCCTCCGGGTGCTCGGCCGCGAGCCGGCTCAGCACCTCCTGCAGGCCGGGGAACCCGTCGCCGTCGCCCTCGGTGAAACCGACACGGGCGTTCAGCCCGGGGAGGTCGGCGCGGGCGATGCTGACCACCTCCTCGGCGAGCGAGCGACTCGCCGGGGAAGGGGTCCCCGGTACCGCCAGGACCAGGATGGGCGCCCCTTCCGGGGCGCTCACCGGCTCGGGGCGGCGGTGACGTCCCGGCTGGCGCGGTCGCGGCATTCGTACGGGCAGGCCCGACGCCGGCCCAGTGGGGGAGCTCATATCGCCGCATGTTAACGCCTGGGCGCGTCGCTCTGTTCGACCGGGTCGGCTCCCTCTGGTGTTCGGTGGCACCTTGGTAGGGAAATGTGGTGATTCGGGAACGCGTCATCCGTACCCGGGCATCCGACCGGGAAGGTTTCGGTGAAGGCTGTGCGGGGTTTGGGGGAGGGGACCGGTTTCCAGCAGCCCCGCCGCCGGGGGCAGGGTGGGACCGCCCGCCGCCGCGCGATCCGCGAGCAGCAGGGCCCCGTCCAGGGGATCACCGGCCGGGGACACCTCCCGAACCCCCGGTAGCCGTCGCGCGAGTTCCTCGCGCAGCGGCCCCGTCAACGCGCTCCCCAGCCGGGGCAGGCCGCCGGTCAGGGCCAGCAGGGGAGCGGGGCCCCCCGGTCCCGACGACCCTCCCGATTCCGGGAGTGCCCCCGGTGCCCACTTCCCGTGGGCGGCCCCTCGGAGCGACTCCGGCAGGGCCGCCGCGGCGGTGGCGGCGATCTCCCGGGCCGCCTCGCGCAGGATCTCCCGGGCACGCGGGTCGGCGACCGGTTCCGCGGCGCAGCGGGCGACGGCCGGGGCGAACGAGGCGAGAACCGCGGCGCGATCGGGGCGCGGGTACAACCGGGAGGGCAGTTCGCCCGCCGCCCCGAACTCCTCCTCGGCGCACCGCAACAGGGCCGCCGAACCACCCGGGCGGCCGTCCAGGGCGCGCAGCGCCGCCTCCAGCCCGGCCCGGCCGATCCAGGCGCCGCTCCCGCAGTCGCCCAGCAGGTGCCCCCATCCGTCGGCCCGTCGCCAGCCGGCCAGGTCCGTGCCGAGGGCGATCATGCCCGTGCCGGCGGCGACCACCACACCGGGACGTTCCCCCAGCGCGCCCGCGTAGCCGGTGACCGCGTCGGCGGCCAGCACCAACCGGGTGTCGGGAACGGGGGACGAACCGATGGCGAAGCCCGCCGCGAGGGCGCCGGGCAGGTCGCGGCGCAGGGCCGTTCCGAGTGTCGCGAACCCCGCCGCACCCACGCAGACGCCCGCCGGAACCGTGCCGGGCGGAGCTTCCGCGCGGGCCAGCAGTTCCCCGCCGGCGCTGATCACCCGGGCCGCGAGCTCGGCGGCCTCGACACCCTCGCCGCCGGTGCGCACGGGCGGGCCGGTGACGGGATCACCCACCCGAACGGGTGGTCCGCCGGGAACGCCGGGGTCGTGGGGAGGGCCCGGGGCCGCCCGTCGGGCCAGGGCCACCCGGAGCCCGGACCCACCGGAATCCACGCCCAGCAACCAGATGTCCCCGGCCTCGGCCGGGGAGTCGTTCCCGCCTGGACTCATGGGTGGGCTCCGGTGGTACGGGGGCGGGGAGGGGGCGGTTGGAGAACCGATCCGGGCGCAGCCTAGCCGTACTGCCCCGAGAGGTCGGGGACGTGGGCGCGGCACCGCCCGGGATGTCCGTGCGCCGGTTCGCCGGGTGGCCTCCGGGGCCCTCCCGTCCGGGACGCACGGATCCGACGGCGGTCGGTCGGGGAAAGGGAAAGGGCGTACCCCGAACGGCAGTAGAGTGCCGTGCTGTGGCAGCGCGACCGTTGAACGAACTTGTCGAACCGGGCTGGGCGAAGGCCCTGGAACCCGTGGCCGGACACATCGCGGCGATGGGCGATTTCCTCCGCGCCGAGATCGCGGCGGGGCGCACCTACCTGCCGGCGGGGCCGAACGTCCTGCGGGCGTTCCGGCAACCGTTCGACGCGGTACGGGTGCTGATCGTGGGGCAGGACCCGTACCCGACGCCGGGCATGCCCATCGGGCTGAGCTTCGCGGTGTCGCCGGAGGTGCGCAGGCTGCCCGGCAGCCTGGAGAACATCTTCCGGGAACTCGGCGACGACCTCGGGGTGCCCCGGCCCGCCAACGGGGATCTGACGCCGTGGGCCGAGCAGGGGGTCCTGCTCCTCAACCGCGCGCTGACCACCGCGCCGGGGCGTCCCGCCGCACACCGGGGGAAGGGCTGGGAGGAGGTCACCGACCAGGCCATCCGCGCGCTCGCGACCCGTGGGGGACCGCTGGTCGCGATCCTGTGGGGCCGGGACGCCCGAAGCCTGCGTCCCCTGCTGGGACCGACCCCGGCGGTGGAGTCCGCGCACCCCTCCCCGATGTCGGCCGACCGCGGCTTCTTCGGCTCCCGCCCCTTCAGCCGGGCCAACGCCTTCCTCGTCGAGCAGGGTGCCGAGCCGGTGGACTGGCGCCTGCCCTGAGCCCACCCGGCCGGTACCCGGGGAGTGGCACGCCGGGCTCCCGGCGGCGCCCGGCGAATTATCGGCCCCGGTGGGTGGACCCCGGCCCGCAGGGGTCTCCCCGGGGCTTCTCCCCATGTCCTCCCGACGCTCGGCGACGCCCCCCGGGGGAGGATCCCGCGGGGTGACTCCGTCGGGACGTGGCGGGCGGACCTTCCGCATCGCACTTCCCGCCGGCTCCCCGGTTGCCCTTCGTCGGCCCCGCGCTTCGGCCACGTGGACGCTCCGGATGCGGGTCGGCACCGGGTCGGCACCGGGGTGGTACCGACCGGCATCCGCCGGCGCGCGGTGAACCGGGCCGCCGGTGATCCGCCCGGGGCCTCCCCGACCCGACGGGGCCGGGGTGTGTCGGCGTACGTCCGCGCGTCAGCGCAGGGAGGACAGCCCCGGTCCGAAGGCCACCAACAGCGGCACCAGGGGCACCAGCGCCGCCGCGGCCGTCAGCCGTACCCGGCGCGAGGCGGTGAATCGTCGCCCCGGTGCCAACAACCGGTCCACCCGTTGCGGCAGTTGCCGCAGCCCGGGGTCGGCCCCGGCACGGGGGCCGAACCCGCCCCGGTCCCCGTTGAGGTCCACCAGCGCCAGGGCCGTGGTCAACCGTCCGAAGCGACGGGAGGCGGCGTCGTCCGCCGCCAACTCCACGAGACGGTGCACCTGCGCGCGGAAGGCGGCGAAGACCGGAACTCCGGGGAAGCCGCGGGCCAGCGCGCCCGCGCAGTGCAGCAGCCAGTCGTGACGCGCCCGCGCGTGACCCTCCTCGTGGGCGATCACGGCGTCCAGGCGTCGACCGCCGAGGCGGGCCAGGGCCGCCGTGGTGATCATCAGTCGGCCGTCGGAGCCGGGCAACAACCAGGCGTCCGGTCGCGGGTCCTCCACGATCACCAGGCGCCCGCCGTCCTCCTCCTCGCCGGGCAGCAATGGGCGGCGGGTGAGGAGTTCGGCGCGTCGGCGGCGCCGTACCGCCCGCGCCAGTCGCACCTCGCGCACCAGCATCACCGCCGTCCACAGACCGCCGGCGGCCAGCGCCAACGCCAGGGGCGCCGCGATCCACGCCCCCTCCGGGGGCAGCGCGTAGGCGTCCAGGACCCCTGCGGGGGCGGGGGCGAACAACCCCTCCCTGACCACCTGCCAGGCGGCGGCGCCGCTGACGGCCATGGCCAGTCCGCAGCACAACAGGACCGCCACGACCACGCACTGCCACAGCCACAGGGCCAGCACGGGTTCCCGGTCGGGCCAGGAGGCGCGGGTCATCACGCGGGGGGCGGTCAACGCCGTGAGCCCGCCCAACGCGAGCAGGATGAGCGCGACGAGCATGGCGCCAGCCTAGTCGGCGTGTCCCGGAACGGGCACGGGTCGGACGCCCCGGGCGGGACGGTTCCGCCCCGGCGTCCGTTCCGGAGCCCGCCCCGGGGCCCGCCGCGGGGGCGCTCGCCACCCCCGGAACGGGTCCCGAACAGGGACGGATCCGATCGGTGGCCGTCCTCCGGGGTCCGGGCCCCGCGGAGGAGGGTCGGGTGCCGCGCCTCACATCGCCATCAGCATGACCACCATCGCCAGGGCGGTCACGATGCGACAGGCGGTGGCCATCTCCGGCGGGCGACCGGTGACCGGGACCGGCGCGGTCCCGGACGACGCCAATCGGGAGCCGGAGCGCAGGGCGTATCCGGCGAAGTACGCGGCGACCAGCGCCGCGGGCACCGCCATCGGCACCGGTGAGGGGTCCGACACCGGGCCCCCGTGCCCCCCTCCGAGAAGCCAGAGGTGGGCCATCCCGCCCATCGCGGCCCCCTCCAGCAGGTGGTGCGCCCGGTGTCCCGCGCCGGGGCGGGGGCGGAGTACCGGCCACAGCGCCACCGCCGGGAAGAGGGCCGCGACCGCCCACGCCGCGGCCGACCACCCGGGAGGGCCGCCGTCCTCCGCGCCGTCCCGGGCCGGAAGGCCGGTCGGCAGCGGCACCGTGCCCGTCGGCAGGGCCATCACCGCCATGCCGAGGAGCATCACTCCCTCCACCGCGGCGATCTGCCGCGCGCCCCCCGTCGAGCGGTGGGCCGAGAGCAGGCAGTACAGGCCGGTGCCCGCGCAGATCACCGCCATGAGCCAACCGACCGGTGTCGCTCCGTGCACGGGCCCCCCTCCCCGCCCGGCTCGTTTCCGCCCCGGCGGGGGACGAGCCGGGCCCGGGCGTTCCCGGCATTCCTCCCCATCGGGCGGCCCGCCGGGCGGGGAGCGCGGGGAGCGCACGGAGGCACGGCGCGCACGCCGCTACGATCGGCTCATGTCCGACCCGTCCGCGCCCGCCACTCGCTCCGCGCGCACCCCGTCCCCCGGCACCGAACGGGACCGGGGCGGCCCGCCGTCCGCCGGGACGCCCGCAGGCCTCCGGATCCGTCGCGCCGGTCCGCGGGACGTTCCCGCCGTGGTGGCCCTGGTCGAGTCCGCCTACCGGGGCGATTCCAGCCGGGAGGGGTGGACCACCGAGGCGGATCTCCTGGACGGGCAGCGCACCGACGCCCGGGAGGTGGCCGGGCTGGTGACCGCCGTCGACGGTCGTGTCCTGCTCGCCGAAGGGGAGGACGGCACCCCGCCGCTCGGGTGTTGCCACCTGCTGCGGAGGGGAGCCGGGGCCGTCGCGGCCGCCGGGGACGGGGGCGACGCCTACTTCGGGATGTTCGCCGTGCGGCCCCGGGCCCAGGGGGCCGGGGTGGGCGGACTACTGCTCGCCGAGGCCGAACGGGTGGCGGCGGTGGAGTGGGGCGCCCGGCGGATGGAGATGACGGTGATCTCGCTGCGCTCCGATCTCATCGCCTGGTACGAGCGGCGCGGATACCGCCGCACGGGCCGGATGATCCCCTTCCCCTACGGCGACGCCCGTTTCGGCCTGCCCCGCCGGCCTGACCTGCGGTTCGAGATCCTGGTCGGGGACCTCTCCCCGCTCGCGAACCGGGCCGGGGCCGATTCCGCTCCCGACCGGGGCGGCCGACGCGGGTCCGGTGACCGCCCCGCTCAGTGACGCGGGGTGTGCGCGACGATCGGCAACCCGATCTCCCGGCCGGCGGGTAGAGCGCGCGCGGCGGTCACGATCGCGGGTTCGTCCGTGACGACCCCGTCCAGCCCCAGTTCCACCGCCCGGGCCAGATCGGCCGGGGTGTTGACGGTCCAGGCGATGACGGTCACCCCGACCCGCCGGCAGCGTTCCACGATCTCCCCGGTCAGTTCGGCCAGTTCGCAGGAGACCATGTCGGCGCCCAGCGCGACGGCCCGTTCCGGCGCGCGCGGCGTGGAGCGGCCGGCGACGGCGGTGATCGGGATACCGGGCAGCAGCGCCCGGGTGGCCCGCAACGCCTCGTCGTGGAAGGAGATGACCCGCACCCGCTCGTGCAGGGTCCGCTCGGTGATGATCCCCGCCAGGACCCGGGCGACGGCGGGGTCCTTGATCTCGGCCTGGATCGGTGAGTCCACCGCCTCGACCACCTCGGTGAACAGTGGGATCCGTTCGCCGGAGCCCGCGTCCAGGGCCCGCAGTTCGGCCAGGTCGAGATCGGCGACCCGGCCGGTGCCGTCGGTGGTGCGGTCCACCTCGGCGTCGTGCATCACGACCAGTCGGCCGTCCCGGCTCAGGTGCAGGTCCAGCTCGATCGCGTCCACCCCCTCCGCCCCGGCCCGTCGGAAGGACCGCAGGGTGTTCTCCGGTTCGACCCCCATCAGGCCCCGGTGTCCGACGGTGAGCATGGGCATGGTCGTTCGCCTCTCGGGGTGCGGAAGTCGGGAACCGATGGTTCGAAGCCGTCCCGGACGGCGCCGTCACCCTAGACCCGCTCCGCGCCTCCCGGACGGAACCTCGTGCGACGGTCACCGGGAGTTCACCCCGATCTCCTTCCGCGGCTGTCTTGTCCAACGGGAGGATCGGCGTGAGAAACACCTCCGGGCAGTAAGGTTTACGGTGTCAGCGGTTGTGAGGGCTCGGACTTGCCGGTTACGGTGCTGCCAGGTGAAAAGCTTCCGTGCCGAGCGCGGTGCTTCGGAGAAGATGAGGGAGAGGCCATGACGCGTCAGTCGGTTTCCGTGTCCCCGGTGGAGGCGTCCCCACGACTCCCGGCGGTCGGGGAGACCGGCCCGCGGGTCGTGGACCACCCCTCCTGGCCGGGGCTGAGGGCCGCGGTGGAGACGATCCGGGCGGCCCAGTCCGCGGACGGGTCGATCGCCCCGGGCAACGGGTCCGCCCCGGACCGGGAGCGGCTGCGCGCCCTGGTGGAGGAGATCGTGGACGGGGTCGGGCGGCTCTCGCCGCTCATGCCGCACGACGAGGACTACCACCGGGTCCTCGCGGAGGATCTGCGTCGCTGGGCCCACGAGGACTTCGGGGTCCCGGACTTCCTGGACTCCCTCACCGCCTTCGAGCCGGCTCGTGAGCGGCGGGACGGCCGACAGCACCTGGCGCTGTTCCCGATGTACACCCAGAACGGCAACCCCGACCGCAACCTGGAGGCCGTGGTCTTCCGGCTGGTGTGGCCCGACTGGCTGGCCGAACTGGAGCGCACGAGGTACGACAATCCGCTGTTCCTGGGGATCGCGTTCGAGGACTTCACCGCCGGCTACGACACCCACTCCGCCGTGCTCTTCCCCGAGACGGTGGCGGTCCGGGAGGTCCCCGACCGCTACACCTGGGGCGGCATCTTCTGCGATCGGGAGGCGGCCCGGTTCCGTCGTGTGGTCGCCGCCGCCTGCGAGGTCACCCGACTGGAACTCCCCGAGGACGTCCGCGGGCTGCTCACCGACCAGCACCGGTGCCGGGAGACGTTCGTCCTGTGGGACATGATCCACGACCGCACCCACAGCCACGGCGACCTGCCCTTCGACCCCTTCATGATCAAGCAGCGCCAGCCGTTCTGGATGTACGGCCTGGAGGAGCTGCGCTGTGATCTCACCGCCTTCCACGAGGCGGGCCGGTTGGCCGCGGAGGGGATGCGCCAGGGCCGCGACATGCGGTGCGCCGTCCTGTTGGAGCGCCTCTTCCGCTTCCCGGTGACCGGGGAGCGCCGCCGTAACTACGACGGTCTCGGCGGGCAACTGCTCTTCGCCTACCTGCACCGGCACGACGCCCTGCGGTGGACCGACAACCGTCTCACCATCGACTGGGACCGGGCGGCGGAGATCACCGATCAACTGCGCGGCGAGATCGAGACCCTCTACCGGGAGGGCATCGACCGGCCCAAGCTGGTCCACTGGCTCAAGGCCTACGAACTGGTCTCCGCGTACCTGGCCCCGCACCCCGCCTCCACCTGGGCGAAGGGACCGGAGGCGCTGGACCTGTCCCTGCCGCCGCGCAAGTTGGTCGACGACGTCCACCCCGACGAGTTCCCGTTGAGCCTGTTCTACGAGGCGTTGTCCCGCAGACTGCGCTCGGTGATCGAGTCCACCCGGGGCATCGTGCCCGAGGGGCCTCCTTCCGTCGAGGCCGCCTGACCCCGGCCCGCCGGGCGCACCACTTCTCCGTTCCGGGGCGGGGGCGTCGGACCTCCCGGGGGGCGCCCGGGCCCGTCAGGACGGCATGATGGAGGTCACGGGGGTCCCCGCCGCGGGCGACGTCGTCGATCGGGTCGGGCGGCCGCCCGACAGCGGGGTGAGCCCGTTTCCCCGGTGGTGCCGGGCATCGCCCCGCCGGACACCCCCGGCCCCGCCCCATCCCGCCCCACCCCGCCCGACACAGTCATCCCCACATCCCCGGCATCCCGGGACCCCGATCGAAGAGGCGAGCACCATGAGTGTTTCCGGAACGGACGGACCACCGACATCGGGAGGTCCGCTGGAGGGCGCGGTGGTCGCGGTGGCCGGTGCCGGAGGCCCGGCCGGTCACGCGGTTCTGCTGCGTCTGGCCGAGGCCGGTGCCACGGTCCTGGCGGCGGACGCGAACCCCGTCCGACTGGCCGAGGGGGTGGACGCCGCCCGCTTCGCCCACGGCGGGGCGACCGTCCTCGGCGACACCGTGGACCTGCTCGACCCCGCCGCCGCCCGCCGCTGGGCCGAGCGGGCGGAGCGGGAGTTCGGCCGGGTGGACGGCCTGGTCCACCTCGTCGGGGGGTGGCGCGGGTCCGCCTCCTTCGCGGAGACCGACCTGGCGGACTGGGATGTCCTGCACGACCTGCTGATCCGCACCGTCCAGCACACCTCGCTGGCCTTCGCCGGCCCCCTGGAACGCAGTGGCAACGGGCGGTACGTCCTGATCAGCGCGGCGGGGGCCGCCCGCCCGACGGCCGGGAACGCAGCCTACGCCGCGGCCAAGGCGGCGGCGGAGGCCTGGACGCTCGCGCTGGCCGACGACTTCCGGAAGGCGGGCCGGCGGGCCGGCGGGGAGGGGGCCCCGCCCGCCGCCGCGACCGTGCTCGTGGTCAAGGCGCTGCTCCACGACGCCCTGCGCGCGGAGCGGCCGGAGGCGGCCTTCACCGGTTTCACCGATGTGCGGGACCTCGCCGAGGAGGTGCGCGTGCTGTGGGACCGCCCGGCGGCCGAGATCAACGGGCGCCGGCTGCCGCTGGTGCCGGAATCCTGACCCGGGGGTTCCGGGGCCCCGACCCGGGTCCCGGTGACACCGCCGCCCGGCGATCCGGCATCATCGTCCCCGGGGCGCCCACCGGAGCCCCGGTCCCTTTTCCCGTCCCGCACCCCTCGAGTCCCGGGAGCCCGCCCTGCGCACCGACGCCCAACGCCGCCACGACCCCGCGGTCCGCGGCTTCGCCAGCGACAACTACGCCGGGGTCCACCCCGAGGTGCTGGCCGCCATCGCCCTCGCCAACGAGGGGCATCAGCCCGCCTACGGGGCCGACGTGTACACCGACCACCTCCAGCGGGTCGTGCGCAGCCACTTCGGCCCGTACGCCCGGGCCCACCCCGTCTTCAACGGGACGGGGGCCAACGTGGTGGCCCTGCAGGCGCTCACCGACCGCTGGGGGGCGGTGATCACCGCCGACAGCGCGCACATCCACAACGACGAGTGCGGGGCCCCGGAGCGGGTCGGTGGTCTCAAGCTGCTCACCGTGCCCGCCGA
This sequence comes from Streptomyces sp. ST2-7A, assembly GCF_021390475.1. Classification (GTDB taxonomy): domain Bacteria; phylum Actinomycetota; class Actinomycetes; order Streptomycetales; family Streptomycetaceae; genus Streptomyces. Next base: position 70,494 of record NZ_JAJUWS010000004.1, read on the forward strand.
GCACGGTCGGTTGACCCCCGGGCTGATCGACCGCGAGGCGTACGGGTGGGAGGACGAGCACCGGGCCATGCCGCAGGTGGTCTCCATCACGCAGAGCACCGAACTGGGGACGGTCTACACGCCGGACGACATCGCCGCGATCTGCGAGCACGCCCACCAGTTGGGTATGCGCGTCCACCTGGACGGTGCCCGGCTGGCCAACGCCGCAGCCTCGCTGAACCTGCCGATGCGGGCGTTCACCGACGTCCCCGGGGTGGACGTGGTGTCCTTCGGCGGCACCAAGAACGGACTCCTGCTGGGCGAACTGGTCGTGATCCTCAACCCCGACCTCGGTCGGCGGATCGAGCACATCCGCAAGCTCTCCATGCAGCTGGCCTCGAAGATGCGCTTCGTCTCGGTGCAGTTCGAGGCCCTGCTCGCGGGGGAACTGTGGTTGCGCGGGGCCCGCCGGGCCAACGCCATGGCGACCCGCCTGGCCGAGGGGGTGCGCGGGATCGATGGTGTGGAGATCCTGTACCCGGTGCAGGCCAACGCGGTCTTCGCCCGTCTCCCGGTGGAGGTCTCCCAACGACTGATGAAGCGCCACCGCTTCTACTTCTGGGACGAGCGGGCCGGTGACGTGCGCTGGATGTGCGCGTGGGACACCACCGAGGAGGACGTGGACGGCTTCCTGGCGGCGCTGCGCGAGGAGATGTCCCGCCGTTGAGGCGCCGGGGACGCGCGCCGAGGTGATCCTCCGGCGGGTGTCGGGTCCGAACCCGACACCCGCCGGAGAATCAGTTGCCCTGCGGCAGCGGGGCGGTGCCCCCCAGGTGCGCGGGCAGCCACCAGGTGTCCCGCTCGTCGCGCGGGGTGCCCGGGTACGCCTGCTGCGCGGTCTCCAGGAGTTCCTGGACGCGGGAGCGCAACCGCGCGGTCACCCCGGCCGGGTCCTCCTGCGGGTCCACCTCCATCGGGGCCCCCACCCGCATGGTGATGGGGAAGTGGTTGCGCCGCAGATCGCGCGGGTACCCCTTGGTCCACAGCCGCTGGGTGCCCCACAACGCCATCGGCAGCACCGGCACCCCCGCCTGTTGGGCCAGCCGGGCCGCCCCGGTCTTGAACTCCTTCAGGGTGAAGGAACGGGAGATCGTCGCCTCCGGGAAGACGCCCACGATCTCGCCCGAGCGCAGGGACCGCACGGCGTGACGGAAGGCGTGCTCGCCCTGCTCGCGGTCCACGGGTATGTGCTTCATCGCCCGCATCAGGGGTCCGGAGACGCGGTGCCGGAAGACGGAGTCCTTGGCCATGAAACGCACCATGCGCCGGGAGGGGCGCGCGGTCAGCCCGGCGAAGACGAAGTCCAGGTACCCGATGTGGTTGCTGACCAGTACGGCCCCACCCCGCCGTGGCACGTGCTCGGTGCCCCGGATGTCGAAGCGCAGGTCGAGCATCCGGAACATGGTCCGGGCGGCGCCGATGACCGGCGGGTAGACGAGGTCTGCCATGGAGTGGTGCCTGCTTCCTGCGAGGGCCCCGCGGAGGGGACGCGTGGTGGGTGGTCGGTCGGGCCGGGACGGACACCCGTCGCGCCGCCCCGTCGCGTCCGCGGTCGGGTCACCGTTCGGTTTCCCGGACCCTAACCTACGCTTCCGTAACCCCGAACGGCGGTGGTCGGGCGGGTGTCGGCGCGTCCGGTCGTCGGGGTCGCCGGACGACCGGGTGGGCGAATGCCGCGACCACACCCGCGTCGGGTAGGCAAGGTCACATGCGTCATCCTTGGCGGAGCGGGAACCAGTAGGATGTACTGACGGGTAACAAGGCGGGTGGATCATCCCGGTGCCCCCGCCCGGTCCGGGCCGTGAAGGCCGCATAGGCTGCCGGGAGAGGCAGTCCGAGGAGCACCGAGAGCTAGGAGAGCCGGCGTGAGCTTGAGGATCGTTGTCTGTGTGAAGTACGTGCCCGACGCCACCGGTGACCGGGGCTTCACCGACGAGCTGACCACCGACCGCGAATCCGTGGACGGTCTGCTCTCGGAACTCGACGAGTACGCCGTCGAGCAGGCCCTGCAGATCGCCGAGAGCGCCGACGAGGCGGAGATCACCGTCCTGACCATGGGGCCGGAGGACGCGAACGACGCGCTGCGCAAGGCGCTGTCCATGGGCGCCGACAAGGCCGTCCACGTGGAGGACGACGACCTCCACGGCACCGACGTGTTCGGCACCTCGCTGGTGCTCGCCCGGGCCATCGAGAAGGTCGGTTACGACCTGGTGGTGTGCGGCATGGCCTCCACCGACGGGGTGATGGGCGTGCTGCCCGCGCTGCTCGCCGAGCGGCTGGGCGTGCCCCAGGCGACCCTGCTCTCCGAGGTCTCCGTCGCCGACGGCACCGTGACCGGCCGCCGGGACAACGACGCCGCCTCCGAGGAGCTCAGCGCCTCCCTGCCGGCCGTCATCTCGGTGACCGACCAGTCCGGCGAGGCCCGCTATCCCTCCTTCAAGGGCATCATGGCGGCCAAGAAGAAGCCCGTGGAGACCCTGGACCTGGAGGACCTGGAGATCGAGGCCGAGCAGGTCGGCCTCGCCGGCGCCTGGACCGCGGTGGAGGACGCCACCGAGCGCCCCGCCCGCACCAAGGGCGAGATCGTCACCGACGACGGCGAGGGTGCCAAGCAGCTGGCCTCCTTCCTCGCCGAGCGCAAGTTCATCTGACGACCGGCGCGCGGTCCGCGCCCTCCCACCCTCCCCGGTCCCCGGGCAACCCGCAGGAGTACTCCCATGGCTGATGTCCTCGTCCTGGTCGACCACGCGGACGGCAGCGTCCGCAAGCCGACCCTCGAACTGCTGACCCTGGCCCGTCGTCTCGGCGACCCGGTCGCCGTCCACCTCGGCCCCGGCGCCGACACCGCGGCCCCGACCCTCGCCGAGTACGGAGCGGTACGGGTCCTGACCGCCGACGCCCCCGAGTTCACCGAGTACCTCGTGGTCCCCAAGGTGGACGCGCTGCGCGCCGCCGTGGAGGCCGTCTCCCCGGTCGCGGTGCTGGTCCCCTCCTCCGCCGAGGGCAAGGAGATCGCCGCCCGCCTGGCGCTGCGGCTGGACTCCGGCCTGATCACCGACGCCGTGGACGTCGAGGCCGGTGACGAGGGCCCGATCGCGACCCAGTCGGTCTTCGCCGCCTCGTACACCACCCGCTCCCGGATCACCTCCGGCACCCCCGTGATCACGGTCAAGCCGAACTCCGTCGCCCCCGAGGCGGCCTCGGCCGCCGGTACCGTCGAGCAGCTGGAGGCGACCGTCACCGAGGGCGGCGGCGGCACCCGGGTGGTCTCCCGGGCCGCCCGCGAGTCCACCGGTCGTCCGGAACTCACCGAGGCCGCGATCGTGGTCTCCGGCGGCCGCGGTGTCAACGGCGCCGAGAACTTCTCGATCATCGAGGCGCTGGCCGACTCCCTGGGGGCCGCCGTGGGCGCCTCCCGGGCCGCCGTGGACGCCGGCTGGTACCCCCACGCCAGCCAGGTCGGCCAGACCGGCAAGTCGGTCTCCCCGCAGCTCTACATCGCGGCGGGCATCTCCGGGGCCATCCAGCACCGGGCCGGTATGCAGACCTCCAAGACCATCGTCGCGGTCAACAAGGACGAGGAGGCGCCGATCTTCGACCTGGTCGACTTCGGCGTGGTCGGTGACCTCTTCCAGGTCGTCCCGGCGCTGACCGACGAGGTCACCACCCGCAAGGGCTGAACAACCACCCCCGGGCATCGGACGACGGCGCGCGGTGGGCCGGGCGGTGTCCCGGGAGGACGGGCTCGGGCCCCGTCGCCGCGTTCGACGACGGGGCCCGAGCCCGTGTGCGCGCCGTTCCGTTTCCGGGGGGTGGGGTGGGCGATCAGCCCGCCGGGACCGCGGCGGGCCGGCGCGGCCGGACCCGCACCCGGAAACGGAACCGGGCATCGCGCGGCGCGGGCACTGGGGCCGACGCCCCGTCGGTCGCCGTCCCATCCGCCTCGCGGGAACGGGCCAGGGAGGCCAGACGGTCGGCCTCGTGTCCGGGCACGGGGCGTTCGGCGCGCTCCTCCCGGTCCCCGGTGAGCAGGTTGAGCGCGAGCAGGGTGAACAGGGGGTACTGCTCCATGGTGGATGTCTCCCGATGTGGGTGTCCGTCGATCGGCCGCCACCCTTGCCGGCCGCTCCACCGGCCCCTCCCGGGCCGGCGTGCGGTGTCGTCCGCCGGTCACCAGCATGCCGGGGATACATGACGGCGGGTTTGCCCGGTGATCAACCCGATGTGGCGATCCCCCGTGCCGGGGTGAACGTTCCGTGACGCGGCCCGGCCGTTGTGTTTGCCCTTCGGGGCGGCTAGCGTCGGCTGTTCCTTCAACAAAGTGTTGATCGACGGCCGGCAGGACCACGGAGCCGGGCCCGGTGGCACCGGCCGGATCCGCGGCGTCGGCGGGGACGGGAGGGTGATGACCGGGGAACCCGGGGCCGTGGCGCCCCCGACCAGTCTGGGCGAACGGGTGCGGCGCGACATCGAGCGTTCCCAGCAGCCGATCGACCTCGAACTCGCCCGCCGTCACCCCGGCGATCCGGCCGGTCGTCAACCCGTCCACACCGTCTACATCCCGGCCGACGCGGTCCCCGGGGACCCGGCGGGGGAGTGGGGGCGGCGGGCGCTGGAGTCGATGGATCGGCACGCGCCGGATCCGGCGGTGTGGGTGGACCTGCTCGGAGCGGGGGTCGACGATCCGGCGGACCTCGACGCACGGGTGCGCGACAAGCTGCGTCACGAGCCGGTGGAGGACCTGCGGATCGACTTCGAGGACGGTTACGGCACGCGCCCGGACGCCGAGGAGGACGCCCGGGCCCTCGCGGTGGCCCGCCTGCTCGCCCGACTCGTGGCCGAGGGGATGGCCCCGCCCTTCCTCGGCATCCGGATGAAATCCCTGGAGGCCCCGGACCGTCGGCGGGGGATCCGCACCCTCGACATCGTGCTCACCGCTCTGCACGACGCGGGTCCGCTCCCGCCGGGACTGCTGATCACCCTGCCCAAGGTCACCCACCCCGCCCGGGTCACCGCCATGGCGCAGCTGTGCGAGGCGCTGGAGGAGACGCGCGGTCTACCGCCCGGCACCCTGCGGTTCGAGGCGCAGATCGAGACCCCGTCGGCGGTGCTCGGTGCCGACGGCCGGGCCACGCCCGCGCTCCTGATCGACGCGGCGCGGGGACGGCTGGCCGGTCTGCACTACGGCACCTACGACTACAGCGCGGCCTGCGGCGTGGCCGCCCACCACCAGGCCCCCGATCACCCGGTGGCCGACCACGCCAAGGCGGTGATGCAGGTCGCGGCGGCGGGCACCGGGGTGCGGGTCTCCGACGGCTCGAGCAACATCCTGCCGGTCGGTGACACGCCGGCCGTGCACGCGGCGTGGCGCCTCCACGCCCGTTGGGTGGAACGCTCGCTGGCCCGCGGTTTCCACCAGGGGTGGGACCTGCACCCGGGGCAGTTGCCCACCCGGTACGCGGCCGTCTTCGCCTTCTTCCGTCGGGGGCTGGTCCGCTCCGGCGAACGACTGGCGGGGTGGGTGGGTCGTGCGGAGGCGGGCGTGCTGGAGGAGCCCGCCACCGCCCGGGCCCTGGCCGGTTACCTGGTGCGTGGAGTGGACTGCGGCGCGGTCCCGGCCGCCGAGGCCGAGGCGGCCTGCGGGCTCCCCCTCGGTCGGTTGGCGGAACTGGCGGGCCGGACCGCCCCGATCCGGGACCGCCCCGCCCCGACCTGACACCGTCCCGAGCCGGGAGCCGGGAGCCGGGAGCCGGGAGCCGGGAGTCGGGAGTCGGGAGTCGGGAGCCGGAGCCCCGGAACCGTGTCGACGCCCGGGGCGTGTGTCCCGCGTGGTCCGCTCCCGAACGCCCTCCCCGCCCCGGTGGTACACCCCCGGGGGTGTACGGGGCCCCCGCTTCGCCTCCGCCCCGTGTCGCGGCCGTCGTGCCTCCCCGCCGTGCCCGGTGGTTCCTGCGCCCCCCGTGCGCCCCCCTCTCCCGGACGGCCGGCGCTTCCCGTCGCTCGATGTAACGATCAGAGGTCGGTCCCATGGGGCCACGAATCGGACATCCGGTGAACGTTTTCGAGCCCGGGTGCAGCGGGCAACTGACAGCAGGGCGAATCAGGAGGGTCATCCGTGATCATCTGGTTGAACGGGGCGTTCGGTGCGGGTAAGCGCTCGGTGGCGGTGGAACTGGTGGAACTTCTGCCGGGCGGCGTGCTGTTCGAGCCGGGGCGGTTGACCGCCCTGCTCCGCCGCACCCTGCCGGCCAAGAGCTGGGAGGAAACGGGCGACGTCCGGGATCTGCCCGCCTGGCGTCGTCTGGTGGTGGAGGCGGTGGCGGCGGTCCACCGGGAGACCGGCGGCACCCTGGTGGTACCCGGCAGCCTGCTGAACCGCTCGCACCGGGACGAGATATTCGGCGGCCTGGCCGCCTGCGGACTGAGCGTCCGACACCTGCTGATCCACGTCGGGGAGGCGGACCTGCGCCACCGGCTGCGAAAACCTCCCCGGCCGTTCGCGAAGGGGGCCGACCTGCCCGTCCCCGCCTACGGCGGATCCCCGCCGGGCGGGCTCCGGGAGACCGATCCGATCGGTGAGTACCTGCGGGCGTTGGAGGAATGGTTGTCGCTGGACGCCCACGCCGTCGACGCCGCGGGCCTCACCCCCCGCCTGATCGCCGAGCGGGTCGCGACGGCCGTCGGCGCCGGCGCCGGGGTCTGTCCCATGCCGGGGACTCCCCGCCCGACGGGTGCCACCGTCGCCGCCGGTGTGCTCTTCTTCGACCGGGACGACCGGGTCCTGTTGGTGGACCCGGTCTACAAGGCGGGCTGGGAGTTCCCGGGCGGGGTGGTGGAGCCGGGCGAATCACCGGCCCGGGCCGCGATCCGGGAGATCGCCGAGGAGTTGGGACTGCGGCTGCCGGGCACTCCGCCCCTGTTGGTGATCGACTGGGAACCACCCCTCCCGCCGAACCACGGCGGGCTGCGACTGCTCTTCGACGGCGGGGTGCTCCCACCGGAGCGCGCCGCCGCGGTGCTCCTGCCCCCCGAGGAGTTGCGCGAGTGGCGGTTCGCCGACCCGGTGGAGGCCGGGCGTCTGCTCTCCCCGAACCGGATGGCCCGCCTGCGCTGGGCCGTCCGGGCGCGGGCCGAGGGACGCCCGCTCAATCTGGAGGCGGGGGTCCCGACCGGACCCGGTACACCCGTGGGGCCCTGATCGCGTCCGCCGCGAAACGGCCCCGCCCCGGGGAAGCCGTGTCCCGAAACCCCGCCCCTCCACCCGGCCCGACCCCGGGGCGACGGTGTCGACGGTCTACGCCCCCGACACCGTCGCGTCGGGGGCCGCCCGCCGCCCGCCGCCCGCCGCCCTCCGTCACAGGAGGAGGCCGGGGGCGGGGCGCCCGACCTTCCGACGCCCCCGGGAACAGGATCGCTCCGGGAACCCCGACCCCGGGGCCGGTGGAACGCGGCGCGGCGTCTCCCGGGGGCTGCGGCCGGCCCCCGGGACCGACGGGGGCGGGAATCCGCCTCGCAGCGGATCGCCGCGACTCCTCAGCCGGCGCGCTCGGCGTAGCGCAGCAGGAACAGCGCCTCGGCCACCGACATCCGCTCCAACTCGTCGGGGGACACACTCTCGTCCACGGCGTGGATGCGGGCCGCCGGCTCGCTCAGCCCGGTCAGCAGGATCTCCGCCTCCGGGTACAGACCCGCCAGGGCGGCCGTCAGCGGGATCGAGCCGCCCTGGCCGATCACCTCCATCCGCGCGCCGTCGTAGGCGGCGGACATCGCCTCCGCCATCGCCGCGTAGGCGGGACTCGACACGTCGGCCCGGAACGGCTGGCCCTCCCCGACCGCCTCCACCGAGATCCGAGCCCCCCACGGGGCCCGCGACTCCAGATGGGCGGCCAGCAGCTTGCCCGCCTCACCCGCGTCCACCCCCGGCGGCACCCGCAGACTCACCAGCGCGGCGGCGCTCGCCTGAACCGACGGCGTGGCCCCCGTCACCGGCGGGCAGTCGATGCCCAGTACCGTCGCGGCCGGACGCGCCCACAACTGGTCGGCGGGCTCCCCGGAACCCATCAGTCCGACCCCCTCCAACACCCCGGCATCCGCCCGGAAGCGCTCCCCGGGGTAGGGGGTGCCCTCCCACACACCGTCCGCCGGCAGCCCGTCGACGACGGTGTCACCGGACGTGTCGCGCAACGAGTCCAGCACCCGGATCAGGGCGGCCAGGGCATCGGGGGCCACCCCGCCGAAGGCACCGGAGTGCAGGTTCCCCTCCAGGGTGTCCACCCGCACCCGCGCCATCGTCATGCCGCGCAGCATCGCGGTGACCGTCGGCGCCCCGGCACGGAGGTTCCCGCTGTCGCCGATCACCACGACGTCCGCCCGCAGCAGCTCCGGGTGGGCCTCCGCGTAGCGCTCCAGCCCTCCGGTGCCCTGCTCCTCGGAGCCCTCGACGATCACCTTGATCCCCACCGGGACGCCCCCGGTCGCCCGCAGCGCGCGCAGCGCCAGCAGGTGCATCATCACCCCGCCCTTGCAGTCGGCGGCCCCCCGGCCGTACCACCGGCCGTCCCGCTCGGTCAGCTCGAAGGGAGGTGAGGTCCAGGCGGCCTCGTCCAGCGGCGGCTGCACGTCGTAGTGCGCGTAGAGCAGGACGGTCGGCGCGCCCGCCGGACCGGGCAGCTCCCCGTACACGGAGATCGTGCCGTCCGGGGTCTCCAGCAGCCGCACATCGGGGAAACCCTCGGCGCGCAGCGCCGCCGCGATCCACTCGGCCGCCGCCTCGCACTCCCGGGGCGGGTACTGGGTCGGATCGGCCACCGAACGGAAGGCGACCAACTCGGCCAGCTCCTCCCGGGCGCGCGGCATCAGGGCGGCGATCCCGGCGGTGATCCCGGTGGTTCGCGGGCCGGTGGCGTGGCCGGGGTCGGGGGTGGACTGCATCGTGGGACCTCTCCTGGGTGTCGGGGCGTCCGGTGTCCGGGGGTCTCCCGGGTCGCGGCGCGCACGGCGGTGGGCCGGTGCGGAACCCCGGCGGGGGGTGGATCGTCACCGGGGGCCGCGCCGTCGGCGGGCCGCGTCGTCGGAGATCATCCCACAGCGGGGTTCCGCCGGCCCGGGTCGTAGGATGCGGTGACGCGGGGGATTCGGGACGCGACGACGGGGAGCGACGGCCAATCGTGAGCGGTGCGAGCGTGACGGGGAACACCATCTGGGACGTCATCGTGGTGGGGGCCGGCCCCGCCGGGGCCTCCGCCGCGCGGGCCGTCGCCGAGGCGGGTCGTCGGGTGCTGTTGTTGGAAAGGGCGGAGCTGCCCCGCTACAAGACCTGCGGTGGCGGCATCATCGGCCCCTCCCGCGACGCCCTGCCCCCCGGCTTCGAACTGCCACTGCGCGACCGGGTGCACGCCGTCACCTTCTCCCTGGACGGGCGTCTGAACCGCACCCGGCGTTCCCGACGGATGCTCTTCGGGTTGGTGGACCGCCCCGAGTTCGACCGGCGGCTCGTCGACTCCGCGGTCCGGGCCGGGGCCCGGCTGCGCACCGGCGCGACCGTCCAGCGGGTGGAGCAGCACGGCCCCGAGGTCCCCGACCGTCGCACAGTGGCCGTGCGCCTGGCCGGGAGCGGGACGCTCCTGGCCCGGGTCGTGGTCGGGGCGGACGGCAGCGCCGGGCGCACCGGCGCGCACGTGGGGGTGCGCACGGACCGGGTGGACCTGGGGCTGGAGGCCGAGATCCCGATCCCACCCGGGGTGGCCGCCGACTGGCGCGGACGCGCGCTGATCGACTGGGGTCCCCTGCCCGGTTCCTACGGCTGGGTTTTCCCCAAAGGGGACCGGCTCACGGTCGGGGTGATATCCGCGCGGGGCGAGGGAGCGGCCACCCGGCGCTACCTGGAAAAGCTCACCGCCCGTTGCGGTCTGGCCGGTTTCGAACCCGAGATCTCCTCCGGCCACCTCACCCGCTGCCGTACCGACGACTCCCCGCTCTCCCGGGGGCGGGTGCTGGTGTGCGGGGACGCGGCGGGGTTGCTCGAGCCGTGGACCCGGGAGGGCATCTCCTTCGCCCTGCGGTCCGGACGTCTGGCGGGTGAGGCTGCGGTGCGGATGGCCGTGGCCGGTGACGCCGTGGAGACCCGGCGGCGGGCGATGGAGTACGCCGACGCCATCGCGCGGGGCCCGGGGGCGGAGATGGGTGTCGGCCGCCGGCTCTACGCCGCCTTCACCCACCGCCCGGCCCTGCTGCACACCGCGCTGCTCGGTTTCCCGCCGGCGTGGTCGGTCTTCGCGGGTATCGTGCGCGGCTCCACCAACCTGGCCGACCTCACCCGCGACCACGCCTCGGTGCGCCGACTGGTCACCGCGCTGGACCGTCTCGACGCCCGCCGTGCGGGCGACCCCGCCGGCACGGCGGCTCCCACCGACGAGGGAACGGGAGGGGCGACGGCGGGGGACGGCGACGAGGTGGGGGAGGGGCGCGGCCTTCCGCGTCGTTGACCCGCCGGGAGGACATCCGAGCGACCGGGTCCCCTTCCCGGAACGGGGAAGGGCGGATCGGGCCCGCACCCCACGGGCGGCACCCACCGCGTCCGACACCTCCCGCAGTCGCGGCAGCGCCCCGACCCCACCCGGCGGGCCCGTGCCCGGTCGGCCTCCGCGCGGGCATCCGGGCAGTCGAGTCCGCCGACCACGCCTCCGCGGAGCCGGGGTCGTCGGGGCGGCGTCGGGCGATTCGGCGGGTCCGGGCCGCGGTGGGGCGGGGCGTCGATCCGGTGGGGAAGGGGTGGGTGGACCGGTCCCCCGGGGGGCGACGGGGACCGGTCAGACACCACCGGTCTCGCGCCACAGTTGGGCGGGGGCGGGGTCCCCGGTGAGCGTCAGATGATCGTCGGGGGCGGCCGGACACCCGTCGGAACCGTCGGGGAGGTCCCGGTTCCAGAGCCACAGCAGTAACCGGCCGGCGGGACCGGTGACCAGGCAGTCGGCCTCCCCGAGGAGGGGAGCGCCGGCCCCCGTGCCGGGTCCGGTCACCCGTGGCGGTTCGGTGGACAGCCGCACGGTCCACTCGGCCCCGGGGACGTCGGAGGCCCGCAGCCCCAGGGTGACGGGCTTCTCCGAGCGGGCCCGGCTGCGCGCACCGGAGTGGAAACCGGTCAGCACCTCGTCGATGCCGTCGAGGGCCGCGGCCGTTCCGATCGGGGAGGGCCGTCGGCCGGCGGCGAGTTGGGCGTCGACCCGGTGCACGGTCGTCTCGTGCGCCTGACGGCGCGCCCAGAAGTGCCGGGCGGAGGGCGAACCGGGCAGGAATGTCCAGCGCTCGGCGGCCGGGTCGAACGCGCGCAGACGCGCCACCAGATCGCGGAGCCCGGCGCGGTACCACTCGGTCGGTTCCTCGTCCCGGGTCGGTACGGGAACGGTGGACGAGCCCTCCGGCGCGGGGGCGTCCTCCGAGAGCAGCGCGCCGGCCCACCGGTGCACGCGTCCCTGGTGGCGCACCAACTCCCGCACCCGCCAACCGGGGCAGGTCGGCACCGAGGCGTCCGGGCCGGCCAGTTCGGCCGCCGACAGCAACGCCTCGCCCTCGTCGGCCAGGATGTCGATCAGGGTGTCCGTGTCCCGCAGCCTGATGTCCATGCCCGGATTCTGCCAGTCGGTCCCCCCGTGCCCAACCCCCGACCGCGCACCCGGGGTCGGGACGCGGACACCCGCCGTTTTGTTCAGGAGGACCACAAAGCGAGAATGGCCCCGTGACCACCTCGCGTACCAAACCGGAGAGAGGGCGCAACGCCCTCGGACCCGCCCTGGAACTGGTGCACACGGGCCGGGCTCCCACCCGGGCCGTGCTCACCACCGAACTGGGCGTCACCCGGGCCACCGCCGGCGCCGTCGCCGGCGAACTGCAGACCCTCGGCCTGATCGCCGTCGACGTCCGGCCGGGCGCCGCCGCCGGTTCCCAGGGGCGCCCCTCGCACCGCCTGACCATCGCCGACGACGGCCCGGTGGCGCTCGCCGCCCAGATCCACGCCGACGGCTTCCGGGTGGCTCTGGTCGGGTTGGGCGGTCGGATCATCGCCACCGCGCCGGCCTGCGGCGAGGTGCACCCCGACCCCGCCGTCGCGCTCGAGGAGGCGGTCGCCGCCGGGGCGGCGCTGCTGCGGGCCACCGGTCGGAGTTGCGTGGGCGCGGGACTGGCCGTGCCCTCGGCCGTCACCGAACCGGACGGCATCGCGCTCAACCCGCTCCACCTGCGCTGGCCCGCGGGTTCGCCGGTCCGGGAGATCTTCACCCGGTGTTTGGAGGAAGCCGGTGTGCCCGTCGCCGGTTTCTGCGGAAACGACGTCAACCTCGCCGCCCTCGCCGAGCACCGGCACGGGGCCGGACGGGGGGCCCGCGACCTGCTGTGCGTGGCCACCGGCCATCGGGGGGTCGGTGGTGCCCTGGTGCTGGACGGCCGACTGCACACCGGCAGCGCCGGTCTGGCGCTGGAGGTCGGGCACCTCACCGTCGACCCCGCCGGTCGTCCCTGCCACTGTGGCGGCCGGGGTTGTCTGGACGTGGAGACCGACCCGATGGCCCTGCTGGAGGCGGCGGGCCGGGAGCCGGGCCCCGCGGGTTCGTTGTTGGACCAGGCCTGCGCGCTGGCCCGTTCCGCCGGCCCCGGCGGCGGAGCCGACGAGGCGGTCCGCGGGGCCACCCGGGCCCTGATCGACCGCCTGGCACGGGGCCTCGCGGGACTGGTGAACATCCTCAACCCCGACCGGATCGTCCTGGGCGGGCTGCACCGTGCCCTGCTGGAGGCCGATCCCGGACGGCTGCGGGCCGGAGTCGCCGACCACAGCCTGTGGGGGCGCAGCGGCAGTGTCCCCATCGTCCCCGGCACCCTCGACCACGGCAGTCTGGTGGGAGCCGCCGAACGGGCGTGGCAGCCCGTGCTCGACGATCCGTCGGCGGTCCTGCGGGTCGGGGTGCCCGCGGGGTCCTGAGCCCGGCGGTCGGGCTCAGACCGCCGGTACGGCCGCCTCCTCGCTCCCTCCCCCGCCCGACGCGGGGTCGGGGAGCGGGGCGGGCCCCGGTGGGGACCCGGCCGGTGCGATCCCGGTTCCCGTGACCCCGGCGACCTCCACGGCGACCTCCGCGGGTGGGTCCCCCGTCGGTTCCACGAGGGGGTTCCCCGGGGAGCCTGCTCCCGGTTCACCGGTCGACAGCCGCAGGGTGAACCAGACGGCCTTGCCCCGGCCGCCCGGCCTGACCCTGGCCCCCCAGCTCTCGCCGAGAGCCGCCACCAGGGCCAGCCCGCGCCCGTTCCCGGCGTCGGGGCCGGCTCGGCGCTCGCGTGGCAGCCCGGGGCCGTGGTCGAACACGATCACCGTCAACCTGTCCCCGCGCAGGACCAGTTCGATCGTGCAGCGTTTGTCCGGCCCCGCGTGTCGGTGGACGTTGGCCACCAGTTCGGTGGTGCCCAGCAGCACGGTGTCGACGGCATCGGGAAGGTCCCACCGGTGCAGTTGGTCCTCCACCAACCGACGCACCCGACCCACCCGGCGGGGCACCACGCGCAACCCCACCGAACATCGTCGGCTTCGCCGGGATCGGCACCGGCCGGGGTCGGGGTCGGAGGCTGCGGGCGTACCCGGCGTCTCGTGGGGGTCGGTGGAAGGGATCACGGGAGGAATCACGACAAGCCTCTTCCTGCGTCGCTCCGGATGCCGTGCGGGGGCCGGAGGCGCCGGGCCCGGGTGCGCCCGGGCGATGGTGCGCCCCAGGGTGACCCCGGGCACACCGGGCCGCAAGCCGATGCCCCGCCCGCCTCCGGCACCCGGAGGCGGGCGGGGCGACCCCGACCGACCTCCTACACTTCCCGGGTGAGCAGCGAGTTCCCCTCTTCCGTCGATTCCCCCGCCGAGCCGTCACCCGCCCCCGCGGGTCCGGCGTCGCCCCGGCTTCCGGACACCGCCGTTCGGGCGACCCGGGATGTCGATCGCAGCGACCCCGAACTGCGTCGCTGGGTCCGTGAGGCGATCCGGTTGGTGAAGGCCGACGCCAACCGCAGCGCCGACACCCACCTGCTCTCCTTCCCGCTCCCCGCCCGGTGGGGCATCGACCTCTACCTCAAGGACGAGTCCACCCATCCCACCGGCAGTCTCAAGCACCGCCTGGCCCGCTCACTGTTCCTCTACGGGCTGTGCAACGGCTGGATTCGTCCCGATCGACCGGTCATCGAGGCGTCCAGCGGTTCCACGGCGGTTTCCGAGGCGTACTTCGCCCGTCTCGTCGGGGTGCCGTTCATCGCGGTGGTGCCGAGATCCACCAGCGCCGAGAAGACCCGGCTGATCGAGTTCCACGGCGGCCGTTGCCATCTGGTGGACGACCCCGGTGCGGTGTACCGGGAGTCGGTCCGTCTGGCGGAGGAGACCGGCGGCCACTACATGGATCAGTTCACCCACGCCGAGCGCGCCACCGATTGGCGCGGCAACAACAACATCGCCGAATCGATCTTCGCCCAGATGGCGCTCGAGCGACATCCGGTGCCCGCCTGGGTCGTCGCCACGGCCGGCACCGGCGGTACCTCGGCCACCATCGCCCGCTACGTGCGCTGGATGCAGTACGACACCGGCGTCTGTGTGGCCGACCCGGAGAACTCCTGCTTCTTCGACGGCTGGGTCTCCGGGGACCCGGACGCCACCAGCACCGGGGCCTCCCTGATCGAGGGCATCGGCCGTCCCCGGATGGAACCCAGCTTCGTCCCCGGCGCGGTGGACCGGATGATGAAGGTTCCCGACGCGGCCTCGGTCGCCGCCGTCCGGGTCCTCGCCGAGGTGACCGGCCGGAGGGCGGGCGGTTCCACCGGCACCGGGTTGTGGGCGGCGCTGCGGATCGTGGCCGGGATGCGGGCCGCCGGCCGGCAGGGCTCGGTGGTCACCCTGCTGTGCGACCCGGGCGACCGGTACCTGGACCGGTATTACTCCGACGGGTGGACCCTCGCCCGGGGCCTGCGGATCGAGCCCTACCGTGCCGTGATGCGCGCCTTCCTCGATGGCGGGCCCTGGGAGGAGGGCGGCACGGACTGACCGGCCCGGCTCCCGGACGAGGTGCCGCGGCCCGGTCCGGGCCCCGAATCAGGGCATCGGCGCGGGTGCGATCACCACCTCCGGGACCCGGTCCTCCAGGATCGCCCGGGCCTCGTCCGACAACCCGCCGTCGGTCACCAACACGTCCACCTCGTCGAGGGCGGCGAAGGTGCTCAGCCCGGTGGTGCCCCACTTGGTGTGGTCGGCGACGACCACCACCCGACGGGCCGAACGGATGAAGTGCCGGTTGGTCTCCGCCTCGGCCAGGTTGGGGGTGGACAGACCGGCCTCCGCCGAGATGCCGTGCACACCCAGGAACAACAGGTCGAAGTGGAGGGAGCCGATCGCGGAGTCCGCCACCGGACCCACCAGCGCGTCCGAGGGGGTTCGCACCCCACCGGTGAGCACCACCGTCGTCGAACCGCCCTCGGAGGCCCGGGCCGCCGTGTGGAACACGTCCGCCACCCGCACGGAGTTGGTCACCACGGTCAGGTCCGGGAGATCGACCAGTTCCCCCGCCACCGCCCAGGTCGTGGTCCCCCCGGAGAGCGCCACGGCGCTGCCGGGGGAGGCCAGGGCCGCCGCGGCCCGCGCGATCCCCTGTTTGGCCGACTGCTCCCACCCCGACTTCGCCTCGAACCCCGGTTCGTGCGTGCGCCCCTCGACGACCGGTACCGCCCCGCCGTGGACCTTCTCCAGCGCCCCCTGACGGGCCAGCGCGTCCAGGTCCCGCCGTACCGTCATGTCGGAGACCTGCAGGAGCCGGGTCAGCTCGCTGACCCGCACCCCGCCCCGCCGGCGGACCTCCTCCAGAATGAGCGCCCGCCGCTGGCCGGCCAGCAGATTCTGCTGGTCGGCCCCGGGGAGGGTGGTGGTCGTCGGACCACCGCCCCCGGCCGCGCCCCCGACGCCGCTCGCCGTGTCACCCACCGTCGCCTCCCTGTTCCCGAACCCCGCGCAGGCCGGTGACCTCGCGCCCGACCCCGCGTGGTTCCGATCCTCTCGCCCTCCCGGCCCCGCCGCCCCCGGGGACCCCGCCCCAGGGTCCACCGATCATCCTCCCACGTCCGGCCGCCGATGCCCCGACGTACGCCGTGACCTCCGGCGCCCGGTGTGCGTTACCGTGACGGGCCGTCGGATCACGCGGTGCGCGGGGGGACACCCGCGCACCGGAGTGGTCCGGGGGCCGACGCGGGGCCGGGACCCGTCGTCGAACCGCGCCGCGCCCGGAGCGTTCGTCTCCCACCGACCGGGTCCGGCCGACCCCGCGGGAAGTCCAGCCGAGTCCTGGCGGGAGGCACCGGGAGCCGTGGCGCTTCCGGACACCCGCCGACGGAGGGGAGTCGCGAACGATGCCGTCCCTACCCGACCAACCGGAACCGCCCGAACCGCCCGCCCCCGGGCACGGGGGACCGGACGGGCCGGTCCCCGGCCCGCGCCGGCGCGTCGCCCCCACCGACGGGCCGGACCTCCAGCCCCCGGCGCCCCACGGACGGCCGTCCCCCGGATGCGGGCCCCCGCCCGCACCGGGGCCGCGGCGCCGACCCGTGCCCGCCCTGGAACTCCTGGTCCACGGTGTCGGCGGGGCCACCCCGCAGGAGATGCTCGGTGATCCGGGTGCCGTCCGCGTCACCGGTGACCGCACCGCCGCCATCCACCGCGCGGCCGAGGATCTCGTCGACCGTCCCTGGGACGACGAGCGACCGGTCCGCGAGGCGTACACCTGGTCCAACCTCACCTCGGGCAACGGCGCGCGGGCCCTGTGGCTACTGCTCCTGCCGTTCATGATCGTCAACATGGCGCACTGGATGCGCCCCGCCGCGCCCGGTCACGGCCGCTCGCACCGCTGGTACGACGTCCTCATCCGCCTCACGGCCCTCTCGTTGACGGTGCTGCTGGTCGCGGGTGCCTGTGTGGTGACCATGGACCTGCTGGCCTGGCAGTGCTTCGCCGCGCCGCTGTGCGCGGAGCGCAGCACCTGGTTCCGCTTCCTGGCCGAGTCCGGCGGCTGGTGGTCCCACCCCGGCCGTCGTCTCGCCCTGACCTCGGTTCTTCCGGTGCTGCTGGTCGGCCTGTTGTGGTGGCTCTCCCGCCGGACCTGGAGCGCCTACGAATCCGCCTATCCGCCCGTGCGCCTGCGCGCCGACGGGGGCGGGGATGCCCAGCTCGGCCTGCCCGGTTTCTGGTACGGGAGGGGCGTGGTGGGGCGGCTGCGGGCCGCGCACACCGCCGCCGGACTCCTCACCATCGTCACGGTCCTGCTGAGCGGCTCCCTGGTCCGCGACCTGTCGCCCGGCGGCACCCGGCCCCTGCTCGTGGCCGGCCTGGTGATGGCCGCGGCGGGCGCGGTGCTGGCAGCGGTGGTCATCCGGATAGTGCTGCGCGCCGGCCGCACCGAGATCGACCGGGACGTGCGTCCGCTTCCCCGCTACGTCACCGCCCTGCCGGTGGCCTGTCTGGTGTTGCTGGTGCTCTGCCTGGCCCATTCGATGCCGGTGCGCACGGGGTTCGAGAGTTCGGGGGCCCACCCCGCCTCGTGGGGATTCCCGATCCTCACCGCGGTCCAACTCGTGTTGTCGGTCGGCCTGGCGGCAGTGGCGGTCCGCCTGCACCACGCCGCCCCGCGCACCGATCGCGGGGTTCTCGGCGGTCTCGGCGGTCCGGCCGCCGCTCTCCTGGGCTGCGCCCTGGGCGGTGTGTTGACCGGCGGCGTGGCCGCCCGGTTCGCCGGCTGGCTCGACCCGCACTCCACCCTCGGCGGCCCCGGCGTGCTGGCCGGCCCGCCCGTCCTGCACAGTTGGCAGGCGGCGACCCTCCCGACCCTGCTGTGCGTGGTGGCCGTGCTCGCCCTGGTGGTGACGGTCCGCACCCGACTCGAGGGTCGACGGCTGACCGACGGCATCCTCGGTCACTACCCCGACGAACACTCCCGTCCCCACGAGGTGCGCACCACGCACCTGGCCTCCGCGGTCGCCCGGGCCCGGATCACCGATCGCGCGCCGGGGATGTTCGGGACGGTGGTCGTCTCCTCGCTGCTGCTGGGCGCGGGGGCCGCGCTGGGAGCGGGGCTGACCGGGGCGACCCCGGCCCTCGCCGTCGAGGAGTGGCCCGGACCCGTCGCCGGTTTCGCCGCGCTCTCGCAGGCGGTGGGTTCCTGGACCATGGGGATAGGGGTCGTGGTCCTGGTGGCCATGGGTCGCCGTGCCTATCGCGACCCCGCGGCCCGCCGCACCGTGGGAATCCTGTGGGACGTGGGCACCTTCTGGCCGCGCGCCGCCCATCCCTTCGCCCCGCCCTGCTACGCCGAGCGGGCCGTGCCCGACCTGTCCTGGCGGATGGGCACCTGGGTGGACCTGACCGGCGGGCGGATCGTGATCTCCGGTCACTCCCAGGGCAGCGTCCTGGCGGCGGCCGCGGTGTGGCAGTTGGACGCGCCCACCCGAAGTCGCGTCGCCCTGCTGACCCACGGGTCCCCGCTGCACCGGCTGTACGGGCGCTGGTTCCCGCGGTACTTCGGGCCCACGGCGTTGCGCTCGCTCCGCGACGACCTGCGCTGCTGGCGCAATCTGTGGCGGGAGACCGACCCCATCGGCGGCCCGGTGCGGGTGACCGGGGACGACCCGCCGGTGGACCGGGGCGCGTTGCTGGACCCACGTCACTACGGCCGCAACCTGCTCAGCCCGCTGCCCGCGCCCCTGCTGGGGCACGGGGACTACGCCGACGACCCCGCCTACCGGCGGGAACGGGCCCGGCTGCACGCCCTGTTGCTCGGTGGGCCCGGCGCCCCCGGCACGGACCCCGGGTCGGCTTCCGGCACCGGTCCGGGGGAAACACCGGGTGTTCCCCCGAGCCGTCGGGCGGCGGTGGACGGTGACGCCACGGTCGTCCCCGAGCCACCGGGCGGGCGGGAGGGCGGGAACCGCTGAACGTCGGTGGGCCCGGCGGAATCCACCGCCGGGCCCACCGATCCGGCCCCCGGGAGGGTCCGCGGACCCTCCCTCACGGCCGGGGCGGCAGGTCCTCCGGCACCAGCAGGGTCAGCTCCTCGGTGGTGGGCTCCGCCAACCGGGCGACCCGCCCCGCGTGCCGCTCCACCATCGCCTCGAAGGTCTGCCGGGCGGTGCGTCCGTTGCCGAAGCCCGGACCGCGCGGGATGGCGGCGAAGTACGTCATCAGCGCCGCTCCGGTCCCCCCGGCCAGGCCGTACTGCTGCTCGGCGGCCTGTTGCTCCACGATGCTCAGCAACTGACCCGGCGAGTAGTCGGTGAAGGTGATGGTGCGTGAGAAGCGGGACGCGACACCGGGGTTCACCGCCAGGAAGCGGTCCATCTCGGCGGTGTAGCCCGCGACGATGACCACCACCTCGTCACGGTGGTCCTCCATCAGCTTCACCAGGGTGTCGATGGCCTCCCGACCGAAGTCCCGGCCCGCGTCCTCGGGGGAGAGGGCGTAGGCCTCGTCGATGAACAGGACCCCGCCGCGAGCCCGGTCGAACGCCTCCTGGGTGCGGATCGCGGTCGAGCCGATGTGCTCCCCGACCAGGTCGACCCGCGAGACCTCGACCAGATGTCCGCGCTCCAGCACGCCGAGGGAGGCCAGGATCTCGCCGTACAACCGGGCCACGGTCGTCTTTCCCGTGCCGGGGGAGCCGGTGAACACCAGGTGCCGGCGGGCCGAGGCGGCCTTCAGCCCGGCCCGCTCCCGGCGTCGACCGACCTCGATCATGTCGATCAGCGCCCGCACCTCCCGCTTCACGGTCTCCAGGCCGATCAGGGACTCCAGTTCGCCCAGAACCTCCCCGGAATCCCGGATCACCGGGTCGTCCGGGGTACCGGGCCCGTCGGGGTTCCCGGCGCGCGCCGGGTCCGGGGTGCCGGCGGGGCCGTTCCCGGCGGCGGCCGGGGTCCCGCCGCCTCCCCGGGGAGGCGGCAGCGCCTCGGGGGGCGGCATCAACAGACCACCGACCGCCTCTCCGCCGGCCGTGCCGGGGGCGAGGGCCGAAACCGTGTCCCGGGTTCGGCTCTCGTCGCTGCGGCACTCGCTCAACTCCGCCGAACCATCGGCCACGGCGTAACCCCCGCGCGCGCAGCGTTCGGTGCGGCACCGCCGCAGCACCGCCCGGCTGCCCTCGGTGACGTGGAAGCCGTACCCCCGGGAATCCCCCACCCGACAGTTCTCGAAGTTCCCCCGCCCGGCGGAGACGTGGAACCCGGCCTCGGCCGATCCGGTGATCGAACAGTCGGAGACCGAGGGGTCGGCCTCCTTGCTGACGATCATCCCGGTGGTCGCCCCCCGCACGGTGCAGCCGGTCACGGTGCCACCGCTGTCGGGGTCGCGGAACCAGACGGCGGTGCCCACGTCCTCGAAGCGGCAGGAGTCCAGTCGTACCGTCGCGCCGTCGCTCACCGAGACGGCCGAACCGCGCACGTCCCGGATCTCGCTGTCCACCACATCGGCCCGGGAACCGGAGTCCAGCACGAAGAGGGCGTCGGGGACGTCGTGCAGGTGGGATGCCTCCAGCACCACCGTCGCGCCGTCGCTCACCCACACCGCCGGATACTCGCCGGCGCCACCGGAGATCTCGCAGTGGTGCGCGTCCACATGGGTCCCCGGATCCCACACCGACAGTCCGTTGCGGCCGAAGCCGGAGAGGGTCGAGCGCACCAGGGTCAACACGGAACGCGATCGCAGATCCACCCCGTTCTCCGGAATGTCCGAGATCGTGCCGTCGGCGAGGGTGAGCACCGCCCCACCCTCCATGGCGACGCCGTCACCGGTCGTGCCGAAGATCCGGCACTCCCCGAGGTGCGCGGTCGCCCGGTCGGCGAGCCGCACCCCCGGGCCGCGCACACCGGAGAACGAACACCTCGTGGCGTCCACCGCCGCCTCCGCGCCGGTGACCGACAGCCCCGCTCCCTCGGCGCGCTCGACGCGGCATCCCTCGAGCCGCACGTGGGCCGGGCCCTGCACCGCCACCCCCACCCGGCCGGCCGAGACGGCACACTCCTCGAACAGGCCGCCCGCCTCCTCGGAAACCGAGATTCCCGTGCCGGCGGGATTGTCCACGGCGCATTCGCGAACGGTCGGGCGGGCCCCACCGCGCACCTCGATACCGGCGGCCGAGGAGGTGTGGACCCGCAGTCGAACCAGTTCGGGACTGCTGTTCTCCACCAGCACGGCCGGGACGGCGACATCCTGGCCCTCCACACGCAAACCGCTGACGGTGGCGGAGCCCCGCACGGTCAGCGGAACCCCATCGACCGGCGCGATGCGCGCGGGCGCGTCGCCGGGCTCCTCGGGCCCCCGGAGGGTGACGGCGCGGGAGAGCACCACGTTCTCCCGGTACACGCCGGGGGAGAGGACCAACACGTCCCCGTCGGCGGCGACCGACAGCGCCTCGGCGACCGTGGGGTAGGAGGCGGTTCGCCGCCGCCAGCGGGAACTGCCGGTGTGCGTCACCTGTACGGAACCCTCTGCCATGAAGTGTCGTGCCCCAGTCGGTCGATCGGTGGATCAACGCGAACGCGCGTGCGCGGCCGCGGGTGATGGGGCACCACGGTAGCGCGCACCGGGCCGATGGAATGACCGGATGGCCCGGTCCCACGGGGCGGACGGAACCCGGGGGAGACGACCATCGGTCTGCCACTCGTGACGCCGGGTCGTCGTCGATGGTGGGTGATGACGGTACCCCGGCCGGTTCCGAACAATTCTCGAATTGCCCTTCACTTTTGAGTGATTGCCTTTGTGCTTCCGGGGTCGTTACCTTTTCCGTGCGATCGCGTCCCGCGTTCGCGTGCAGGGAATTCATCTCCGGCCGCGGGTCGGAGGAAAGGCGGGCATTTCATTATGGTGACCTCGGTCGAACCGACATCCGAGCAGCGGACGGACCGGGCCCGGCTCAGTCTGGCGACGGAAGCCGCTCGCACGCTGGCCTCCACCACCAAGACGCCCCCGCAGATGCAGGGCATCACCTCCCGGTGGCTGCTCAAGGTGCTTCCCTGGGTTCAGGTGTCCGGGGGCGCCTTCCGGGTGAACCGACGACTCGGGCACACGCTGGGCAACGGGCGGGTGGAATTCGTCTCCACCGGCGCGCAGGTGCGGGTCGTCCCCGCCGAACTCACCGAACTGCCCCTGTTGCAGGGGTACGAGGACCCGGACGTCCTGCGGGAGTTGGCCGATGGCTGCGTCCAGCGTGATTTCGCCGCCGGTGAGGTGATCTTCGAGGCGGGCTCCGCCGCCGACTCCGTCGTCCTGGTCGCGCACGGCAAGCTCAGCCGCCGCATCAGTGGCCTCTACGACTCCGAGGTCGACCTCGGAGTGGTCGCCGACGGGGACTTCGTCGACGACCGGGTACTGGCGGAGGGGGGATCGGGGGGGCTCGGTGAGCGGAGCTTCTCCCTCGTCTCCCTGACCGGCGGCACCGTGCTCACACTGCCCCGCGACCACTTCCGCACGGTGCTGGAGCGCTCCCCCTCGCTCGCGGCCCACCTGGGGCGGGCCGCCGACTACCACGCCGGCCGCACCGAGGCGGGTGAGGCGGAGATCGAGTTGGCCTCCGGTCACCGTGGGGAGCCGGAGTTGCCGGGCACCTTCGTCGACTACGACCTGGCCCCGCGCGAGTACGAGTTGAGCGTCGCGCAGACGGTGTTGCGGGTGCACACCCGGGTGGCCGATCTCTACAACGAGCCGATGAACCAGCTCCGGGAGCAGGTCCGGCTGACGGTGGAGGCGCTGCGCGAGCGCCAGGAGCACGAGATGATCAACAGCCGGGACTTCGGGTTGTTGCACAACGCGGACCTGCGGCAGCGCATCCACACCCGCAGCGGTCCACCCACCCCGGACGACCTCGACGAACTCCTGGCCACGGTGTGGAAGAACCCCACCGTCATGCTGGCCCACCCGAAGGCGATCGCGGCGATCGGCCGGGAGTGCACCGCCCGCGGCATCCACCCCGGCACCGTCGAGTACGCCGGTCGGCCCGTGCCCTCCTGGCGCGGGGTGCCGCTGTTGCCCTGCAACAAGATCCCGGTGAGCGAGCGGGGCACCACCTCCGTGGTGGTGATGCGCACCGGTGAACAGGACCGCGGGGTGGTCGGCCTGCACCACACCGGAATTCCGGACGAATACCAGCCCAGCCTGTCGGTCCGTTTCATGGGGATCAACGACAAGGCCGTCATGTCCTATCTGGTCAGCGCCTACTATTCACTGGCGGTCCTCGTCCCCGACGCGTTGGGAATTCTCGAGGATGTCGAAATCGGCCGCTGATCCCTTTTCCTTCCGCGCCGGAAACCCGGGCACGGGGTCGTGGGTCGCCGGGTGGGAGGCGGGCCGTCGAGTCGGGTTCTCGGCGCGGACCCCCGCCGGTCCGCCCCACCGGGGCGGACCGGCTCCCCGGATCCGGGGCGGCCCGCCCGAACCCTCCCGCGCCATGGTCCCGGGGTCCCCATCCGCCCCGGCTCCGCTACCCGGTGCGGCGGGGGCCCGTTCCCACGCCCGCACCCGCTCACGTGCGTTTCCTCATGCGCGCCCGCTCACACGCGTTTTCCCATGCGCGCTTCCTCATGAAAGGCATCTCGTATCCCATGACCCAGCCCCTGCCGAGCAGCCTGGAGACCACGGCCGCCCGGAATCTGGCGACCACGACCAAGACGCCCCCACAGATGCAGGGGATCTCCTCCCGGTGGTTGCCCCGACTGTTGCCCTGGGTCGACGTGCGCGGCGGAACCTACCGGGTCAACCGGCGATTGACCCATACCGTGGGCAACGGGCGGGTGGAGTTCGTCGTCTCCGGCGCGCAGGTGCGGGTCATTCCGGCCCAACTGACCGAACTGCCACCGCTGTCCGGCTTCCCCGACGGCGAGGAACTGCGCGCGCTGGCCGACCGTTGCGAACAGCGCGAGTACGCGGCGGGCGAGGACCTGGCCGTGGCCGGGGCGCCGATCACCGAGGTTCTGCTCATCGCCCACGGGAAGGTTCGACGTCTGCTGCCCGGTCCCTACGAGGGAGCCGCCGAACTCGAGACGCTCGCCGACGGGGACCACGCCGGGGAGGGTGCCATGGTCGGCACCGATCCCGGCACCTGGCGCACGGGCCTGCGTGCCGCGACCCGCTGCACCGTGTTGGCGCTCCCGCTGGAGGCCGTTCGACGAGTCGGCGAGGAGTTCCCGACCCTCCGCTCACACCTGGACGCCTTCACCGGGCGGGCGCTGCCCCGGCAGAACCGGCGGGGTGAGGCGGAGATCGAGTTGGCCTCCGGTCACCGTGGGGAGCCGGAGTTGCCGGGCACCTTCGTCGACTACGACCCGGCGCCGCGCGAGTACGAGTTGAGCGTCGCGCAGACGGTGTTGCGGGTGCACACCCGGGTGGCCGATCTCTACAACGAGCCGATGAACCAGCTCCGGGAGCAGGTCCGGCTGACGGTGGAGGCGCTGCGCGAGCGCGAGGAACACGAATTGATGAACAATCGCGAGTTCGGGTTGTTGCACAACGCGGACCTGCGGCAGCGCATCCACACCCGCAGCGGTCCACCCACCCCGGACGACCTCGACGAACTGATCTCGCGCCGCCGCGGAACCCGCTACCTGTTCGCCCACCCGAGGGCGATCGCGGCGATCGGCCGGGAGTGCACCGCCCGCGGCATCCACCCCGAACCCACCGAGGTCGCGGGGGTCATGGTCCGCTCCTGGCGGGGTATCCCGTTGTTGCCCTGCAACAAGATCCCGATCTCGGCCGCCAACACCACCAGGGTGGTGGCGATGCGCACCGGGGAGGACGACCAGGGTGTCGTCGGCCTGCGCTGCGAAGGCATTCCCGACGAGGTCGAGCCCTCGCTCAATGTCCGCTTCATGGGCATCGACGACCGCGCCGTGATGTCCTATCTGGTCAGCCTCTACCACTCGGTCGCCGTGCTGGTCCCCGATGCCCTCGGGATCCTGGAGGACGTCGAGATCTGACACCCCGGCCGGGGGCGGGGAGGTGAACCGGGTTCCCGCGCTCGACCGGCACTCTCCCGCCCGGGTGGTTCCCCGGTCCCGCACCGTCCGCTCGTCTCCGGATCCGCCCGGATCGGTCACCCCGCCCCATGGCGCGACCGATCCGGGCGGGAACGTCCGCGGGCTTCTTCTCCCGGCACCTCCCGGGTCCGTTCCCCGGTCCCACCTCCTCGCCGAGCCGGGACCGCTTTCAGTACCCCCCGGCGGGGCGACCGTACGACTGGTAGCCGGGATCCGGGTACGGCTGTCGTCCGTCCGCCGGACGCATCTGCTGGGGGATGGGCGCCGGTTGACCGGGTTGGGGACGGTAGCCCCGGGAGGGTGGCGGAACCTGCCCCACCATCGGCTGGGGGACCGACGAGGGGCCGGACCAGGCCGGGCGTCCACCGGCCGGAACCCCCGCCGGCACGTGGTGCACGGCCGGTCCGCCGGTCCGTCCGGCGGAGGGGCCGGCGGGCAGTGCGGGCAGGGCCGCCGGGAGAGCCGGGAGGCCGGGCATCGCCGGTGCGGCGGGTTCCCAGGCGGAGGGCACGCGGATCGGCGCGATCTGCGGAGTGCCCCGTTCGGCCACCAGGCTGTCGTATATCGGGGTGTCCGCGAAGGGCGTCCCGATGGTTGAGGAGTACGACGAGGAGGAGTACCCCGAGCCATGGGACCCGGAGGAGTACGAACCCGACGAGGAGTACGAACCCGACGAGCCGGCCGAGGAGTACGAGGAGGGGGACCCCCCGTACGAGGGCGAGGGACTCCCGGAACCCGGCGTCGGGTACGACCCGTACGCGGGAGTCGACCCGGAAGAACCGTTGGCGGGATACGAGGAGGGCGCCGGGGCGTACCCCGTTCCGTTGACGCCGTTGCCCCCCCGGGGTCCTCCGGGGGGAGCCGGGTGGGACACCGGGGTGGAATGAGATGCCCGGGAGGGGGCAGGAGCGGCCGGGGACACCGGGGCGGTGTTGCCCCACCCATCGGGGGAACCCCAGGCGCCGGAGGAGGCGGAGGTCGGAGCGGAGGTGCCGAAGTGCGTCGGTGCACCGGTGCGACCGGAGCCGTTCGCGAAGTTGCTCTGATGACCGTTCGGGGCGCCGGACTGCACGGGACGCGTCGGCTGATGATGACCCGGAGGGGTAGGCGGCGACGGGTACGTCGCGTACATCGGGGACCCGTGGGGCGGGTCGCCGGGGTGAGGCGGGTGCGGGGAGGTCATGCGACATAAGGTAAGCCCCTGACACGCCCGTTGGGGAGCCCGATCCGAAGGTCATTTCGGGTAGTCGGGCGGTCTCTGCCTACCCAAAAACAGCAAAAACGCAGAAAAAGACGAAAAAAACCTCTCGCTTTCTCATTTTCTTCACGAAAGAAGCCGTCTTTCGCCCCCGGGCCGGTCGGCCCTTCCCACTCCTCGTACTCCGGCTGTGCCCCGGCACACGGCCCGGGCCGATCCGCGTCCCCGCCCGCACCCGGGCCCGAACGACCCGCCCCACCGCCCCGGGGGACCGGCGCCCCGTACCCTGGCCCCGTGAAGATCGCGCTCATCGACTCGGGTCTCGGACTTCTCGCCGCCGCCGCGGCGGTGCGCCGTGCACGCCCGGATGTCTCCCTCGTGTTGTCCGGCGACCCGGACGGGATGCCCTGGGGCCCCAGGGCCCCGCGCGACATCGCCGAGCGGGCCCTGCGCTGCGCGCGCGCCGCACTGGCCCATGGGCCGCACGCCCTCGTGGTCGCCTGCAACACCGCCTCCGTGCACGCGCTGGAGGCGCTGCGGACCGAACTCGAGCCCGCCGTCCCGGTCGTCGGAACGGTGCCCGCGGTCAAGCCCGGGGCGATGGCGGGTGGTCCCCTCGCCATCTGGGCCACCCCCGCCACCACCGGCAGCGTCTACCAGCGTCGGCTGATCGCCGAGTTCGCCGGTGGGGTGGAGACCGCCGAGGTGCCCTGTCACGGTCTGGCGGACGCGGTGGAGCGGGCCGACCCGGCCGCGATCACCCGGGCGGTGGACGCGGCCGCCCGACTCACACCGCCCGGCGTACGGGACGTGGTGCTGGGGTGCACCCACTACGAACTGGTCGCCGCGACCATCCGTGATCGGTTGACGGAGGCGATCGGCGCCCCGGTGCGGCTGCACGGTTCCGCGCGGGCGGTCGCCGCCCAGGTGCTCCGGCGTGCCGGGACCGTCGGCGGGGGCGTCCCCGCCGACCGGGGCGGGACGGGCGGGGACGGGCGACTCGTGGTGCTGGCCTCCGGGCGCCCCTCGACCCTCTCCCCGGCGGCCCTGGGATACGCCGAGGCCGCCCTGCTGCTCGGCCCTCCGACCGGGGTCCCGGCCGGGGCCGCCCGAAACGACGGCGACGAGGGCGGATCGGGGACCCGGGAGGAGACGGCCGCGGTGTAGGCGGCACCCCGGGCCCCGAACGGTTCCCGGGCGTCGGGGCCTTCCCTCCCCGACGCCGGGCGAACCGCTCCGAACCTCCCGGGCGCGATCCCGGTCCGGCGCGCGATCCCGGAAGCCTTCGCCACCCCGGCCCCGACCGGACGGGACCGGGGCGATGACCGGGTACCCGGCCTCACCCGGTCCCGTCCCCGGACCCCTTCGGGCCTCCCCGGGTGCCGCCCCGGGTTCCCTTCCGGGTCCCGGGTCACCGCTTGCGGTAGTCGCGGGCCTCTCCGGCGGCCTCCACCACCCCCTCGAGATCGGCCCCTCCGGCCGCGGCCACCACCGCGGCCACCGCCCCTTCCAGGAACGGGGCGTCCAGCAGGCGGGTCCCGACGGGAAGCCCTTCGGTCGGGTCGTCCCCGGCCGCTTCCCCGTCCTCCTCCCGGGGTTCCGCCAGCAGCGCCCGCACGGTCAGTACGGCGCTTCCCAGATCGACCAGGACCGCCACTCCCGCGCCGGAGTCCGCGCGGCGTGCCGCCGCGGTGATCAGCTCGGCGTCGGTCCCGATCCCGCCCCCGGGGTCGCCGCCGGCGGGTTCCACCCGCACGTTCCCCGCTCCTCCCGCCAGGGCGGCGGCCAACCGGGCCACCGACTCGGCGACCTCCCGACTGTGCGAGACCAGCACGATGCCCGGTGCGCCCGCGCTCTCCCCACCGGTCTCAGCCACGGCCCGCGCCGTTCCCCGGGGCCCGCCCCGCGGTGTCGGCCAGCGCCCCGATGATGAGGGCCGAGGAGGCGGCACCGGGGTCCTGATGGCCGATGCTGCGGTCACCGAGGTAACCGGCCCGGCCGCGCCGGGCCCGCATCGGGACGGTGGCCAACGCGCCCTCGTCGGCGGCCGCCGCGGCGGCGCCGAAGGAGCGCGTCAAGCCCTCGACGGCGGGCTCCAGCGCGTCGAGCATGGTCTTGTCCCCGCCGGTGGCGCCACCCAGTTCGGCCACCGCGCCCACGCCGGCCCGTAGCGCCTCCGCGAGCCCGGTCCGCGAGACCCGGGGGGCGTCGCCCAATTCCCTGCCGGCGCGCCGCAGCAATGTCCCGTACAGCGGTCCCGAGGCCCCGCCGACGGTGGAGATCAGGGTACGCCCGGCTCCGGTCAGCACCGCTCCGGGCGTTTCCGGGGGCTGCTCCGCCAGACGGCGGGCCACCGCGGTGAACCCGCGGTTGAGGTTGCTGCCGTGGTCGGCGTCGCCGATCGCGGCGTCCAACTCGGTGAGCCGGTCGGCGTCCCGGGCCACGGCGGCGGCCGCGGCGTCGAGCCAGCGGATGAAGAAGTCGGCGTCCATCGTCGGCTCGGTGTCCTCGTGGTCACCGGTATCCGGTCCCATCTCCGCGTTCCCCTCTCGTCCGAACCCTCGTCCCGTCCCCGGGATGTCGCGTCTCCCCCGGAACGGGACATCCCTTCCCGCGCCGCGTCCGGCTCAGGCACCCCAGCGCAGGGCGGGGGTGCGCACCGGCGTTTCCCACAGCCGGAGCAACTCCTCGTCGACCGGGCACAGCGTGACCGAGCAGCCGGCCATGTCGAGGGAGGTCACGTAGTCGCCCACCAGGGTGCGGGCGGGTACGACCGAGCGCTCCGACAGCGCCCGCAACACCTCCGAGGCGTACCCGTACAGCTCCAGCAACGGGGTGGCCCCCATACCGTTGACCAGCACCAGCACCGGGTTGTCCGGTCGCAGGTCGTCCAGCAGCGCGTCAACGGTGGCGTCGGCGATCTCCCCCGAGGTCATCATTCCGCGCCGTTCGCGGCCGGGTTCCCCGTGGATGCCGATGCCCAGTTCCAGTTCGCCTCCCGGGAGGTCGAAGGTCGGGCCGCCCCGGGCGGGGGTACTGCAGGGAGCCAACGCCACCCCGAAGCTGCGGCAGGAGTCGGCCACCCGACAAGCCACCTCCGTCACCCGCTCCAGGGGGGCGCCCGCCTCGGCGACGGCGCCGGCCAGGCGTTCCACGAAGAGGGTGCCGCCGGTGCCCCGGCGACCCGCGCCCTCCCCGGCGGGCAGCGCGACGTCGTCCCGTACGGTGACGGTCTCGACCCGAATGCCCTCCTCGGCGGCGAGCTCGGCGGCCATCTCGAAGTTCAGCACGTCACCCGTGTAATTCTTGACCACGAACAGCACCCCTTCGCCGCTGTCCACGGCGGCGGCGGCGCGCAGCATCTGATCGGGAACCGGAGAGGTGAAGATTTCCCCGGGGCATGCCGCGTCGAGCATCCCGGGGCCGACGAAACCACCGTGCAACGGTTCGTGGCCGGATCCACCGCCGGAGATCAGCCCGACCTTGTTCGCCACCGGGGCGTCGCGCCGCACCACCACCCGGTTGGCCACGTCGACGGTGAGTTCCGGGTGGACGGCGGCCATGCCGCGCAGCGCGTCCTCCACCACCCGCTCCGGCACGTTGATCAACATCTTCACGCGGCTCTCCCTCCACACGGACCGCCGCATCCCACCCGCGGGTGGGTCACGCGATCGTCGTCGGCTCCCGGCACGGGGACCACCAGCGTACGGACCGGGGGCGCGCCGGGACAGTACGCGCGCCGGGCACGCCACCGACCCGGCCGAGGGTCACCCCGGCGGCGGAACCGGATCCCGGGGTGCCGCGCCGGGGCGCGGGAACACTCCCGGTCGGGGAAGGGTTGGGGAGAATGCAATTGACGCTTCAATCGATGGATCGGGTGAACGCGATGCAGTTCGGCGTCTTCACCGTGGGTGACGTCACCACCGACCCCACCGACGGCCGCACGCCCACCGAGCACGAGCGGATCAGGGCGATGCTCGCCATCGCCCTCAAGGCCGAGGAGGTGGGACTCGACGTCTTCGCCACGGGGGAGCACCACAACCCGCCCTTCGTGCCCTCCTCGCCGACCACCCTGCTCGGCTGGATCGCCGCCCGCACCGAACGGCTGATCCTCTCCACCGCCACCACCCTGATCACCACCAACGACCCGGTGAAGATCGCCGAGGACTACGCGATGCTCCAGCACCTCGCCGACGGGCGGGTCGACCTGATGCTGGGACGCGGCAACACCGGACCGGTGTACCCCTGGTTCGGTCAGGACATCCGACAGGGCATCCCGTTGGCGATCGAGAACTACGCACTGCTCCGCCGGCTGTGGCGGGAGGACGTGGTCGACTGGAAGGGACGCTTCCGCACCCCACTGAGGGGCTTCACCTCCACCCCGCGTCCGCTGGACGGCGTTCCGCCGTTCGTGTGGCACGGGTCGATCCGCAGTCCCGAGATCGCCGAGCAGGCGGCTCACCACGGAGACGGCTTCTTCGCCAACCACATCTTCTGGCCGAAGGAACACTTCCTGCGCCTCGTCGACCTCTACCGGCGGCGCTGGGCCCACCACGGTCACGGTGCGCCGGAACAGGCGATCGTCGGACTCGGCGGGCAGGTCTTCATGCGGAAGAACTCCGGGGACGCCGTTCGCGAGTTCCGCCCCTACTTCGACAACGCCCCCGTCTACGGTCACGGTCCCTCGCTGGAGGAGTTCACGGAGCAGACCCCGTTGACGGTCGGCAGCCCCCAACAGGTCATCGAGAAGACCCTGACCTTCCGTGAGGGCTTCGGGGACTACCAGCGGCAACTGTTCCTCATCGATCACGCGGGTCTGCCGCTGAAGACCGTGCTGGAACAGTTGGACCTCCTGGGGGAGGAGGTCGTCCCCGTGCTGCGCCGGGAGTTCGCCGCCCGCCGTCCGGCCGGGGTCGCCGGTCCGCCGCGTCATCCCGCCGCGGTCGCCGGTGGGTCCGACGGCTGACCCCGGGTGCCGCCCCGCTTCCCTCTCCGCGCCGCGGTGTCGCCGACCGGTGCACGTGTCACCCGGGCGGGGTATCCCGCCGGCCCGCGCGGACCGGGGAACCGTCGCCTCCGGGCGGTATCCACGTGATGCCGAGCCTCCCCCCGACCCGCCCCGTCCACCCGACGGACGATCCGATCACCACCCCGGCGGGGGAGGGTCGATGGTCCACCGCCGGCGCGGGGGACCACCCGCAGGAGTGAAACCGGCGGGTGAACCGCGAGCCGGCCCCGGCGCCCCGCCGAGCCCCGACCGGCCCGTACCCGGGCCCTTCCGGGCGCTTCACGCCGCTTCCGGCGGACACCTCGCCGCCCCGACACCATCCATGTGCGCCGTCGTTCCGCCGCCATACTTGGCCGCGGCAGGCGGTGTGCCGCACGGAGCGGGGCGGAGACGGGGGTTCTGAACGGACGATGACGGATCCCGGGCTGATCCACGGACGGTACGAACTGCTCGAGCAGATCGGTCGGGGCGGCATGGGCCAGGTGTGGCGGGCCCGCGACCGTGCCCTGGACCGGCGGGTCGCCGTGAAGTGCTTCCGCCCGGGGGGTGGGCCGGGCGACGACTCCGTCGCGCCGCATCCGCTGCGCGAACGGTTCCGCCGCGAGGCACGGCTCGCGGCCGGGCTGCAACACCACGGCATCACCGTCGTGCACGACTTCGGTGAACACGAGGGGCTGTTGTACCTCGTCATGGAGTTCCTCGACGGCCGCAACCTGGGTGTGCTGCTGGCCGATCGAGCCGGAGCGCCCCTGCCCCACGGCGAGGTCGCCGACATCGCCCGCCAGGTGGCCGAGGCCCTCGACCACACCCGGGGCCGGGGGATCGTGCACCGCGATCTCAAGCCCGCCAACATCATCCGGTTGACCGATGGGACGGTCAAGGTGTGCGATTTCGGCATCGCCCGACCGGCCCGGGACATCGACCCCGACGCCCGTCTCACCGTCACCGGCATGGCGATGGGCACCCCGCACTACATGTCCCCGGAGCAGATCTCCGGTGGGGTGGTCGACCCGCGCAGCGATCTCTACTCCCTCGGTTGCGTCCTCTACGAACTGGCCACCGGCAGGCCCCCGTTCGCCTACGACGATCCGTGGGCCGTGCTCATCGGTCACCGGGACGCCGCACCCGAACCGCCCCACCGCCTGCGCCCCGACCTCCCGCTCGGTCTGGAACGTCTCATCCTGGACCTGCTCGCGAAGGTCCCCGACCACCGTCCGCTGGACACCGTCGACCGGGCCGCCCGCCTCGTCGGGCGGGCCGCGCCGTCCCGGTCGTCGGGACGCCGCCTGATTCGGCAACCCACGGCGGGTTCCCCCGGCGCCGGCGACACGGCTTCCGCGACCGGCGACTCCCGGAGACACCCCGGAGTCCACCCCGGGGCCGGGACCCACCCCCGGGACGCCGGCCACCCCGATCCCGCCGGCCGTCCCGACCGGTATCCCGGCCCCGTCCCCGGCACACCGGGTTTCGGCGCTCCCGCGCACACCACGCGACCGGAATCGATCGGCCGTGGTGGTCCCGGAGTGCCGGCCGCGGGGGGTCCGTCGACGCACGCCCCCCTCCCGCGGCGTCCGCTGTCCTCCCCGCCCGGTCGGACCGGCGGCTTCCCGGGACGGGGATCGGTCGGAGCCGTGATGCCGGGAGCGCCCCCGCCGCCCGTCCCGTCCCTGCCGGCGGCCGGTGGGCCGGGAGTGCCCCCGGTCGCCGAGTGGTACCCGACCGGCCCCCCGACACCCGTTCCGGCCCACCGGCCGACCGGGCCGCCCCCCGCGCACCCCGTTTCGCGATATCCGGGCGACGCCTCCTTCGGCCGGCTCCCGATCGGGGACCGGGGGTGGGACAGTCGCTGGGAGGAGGCCCGGACCGTGCACGCGGCGCTGGCCGATGACCGCGCCCGCACACTGGGAGAAGAGCACCCCGAGACCCTGGACAGCCTGCACCACGTCGCCTTCGCCCTGGGGCGCCTGGGGCGCTGGGAGGAGGCGCTGCACGGTCACCGGGGCGTGGCCGCGGCCCGCGGACGGACCCTCGGCCCGCGGCACCCCGACACGCTCGCCTCCCGTTACGAGTGCGCCATTTGCCTGGGCCGATTGGGCCGCCCGGCCGAGGCACTGGAGGTGTACCGGAATCTGGTGGCAGACCGGTCCGTCGCCCTCGGGGGCGATCATCCCGCCACCCTCCGGGCCCGGCACGGACTGGGCGTCACCCTGGGCCGGTTGGGGCGCTGGGAGGAGGCGCTGTGCGAGGCGCGGAACGTCTGCGCGATGCGTTCCGCCCTGCTCGGCACCGACCACCCCGACACCCTGGTGAGCCGTCGCGAGGTCGCCGTCGCCCTGGGCCGGATGGGGCGGTGGGGACCGGCGCTGGAGGAGTACCGACGGGTGCGTCTGGGGCGGGAGCGCTCCCTGGGCCCCGATCACCCCGACACCCTGGCCGCCCGGGAGGACGAGGCGCGCTGCCGGGAACTGGCCGGCCCCGATCTCCCCGGCACGGCGTGATCCCGGGGGCCGCCCGGTGCCCGCCGGCGGGTCCGATACGCCGTACCGGGCGGCGTGCGGCTCCGGGACGGGACGCCCGCCACCGGAGCGCCGGTGGACCCCGGACGCCGCGTACCATGGCCGCATGTCCTTTCTCCGCCGCCGCAGCGCCGCCACCCCGGCCGGGCCGGACTTCGACGTTCTCGCCATGGACCCCGGCGATTGGCCCGGTGTGCTCGGCGCGGGTCTCCTCCCCGCCGACGACGGCACCTGCCAGGGGGTGATCCTGCGCTACGACCTCTTCGGGGGACGCGGACCGGCCATGGTCATCGGGAACCTGCCGCCCGGGTCACCCGCCCGCGACGTGGAGGAGGACGAGGTTCCCTTCGAGGTCACCCAGTTGCTCCAGGCCCTGGAGATGGACGACGCCTCGGTCGACGCGGTCACCGTCACCGGTACCGAGGACATGCCCGTCATGCACGACGACAATCTGCTGATCGTGCACCGCGTCACCTGTTCGGAGGACCGGGTGTCCTGCGTGCAGTTCGACCGCAGCGACGGTGTCCTGGTGACCATCGCCAGCTGGGACCGCCCCATCACCGAGGACCTGTACCGGTTGCTCAAGCCACTGCCCGCCGAGTTGTTCCGCCGCTGACCCCGGGCCCGCCGGGCCGCCCTCCCCGTGCGCGAACGGGACCGGTCGTCCGGAAGCCCTCCCGCGGCTCCCCGCCCGACCGGCCCGAGGCGTCGTCGCCCCTCACGGACCCCGGTACCCGGGCCCGGGTTCGGCGACATCCCCGGACCCCGCTCCTCCTCGGCGCGCCCCCGACTGGCTCGCCGGCCCCTTCAGCGGGTGCCCACCGCGGCCCGCACCGCGCCGCGGGCCATCGCGCAGTCCTCGTGCAACCGGCGCAACAGCAAGCGCTGTTCCTCGCCCGGGCTCAACCCGCCCACCGATCGCGCCGACGGTTCGGGCGGGGTCGTCGCCCGCATGGCGCGCTGCACCGCCTCCTCGCACAGCCGCACCTCACGGGTGAGCACCAGCAGGAGGTTGACGAGGAAGGCGTCCCTGGCCCCTGGACCGGCCGTATGCGCCGCGTGGCTGATCCTGCGCCGGGTGCCGGGGGCGTCCCCCAACACCGCCCACAGCGAGGCGAGGTCGTACCCGGGCAGGTACCAGCCCGCCGCCTCCCACCCCACCAGTACGGGTCCGGTGGGGGAGAGGACGGCGTTCGCGGGCACGGCCGAACCGTGGCAGAACTGTCCGGGCAGTCCGTCGGAGCCGTCCCCGACGCCCTGCCGGACGCTCCCCCGGGGCCGACCCGCTCCGGTCCGCAACCCGTGCAACAACGTCTGGATGTCCCCCACGTCACGGTCGGTCAGCAGCCCCAGCGCGTGGTACCGCACCACCCTGGCGGGATAATCCACCGTCAGGGAGAAGGTCTTCCCCGGGGGCTCCCACTCGTTCAATCGGCGGAAGGCCCCGACCACCGCCCGCAGGTCGCCGGGGGAGGGCGGTGCCACCGGATGGCGGCGGCCCGCGGCGGCCCGACCGGGCACGAACTCCGTCACCAGCACCCCCGCCCCGGGGTCGGCGGCGACCAGGCGGGGCGCGCGCACCGGGGGTCGGTGTCTGACGAAGGCGCGGTGCACCGCTATCTCGTGCCGCAGCCGGTCGCCGACGGCGGGGGAGGTGTCGGCCGCGTACTTCGCCAGCACCGGTCGCCGACCGAGGGTCCCCACCACCAGCAGCGTGCTCCCGGTATCGCGCAGCAGCTGCGCGGGGGAGAAGTCGGGACACACGCCCCGCACCGCCGTCAGGGCCCGCCGCATGCGCTCGCCCCGCTCACCGGACGCCTCCGTCCGTCCGATGGGCGGGGCGGACGGGCGGAGGCCGGCGTGACGCGCGGGCCGACCGGCCGCTCCCACCGGGCCCGGAGTCGTCGCCGCGCGACCCGACGACCCCGTCGGGGCCGGCTCCCGGCGCGGGAACACTGGTGTGGGTGTCGAGTACATGGACGAACGCGATTCCTTCCCGAGTGGATGATGAACGCGCACCCCGCTCCCGGCACGACCGACGCCCTGGGGAAGCGCCGGCCGCCCCGGGACCGGGGTGACGCGGTTCTACCCCACCGCGCGTCGCCGGTGGCCCGCCATCTGGCGCGCCCTGGCGAAACCTGGCGAATCGGCCGGGGCCCCCCGGCGGCGGGCTAATGTCGGGTCAGCCGAGATCCTGGGGGCTTGACGTGACCAAGGGACCCAACGCCCGGCTTGCCGACCTGTTCGGTCTGGCCGGCTGGTCGAAGGGCGAACTCGCCCGACTCGTGAACCGCCGTGCCGCGGCCCGTGGCCACGCGCAACTGGCCACGGACACCTCGCGGGTGCGCCGTTGGATCGAGTTGGGGGAGATTCCCCGCGACCCGGTACCGGACGTGTTGGCGTTCCTGTTCACCGAGCGACTCGGTCGTGTCGTGACCATCGAGGATCTCGGGTTGCGCCGGAGGGAGGAGACGGGGAAGCGCAGGGCCGTGGACGGCCTGCCCTGGAATTCCCGACGGACGGCCGCGGTCCTCACCGAATTCACGGGAATGGACCTCATGCTCAACCGACGCGGCATGGTGGGCGCGGGCGCCGCGCTCGCCGCGGGATCAGCACTCAGCGACGCCCTGCACGGCTGGTTGCGGGCCGCCCCCGCCACCGACCCCGACATCGTCGATCCGACCGATCTCGACCGTTACGAGGCCACTCCGGTCGGCTCCGACGAGATCGAGGCCCTCGAACGTTCCGTGGAGATCTTCCGCCGTTGGGACGCCTCCCGCGGCGGGGGGTTGCAGCGCAAGGCCGTGGTGGGCCAACTCAACGAGGTGGGCGGGATGCTGGCCTACCGGCACCCCGACCACCTGCAGCGCAGGCTGTGGGGGGTGGCCGCCAACCTCTCCGTCCTCGCCGGATGGATGTCCCACGACGTGGGCCTGGAACCCACGGCGCAGAAGTACTTCGTGATCGCCGCGCACGCCGCCCGGGAGAGCGGGAACGCGCCCCGGGCGAGCGAGGCGCTCTCCCGGGCGGCCCGTCAGATGGTCCATCTGAAACGGCCCGACGACGCCCTGGACCTGATGCGGCTGGCCTCCTCGGGGGCGGGGGAGCGGGCGCTGCCCCGCACCCGGGCGATGTTCCGCACCATCGAGGCATGGGCACAGGCGTCCAAGGGGGAGGGGCAGGCGATGCGCCGTTCGCTCGGCGAGGCGGAGGATCTGTTCGTATCCGACCGCGGTGACGGCCCACCGCCGAGTTGGATGCAGATGTTCGACGAGGCGGATCTGCACGGTATGCAGGCGCTGGCCCACCGCACCCTGGCCGAACACGACCCGGGAGCCGCCGCCACGGCCGAGCACCACGCCAAACTCGCCCTGCGACTGCGGGGCGGGGGACGGGAGCGCTCCACGCTGCTGGACCACATCTCGCTGGCGTCGGCGTGCTTCCTGGGCGACGATCCCGACCAGGCGGACCGCCACGCCCGACTGGCGCTGGCCACGATGAACTCCACCTCCTCGCACCGGACCTGGGACCGGCTGCGTGAGATGTACCGGCTCTCGGCCGTCTACGGCGGCCAACCGCGCATCGACGACCTGCGCTCGGAGATCGAGGCGGCGCTGCCCACGGCTCCGCGACCGGCCCGCGACCCCGCGGGGGTCTGACCCCGGCACCGGTCCGTGCGGCCGTCCGTCGGCCGCGCGCGCCGGCCCGGGGCCGGACGGGCCCCGCCCGGCCTCCCCTCCGGGTCGCCCCGTTCACCACCCGGCGGGCCCCGATGGATGGGGGAGCCCGGGGGTCCCGTCCCCTCCACCCCCCGTCCCCCGCCCCCATCCGTCGGACGGATCACCAACAGGCAGGCATCCCCCGGGAGTTCCACCGGATCGGCGGCGGACACCACCAGGTCGGCGACTTCCCCGGCGTCGGACGCGGCGGGAATCGCGGCGGCCAGGGCGCGCAGGCGCGGGTGCGGTCCGGTGCCCCCCGTCACCGAGCGGGTGACGGGGAACAGCCGCCCGGTGTACAGGAGCAGGGTGTCCCCCGGCACCAGCCGATCGACGCGCTCCCGGTGGAACCGATCGTCCCCCGTCCCCAACGGCTCCCCGGGAGGTCGGGGGAGCACCCTGCCCCCCTCGCCCCGGAAGACCAGCGGAGCGGGGTGCCCGGCACCGGCCCACCTCAGCAGGTCCTCCCCCGGGCGGTAACGGCAGCACAGGGCGGCCATCGGCACCGGACGCCCTCCGCTTCCCACCACCTCCGCGAGGTGATCCAGAACCCGTCCCGGCGCCGCGCCGGTCAGGGCGACGCCGCGCATCGCCCCCACCAGCAGGGCCGACACCCCGGCCCGCGCGGCGGGATCGACTCCGATGCCCGGGCCGGCGTCCCCCGTGCCCAGGGCCACGCTCCCGTCCGAGAGGCGGAGGAAGTCGTACCACGCGCCCCCCGCCGGCGCCCCCGAGGGACCGGGCAGATACCGTGCGGCGATGTCCGGCCCGTCGCCCTCCCCCGTCCCCACCGCCGGTCCGGCGGGGACCGGCCAGGGGGGAGGAGCGGTCCACGACCGTCTCCGTTCCGCCGGCCGACGGAACCGTTCGGTCGTCCCCGCGCCCGGTCCTTCCCCGGCGGAACCGTCCGCGCCCGCCGCGGGGGCGGTCTCCCTCGCCATCGCCCATATCGCGGTGGTGTTGCCGTGCTCGTCCATCACCGGCTCGGCGGTGAACCGCACCGGGACATCCGGTCCGTCGCCGGGATCGGTCACCCGGAACCCGCACTCCACCCGTCGGCCGTCCACCAGGCACCGGGTCAGCGCGCCGGTGAACAACGGTCTGTCCTCCACCCGGAGCAGGGCGGGCAAGCGGTCCGGCGTCAGCGGCCCCTCCGAGGGGGGCCGGCGCAGAACGGCGAAGAACCCGGGGCTCCAGGTCACCCGGTCGGTCACCAGGTTCCACTCCGCCGTGCCCACCCGTTCGCCGCGCCTCCCGGCTCCCGTCCCGGGAGACGCGGTGCGCACGTCACATCCGGTGTGCCCGGGAGCGGGCGGCCCGACCTCCCGTCCCACGGGCCCCACCCCCGGCACCCGTCCCCGGTCCAACCGTTCCAGCAGTACGACCAACTCCTCGGCGCGCCGTGCCGCTGGTCCCCACCCCGGCCTCGGATCGCCCCCCTCGTTCCCGGAGTCCGGTTTTCCCCGGCGGGCGACGGCGATACCCTCTCGGAGTCCTCGCGCCCGCGCGATGAGGTCCCGGAGCCGATTCCCGTCCGGGGAGTCGCTCGCCGAGTGTTCCGGATGCTGGGAGGAGAGCATTCCTGAGCCCCGATGCGGTACGGGCCGGTGCGCTGCCACCGGCGGGGACGGCACGAACGGTCTCCGACTCTGGCACAGCTTTCCCGAGCCCGTAAGGGATTCGTGGCCGGCCGGGCCGCTCCGTCCGCCGTCGCCCCGTCCGTCTCCGGGTCGGTGTGCCGGCCCCCTCCCGTTCCACAACCCGCTCCCGGAGCTCCCCCCTCGTCCCCGGCGCGCGGACCGGGGGAAATCCCGTTGCCAGCCGCTTCCCCTCCCCGGATGCTGAACTCATGCACGCAGGTCCGTTCGAAACAGACATAGCGCCCAGCGGCTCGCTGCTCGGGCTGCTCCGGCGCGGCCGGGGGGACGGTGCGCTGCACGCCCTCGCGGCGCCGCGCACCGAGGCCGTGGAGGCCCTCGATCACTGTGTGCGGTGGGACCCCCGTCGGGACTGGCGGGTCGAGCACCGATCCCTGTACTACGCGCGTCTGTACATCGAGCTCTCGGCCGACCTCGACGCGGTCGAGGACCATCTGGCCGCCCACGAGGAGCTCCCGATCCACACCGGCTCCCGGGGGGTGTCGGGGGAGGGTGGCGAGGAACGGGTCGGTCTGGCGATCGCGGTCCTCGGTCACCTGGCCCGCTACGGGGACCGGCGGGCTCCGATCCTGTTGCGCCGGCACATCCGGGCCGGGGCCGGCCGGCTGTGGGCCCTGGACGAACTGGCCGGGTGCGAGGACGACGAAACGCTGCGCGCCCTCGGCCCCGTGGTCCTCGCCGGTTTCCCCGACGACCGGGAGGGGGCGGTCTCCCTCGGCGTCGCGATGCGCGATGCCTGGGAGCCCCGTCCCTGGCGGCTGTGGGAGGAGGATCCGGCACGTCCTGCCCAGGGAGCCCGGTTGCGGGAGGCCCGGCGAGCGGCGGACTTCGACCGCTGGCGGCGCCAACTGCGCCCCGACACCCCCCGACCGGACTGGAGCGTGGACTCCGTCCTCGCCCGGGCGAACCGGGACCGGGAGGAGAACCCCGACGACTTCCGTCCCGACGCCGCCGCCCGCTGCCTCGCGGTGGTGGCCGGCCCCGACGACCGGCCGCTGCTGCGCTCCGTCGCCCGTGCCGGTGCCCCGGGCGAACGGATCACCGCCCTGCGCTACCTCGCCGAGCGCGGCGACCCGGCCGCCCCCGGACTGCTCCGGGACGCCACGGCCCCGGGTTCCCACGAGGACGTGGCGCGGGCCGCCCTCCTCGCCCTCACCCGGATGCGGGGGGACGACGCCCTGGCCCTGGCCCGTGCCCTGTGCGGGGAGGAAGGGGGGCTCCCCGGCGCGTCCGACCCGACCCCGGCCCCGACCGGCGTCGCCGCCGGCGTCCTGCTCGCCCGCCACGGCTCGGCCGCCGACGGGCCCACGGTGCTGGAGTCCCTGCGCACGGCCGTGCGGTGGACGGGGGACCCCCTGATCGAACAGCTGCTGCCCGACCTGGTCGACGGGGTGGGGCGACTGGGCCCGGACGGTGCCGCACCCCTGCTGCGACACCTCTACCGCGAGACGCTCTCCTCCCTGCTGCGGGGCCGCACCGCCCCCGCCCTCGCGGCCACCGATCCCTCGTTCCCCGCCGGGTTCGCCGTCGAGTGCCTGTGGGACTGCGAGCAGGACACCCGGGAGACCGCCGCCCGCTTCGCGACCACCGGGGACGCCCGGGTGGTGGAACGGTTGCGCCGCCTGGCCGCCGATCCGGCGGAGTGGGACGAGGTCCAGAGCGCGGTGCGCGGGCGACTGGACGGCACCCCGGGACGCTGAGCCCCGAGGGTCCTCCCCGTACCCCGGGGCCACCGGGGTCCGGTGTCGGGCAACGGACGGGGCCGGGATCCCGCCGGCGCCCGGCGTTCACCCACCGCCCGGCGGCGGGAGCGCGACACCCGGACGCCCCCTGTTCCTCCCGGGTCCCGGGCGCACGCCCCCGTACCGGTGGGGCGCCCGGGTGTGTCAAGCGCTCATGGGACGTTTCCCGGGCCGACACGCCGACGTGGGCGAAAAAACGTCCGAGCGGGCGAGAACCACACCATGCGCGTCGTCATCGTGACCGAGTCCTACCCCCCGGACGTCAACGGGGTGGCCCACTGCGCACTGCAGACCGCACGCCACCTCGCGCGGAGCGGCCACCACCCCCTGGTGATCGCACCCGCCCCGGCTCCCGGTGTGCGGGTGCCCACCGACGGACCCGCCCCCGTGGTCTCCATCCCCTCCCTCCCGCTTCCCGGCTACCCCCAGGTGAGGGTGGCGCTCCCCAGCCGCCGGCTCGCCCGTGCGGTGGCCGACCACCGACCCGACATCGTCCACCTGGCCAGTCCCTTCGTCCTGGGCCCGCGCGGTCTGGCCGCCGCGGCCCGGGTGGGCGCCCCGGTCGTCTCGGTCTACCAGACCGACCTCGCCGGGTACGCCCGCACCTATCTCGGCGCCGGGGAGGCCGCGGCCTGGCGTCGCATCCACGCCGTCCACACCGCATCCGACATCACCCTCGCCCCCTCCACCTCCTCCCTCCGCGACCTCGAGGAGCACGGTGTGCCCCGGGTCCGGCTGTGGCCCAGGGGCGTGGACACCGCACGCTTCGACCCCGCCCACCGCGACCCCGACCTGCGCCGCTCACTGACCCCCGACGGCGAACTGCTGATCGGGTACATCGGTCGGCTCGCGCCCGAGAAGCACGTCGAATTGCTGGGCCCCGCCGCGGCCCTGCCCGGCGTCCGCACGGTGGTCGTCGGCGACGGCCCCAGTGCCCCCGCCCTGCGCGCGGCCCTGCCCGGGGCGCATTTCACCGGCCGGCTCACCGGCCACGACCTGGCACGGTTGCACGCCTCCTTGGACGTCTTCGTGCACACCGGTCCCTTCGAGACCTTCTGCCAGACGGTGCAGGAGGCCCAGGCGTCCGGAGTCGCGGTGATCGCCCCCGCCGCGGGCGGCCCCCTGGACCTGGTGGACCACGACCGCACCGGGCTGCTCGTCCCACCCGGCGACGGCGGGGCGCTGCGGGAGGCCGTGGCGGCGCTGCGCGACGATCCGGCGCGGCGGGCCCGGCTGGCCGCTGCCGGCGCGGAGGCCGTGGCCGGCCGGAGCTGGGAGGCGATCGGCGACCGGTTGCTGGAGCACTACCGGCGGGTGCTCCGGAACCGGACGGCGGTCGCGCGGTGAGCCGCGCCGACCGCGGCCTGCGGATCGTGCGGCCGGCGAACTTCGTCGCCCCCGCCTCCGGCGGCCTGCGCACCGCGCTGATCGAACTGGGAGCCGGGTACCTCGCCGCCGGCCACGACCCCGTGCTGGTGGTGCCGGGTACCGGGTTCTCCGACCTCCGCACCCCGGCCGGTCGGGTCATCACCCTGCCCGATAGCCCCCGGATCCCCGGTACCGGCGGCTATCGGGCACTGACCGACCGTCCACGACTGGCGGCCCTGCTCGGCCGGTTGGCACCGGACCGGTTGGAGGTGTCCGACCGCACCACCCTGCGCTGGACGGGGGAGTGGGCCCGCCACCATCGGGTGCGGGCGGTCATGGTCTCGCACGAGAGCGTCGACGGTGTCCTCGCGGCCCGGGGGACCCCGCTCCCGATGGCACGGGCCGTCGCCGACCGCCTCAACCGGCTCACCGCCCGGGCCTACAGCCGGGTGGTGTGCACCACCCGCCGGGCGGAGGCGGAGTTCGTCCGGATCGGGGCGCGCAACGTGGTCCTGGCACCGCTCGGGGTGGATCTGGGGCGCCGCCGGCCGGAGCTGCGGGACCCCGCGCTGCGGGCCCGGTTCGCGACCCCCGACGAGGTGTTGCTCCTGCTCTGTTCGCGGCTCTCCCCGGAGAAGCACCCGGAACTCGCCCCGGACGCGCTCGCGGACCTGCGGGCGCGCGGGGTGGGGGCCCGCCTGGTGGTGGCCGGGGACGGCCCGCTGCGCGGCCGGATGGCGGAACGGGTCCGGGCCGACCGACTGCCGGTGGTGTTCGCCGGACACATCGGCGAGGCCGGCCGACCGGCGGCCCTGCAGGCGTTCGCCGACATCGTCCTGGCCCCCGGTCCGGCCGAGACCTTCGGGCCGGCCGCCATGGAGGCCCTGGCCTGTGGTACCCCGGTGGTGGCGCACGCCGACTCCGCCGTACCCGCGCTGATGGCGAACGCCGGTGTGGCCGCGACCGGCACGGGAAGGGCCTTCGCGGAGGGCGTGCTGACCCTTCTTGACCGGCCAGGACCCGACCGTCGGGCCCGGGCCCGACGACGTGCCGAGCGATATCCGCGGGAGGCGGCCGTGCGCGCCTTCCTCACCGCCCACGAGGCGGCGGCCGAACGGATCCCCGCCCGCCGGCGTACTACCGTCGGCCCCCCGGAGCTTCCGCCGGCCCCCAGCCTCCCGGGGATCGCCCCGTGGCTCCCGGGGGCACCGGTCGGCCGGCGTTCCGTGCCGGCCGTTCCCGCCGTCCCGGTCACCGGGATCGCCGGCGCCGCCGATCGGTTCGGGGAGGGACTGCCGTGAACACGGTCCCGCGGATCGGGGGAGAGCTCCCCTCCGACGAGCTGAGGTACGTCGCGCTGGGCGACTCGCTCACCGAGGGCATCGGCGACCCGCTGCCCGACGGCACCTGGCGGGGGTGGGCCGCGCTGCTCGCGGACGCCCTCGCCACCCCCCGGCGCCCGGTGCGGTTCGAACGACCTGCCCGCAGCGGTGCCCGGTGCGCCGATGTCGCCGAGCGCCAACTGCCCCCGGCCCGCCGCTTCCGTCCGCACCTGGCGTCGGTCCTGGTCGGGGGCAACGACACCCTGCGGACCTCCTTCGACATCCATCACGTGGCCCGCTCGCTGGACACGGTGGTCGGCGGTCTCGTGGCGGACGGGGCCGTGGTGGTCACCGCCTGCCTTCCCGACCCCGGCCGGTTGCTGGGCCTGCCGGGCCCCCTCGCCCGCCCGTTGGCCCGCCGGATGCGCTCGCTCAACGAGGTGGTGCACACCGTGGCGGCCCGGCACGGCGCTCTCCACCTCCACCTCGCCGACCATCCGATGCTGGCGTCCCCCGGATTCCGGAGCGTGGACCGGTTGCACCCGGGAGAACTCGGGCACCGTCTGCTGGCCCGTGAGGTCCACACCCTGCTGTCGGTCCGGGATCCGTACGGCGGGGCGCCGCCCTCCGTGCGCTGTGACCGGAAACCCCCCGGACGCGTGGCGGCGAC
This sequence comes from Streptomyces sp. ST2-7A, assembly GCF_021390475.1. Lineage (GTDB taxonomy): Bacteria > Actinomycetota > Actinomycetes > Streptomycetales > Streptomycetaceae > Streptomyces. The sequence goes on from NZ_JAJUWS010000004.1 coordinate 114,802, forward strand.
GCGGTGGATGGCGACCAAGGGCACCCGCTGGGTCCTCGACCGATCACGGGACCTGCTGCCGGGGCTGCTGGGGCTGGCGGTCGAGGAGGCGCGGCACCGGGTGGCGGGGACCGCCCCGCTGCTGGACCGCGCCGCGGAGCACGCCACCCGGGCGGCGCTGGGCGAGACGGGTCCGGCCGTGCCGACCGGTGCCGTGCGGGTGGCGGCGGTCGACTCGGCACCCCGTCGGGACATCCCGGGCCGACCGGCACCGACCCCTCGCTCCCCCCTGTCGCCCGGGCCACCGGCGGCCGAGCGGCCGATCCGGCGGGTCGGTCCCGGCACCGCGCGGCTCTCCCCGGGGGACATCGGGGGAGCCGCGCGCTCCCGGGCCCCGCCGCACCGTGGCCCGACGGCCGGGGATCGGGCACGATGATCGCCATGAGCGGGCGTTGGGAATTCTGGATCGACCGGGGCGGCACCTTCACGGACGTGGTGGCCCGCCGACCGGACGGTGAACTGGTGGCGGGCAAGGTGTTGTCCGAGGATCCCGCGCGAACGGGGGACGCGGCCGTCGCGGGAATCCGTCGGGTGATGGGGTTGGGCGCCGACGAGCCGATCCCCGCCGGGCGCATCGCGGGCGTGCGGATGGGGACGACGGTGGCGACCAACGCGCTCCTGGAGCGGCGGGGCGAACCCACCGCGCTGATCACCACCCGGGGATTCCGCGACGCGCTGCGCATCGGGCAGCAGAACCGCCCCCGCCTGTTCGACCGTCACATCGTGCTCCCGGAGGCGGTGTACGACCGCGTGGTGGAGATCCCGGAGCGGGTCTCGGCGTACGGCGAGGTGATCCTGCCCCTGGACCGGCGGGCCGCGGGTGACGCGTTGGCGACGCTCCGGGAGGCGGGTTACCGCTCCGTGGCCGTGGTGCTGATGCACGGCTACCGGTATCCCGATCACGAGCGGGAGGTCGCCCGTCTGGCCCGGGAGATCGGGTTCGAGCAGGTGAGCGTCTCGCACGAGGTCGCCCCGCTGATCCGGCTGGTGCCCCGCGGCGACACGACCGTCGTGGACGCCTACCTCTCCCCGGTGCTGCGCCGCTACGTCGAGCGGGTCTCCGCCGAACTGCCGGGTATTCCACTGCTGTTCATGCAGTCCAACGGCGGATTGCGGGACGCCGCGTCCTTCCGGGGGCGGGACGCCCTGCTCTCCGGGCCCGCCGGCGGTGTGGTCGGCATGGCCCGTTCCTGCTCGGCCATCGGCTATCGGGAGCTGGTCGGCTTCGACATGGGCGGCACGTCCACCGACGTGTCCCACTGGGCGGGGGAGTGGGAACGCACCGACGGTGGCGAGGTCGCCGGCGTGCGGGTGCGGGTGCCGATGATGGACATCCACACCGTCGCCGCCGGCGGAGGGTCGGTGTTGGAATTCGACGGCCTGCGCTACCGGGTGGGTCCCCGCTCGGCCGGTGCCGTCCCCGGTCCGGCCTGTTACCGGCGCGGTGGGCCGCTCACGGTCACCGACGCCAACGTCATGCTGGGGCGCGTGCGCCCCGGGCACTTCCCGCACGTGTTCGGTCCCGACGGCGATCTCCCGCTGGACCGGGAGGTGGTGCGCGAGGGCTTCGCCCGGTTGGCCGAGGAGACCGAGCGCCGGACCGGGGTGCGTCGCACCCCCGAGGAGGTGGCGGCCGGCTTCCTCGACATCGCCGTCCTGGCGATGGCCAACGCGGTCAAACGGATCTCGGTGCGGCGCGGTCACGACGTCACCACCCACGCGCTGGTCTCCTTCGGCGGCGCCGGGGGCCAACACGCCTGCGCGGTCGCCGACGCGTTGGGTGTGGGCACCGTCGTCGTCCCGCCACTGGCGGGTGTCCTGTCCGCCCACGGCATCGGACTCGCCGACGTGACGGTGATGCGCGAGCGCTCGGTGGAGCGCGGGTTGGACGCGGAGGCCGCCGACGTGCTGCGCGGGGTGTGCGCGGAACTGGCCGAGGAGGCCCGGGCCGCCCTGCTCCTCGACGGTCCGGCCGAGGGGGCGATCACCACCACCGCCCGGGCGCACCTGCGGTACGCGGGCACCGACGCCGCGCTGCCGGTCGAACCGGACGACCCGGAGGCCATGACCGCGGCCTTCACCGCCGCGCACCGCGCCCGGTACGGCTTCGCGGCCGACCGCCCGCTGGTGGTGGCGACCGCGGTCGTTGAGGCGACCCGATCGACGCGGGGCGCGCGTTCCGACGCCCCGGAGGCCGGTGAGGGGGCCGGAACACCGGTCGGGACCGGCCCGACGGTGGAGGCGGAGCCCGTGGAACGGGTGGGGCTGTATGCCGGCGGAGGGAGCCGACAGGCCCCCCTGCACCGGCGCGCCGACCTGCGCCCCGGCCACACCGTGACCGGCCCGGCGCTGATCACCGAGCCCGACGCGACCACCGTGGTGGAGCCGGGGTGGCGGGCCGTCGTCCGCCCGGAGGGTCATGTGGTGATCGAACGCGTCCTGCCGCGCCCGCGCGCCGTCGCCGTCGGCACCGAGGTGGATCCGGTGCGGCTGGAGGTCTTCAACAGCCTCTTCATGGCGGTCGCCGAGCAGATGGGCGTCACCCTGGAGAACACCGCCCATTCGGTCAACATCAAGGAGCGGCTCGACTTCTCCTGCGCGCTGTTCGACCCGGAGGGCAACCTGGTGGCCAACGCCCCGCACATCCCGGTGCACCTGGGGTCGATGGGCGACTCCATCCGGGCGGTGCTCCGTCGCACGGGCGGCACCATGCGACCGGGGGACGCCTACGCGGTCAACGATCCCTACCACGGGGGTACGCACCTGCCCGATGTCACGGTGGTCACCCCGGTCTTCGCGGCCCCGGACCCCGCCGCGCCCGACACACCCCCCGAACTGCTCTTCCTGGTCGCCTCCCGGGGTCACCACGCGGAGATCGGCGGGATCAGCCCCGGTTCCATGCCGGCCTTCAGCCGCACCGTCCACGACGAGGGCATCCTCTTCGACAGTCACCTCCTGGTGCGCGACGGTCGGCTGCGGGAGGAGGAGACCCGGGCACTGCTGACCTCCGGCCCCCACCCCTCGCGAAATCCCGACGCCAACCTCGCGGACCTGCGCGCCCAGCTGGCCGCGAACGAGAAGGGTGTGGCCGAACTGCGGGCCGTGATGGACCGCTTCGGCCGGGAGACGGTCCTGGCCTACATGGGACACGTGCGGGACAACGCGGAGGAGGCGGTGCGACGGATCGTCGCCGACCTCTCGGACGGTTCCCGCCGCTACGAGACGGACTCCGGGGCGGTGATCGCGGTGCGGATCACCGTGGACCGGGAGGCCCGCTCCGCGGTGATCGACTTCGAGGGAACCTCCCCGCAACGGGAGGACAATCTCAACGCCCCGTCCTCGGTGGTCACGGCCGCGGTGCTGTACGTCTTCCGCACCCTGGTGGCCGACGACATCCCGCTCAACAGCGGCTGTCTGGCACCTCTGGAGGTGCGCATCCCCGAGGGGTGCATGCTGGCCCCGCGCCACCCCGCGGCCACGGTGGCGGGCAACGTGGAGACCTCCCAGGCGCTGGTGGGCGCCCTCTACGGGGCGCTGGGGGTGCAGGCCGAGGGTTCGGGCACGATGAACAACGTCACCTTCGGCAACGACCGGACCCAGTACTACGAGACGCTCGCCTCCGGCTCCGGCGCCGGGCCGGACTTCCCCGGCACCTCGGCGGTGCAGACCCATATGACCAACTCCCGCCTGACCGATCCGGAGATCCTGGAGTGGCGGCATCCGGTCCGGGTCGAGGAATTCGCGGTTCGGGAGGGCAGCGGTGGCGCGGGGCGGATGCGCGGGGGTGACGGCGTGGTGCGCCGCCTCCGTTTCCTGGAGCCGATGAGCGTCACGCTGCTGGGCGGGCACCGCCGCGTCCCGCCCTACGGCATGGCCGGTGGGTCACCGGGCGCGCTCGGCCGGGACGCGATGGTGGGCGCGGACGGGGAGCGGCGGGAACTGCGCGGTCGCGACGCGGTGGAGGCCGCCGCCGGGGACCTCCTGGTGATCGGGACACCGGGCGGTGGGGGGTGGGGGATGCCCGGGTCCGATCCGGCCGATCCCGACGACCCCGCTCCCCGACGCGCCGGGGAGGAGTGAGCGGGAGGTCCGCCACGGAGGGGGCGGATCCCTCACCATCCCGCGGTGCGCGGGGCGTAGAGGTCCAGGGCGCGGCTCCGGGCCAGACGCAGGCGGTTGGCCAGGATCTCGGCGAACAGCCGCATCAGGGTGTATCCGAAGGCCGGGTCGTGATCGGACAACTCGCGGACCTCGGTGCCCAGGAACTCGTGGGCCCGCACCGGACTGACGGTCTCGGCCCCGAAGTCCCACTCGTAGGGAGGGAAGAGCCAGGACCATCCCAGCAGGTCGCCCGGGTCCAGGACCGCCACGGAACCGGTGCGTTCCCCCGGAAGGTGCAGGTCCAGGGTGACCGAGCCCGAGCGGAGCACCCAGAAACGGTCGGCCCGACCCCGTTCCTCGAAGATCCGGTGTCCCCGGGGGAAGGAGACCTCCCGGCTCACCGACATGAGACGTTCGCGGTATTCCGGGGACAGGGATTTCAGCAACTGTTTGGGTGCGGGCATCACAACCCCTCTCTCGACCGCGACGGGAGGCCCGCCGGCGGTCGTTCTCCCGGCGACTCCGGGAGGGTCCATGGGCGACCGAACCGGTCGCACCAGGATAGGAACACTCGCGCTATTCCGGCAAAATTCCCCCGAACGGAGGATTGCCGGAACGGGGTCCGGGGCCTCCGTGATCCACCCGGCGCGTTCACCGCGCGGCCCGGGGCCGACGGCAGTTGAATGGATACCCCGGACGAACCGGGATGACGGCGCCCGTCCGGCCCCCTTCCGGGCCGAAGGGCCCGGCAGCCCGCCGGTCCGACGGGGTCGGGTGACCGAGGAGGCGGCATGGCCGGCGAGAAACGACGGAGGGCCGGCGCGCCCCCCGTCGGGACGCCACGCGCCGGTGATGCCGCCGAACCCCCCGAAACCCCGGCGGCAGCCGGGGGCGGGGGAGCCCCGAGGGGGGGCGCGCCGGACCCCGCCCCGCGACACGACGGGCGAGAGGGGCCGTCCGCGTTTCCGCCCGGGCCCGAACCGTCCGATCCGCCGCCCGGTGCCGGCGGCAACCTCGACCCGAGCGGGCCCGGCGAGCCGCCGGGCGGATTGCTGGACCTGCTGCGGGTGGCGGCGTTCGTCCTCGACGAGAACGGCCGCATCGCGCTGTGGAGTCCGGAGGCCGAGCACCTCTTCGGTTACCGGGTCGAGGAGGCGGTCGGTGCCTACGCCGGTCGACTCCTCATCTTCCCCGAACACCTGGAACTCGTCACCGAGTGGTTCCTGCGGGTGCTGGGCGGACAGCAGTGGGCGGGGGTGTTCCCGATCCGTTGCCGTGACGGCTCGGCCCGGCGCGCCGAATTCCGCCATATCAGCATGCGGGCCCCCGACGGACGCCGCCAGATCCTCGGCCTGGCCGCCGACGCCGACACCGTGCGGGAACTGGAGACCACCCTCGCCCTCTCCGACAGCCTGGTCGAACAGTCCCCGATCGGCCTGGCCCTCTTCGACGAGGAGATGCGCTGGCGCCGGGTCAATCCCGCGCTGGAGCGGATCACGGGCATCCCCGCCGAGCGGTTGCTGGGGCAACGGCTGGGTGATCTGCTGCCGGGCGTCGAGCCCACCCGGATCGCCTCCTCGGTCCGCCGGGTGCTCTCCGACGGCCGCCCCGTGGTCGACCAGACGATCATCGGTCGCACCCCCGCCGACCCCGACCGCGATCATGTCTGGTCGGTCTCCTACTACCGGGTCGTGGACCGCGGTGACCGCCCCCTGGGCGTGGCGGCCTCCGCGACCGACGTCACCGAGCGGCACCGGGCCGGGGACGAGGTGGCGGAGGCCCGTGAACGGCTCGCCGTGATCGCCGACGCCGGCGACCGCATCGGCTCCTCCCTGGACCTCCCCCGCATCGCCCGGGAGCTGGCGGACGTCTCCGTCCCCCGCCTGGCCGACCTCGCCACGGTGGACCTGCTGGACGAAGTGCTCACCGGCGACCTCGCGGACCTCGGCGAGCCGGTGCGGATCGACGGCTCGGTCCGCTTCCGGGCCCTGGCGGTGGCCGCCGCCGACGAGGGGGCGGGAAACGCCGCCGCGAGGCGGGCCACCGATCGGGTCGGTGATCTCGCCGCATACGGGCCCACCCGGATGATCACCCGCTGCGTCACACTCGGTCGCACCATCGTGCTTCCCCGCCCGGGGGCCGGGGAACTGCGCCGGATCGCTCGCGACGAGGAGGCCGCCCACCTGTTGGGGGAGGCGGGTGTGCACTCCTACCTCGCCGTGCCGCTCATCGCCCGCGGGCACGTCCTGGGGGCCCTCAGCCTGTACCGCACCACCAACCCCCGACCCTTCGCCCCCGCCGACGTCTCCCTGGCCGGAGAACTCGCCGCCCGGGCGGCGATCAGCGTCGACAACGCGCGCCTCTATCACCGGGAACGTCGCACCGCGCTCACCCTCCAGCGCAGTCTGCTGCCGCCCGTTCCCACCGACCGCCCCGGGCTCGACCTGGCCGCCCGATACCTGCCCGCCGTCAGCGAGGCCGGCGGGGACTGGTACGACGTCCTCCCGCTGGGGGAGGGGCGTACCGGGCTGATCGTCGGCGATGTCATGGGCAAGGGGGTGCACGCCGCCGCCATCATGGGGCAACTGCGCTCCACCACCCGGGCCCTGGCCCGGTTGGACCTGCCCCCGGCGGAACTGTTGGAGCACCTCGACGCGACCACCGTCGGATTGGGGGAGTCCATCGCCACCTGTGTCCACGTGGTGTGCAACCCGGCCGGCGGTTGGTGCGAGATCACCTCGGCCGGTCACCCGCCACCCGTCATGGTGGACGCCGACGGCCGCGCCCACCTGCTGGAGGTGCCGCCCGCCCGGCCGTTGGGGGTGGGCGGGGCGGTCTTCTCACCCCGGCGCCTGCCGATGCCGCGCGGCGCCACCCTGGTCCTGTACACCGACGGTCTGGTGGAGGACCGCCGGGACGACATCGATGTGGGGCTGCACACACTGATGCGGGTCGTCTCCGGCCCGCCCCGACCGATCGAGGAGATGTGCGACGCGGTCCTGGAGGAACTGCACCGTGACCCGCAGGACGATGTCGCCCTGCTGCTGGCCCGCAACCGTCCCTGACCCGCGACCGGCCCCCCGCAAACCTCCCGGCCGATCCCGGACCGGCCCTTTCCATGATCATCCGTGCCGGGGGTCGGCGTCGGGGTGTCGGTGCGGCCGCCTACAGTGTGCTGCGTGATCCCGCACGCACGCTCCGCCCGCACCGGGTCCGCGGAGTCGACCACACCGGCCGTCGGTCCCCCGCCGCGCCCGGCGCCGCGTCCCGCTCCCGGTCCGGCGGCCGACGAGGGCCTGGCCCGCCGGCTGCGCGCCCTGGCCTGCACCGCGCCCCTGCACGACCTGGACGTGCGCAAGGCCAATCTGGCGGGCGAGTACGGCGTGTACACGATGGCCGAGATCGCCCTGGCCGCCATCGACCTGGTCACCCTCAGCATGGATTTCGACGCGGGCGCCGACCACGAACAGGTCGTCGCCCGGCTGCGTCCCCGGGTCACCGCCCAGGCCCCCGACCGGTCCCCCGACGAACACGAACGGGTCGCCCGCTGGGTCCTGGAGAACCTGATCAACGTCGGCAGTGTCGACCGCGGCTTCCGCGTCGTCTACGGGACCTTCGACACCGAGGGTTCCTACGTCCGGCGCGACTACGACTTCAAGCTCATCGAGGAGGTCTCCGGAGCGGACGGGGCCATCCGCCTGCGAACCACCGACGAGGCGGTCAACGTCCTGGTCGGAGCGCTGGACACCGATGTCACCAGTGCCCAGATCGCGGCCGAGGTCAAGCTGGAGGTGCTGATCAACAGGGGGCGCCTCGCGGACGCGCAGCTCGCCGCCGAACAGGCCCGGTACCGCACCGTGCAGTACTCCGAGACCCTGCGCCGCACGCTGGAGGCGACCCGCCGCGATGTCCGGGCCGTGGACTGGATGGAGAGCGTGCCCGGTCTCATCTCCGAGGCGCTGGACCACATCGCCGAGCGCTACCGCCACGAGAACGCCATCCTCACCAACATCCGGCGGGCCAGGGACGAGGCCGAGGACCCGGTGCACAAGAGGCGGGCCGCCGAGCTGGTCGACATCGTGCGGGACTGCATCCGACGCCACACCCGCCTGCAGTCCCGCCTCCTGGAGGCCGGCCCGTTGTTCCGCGCCGAACAGGACCGCCAGGCGTTCTCCTCGACGGCGACCGGCGTCGGCATCGACCTGCACGGACAGATCCTGGCGCCCGTACTGGAACGCCCGCTGGGCGAGGCGCGCCGGGTCACCGACGCCTTCTTCGCACGGGGCGCGGGTCTGCGTGCCCCCGGCGCTCCCCGACTCACCGATCTGGTCGGTCTGCTGCTGACCCCGCCGGCGCCGCGGGAACACCTGGGCTCCGAGCTGCCCGAGCCGGACCTGGTGGCCACCCCCGACGACAGCCGGTTCGACGAGTCCCAGAAGGCCGCGGCGGCCCGTCTCCTGGACCTCTCCCCACAGGCGCCGCGACGCCTCTCCGGTCTGCTCGCCGACGCCCGCCGGATCGACCCCGCACTGCCGCACCTGATCGCCCTGATCGTCGTGCACGCCGCCGCGCCGCCCATCGGTACCGCCTACCGACAGGGTGAGCGCAGGCTGCTCTTCGCGGTGGATGACGGCACCCCGCTGGAGGACCCCGGTTTCGGCGGCGCGGACCTCATCGTCGGCGTACTGGAGTTGGACACCGGGGCGATGGCGGCCGATCGGGCGGAGGCCGCCGCGTGAGCGCCCCTCGGGAGTGTCCCCCGGGTACCGGTCGACCGGCCCGCACGATTCCCGCCCCCCGCGTCCCCGCCGCACCCCCGTCGACACCGGAGCGCCACCCGTGACCGATCCCGGACCCCACCGAGCCCTTCCCGGTCGGGAGAACCCGGGCCCGTCCGCTTCCCCCCGAAGCCCTCTCGGCGGCGGAACGATCGGGAGTCCCCCGCCGGCCCCGACCCCCACCGGTGCCGACCACCGTCCCGGCCCCCTCACCCCGGCCGACGCCGCCGACGCCGCCCGGCTGGTCGCCCTCGGCCTCCAGCCCCGTCTGCAGCCCGCCCGGGACGCCGACTACACCACCCTGCTGCGCCGTTATCACGAGGAACCGACCTGGGCCCGGCTCTGCGACGCGGTCGCCACCGGGCTGGGGCTGGTCGTGATGGAGGTCTCCCCCCGTGCCGGCATGGCCGTCGCAGCCGCGGAGGAATCGGTCTTCGCGGTGCGCATCGGGGACTACGCCCGCCGGGCCGCGGCCGACTCCGCCGACCGTTTCCTGCACGGCCTGGCCCATCTCGCCGTCGCGGCGCTGGCCTTCCCCCGCCCGGCCGACCTGGCCGACGAGGGGTACTCGGGACGGGTCGCGGTCACCGGGGTGGAGTCCTTCGTCCGCCAGGCGTGCGCGCTGCTGGAGGAACGCGCCGCCGCGCGCGGGGAGAACTCCGACCCCGCCACCGACAGCCCCGAACTGGAGGCGGCCTGGCGGGTGTACGCCCGGCGCAGTGCCACCGGGGCCACCAAGGACGCCCGGCGACTCGCCGGATCCACCACGGGCATCGTGGGCAAGGCCGTGGCCTTCCTCGCCGACTCCGGATTCCTCCAGCGCACAGGGGACGAGGGCGGTGGCACCTATCGGACCACACCCCGCTACCGGCTCCAGGTCCGCGAACTGGCGGGCACCGCGGCCATGGCCGAACTGCTCTCCCTGGGGGTGGTCACCGTCACCGACGGCAACGGCACCCTCCGCGCCCCGGACCCCGACGCCGGAGCGGGGGCCGCCACCGGAATCCCGCCCGGTGGCCTGCCCTTCCCGGACCACGGAGTCCCGGACGCCCCCGGCACCCCGCGGAATCCGCCCGCCCCGCCCGCCCCGAATACCCCGAACGTCCCGCAGAGCGCCGAGAGTCCCTGATGTACGAGCTGTCCCGGATCCGCCTCCACTCCATCGGCCCGGCCGGTGCCCGCTACGCCGACACCGTGCTCGATCTGCGCGGTGTGGGCGCGCCGGTGCCCGAGCCGGCCCCGGTGCAGGCCGATTTCTTCGAGGGCGAACCCGTCGGGCCGCCCCGTCGCCCCGCCCCGGCCGGGGTCCTCTTCCTGGAGAACGGCGGCGGCAAGTCCGTCCTGCTCAAGCTGATCTTCTCGGTGATGCTCCCCGGCCACCGCAACACCCTGGGCGGGGCCAGCTCGGGTGTGCTGCGGAAGTTCCTGCTCGCCGACGACTGCGGGCACGTGGCCCTGGAGTGGCAGCACACGATCACCGGTGAGACCGTCGTCGTCGGCAAGGTCAGCGAGTGGCGGGGACGCCAGGTCTCCTCCGACCCCCGCCGGTTCGCGGAGGCCTGGTACTCCTTCCGACCCGGCCCCGGCCTGTCGCTGGATTCCCTACCGGTCTCCGAGAGGGGCGTCCCGCGCGCCCCGGACGCCCCCGGTGCCCCGGTGTCCCGGGGCCGCCGGCGCACCATGCGCGGCTTCCGCGACGTCCTCACCGAGACCGGCCGTTCCCACCCCCACCTCGATGTGGTGTGGGAGGAGGTCCACGAGCGCTGGCGCGAGCACCTGGAGGACCTCGGCCTGGACCCCGAGCTCTTCCGCTACCAGCGCGAGATGAACGCCGACGAGGGCGAGGCCGCCGGGCTCTTCGCCGTGCGCGCCGACTCCGACTTCACCGATCTGTTGCTGCGCGCGGTCACCGACCACCGGGACACCGACGGCCTCGCCGACCTCGTGCACGGCTTCGCCCACAAACTGGGCAGGCGCGAGGAGCTGACCGCCGAACGCGACTTCACCGCGGGCTCGCTCGACCTGCTCGAGCGCATCGCCGGCGCCACCGCCGAGCGGGAGCGCGCCCGCGCCGTGCACAGCGCCGCCGAGGGGCGCGCCCGGGGTCTGGGGCGTCGGCTGGCCGCCCGCGCGGAACGGGAGAACGAACGGACCGCCGTGCTGTCCGAGCGCGCGACGGTCGCGGCCGAGGCCACCGCCGGCGCCTCCCGGGCCCGTGACACCGCCCGTGACATCGCGGCCGAACTCGCCTGGCGGCACGCCGCCTCCGCGCTGGCCGACGGTGAACGGGAGGCGGCGGAACGTCGGCGCGAACTGGCCGAGGCCCGCTCGCTGCACGCGGCCTGGCAGGCCGCCGAGATCGTGCTCCAGCACCGCTCCGCCGCCGACCGGGCGGCCCGGGTCGCCGAGGCCATCCGGGAGGCCGAACGCGACGCCGCCCCCGCGCTGGCCGCCCGGGCCCGTGCCGCCGGGGAACTGGTCCGTGCGCTGGAGGCCGCCGCGGACGGGGCCGAACGGGAGGCGGCCGGCCACGAACGGCGCTCCGCCGAACTCCTGGCCTCCGGCGAGGAGACGAGGCGGGAGGCCACCGCCGCCGCCACCGCCGCCCAACGCGCCCGCAGCGAGGCCGATCACCTCGACCAGCGGCTCGCCGAGCTCGACCGGGAGGTCGCGGAAGCGGCGGGAGCGGGCTGGTTCGGGGAGGGCGAGATCCCCGAGGACCCCGCCCGCGCGGCGCTGGCCGCCGATGACGCGGCCCGCACCGCCGAGACCGCCCTGCACGCCGCCCGGGAGGTCGCCGTCCGCACCGCGGACGCCGCGCGCGGCGCCGCCGAACGCCACACCCGGGCCCGGTTGGCGGAGGCCCGCGCCGCCGACGCGGTGGAGGCGGCGGAGGCCGCGCTGACCGCGGAGATCCGGATCGCCGGCACACTGGCCGCCGAACCCCGGGTGAGCGACCTGCTGGGCGCCGATCCCCGCCATCCGCTCGGAGCGGAGGAGTTGGACGACCGGGCGGAAGAACTGCGGGGCATCCTGGAGGAGGCCGTCGAAGCGGCCGAACGCCGACTGTTCGAGCAGCGCACGGGCGCGGCCGAGGACTCCCGGATCCTCGCCGCCCTGGGCGACGGCGGCCTGCTGCCGCCGGGGCCCGACGTGCTCGCCGCCGTCGAGTACCTGGGCGAGCACGGCGTTCCCGCCCTGCCCGGTTGGCGCTACCTGGCGCAGTCCGTGCACCCCGACGACCACGCGGCCGTGCTGGCGGCCCGCCCCGAGCTGGTCGACGGCGTCGTGGTCACCGATCCCGACGGCCTGGAGCGGGCCCGGGAGATCCTCCTGGACGCCGCGCTCCTGCCCAGGTCGGCGGTGGCGGTGGGGACCGCGGCGGCCCTGCTGGCCCCCGTCCCGCCCGCCGGTCGGGACGGGGACGCCGGAGGACGGGCCACGGTCTTCCTGGTGCCCCCCAACCCCGCCATGCACGACGAGAACGCCGCCGACACCGAACGCGGCGCCCTGCGGGAACGCGCGCGGGCCAGGGACGCCGAGATCGGTGAACTGGCCGCCCGGCTCGCCGCGGATCGCGCGCTGGCGGCCCGGCTCGCCTCGTGGCGCACCGGCTGCCCGCCGGGCGGGCCGGCGGCCCTGCGCGAGGAGGCCGAGCGGGTCCGCCTCGCGGCCTCCGCCGCCCGCCGCGAGCTGGACGCCGCCGAACCGGCCCGGCAGGAGGCGGAGGAGGCGGCCGAGGAGGCCCGCCGGGCCGTCGAGGACCGGGGCGAGGCCGCCCGACGGGCCCGTCGGGCGGCCGACGCCCTCGCCGGTCTCGCGCGTCGGTTGCGCGAGCGGCCCTCCCACCGTTCCCGTCTCCGGGAACTGGCCGAGGAGGTCACCGAGGCCGAGAACCGGGCGGCCCGATTGTTGGAGCGCGCGCGGGCGGCCGACGAGGACCGACGGGCCGCGCAGCGCGTCGCCGACGACGCCCGGCGCACCGCCCGCACCCTGCGTGCCGAGCGGGCCGGGATCGCCGGCGCCCCGGAGGGCACCGCCGCGTCCGACGACGCCGGGGACGACCCGATCGAGCCCGCGGCCCTGCCCGCGCTGCGCGAGGCCTACCGCGCCGCCGGCAGCCTCTACGAGAAGGTCGCCGTGGGCAGCGACCTGCGTGCCGAACAGGCCAGGGCGGAAGGGGACGAGAGTGCGGCCCGCGCGGCCCTGGACCGGTTGGGCAGCCGGATCCGTACCCGGGCCGGTCGTTTGCTGGCCACGCCGGACGGGGCCGACGGCCCCGCCCGGCAGGCGGCCGCGGCGAGAGCCGAGGACCTGGGTCGACTGCTGGAGGGCCGTGCCGCCGAGGCGGGGGAGCGCCTGGGCCGGCTGCGCGGCGAAGCGGAACGCCTCGCGCCGGGGGAGGGTGGGGCCCACGCCGAGCTGCCCCCGGGGATGGAGCCGACCGACGCCGAACACGCCCGGACCCTGTTGCGCGCGGCGGAGAGCGAACTCGCCCGCCGGGGTGACGCGCTGGAGACCGCCCGGTTGGCGCAGCAGGACGCCGAGCGCGGCCGGGTCGAGGCCGAGCGCGCGGCCGCCGACTTCGCCGAGACCGCGGCCCAGCTCCTGGACCTGCTGCGCGAACCCGAGCCGGGCGAGTCCGCTCCGCCGGGCGACGGGGACGACGGCACCGGGGCCGAGCCCTACCCCGGCGCGGCCGAGGACGCCCGCCGGACCGCCGCCGAATCACGCCGGGCCCTGCGCGCCTGCTCCGCCGAACTGTCGGCGGCGGAGGGCACCGTTCGGGAGGCCGCCGACCGTCTGGTGCGGCACGCCAACTCCGTACGCTTCGAGGCCGTGCGCACTCCCGCCCGGCAGCAGATCCGGGAACTGCCCCCGGCCGCTCTGCCGGCCCACGCCGAGGCGTGGGCCGCGGCCTTCGCGCCCCGGCTGCGGGTGCTCACCGACGAGCTCGGCCAACTGGAACGCAACCGCGACGGCATCGTGGACCGACTGCGCGGCCTGGTGGAGTCCTCCCTGGACACCCTGCGCGCCGCCCAGCGACTCTCCCGTCTCCCCGACGGCCTGGGGGAGTGGTCCGGCCAGGAGTTCCTGCGGATCCGCTTCGAGGAGCCGGATCGGGCCGCCCTGGTCACCCGCCTGGGCGAGGTGGTGGACGAGACGACCCGGGCCGCCGTGCGGCGCAACACCGACCTGCGCAGGGACGGCATGTCCCTGCTGCTGCGTGGTGTGCACGCCGCTCTGGTACCCCGCGGCGTCGCGGTGGAGATCCTCAAGCCGGACGCGGTGCTGCGCGCCGAGCGGGTGCCCGTCGGGCAGATGGGCGATGTCTTCTCCGGGGGCCAGCTGTTGACCGCGGCCATCGCGCTGTACTGCACCATGGCCGCCCTGCGCGGCAACGACCGGGGGCGCGACCGGCACCGGCACGCCGGCACGCTCTTCCTGGACAACCCCATCGGCCGGGCCAACGCCACCTACCTGTTGGAGCTCCAGCGGGCCGTGGCGAACGCCCTGGGCGTCCAACTGCTCTACACCACCGGATTGTTCGACACCACGGCGCTGGCCGAGTTCCCGCTGGTGATCCGCCTGCGGAACGACGCCGACCTGCGGGCCGGCCTGAAGTACATCAGTGTCGAGGAGCACCTGCGTCCCGGCCTGCCCGGCCCACCTGCGGACGAGGGGGCGCGGGCGGAGATCACGGCGACCCGGGTCCACCGCCGTCCCGTGGACCCGCCCCCCACCGTGCCGGAACCCGCCGACACCCCGGCGGACAACACCCCGGTGAACGGTGGGACGACGGATGGCGGAAGCGGAACCGGCGAGGGGCCCCCGCACCGGGGGGACGCCGTCCCGAGCGGTGGCTGACCCGGGGGCCGTGGGGAGGAACGCGGGAGGGCCGCCGGCGGGATCCGATCGGCCCCGCCGGCGTCACCGTCGTTCCATCGGTCGCCGCCGGGCCGCGCTGCTGGGCAGTGACACCACCCCGTGGCGTTGGCGCCACATCTGACGGGTGATCCAGATGTCCAGGAAGGCCCAGGTGGTGACGATGGTGCCGGCTATCGTCGCCAACATCATCGGAAAGGCCGTCCAGGATTTCGCGAGGGTGCACAGCACCGCCGCGAGCAACTGCACGAGGGTCAACGCCGCGATCAGCACGGCCCGGACCGCCGCTTCGCGAACCGGGTCCGGCATCCGTGGTTTGGCATACACGCCATCGCTCCCTGGACGGTGAGATGTACGCGAGATGCGCGGAAATGTCGGGGCACACCTACCCGGGCATCATGCCAGAACTCCTTGCGCGGGCGGGGACGACCGACCAGGATGGCGCACAGCCCGTTTTCACCGGGGTTCTCCCCGGGCACCGTTCACCACTCGGGCATCCCCGTGGAACGGAGGGCGTCGGCGGTACCCGGCGCCGATCCCCGGGGCGCCCGATCCGCGTCGACGCGCCCGCGTCGTCGCCTCCGCGTCCGGGCGGACCAAGGGGAGGGCATGCGCTTCCGCGGTGGATCGATCCGTCACAAGGTCGTGGTGCTG
Source organism: Streptomyces sp. ST2-7A (assembly GCF_021390475.1). Classification (GTDB taxonomy): domain Bacteria; phylum Actinomycetota; class Actinomycetes; order Streptomycetales; family Streptomycetaceae; genus Streptomyces. The sequence goes on from NZ_JAJUWS010000004.1 coordinate 130,260, forward strand.
CTTCTGGTGCCTTTGCTGTCACTGGTGTCGCTGTGGGGGTTCGCGACCGCCCTCACCGTCCATGAGGCCCGCCAGCTGGCACGGGCCTCCCACCTCGTAGAGGACTTCGGCGATCCGGCCGTCGACGTGGTCCGTGACCTGCGCCGGGAGCGTCGCGAGACGATCGTCCACCTCGCCGACCCGCGCGGACCCCGCGAGCAACTGCGCGGCGCGCGGGAGGCCACCGACCGGTCGGTCGACATCGTGCGGACCAACGCCTCCGGGCCCGCCCGCGGGAACCTCGCCCCCGGTGCCGCCGAGGCACTGGACGGCTTCCTGGAGGCCCTGGAGCACCTCGAACGGGCCCGCGAGCAGGTGGACACCAACACCCTCACCCGCACCGGCGCCCTGGACGCCTACAACGCCGTCGCCGAGCCCGGGCTGCGCCTGGGGTCGGCTCTCCACCTCCTGGAGAATGTCGAGCTGGATCGGCACGGTCGGGCCGTCGCCTCCCTCGGGATGGTCGCCGAGAACGTCTCGCGGATCGACGCGCTGGTGGCCGGCGCGCTGGCCGCCGGCCACATGACCGACCGTGAGCACCGGGCACTGTCCGACGCCGTGGCCGAGCGGGGCCTGCTCCACCGACTCCACCGGTCCGACCTCCCGGTGGAGGACCGCCGCGCCCGGGAGAACTTCTGGCAGGCGGGACAGGGACGGATCCTGCGGGAGACCGAGGAACTGGTCGTGGAACAGGGCGTCGGGGGGACCCAGCCGGGTCGCTGGGAGGAGATCACGGCCGGGACCCTGGAGGAGCTCCGGTCCCTGGACGACTCCGCCGCCGAGCGCTACGCCGCCGAGATGAAACCCGCGGCCGACTCGGTGCTGCTGCGTGCCGCGCTCGCCGGTGTCGCCGGACTGGTCGCGGTGCTCCTGTCGATCGGGATATCGCTGCGGATGGGCCGTGATCTGACCCGTGAGCTGCGGGTGCTCTCCGACCGGGCCACCGAGTCCGCGGAGGTCCGGCTGCCCTCGGTGATGAACCGGATCGCGGCGGGGGACCGAGTCGATCCGACCGCCGGGGCCCCCGGACCCGGTCCCGGACCCGGTTCGGACGAGACCGGACGGGTGGAGCGGGCTCTGGACACCCTCGAACGCGCCGCGATCGAGGCGGCCCTCCGGCGGGCCGAAATGCGCCACGGGATCTCGGAGGTCTTCGTCAACCTCGCCCGCCGCAACCAGGGCCTGTCGCAGAAGCAGCTCAACATCATCGGTGCGATGCGGCGACGCACCGACGACGAGGACGAGTTGGAGGAACTGTTCCGGCTGGACAACCTCGCCAACCGCATGCGACGGCACGCCGAGGGGTTGATGATCCTCTCCGGCGCGCCGCCCACCCGCCAGTGGCGTCGGTCGGTGCGGCTGATGGACGTGGTGCGCTGCGCGGTCCGGGAGGTGGGGGACTCCGAACGCGTCGAGGTGCGCCGGATGCCGTCCCTGGCCGTCGACGGCGCCGCCGTCGCCGACCTCGTTCACCTGATGGCCGAGTTGTTGGAGAACGCGATCAACTACTCCCCGCCCCACACCGCCGTCCAGGTGCACGGTGAGCGCGTGCCGCACGGGTTCTCGGTCGAGATCCACGACCGGGGCCTGGGCATGCCCCCCGAGGCGATGTCGGACGCCAACCACCGTCTCGCCGACGCCCCGGACTTCGAACTCTCCGACACCGACCGCCTGGGCCTGTTCGTGGTGGCCCGCCTGGCCCGTCGACACGGGGTGCGGGTCTCCCTGCGGGAATCCCCCTACGGCGGGACCACCGCCGTCGTCCTCGTCCCCGGGGAGCTGTTGGGCGAGTGGGAGGGCGAGGAGGAGGGGACGCCCCGGGTCGGCGGCGTGGATCGGCTGCCGGTGAACGGCCGGCCGGCCACGGCTTCGGTGGAGGCCCGGCGGGGTGGCCCGGTGGAATTGGAGGCACCGGCCGAGCGGGTGCCGGCGGGACATCACCGGGCGGCAGACCGGGCCCGGGCCGGGGATCTCGTGGAATCGCTCGCGGGCCGATCGGCGGGGGGTTCCGCCGGTCCCCGCCCGCCCCTGCCCACCCGTCGTCCCGGTCGGGCGGTGGAGTCCTCCCGGCGCGGCCCCCGTGACACGGGGAACCGGCGTGTCGGCCGTGCCGAACGCTCCGGTGGACCCGGGCCGGAGGGGCGGGGCGGATCCCGGCGCGGGCCCGATCCCGAGCACGCGGCCACCGAGGGGGGCGAGGCGCCGCTGCCGCCGCGCCGGCGTCCGCCGGTGCTGATCGCGGAGAACGGTCGGGTCCTCGGAGAGCCCCCCGCGTCCTTCGCGGAGCGTGGGGGAGAGGGTGACGACCGACCGGGACGGGCACGGGACGCCCGCCCGGAGCCGGGGGAGGGAGCCGTGCCCGGCGGGGGCCACCGGGGGGAGGGCTCCGGCGACCCCGCCGCACCGGAGCCGGCCGACCCCGCGTCCGGGCCCGCCGGTCCGGAACGCCCCCTCGGGGCGCGGACCCCCGGGGTCGGGGCGGAGCGCACCGACCCCGTGCCGATCGATCGACCGCCCCGGACCGGGTCCCGGTCCGGCGGCGGACTTCCCCGCCGGGTGCCTCGTATCCGCCCGGCGGGTACGGAATCGTCCCGGGCACGACCCGTGGACGGTCCGGACCCCGGAGCCCGTGCCGGTGACCCCGCCGGGGAGGATCCGTCGACCGACGGGTCGGTCGAGCGGGACGCAGAGGCGGCCCGTGTCCGCATGTCCGCCCTGCAGGCCGGTTGGCGACGTGGCCGCCGCGAGCGGGAACCCGGATCCGGTGAGCCGGCCCGGGGGGAGACCGCACCACCGAAACACCACGAGGGGCAGGAACGATGACCGCAGCGGAGGCCGGCGCATACCGGGGAGCCACCGGTGGTCGGGGAGAACTGGATTGGCTGCTGGACGAGTTGGTGGAACGGGTCGGTAGCGTGCGGCACGGCCTGGTGCTGTCGGGGGACGGTTTGGCCCGCGGCACCTCCCGGGGCCTGCGCCAGGAGGACGCCGAACACCTGGCGGCCGTGGCGTCGGGTTTCCACAGCCTGGCCCGCGGTGTCGGCCGGCACTTCGAGGCCGGCTCGGTGCGGCAGACGCTGGTGGAGTTGGACGAGGCGTTCCTCTTCGTGGCGGCGGCCGGCTCCGGCAGCTGTCTGGCCGTCCTCGCCGACGCCTCCGCCGACGTGGGGCAGGTGGCCTACGAGATGACCCTGCTGGTCAAGCGGGTGGGTGTGCACCTGGGCACCGCCCCGCGGACCGGGGACGCCACCGTGTGACCGGGGCTCGCCCGACCACCGGGCGGCTCGACCGGAGGGCTCCGCCGCCGTGCGGCCGCGCGAGGTCCCGGGGCCGTACCCCGGCGCCACCGGCACGCCCGGTGAGTCCTCCCCGCGGCTCCCCGCGTCATCGCGCGCCCCGGGGCCGCCGGTCGGTCCGGAACACCGGCCACGCGGTCGGGGCGGTCCGGCCGGACCGGAACGCGCCGTCCACCGCCCCGGCGCTCCCCTCCCGGGCCCGGGCCCGACCGCGGGCCCGGGCCGATCGACGGAAACCCGGCTCCTCCCGTCGCCGGCCGCCGCGCCGATCTGGTGCGTCGCCCCGTCGCGTGGCATCGTCCTGCGGGTGATCCATCGCGGGATCCCACCGGAACCGCGGTGGACGCCCGGCGACGCCGCCCCGCGCGGCGCGTCCCGTCCCGTGGAACCGGGAGGGACGGGCCGGCCGATATCCGATCCGATCGATCCCCGGGAGCCGCCATGACCCCGACCACCGGCCCGGAACCGGAGCCCGCCACCCCGACCGTGCTGTGGCGTCCCGACGCAGACACCGTCGCCGGCGCCCGCCTCACCGCCTTCCACGCCCGAGCCGCGCGGGAGCACGGGGCGCCGCCGGCCGGCGGGAGCGATCCGGCGGCCGACTACCGGTCCCTGCACCGCTGGTCGATCACCGACCCCGACGCCTTCTGGTCCGCCGTCGCGGACTTCTGCGAGGTCTCCTTCGTCACCCCGCCCCGGGCCGTGCTGGCCGACCGGACCATGCCCGGCGCGGTCTGGTTTCCCGGCGCCGAACTCAACTACGCGTGGCACGCGCTGCGTCGCGCCGAGGCGGCCCCCGACGAACCCGTGGTCCTCGCGGTCGCCGAGCCGGACGGCGAGCCCGTCACCCGGATGGTCACCGGCGCCGAACTGCGGGGCCGGGTGGGAGCGGTGGCCGCCGCCCTGCGCGAGGCGGGCGTGCGCCCCGGCGACCGGGTGTGCGGCTACCTGCCCAATGTGCCCGAGGCACTGATCGCCTTCCTGGCCTCGGCCACCGTAGGGGCGGTGTGGGCCTCCTGCTCGCCCGATTTCGGCCCTCGGGCCGTCCTGGACCGCTTCCGACAGGTGGAACCGGTGGTGCTCTTCGCGGCCGACGGCTACCGGTGGGCCGGCCGGACCATCGACCGGACCGATACCGTCGCCGAGCTGCGCCGTGAACTCCCCGGCCTGCGGGCGACGGTCCACGTGCCGCTCCTGGGCACCGAGCCCCCGGAGGGAGCTGTCGCCTGGGCGGACCTGGTCGCCGGGCCGATGGACCCGGAGTTCGCCGTCCTGCCCTTCGATCACCCGCTGTGGATCCTGTACTCCTCCGGTACCACCGGACTGCCCAAGGCACTGGTGCAGTCCCACGGGGGGATTCTGCTGGAGCACCTCAAGCAGCTCTCCCTCCACTGCGACCTGCGTCCCGGCGACCGGATGTACTGGTACACCTCCACCGGCTGGATGATGTGGAACTTCCTGGTCTCCGCCCTGCTGGTGGGGGCCGTCCCGGTGTTGCACGACGGAGCTCCGGCCCACCCCCGTCCCGATGTCCAGTGGCGGGTCGCCGCCGAGGCGGACGCCGCTCTGTACGGCACCTCGGCCGCGTACGTGATGGCCTGCGCCAAGGCCGGCGTCCATCCGGGGGAGGACCCGCGGCTGGCCCGGCTGCGCTGCGTGGCCACCACCGGTTCCCCGCTGCCCCCCGACGGTTTCCGGTGGCTGCACCGGGAACTGGGGGACCGGTGGATCGCCTCGGTCAGCGGCGGCACCGACGTGTGCAGCTGCTTCGTCGGTGCCGTCCCCACCCTGCCGGTCCGGTCCGGAGAGTTGCAGGCCGTGTGTCTGGGCACCGATCTGCGGGCCAGGGACGCCGACGGTCGCGAGGTGATCGGCGGGGTGGGCGAGTTGATGGTGGCCCTGCCGATGCCCTCCATGCCGATCGCGTTCTGGAACGACCCCGACGGTTCCCGCTACCGGGAGAGCTACTTCACCGGCCATCCCGGTGAATGGCGCCACGGGGACTGGATCACCGTCACCCCGCACGGCGGGGTGGTCATCCACGGTCGCTCGGACTCCACCCTCAACCGCCAGGGGGTGCGGATGGGGTCCGCCGACATCCACGAGGTGGTCGAACGGTTGCCCGGCGTGCGGGAGAGCCTGATCGTGGGGGTGGAGGAACCGGGGGGCGGTTACTGGATGCCGCTGTTCGTCCACCCGGCCGAGGGCGTGGACCCGGCGGATCTGGCCCCGGGCGGCGCACTGCACGAGCGCATCCGCGCCGACCTGCGCGCGGAGCTCTCCCCCCGGCACGTCCCCGACGAGATCGTGCTCGTGCCGGCCCTGCCGCACACCCTCACCGGCAAGCGGCTGGAGGTCCCGATCAAGCGGCTGCTCTCCGGGACCCCGGTGGAGCGGGCGGTGAACCCGGGCTCGGTGGACCGGCCGGAGCTGTTGGAGTTCTTCGTGGGACTGGCCGCCGACCGCCGGGCCGCCGCGGTCTGACGGTGGACGAGGGACCCGTCCCGCGTTCCCGGCCGGGGGGACGCGGGACCGGTCCGGGGGTCACCCGCCGGAGAGCACCGCCGTCGCCGCCCGACGCGCCTCCTCGGCGTCGTCCGCGGCCCGCGCCGCCGCCGCGGCCCGCTCGCACTGCGCCAGCGTGTGTCGCGCCAGCTCGGCCCGCACGGTGGACAGGGCGCCGGAGCCCATCGACAGACTGGAGACGCCCAGTCCGACGAGCACACAGGCCAGCAGCGGGTCCGCGGCGGCCTCACCGCACACCCCGCACCCCTTGCCCTCGGCCATGGCGGCCTCCACCGCCGTGGCCACCAGGTCCAACAGCGCCGGCTGCCATGGATCCTGCAGCCGGGCCACCGCGCCCACCTGCCGGTCGGCGGCGAAGGTGTACTGCGAGAGGTCGTTGGTGCCCAGGGAGAGGAACTCCACCTCCTGCAGCACCGAGCGGGCCCGCAGCGCGGCGGAGGGGATCTCCACCATCGCCCCGACCCGCGCCCGCAACCCCACGGCGCGACAGGCCTCGGCGAACGCCCGCGCGTCCGCCCGGTCGGCGACCATCGGGGCCATCACCTCCGGCCGGCCGGGCAGGCCCTCGGCGGCCCGGGCCAGGGCCCGCAGTTGGCCGGCCAGCACCTCCGGATGGTCCAGCAGCGCCCGCAGGCCGCGCACGCCGAGCGCGGGGTTCGGCTCCTGTGCGGAGGCGGCGGGGGAGAGGAAGGACAGCGGTTTGTCCGCCCCGGCGTCCAGCACCCGCACCACCACGCGGCCCTCGGGGAACGCCTCCAGGACCTCCCGGTAGGCGGCGGCCTGTACCTCCTCGGAAGGGGCCTCCTCCCCGGCGTCGAGGAAAAGGAACTCGGTGCGGAACAGACCGACGCCCTCCGCCCCGGCCGCCACCGCCGCCGGCACGTCGGCCGGACCGCCGACATTGGCCAGCAACGGAACGGCGTGCCCGTCGGAGGTGGCACCCGGCCCCGTCGCGGAGAGGGCGGCCTCCCGGCGCTCGCGTGCCACCCGGGCCAGTTCCTCGCGCTCCCGGGGGCCGGGATCCACCAGCACCTCGCCGGTGCTGCCGTCCACCCCGACCACGACGCCCTCGGCCAGGTCGCCGGCGCCCCGCAGCGCCACCACCGCCGGGACCCCCAGCGCCCGGGCCAGGATCGCGCTGTGGCTGGTGGGACCGCCCTCCTCGGTCACGAAAGCCAGCACCATGGCCGGGTCCAGCAGCGCCGTGTCGGCCGGCGCCAGATCCCTGGCCACCAGGACGAACGGTTCGTCGCTCTCCGGGACACCGGGCATCGGGACGCCCAACAGGCGGGCGACGACCCGGTTGCGCACGTCGTCCAGATCGGCCACCCGGCCCGCGAAGTAGTCGCCGGCGCCCGCCAACAGGTCGCGGTAGGCGCCGAAGGCGTCGTGCACCGCCCGCTCGGCCCGGGCCCCGTCTCCCACCCGACGGTCCACGTCCGCCATCAGTTCGGGGTCCCGGGCCATCAGCGCCTGGGCCTCCAGGACCGCCTGAGCCTCACCGCCGGCCAACCTGCCGCGCGCCTCCAGTTCCCCGGCGACCTCCTCGACGGCCCGACGGGCGCGCTCGCGTTCGGCGGGCGCCTCCTCGGCCGAGATGCTCTCGGGGGGTGGCTCCAGCACCGCCGTGCCCATGTGCCGGACCTCGCCCAGCGCCACTCCGTGGCTCACCCCGACCCCGCGCAGCCTCGCGTCCATCTCTTCACGTCCCGATGTCGATTGCCGTCCCGGTGTCTCCCGGGGCGGGGATCACCGGCGCGGCGGTGTGCCGCGTCGGTGGCGGATTCCGCCGGTGCCAGCGGTTCCGAAGGGGTTCAGCCCCAGAGGAAGAGCGTGTCGCCCGCCCGCACCTCGCCCTTCACGACGATGTCGGAGAGGGCGTCCGCGCCGGCCTCCAGGGCGATCACCGGGCAGATCGGTGATTTGCCCGTGGCCTCCACCGCGGCGGGGTCCCAGCGCACCACCGGTTGCCCCCGCTCCACGGTGTCGCCCTTGCCGACCAGGGACTCGAAGCCCTCACCGCCCAGCTGGACGGTGTCGATCCCCAGATGGGTGAGGACCCCGTGCCCGTCCGTGTCCACCACCACGAAGGCGTGGGGGTGGAGCGACACCACGATGCCGTCCACCGGTGCCACCGCCTCGATCACCTCGCGGGGCGGATCGACGGCGGTGCCCGGGCCGACCATGGCCCCGGCGAAGACCGGATCGGGTACCCCGTCGAGTCCGACGACGCGCCCGCTCACGGGCGACGAGACGGTGGACATGATGGCCTCCCGGAGGGCTCGACGGGCGGCGGTGACCGTGCCGCCGGACGGTCGTGAAATTGATCGGATCACCGGACAGAAGACTAAGTCATGGCGCCCGAACCGGCCGGTGCGGCACGGCTCGGAGGGGGACGTCCGGACGTCCTCGGGGTCGACCACCCCGCGCCCCGCATCCCGTCAGCGTGCCGGTCGACGGCCTCCTCCCGGACCCCCGACGGGGCGGGTGCCCGGCGGAGGTCCCGCGTCCGTCCCTCTTCGGCGCCCCGCCCCGGGGCGGGGCGCCGGAAAGGGGATGGGCCCCGCCCGATAGGGTTTCGGACACGCCCCGGCCCCTCCGACCACCCGCCCCGGGCATCGGGGCGACGGCGGGGACGTCGGTGGTGGTCCCCGGGCGTGCCGGGGGCGCGGATCGCACGGGAAGGGCTCCAGGGGTGGAGGTCCACGAGACATCGGGCGGGACGGCGAACGGGGCGTCGACGGACGCGCGGAGCCGGGTGCTCACCGTTCCCAATCTGCTCAGCGCGGCCCGGCTGATGGGTGTTCCGGTCTTTCTGTGGCTGATTCTCTCGCCCGTGTTCGACGGGCCGAACCGGGACGGATGGGCCCTGGTCGTCCTGGCCCTCAGCGGCTTCAGCGACTGGCTCGACGGCCATCTGGCCCGCCGGTGGAACCAGGTCAGCGAACTCGGTCGGCTGCTGGACCCGGCCGCCGACCGGCTCTACATCCTGGCCACCCTGGTGGGTCTGACCTGGCGCGACATCCTCCCCTGGTGGATGGTGGCGCTGTTGCTGGCCCGCGATCTGATGCTGCTGATCGGGGTATGGCGGGTCAACCGCGCCGGCTGGGCGCCCCCCCAGGTGAACTTCCTGGGCAAGGCGGCCACCTTCTGCCTGATGTACGCCTTCCCGTTGCTCCTCCTCAGTGACGGAACCGGGTGGATGTCATCACTGGCTGCTATTTTCGGATGGGCGTTCGCCGGGTGGGGTTCGGTTCTCTACTGGTGGGCAGGGATGCTCTACGTGGTCCAGGTCCGCCGTCTCCTCACGGTGGGCACCACAGCCGACTGAGCTCGCCCCCGAACGCCGTCGTGGAGGGGGCAACTGGGCCCGTCAGCCCAGCCGTGCCCCGGGAGTCGCCACCTTTCCCCGGGGAGTCCGTGGACCGGACGGGCCCGGTCGGCACGACTCTCGGCTCTGCGAGGAGGACACTTCCAACATGAAGGCCGTCGTAATGGCAGGTGGCGAAGGCACGCGGCTCCGCCCGATGACCGCGAGCATGCCCAAGCCCCTGCTACCCGTGGCGAACCGCCCCATCATGGAGCACGTGCTGCGGCTGTTGAAACGGCACGGACTCACCGAGACCGTGGTCACCGTGCAGTTCCTCGCCTCCCTGGTGAAGAACTACTTCGGTGACGGCGAGGAGCTCGGCATGGAGCTCACCTACGCCAACGAGGAGAAGCCGCTCGGTACCGCCGGCAGCGTCAAGAACGCCGAGGCGGCGCTCCGGGACGATGCCTTCCTCGTCATCTCCGGTGACGCCCTCACCGACTTCGATCTGACCGACCTGATCCGCTTCCACCGCGAACGCGGGGCCATGGTCACCGTCTGCCTCACCCGGGTGCCCAACCCGCTGGAGTTCGGCATCACCATCGTCGACGACGAGGGGCGCGTCGAGCGCTTCCTCGAGAAGCCCACCTGGGGACAGGTCTTCTCCGACACCGTCAACACGGGCATCTACGTCATGGAGCCCGAGGTCTTCGACTACGTCGACCCCGATGTCCCCGTGGACTGGTCCGGTGACGTCTTCCCCCGCCTGATGAAGGAGGGGCGGCCCATCTACGGCTACATCGCCGAGGGGTACTGGGAGGACGTCGGCACCCACGAGAGCTACGTCAAGGCGCAGGCCGACGTGCTGGAGGGCAAGGTCGACGTCGAGATCGACGGGTTCGAGATCTCGCCGGGGGTGTGGATCGCCGAGGGGGCCGAGGTCCACCCCGACGCCAAACTCCGCGGCCCGCTCTACGTCGGTGACTACGCCAAGGTCGAGGCCGGTGCCGATCTGCGCGAGCACACCGTCATCGGCTCCAACGTGGTGGTCAAGGCCGACGCCTTCCTGCACCGCGCCGTCATCCACGACAACGTCTACATCGGACGCCAGGCCAACCTGCGCGGCTGCGTGATCGGCAAGAACACCGACATCATGCGCGCCGCCCGGATCGAGGACGGCGCCGTCATCGGCGACGAGTGCATGGTGGGCGAGGAATCCATCATCCAGGGCAACGTGCGCGTCTACCCCTTCAAGACGATCGAGGCCGGCGCCTTCGTCAACACCTCGGTCATCTGGGAGTCGCGCGGCCAGGCGAACCTCTTCGGCGCCCGCGGCGTCTCCGGCATCCTCAACGTGGAGATCACCCCCGAACTGGCGGTCCGGCTGGCCGGCGCCTACGCCACCACGCTGAAGAAGAACTCCACCGTCACCACCGCCCGCGACCACTCCCGTGGTGCCCGGGCCCTCAAACGGGCCGTGATCAGCGCCCTGCAGGCCAGCGCGATCGACGTCCGTGACCTGGAGAACGTACCGCTGCCGGTGGCCCGGCAGCAGACCGCCCGCGGCAGCGCCGGCGGCATCATGATCCGCACCACCCCCGGCGTGCCGGACTCGGTGGACATCATGTTCCTCGACGAGCGCGGAGCCGATCTCTCACGCGGCGGACAGCGCAAGCTGGACCGGGTCTACGCCCGTCAGGAGTACCGTCGGGCCTTCCCCGGCGAGATCGGTGACCTGCGCTTCCCCGCCAGCGTCTTCGACGCCTACACCGGATCGGTGCTGCGCGCCGTCGACACCCGGGGTATCGCCGACGCCGGTCTGAAGATCGTCGTGGACGCCGCCAACGGCAGCGCGGGACTGGTGCTCCCCAGCCTGTTGGGGCGGCTCGGGGTGGACGCGCTGACCGTCAACCCCGGCCTGGACGAGGGCCGACCCACCGAGACCACCGAGGAACGCCGGGCCGGCCTGGTGCGGCTGGGGGAGATCGTGGCCTCCTCCCGTGCGGCCTTCGGGGTGCGCTTCGACCCGGTCGGCGAGCGCCTGGCGCTGGTCGACGAGCGGGGGCACATCATCGAGGACCACCGTGCGCTGCTGGTGATGCTCGACCTGATCGCGGCCGAACGGCGAAGCGGCCGGGTGGCACTTCCGGTCACCACCACCCGCATCGCCGAGCAGGTGGCCGCCTACCACGGCACCCAGGTCGAGTGGACCACCACCTCGCCGGACGACCTCACCCGGGTCTCCGCCAAGGACGGCGCGATCTTCGGTGGCGACGGCAGCGGCGGCTTCGTCATCCCCGAGTTCGGCAGCGTCTTCGACGCCACCGCGGCCTTCGCCCGGCTCACCGGTCTGGTCGCCCGCACCCAGCTCTCGCTCAGCCAGATCGACGCCCGTATCCCGCGGGCCCACGTGCTGCAGCGGGACGTGGCCACCCCCTGGGCGGTCAAGGGCCTGGTCATGCGCCGGGTGGTGGAGGCGGCCGGTGAACGCTCGGTGGACACCACCGACGGCGTTCGGGTGGTCGAGCCGGACGGCCGCTGGGTGCTGGTCCTACCGGACCCGGCCGAGGCCGTCACCCACCTGTGGGCCGAGGGCCCGGACGACGACGCGGCCGCGGAACTCCTGGATCACTGGGCGACGGTGGTCGACAACCCCGACCGCTGAACCCCGGGGTGGGCCGACGCCGGCCCGCTTCTCCCGGCCCCCGGCGGATTCCGTTCCGCCGGGGGCCGATTCGGTCCCCGGGCCGCCCCGTGCGACGATGACCGCCATGCCCGCGCAGTCCTCCCGGCCGCCCGACGCCCCACCGCGTCCCGATGCCTCCATGTGGCTGCTCAACCAGGTGATGGACCACAGCCTGGACGAGGGGTACGAGGAGGCCGCGGCCCGCCGCGCCGCCGCGGGCGGTAACCGACCGCGTACCACCCGCGACCGGATCTGGTTGGGGGTCGGGCTTCTTCTCGCCGCCTTCGTCATGACCGCCGGTGCCGCACAGGCACGGGTGAGCGCCCCCGAGGTCGCCCGCGAGCGCGAGGAACTCCTCGAACGAGTGGGGAGCGGTACCGAGGAGGCCGACCGCCTGCAGGCCGAGGTGGACGATCTGCGGGACGCGGTCGCCGAGGGGCGCCGGGTGGCGCTCACCGAGGAGGGCGGCGAGCGCGCCGAACTGATCGGGCTGCTCGCCGGTGCCATCGCGGCCGGCGGACCGGGCCTGGAGCTGGTGGTGGACGACGCCGAGGGCGCCGGAACCGGCCCCGGCGCCGGCCCCCGCGAGGGCAGCGGTTTCTCCGACACCGGCCGGGTCCGGGACCGGGACCTCCAACGGGTGGTCAACGGTCTGTGGGCCGCGGGCGCGGAAGCCGTGGCGATCAACGATCGGCGACTCACCTCGCTCTCCGCGATCCGGACGGCCGGGGACGCCGTCCTGGTCGACAACCGGCCGTTGGTGCCGCCCTACACCGTTCGGGCGATCGGTGACGGCGACGCGCTGCGCGAGGCATTCGAGGCAGGCCCGGCCGGGGCGACCCTGCGGGACCTGGAAGGCCACTTCGGCATCCGGGTCACCATCACGGTGCGCGACGAGGTGCGGCTGCCCGCCGCGGCGGGCGCGACCACGCGTTCCGCCGTGCCCGTGGACCCGGACGCGGAACCGGGGGACACCGGGGCCCGGGAGCCGGGACACGACACAGAACACGACACAGAAGAGGACTACACACCGTGATCGCCGTTCTGGGCCTCGTACTGGGGATCGTCATAGGCGTGCTCACCCGCCCGGTGGTGCCCACCGGGCTGGAGGTCTACCTGCCCATCGCCGTGGTCGCCGCCCTCGACGCGGTCTTCGGAGGTCTGCGCGCCCGACTGGACGGCAAGTTCGACGACAAGGTCTTCGTCGTCTCCTTCCTCTCCAACGTCGTGGTGGCGGCCCTGATCGTCTTCCTCGGCGACCAACTGGGAGTGGGAGCGCAACTCTCCGTGGGGGTGGTCGTCGTCTTCGGTATCCGCATCTTCTCCAACGTGACCGCCATTCGGCGCCACGTCTTCCGGGCGTGATGTCGATGAGCCCCATGTCGATGAGCCCCGACGCCGACGGCCGTGACGCACCGCGCCCCGGGACGGACCCCGGCGACCCCGCCACCCCCTCCCGGCACTCCCGGTCCGGTACACCGGCCTCCGCCCCGCCCGGCCGGCGCCCCGCCCGCCCCGGAGCCCCGGCGGACCACGAGCCCACCCGCGACCGTGCCCCGGATGCCGGTCGGGAGCCCACCCGTCCGCGTCCGGAACGCCCCGCCTCCTCCGGCCCGGCCCCGTCTCCCGGGCGTCCCCCTTCGGGCGGGGGACGCCCGCCCGGTGACGGCGTCGCCCGCTCGGACGGGGCGCGCCGACCCCATCGGCCCGGCCCGTCCGATCCGTCCGGCCCCGGCGGCCGATCGGGTGGCGCCGCCCCGGTGAACCCGGACGGTTCCCGCGCGGCCGGGGGCCCGGACCGCCCCGCGGCCGGCCCACCCCGCGGAGCCCTCGGCCGGGGACCCACGCCTCCCCGGGACGCCCGTCCCGGTTCCGCCGCCGTTCCTCCCCGCACGGGCCCGGGTCGCCCCGCCGTGCCCCCGGGAACGGCCGGGTGGTCCGGTGCGCCGTCACCCGTCCCGGCGACCGGCGCCGCGCCCGGACCGACCGCCCCGGGTTCCCCGTCCACCGAGGACGCGGTGGCTCCCGGCCCGCCTCCGGGTCCCCCCACCGGGCGGGCCGCGATCATCAGCGGTCTGTGGCCGCCCCGGATCACCCGGGCCCAGCTGACCGTCGCCGCCCTGCTCTTCGTCCTGGGGTTGGGGTTGGCCATCCAGGTGCGGGTCGCCGGGGAGGACGCCACCCTGCGCGGGGCGCGTCCGGAGGATTTGGTGCGGATCCTCAGCGAGCTGGACGAGCGCACCAAGCGGTTGGAGGAGGAGCGCGCGGAGTTGGAACGACTGCGCACGGACCTGGAGACCGGCTCCCTGCGCGCGGAGGAGGCACGGCGGCAGAACCGGGAGCGCGAACTGCAGTTGGGGATCCTGGCGGGTACGGTGGCGGCGACGGGTCCCGGTATCGAGATCACCATCACCGATCCCGCCGGGGCGGTCGGCGCGGATCACCTCCTGGACGCCGTCCAGGAACTGCGGGCGGCGGGCGCGGAGGCGATGCAGATCGGTGGGGTGCGGATCGTGGCGGAGACGGCCTTCACCGATGCCGCGGACGGCACGGTCCTGGTGGACGGTGGCCCGGTGGATCGGCCGTTCCGGATCTCGGTGATCGGGCGTCCCCGTGACCTGGAACCGGCGTTGAACATCCCGGGCGGGATGGTGCAGTCCCTGGAGAAGGAGAACGCGACGGTGATCATCGAGCGGCCGGACGAGGTGGTCGTGGATGCCTTGCGATCGGGCGAGAGTCCTGATTACGCTCGGTCGTCGCCCTGATCCGGAGCGAATCGGTTTCCCCGCCGTCGGGGTCGGCCGGGATGTTCCGGCGACCCCGGGGGAAACTGATCACATGTCACGGACGTTCCCGGGGTGACCGGGGTGATCGGTGAAGAGAGAGCCGTGAGAGAGAATGGTTTCTCCGTCCCGCGGTGGGACGGAGGACGAGGTGCGAGGGGAATCGCCGGTGAGTTTTTTCGCTAAGTTGTTCGGCAGGCGTCAGGGCGGCTCCGAGCAGGCCGCGCGGCACCGCGCCGGCCGGCCGGGCGAGCCCCCTGCGGGTCGGTCGGAGGGCGAGAGCGGGCGGCCCCTGTTCCGTGACGAGGTGGCCGGGGCGGAGACGACCGCCGGGGGCGCCCCCGGCGGGATAGGTGCCGTCCCGAAGCAGGGTTGCCCCCGCTGCTCGACCCCGAACCCGACCAGCAGCCGGTTCTGCTCCCAGTGCGGGGCCCCGTTGAGGCCCGGCACGATGGCGGAGGGGTCCTCCGAGACCACCTCCACGATCTCGATCTCCGGGATCGAGGCGTACGAGGCCGAGATGACCGGCCAGAACGCGGCCCCGTCGCTCTCCCCGGAGGCGCAGGCGGCGGTCGACGCCCTTCCACCGGGTTCCGCCCTGCTCGTGGTGCGTCGCGGTCCCAACTCGGGAAGTCGTTTCCTGCTGGACAGCGACCTGACCACGGCCGGTCGTCATCCGGAGAGCGACATCTTCCTGGACGATGTGACCGTCTCCCGTCGGCACGTGGAGTTCCGCCGTCGGCCCGAGGGCGGCTTCACCGTTTCCGACGTCGGCAGCCTCAACGGCACCTACGTCAACCGCGAGCAGATCGACACGGTCGTGCTCACCACGGGTGACGAGGTCCAGATCGGGAAGTACCGGATGGTTTTCTACGCGGGCTGAGGCGCCGTCCCGTCGGCCCGGTCGCACCCGACCGGGCCGGGGACGGCGCGCACCCGTCCGGTCGGGTGCGCCGACCCCCGTTTCCGGCCGGCCGGTGACGGCGTGTTCGCCCCTCCCGGGCGGGTTCGACTGTTCAAACCGGCCGGCCACGGCCTAGGGTTGCTGTGTGAACCAGCTCGATGTCGTCGGTGTCCGGGTCGAGATGCCCAACAACCAGCCGATCGTGCTTCTGCGCGAGGTCGGTGGAGACCGTTACCTGCCGATCTGGATCGGACCGGGGGAGGCCACCGCCATCGCCTTCGCGCAACAGGGCATGACGCCACCCCGTCCGCTCACCCACGACCTTCTCAAGGACGTGGTGGAGGCGTTCGGGGAGGAACTCGCGTCGGTCCGCATCACCGACCTGCGCGACGGGGTCTTCTACGCCGAGCTCGTCTTCGCCAGTGGTGTGGAGGTCAGTGCCCGCCCCTCGGACGCCATAGCGCTCGCCCTGCGCGTCGGCTCCCCCATCTACGGCAGTGACGGCGTCCTCGACGACGCCGGCATCATCATCGCCGACGAGCAGGAGGACGAGGTCGAACGCTTCCGCGAGTTCCTGGACCAGATCTCCCCCGAGGACTTCGGCACCGGCAACCGCTGAGCCGCGTGCCGTCGACTCCGTCCACCGTTGCCCCCCACGGGTGTTTCCGAAGCCGGATCCGTCACGCGGCGTGGCGATCGTTGACGCGCTCCCCGGGGGTGCCTAGCGTCGGTGGGGCATGTCCCGAACAGCGGAACGCCGTCGTCGCGTCCGCGGAGGACCGTCGGCGACGGGTGGGAAGACGCCCCCGGGCGCGTCCCCGGGGCCGTGGCGACACGCAGAACGGAGGCGGGCGTGACCGGCAATGGCAACGGAAAGGCGGTGGGCGGGGTGAGGACCCTCCGGGGATCGTCCCTGTCCCGCTCCGTACCCCGACCGGCGCTGCGGCGCACGGTGGTCGCCCAGGGGAGGAATCCCGAACCACCCCGGCGCGGCGTCGAGCCGACCCCGGAACTCGGTTATCGGGGCCCCAGCGCGTGCGCCGCGGCCGGCATCACCTACCGCCAACTGGACTACTGGGCCCGCACCGGCTTGGTGGAACCCTCCATCCGCCCCGCCAGGGGATCGGGCACCCAACGTCTCTACGGGGTCCGGGACGTCCTGGTGCTCAAGGTCGTCAAGCGTCTGCTGGACGCCGGCGTCTCCCTGCAGAGCATCCGCGCGGCGGCGGTGGTGCTGCGTGCCGCCGACCCCGCGGAACTGCCCGACATGACGCTCCTCAGTGACGGGGCGGTCGTCCACCGCTGTTCCTCCGTCGAGGAGGTCACCGAACTCCTCCGGGACGGCCGCGGGGTCTTCGGCATCGCCGTGGGAGCGGTGTGGTCGGATGTCCGCACCGCACTCGCGGAACTGCCCGGCGAACGCGTGGACACCGGAGAACCCACGGAGAGCGTTCACCCGGACGACGAACTGGCCCGCCGTCGCCGGCGCGGCTCCCCCTGAGTCGGGCGCCGCGCGTCCCGACCGCCGAGTGATCCGGCTCCCCCTCCTCACCGGGATGACCACGGTTGTCGGTGTCCCGGGCCATACTCGAACGTGCGTTCCCGATCGGTCCGCGTCGACCACGGGAGCCGTGGCCGTGAGCGCCGTCCGGGAAGTCGGCGGCGTCGGGGGAGAGCCGGCGGAGGGGAGGCACGGGAGCCGTGCGGGAACATCCCACCGTCCTGCACCTGGACATGGACGCCTTCTACGCCTCGGTGGAACAGGCCTCCAAGCCCAGCCTGCGCGGTCGACCGGTGGTGGTGGGCGGGCTCGGCCCCCGGGGTGTGGTGGCCACCGCCTCCTACGAGGCCCGCCGCGACGGCGTACGATCCGCCATGCCCACCGCCCGGGCGCGCAGACTCTGCCCACACGCCGCCTACCTCATCCCTCGCTTCACCTTCTACCGGGAGATCAGCTCCGTGGTGATGGGGGTGCTGGGCGAACTCTCCCCGCTGGTGGAGCCGCTCAGCCTGGACGAGGCGTTCGTGGACCTGGCCGCCGGACCCGCTCCCGTGGACGAGGAGAGCGCGCGGGCCATCGGGGAGGCGACGCGTGCCCGGATCCGCGCCCGCACGGGTCTGACCGCCTCGGTGGGCCTGGCCGGATCCAAGATGCTCGCCAAGATCGCCTCGGAGCAGGCGAAACCCAACGGGCTGGCGGTCATCCCGATCGGTGCCGAGCGGTCCTTCCTCGAGCCCCTGCCGATCCGGATCCTCCCCGGAGTGGGACCGGTCACCGGGGACACGCTGCGCCGGGCCGGTATCGTCACCGCCGGTGACGCCGTCCGGGCCGGGGAGCAGGAACTGATTCGCCTACTGGGACGCGCCCACGGGACCGCCGTGCACACCATGGCCGCCGGCCGCGACGACCGCCCCGTGATGGCGGAACGGGACGCGAAATCCGTCTCGGCGGAGGACACCTTCGACGAGGACCTCACCGACCGCGCCCGGCTCCACACCGAGACGCTCCGGCTGGCGGACCGGGCGGTCCGTCGCCTGCGGGACGCCGGCCGTTCGGCACGCACCGTCGTGCTGAAGATCCGCTTCCACGACTTCACCACGCTGACCCGCTCGGAGACCCTGCGCGGGGCCACCGACGATCCCGTCGTCGTCCGTGACTCCGCGACGCGCCTGCTGGCGGCCGTCGGCATCGGTGAGGGCGTCCGGCTGCTGGGGGTGGGGCTCACCGGGTTGGCCGAGTTCACCCAGGAGGACCTCTTCGCCCTGGTGGGGACGGACGGCCCCGGAACCCCCGCGGGCACGGGTGCCGGCGCGACCTCCCCTCGGCGGGAGGACGACCCCGGGCTTCCCGACGCCCTCGGCCGCGCCGCCCCCCGCCCGTTGCCCACCCTCCCGCCGGCGACCGCCGAGCGGGGGGAGACCGGAATCGGCCGGTCGGTGCTGCGACCCGCCCCCGGACGTGACGTCCACCACGCCGTGCACGGGCCCGGGTGGATCCAGGGCAGCGGACTGGGACGGGTCACCGTCCGCTTCGAGCGCCCCGACTCACCGCCGGGCCGGGCCGTCACCCTGCGGATCGACGACCCGGCACTGCGGGAGGCCGATCCGCTGCCGCTCGTCGCGACCGATCAGTCCCGCGGCTCGGCGGTCCCGTCCCCTCCCTCGCCGGAGATCCTCCCCGTCCCGGTCGGCCCCGGGGAGTCCGCCCCGGTCCCGGACGGACCGCCCGCCAGCCGGCCGAAGTCCCGATCCTCCGAGGACGGGGCGGACCCACCCGGAACGTCCAGTCCGTAGTGCCGGTACAACTGGAGTTCCTGCTCCGGTGAGAGATGACGCCCCACCCCGAAATCGGGGGCCTCGCGCACCAGGGACCGGTCGAAGGGCACCCGCAACTCCTCGTCGACCAGTTCACTCGGCTCCAGGGGGACGAAGGCGTCCCGGCTGAACAGACCGGTGCGCACCGCCGCCCACTCCGGTGTTCCGGTCGCGTCGTCGAGGTAGACCTCGTCCACCGTGCCGATCCGGGTCCCGTGACGGTCCACGGCCCGACGGCCGATCAGTTCCCGGGGGTCGATGTTCGTGTGCACGTCTCCTCCACCTCATCCACCTTCGTCGATCCGTCCCGGCGGCGCCGGTATCCGGCCCGGGGCCCGTGCGCCCTCCTGCCCCGGGACGCACGTCCTCATCACCAACCCAAAGGCACTTTCGTTCCATCTGCCACTCGAAGGGCGCTGGTAGGATCGATTCCGGGTTGCCGACCTCGTGCGGGAGAGTTCGTCGGAGCGGGACTTCCGACGGCGCCGAAGGAGCAAATCCTCCCCGGAATCTCTCAGGCCCCCGTACCGCACGGGCGAAACCACTCTGGAAAGCAGCGCGCGCGTCGGGATCGCCGTCGATCCCCCGCCCCGCTCACCGAAGGGGAAAGCCACCGGGCCCGGCCCGGTCGGTGAAGCTCTCAGGTCGCGAGTCGTCGTGATGACAGAGGGGGAGGCCGCGGGCGCCCGGTCGGGACGTCCGGAGGTCCAGACCAGGAGGCCCCACATGTCCCCGCTCGCAGACCGGCGGTCACCCGCCCCCACCCTCGCCGAACTCGAACGCGGAACCCCCTTCGCCGCCCGACACATCGGCCCCGACGAGGCCGAGCGGGCCAAGATGCTCGACGCCGTCGGTCACGACTCGCTGGACGCGCTGCTGGACGCCGCCGTACCCGCCGTGATCCGTTCCCCCGAGGCCCTCGCGCTGCCCGCGGCCCGCACCGAGGCCGAGGTCCTGGCGGAACTGCGCGAACTCGCCGATCGCAACCAGGTCCTGCGCCCCATGATCGGCCTGGGATACCACGGCACCGTCACCCCCGCCGTGATCCGACGGAACGTGCTGGAGAATCCCGCCTGGTACACCGCGTACACGCCCTACCAGCCGGAGATCTCCCAGGGCCGACTGGAGGCCCTGCTGAACTTCCAGACCGTGGTCTGCGACCTCACCGCGCTGCCCGTGGCCGGTGCCTCCCTGCTGGACGAGGGCACCGCCGCGGCCGAGGCCATGGCCCTGTCGCGGCGGGTGGGACGCGCCTCCTCCGATGTCTTCGTGGTCGACTCCGAGTGCCTCCCGCAGACCCTCACCGTTCTGCGCACCCGGGCCGAACCCCTCGGTATCGAGGTGGTCACCGCCGACCTCGCGAACGGGCTGCCCGAGGAGATCACCGAGCGTGGCTTCTTCGGTCTGCTGCTCCAGTACCCCGGTGCCTCGGGAGCCGTCCGGGACCCCCGCACCGTCATCGAACGCGCCCGCGCACTGGGCGCCCTGGTCACCGTCGCCGCCGACCTGCTGGCGCTCACCCTGCTGACGCCGCCCGGTGAGCTGGGGGCCGACATCGCGGTGGGCACCACCCAGCGTTTCGGCGTGCCGATGGGCTTCGGTGGTCCGCACGCCGGTTACCTCGCCGTCCGCGACCGGCACGCCCGCAGCCTGCCCGGCCGCCTGGTGGGCGTCTCCCGGGACGCCGACGGCCGCCCGGCCCACCGCCTGGCGCTGCAGACCCGCGAGCAGCACATCCGCCGCGAAAAGGCCACCAGTAACATCTGCACCGCCCAGGTGCTGCTCGCCGTGATCGCCGGCTTCTACGCCGTCCACCACGGACCGGAGGGTCTGGCCGCCATCGCCCGCCGCACCCACCGCATGGCCGCGCTGCTGGCCGCGGGGCTGCGGGCCGGCGGCGTGCAGGTGCTCCACGACGCCTTCTTCGACACCGTCACCGCCCGGGTGCCCGGTCGGGCGGACGAGGTGGTCGGCGACGCCCGCGAAGCCGGGATCAACCTGCGCCGCGTCGACGCCGACCACGTGGGTGTCACCTGTGACGAGACCACCGGCCGCGCCGACCTGCTCTCCGTCCTGGCCGCCTTCGGTACCCCGCTGTCGACCGATCCCGGAGCCGGCACCGGGGCGCCGGCTCCGCTGGAGGACCTCGACGCCCGGACCCCCGACGCGCTGCCCGCCGATCTCTCGCGCGCCGGCGGTTACCTCGCCCACCCGGTCTTCCACGAGCACCGCTCCGAGACCTCCCTGCTGCGCTACATCCGGCGACTCGCCGACCGTGATTACGCCCTGGACCGGGGCATGATCCCGCTCGGTTCCTGCACCATGAAGCTGAACGCCGCGGTCGAGATGGAACCCATCACCTGGCCCGGCTTCGCCGACCTGCACCCCTTCGCCCCGGCCGACCAGACCGGGGGTTACCTGGCGCTGATCCGCGACCTGGAGGAGCGCCTGGCGGAGATCACCGGCTACGACCGGGTCTCCCTGCAGCCCAACGCCGGATCCCAGGGCGAACTCGCCGGTCTGCTCGCGGTGCGCGCCCACCACCGGGCCGGCGGTCAGGAGGGGCGTACGGTCTGCCTGATCCCCTCCTCCGCCCACGGCACCAACGCCGCCAGCGCCGTCATGGCCGGCATGGAGGTGGTGGTGGTCCGCACCGGCGACAACGGCGACATCGACACCGAGGACCTGCACGCCCGCATCGCCGAGTACCGTGACCGGCTCGCGGTGCTGATGGTCACCTACCCCTCCACCCACGGCGTCTTCGAGGAGAACATCGGCGATATCTGCGCGGCCGTCCACGACGCCGGCGGACAGGTGTACGTCGACGGCGCCAATCTCAACGCCCTCGTCGGCCTCGCCCGGCCGGGACGGTTCGGGGCGGACGTCTCGCACCTGAACCTGCACAAGACCTTCTGTATTCCGCACGGCGGCGGTGGCCCCGGTGTGGGCCCGGTCGCGGTCCGCGCCCACCTGGCGCCATACCTGCCCAACCATCCGCTGCGCCCGGACGCCGGACCGGAGACCGGCATCGGCCCGATCTCCGCCGCCCCCTTCGGGTCCGCGGGCATCCTGCCCATCTCCTGGGCCTACCTGCGGCTGATGGGCCCGGACGGCCTGCGACGCGCCACCGGCACGGCGGTCCTGGCCGCCAACTACATCGCCCACCGCCTGCGCCCGCACTTCCCGGTGCTCTACACCGGCCCCGGTGGCCTGGTCGCCCACGAGTGCATCGTGGACGTGCGGCCGCTGACCAAGGCCACCGGCGTCACCATCGACGACGTGGCCAAGCGACTCATCGACTACGGCTTCCACGCCCCGACCATGTCCTTCCCGGTGGCCGGCACGCTGATGATCGAGCCGACCGAGAGCGAGGACCTCACGGAGATCGACCGCTTCTGCGACGCGATGATCGCCATCCGGGAGGAGATCGGACGGGTGGCCTCCGGGGAGTGGCCCGCCGACGACAACCCGCTGCGCAACGCCCCGCACACCGCCGCGCAACTGGCGGGGGAGTGGCCGCACCCGTACTCGCGCGCCGAGGCCGCCTTCCCCGAGGGAACGGACCCGGCCGACAAGTACTGGCCGCCGGTCCGGCGCATCGACGGCGCGCGTGGCGACCGCAATCTGGTCTGTTCCTGCCCGCCGCCGGAGGCGTACCGGAGCTGACGGCCGACCGCGTCACGGGCTCCCGCCGCGCGAAACCGCCGCCGGGGGCCGTGACGCGGCGCGCGCCGGTGGGCGGGATGCGACCGGATCACGACGGGCGGATCCGGCCCCGCCGGCCCCGGTCGGCCGAAGAACTCCGGAACGCCGTCCCGCGAACGAGCCCGGACACACGGGTGCCGGGTCGGGTCCGCTCCCACGTCCTCGGAGGAACGGGCCCGACCCGGCGTCCGGCGCTCTCAGCCCGCCAACCGAGCAGGCGCCAGTCTGGAACCCACCAACGCGTGCAGCGTCGCGGCCGTCATCGGCCGGTTCGCCGCGATGCCCGGCGGCGCCGGTGCCAGGGGCACCAGCAGGTCACCGGCGACGGGGCCGGCGGTCGGCTCCGCCGTGCCGGTCTCCCCGACCGGACGCAACCACAGGGTGAGCATGTACAACCGGGGCACCGACAACAGGCACGGCGACCAGGTGTCGTCCAATTCCTCCGCCCGGCGCAGTGCGAGGTCCGTGGAGGCGGCGTAGGGGCCCTCCCCGAAGTGGGAGAAGGTCCAGCCGCCCGGGGTCAGCCGGGTCTCGGCGGTACCGACCGGCAGACCGTCGCGCACCAGCAGGAACCTCCAACCGACCAGGGGCGCGGAGGCGGGAACGACCGTCCCGACCTCCCATTGGTGGACCGGCAGCGGGCGCGTCGGTACCAGGTTCTCGCGACTCTCGTGAACCTCCCGGTCCTCGCGGTGCGCTCCATGGGATTCCCGGGAACGGGGAGCCCGGAGAGCGGGGGAGCGGAGCGCGGTGCGCACACAGTGCTCGGCCGACTCGGGTGCCGGCGGAAGATACAGGGGCATGGTGGGTCGCCTCTCGCTTCGGAGACACGCGTTCCCGGATTTTAACCGGCGGATGTTGGCGCCATGTTTCCGGTAGCCGTACCGGCACGTGACGGCAAGCGGAAAACCGGCCGAATTCCGTTTCCCGCCCCCCGGAAGTCATGGTGGGCGGGGCGACCGGACGACGGAAGCCACGCCCTTCCGGCTCCCCTGCGGGCAGTATTCCACAGGAATATGCGCCACGACCGTGCTTCCGTCGGAAGCGGCGTGCCGCGTCCCGTGCGTTAGCGTGCCCCGGTGATGGGCATGATCGGAACATCGCGGGCGGCACGCCCCGATCCCGGACACCCCCGGCGCCGTCCGGTTCCGGGGGACCGTCGAAGGAGGTGCCCGGTCGTGGGCGCGAACATCGCAGCTGACGGCTTCGACCCGGCGGACCGCCGGCGTTTTCGCGAGAAGCTGCAGAGCTGTCTGGAGGCCCTGCGCGATTTGCTGGAGGACAAGGCGTTCGACCGTCCCCGGGATCTCATCGGGTTGGAGGTGGAGGTTCCGTTGGCCGATTCCCGGGGCGTTCCCCGAATGGTCAACGAGGAAGTTCTCTCCCGAATGGCAACCGCTGATTTCCAGAGCGAGTTGGGGCGCTTCACCCTTGAACTGAATATGGCGCCCCGTCGGTTGCGCGGACGCGTCCTGGATGACCTGGCCGAGGAGTTGCGGATCGCCTTCGCCTACGCGGCGCGGACCGGTGCGAAATTCGATGCCCGGCCGGTTCTGGTCGGCATTCTCCCCACCCTCACCGGAGAGGGAATGAATGCCGCCCAACTCACCGATGTCGAACGCTACACGTTGCTGAACGATCAGATCATGTCGGCCCGCGGTGAATTGATCTCCCTCGATATCACGGGCACCGAGACCCTGCGGCGCACCTTCGACTCGATCATCCCCGAATCGGTCTGCACGGCCGTACAGTTTCATCTCCAGGTCACCCCCGATCGGTTCGCCGACGTGTGGAACGCCTCCCAGATCGCCGCCGCCGCCCAGATCGCGGTGGGCGCCAACTCGCCCTTCGCCTTCGGCCGTCAGTTGTGGCAGGAGACCAGGCCCCCGCTCTTCCTGCAGGCCACCGACACCCGTCCCCCCGAACTCATCGCCCAGGGGGTGCGCCCGCGCTCCTGGTTCGGGGAACGCTGGATCGATTCGCCCCTCGACCTCTTCGAGGAGAACCTGCGCTACTTCCCCGCCCTGCTGCCACTGTGCGACGAGGAGCAGCCCCGGCGGGTGCTGGCCGCCGGTGGCGTTCCCCGGCTCGCCGAACTCGTCCTGCACAACGGCACCATCTACCGCTGGAACCGCCCCGTCTACGACATCGCGGACGGCGTACCGCACCTGCGGGTGGAGAACCGGGTCCTGTCCACCGGCCCCACCGCCACGGACATGGTCGCCAACGCGGCCTTCTACTACGGCCTGGTCCGCGCGCTGGCCGAACAATCCGAACCGTTGTGGCACCGACTGCCGTTCCGGATGGCCGAGCACAACTTCCACACCGCCTGTCGGCACGGCATCGACGCCCGCCTGGCGTGGCCGCGCCGGGGGCGGGGACAGGAGAGCGAGGAGATCCCCGCCGCCCGCCTGGTCGCCGACCACCTGCTGCCCATGGCCGCGGCGGGTCTGGACGCCTGGGGCATCGCCCCGGCCGACCGGGACCGCTACCTCTCGGTGATCGAGGGTCGTTGCCGCACCGGCCTCACCGGTGCCGGATGGCAGACTCGGTTCCACCACCGGGCGCTGGAGCGCGGAGCCGACCGGGACGGCGCGCTCATGCGGCTGGTCCAGCGGTACTGCGAGCTCTCCGCCACCGACGAACCGGTCCACACCTGGTCCCTGGACGTCTGAGGCGCTCCCGCCCGGTGTCGGTTCCCCGACCGGGAACCACTGTGCCGGCTCCTTCCGTTCCGGCGGAGGGGGCCGACGCGGTACGGCGGCGAACGAGGCTGAGGAGCGGTACATGCGGCGGGACGGAACGGGACACGACGCGGACCCGGTGGACGGGGCGCGGGACCCCGGCCCGACGGAGCCCCCACCCGGGGTGGAACCGGGCGGGCGGCTCGGCCGGCTCCTCGGGAACCACCGCGCCCCCGCCCCCGTGGCCGACCCGCTTCGCCGCCGGATCCTGGGTCACGAGGTGCTGCTGGTTCTGGCGCTCTCGCTGGGGGCGAGCGCGATCGCCTCCCTGATCCGGTTCACCGGCGTGCTCACGGCTCCCGGTGGCCTCTCCGACCACGTCGCGGGGCTCAACTCCTCCCGCGCCCCGGACCGGCCGTGGCTCGACCTCGCCTGGCAGATCTTCGGCATCGCCACCGCCCTGGTGCCCGTGCTGCTGGTGCTCCACCTCCTCACCCGCGACCGCTTCGACGGCACCGCGCCCGGAGCCGGTGCCATCGGACTGGACCTGCGTCGGCCGTGGTCCGACCTCGGCCGGGGAGCGGGGGTGGCAGGTGTCATCGGCGGCGGTGGCCTGGCGCTCTACCTCAGCGCGCAGGCCTCCGGTCTGAACCTCACGGTGGTGCCCGAATCACTTCCGGAGACGTGGTGGAAACTGCCGGTGCTGATCGCCTCGGCCCTGCAGAACTCCCTGCTGGAGGAGGTGATCGTACTCGGCTACCTGCTGCACCGACTCGGACAGTTGGGGTGGACCCCGATGGCGGCTCTCCTGGCCTCCTCGGTGCTGCGCGCCGGCTACCACCTCTACCAGGGCATCGGCGGCTTCGTCGGCAACCTCGTGATGGGCGTGGTCTTCGTGCTGCTGTACCGGCGCTGGGGGCGGGTGATGCCGTTGGTGGTGGCCCACGCGCTGATCGACATCGTCGCCTTCGTCGGCTGGGCGCTGCTCGCCGGCCGGGTGGACTGGCTGCCCGGGACCGGCTGACCGTCCGCCCACCGGACACCCGGGTCCCGGGGCTTTGCCCCGGTCGGAGGTGCCCCATAGGGTGCGAGCCATGCCGATGACCGTTCTTCCGCCCCCGGCCGCGTAACGCGGGCCGCACCGGTACGAGCGCGACGGACCCCCGGGGTTCCCGCGCCGACGGGTCGTGCCCGCCACGGGATACGCGACCTGTTCGGCACCATCTGCGCGGGAGAACACCCACCCATGTCACACCCCTCTTCCCCCACCCCCACCCTGCCCGTGGGCCGGGGACTGCTCTGCATCGTGGTCGCCGCCACCGCCTGGGGCACGGCCGGAGCCGCGGCCGCCGTCCTCTTCGAAACCAGCGGCCTGGGCCCCGTGGCCCTCACCTTCTGGCGCACCCTCGGCGGTCTGGTCCTGCTGCTGCTCCTGCTGCCGGTCATCGGCCGAACGACGCGTCGCCCGGCTTCCGCCCCCGCCGTTCACCCCCGCCCGACCCCGGCGCGACGGCGCGAGCGGATCACCCGGATCACCGTCATGGGCTCGGGTCTCACCGTCTTCCAGACCGGCTACTTCGCCGGTGTACAGCACACCGGCCTGGCCGTCGGCACCGTGGTGACCCTGGGCGCCGGGCCGGTGTTCATCGCTCTGGGCGCCCGGTGGTGGATGGGGGAGCGGCTCGGACGGGGTGGGACCCTCGCCGTCGTCGGTGCCCTCCTCGGCCTGGTCGTCCTGATGCTCGGCGGGGCACACGGCGACGGCACCGTTCGCCCGCTCGGGGTGGGCTTCGCCCTGCTCTCGGCGACGGGGTACGCCGTCATCACCCTGTACACCCGGTGGGCCGGGCGACGCGGTGTGTCCACGGACCCCCGATCCACCACCCTCTCCTCCTTCGCCGTCTGCGCGGCCCTGCTGCTGCCCTTCGGGCTGATGGAGGGCCGCGGTCTGCTGCCGACCGGGGACGCCCTGCCGGAGACCATCGGACTGATGGTCTACATGGCGGCGGTGCCCACCGCCCTGGCCTACGCCCTGTACTTCGCGGGCCTCGCGGTGGTGCGGGCGGCGACCGCCTCGGTCGTCGCGCTGATCGAGCCGGTCACCGCCGCCGTGATCGCGGTCCTCTGGCTGGGGGAGGAACTCTCGCCGACCACCCTTGCCGGCACCGGCCTGTTGTTGGTGGCGGTGACGGCGCTGATCCTCGCCGAGACCCGGTCAGCCACGCCCATCGGTCGCCAGGTACTCCGGAACCGGCCGGGCCGCCTCCCGGTCGTCGGCGGGCACGGGGACACCGCGCACCGTGCGGATCGGGAGGACGCCGCTCCAGTGGGGGAGTGAGAGATCCTCCGGCTCGTCGTTCGGTCCGCCCTCCCGGACCTTGGCGGAGACCTCGCCGAGGTCGATGGCGAGTACCGCGGTGGCCGCCGCCTCCCGGGCGTCGGCCGGTCTGCAGTCCGCCGAGCGGCCGGGTACCGCCTGGTCCACCAGCGCGTCGAGTGCCCGGGCCCGTTCGGTGGGGTCGGTCACCTGTCGGGCGGTGCCGTGCACCACGACCGAGCGGTGGTTGACCGAGTGGTGGAAGGCGGACTTGGCCAGCACCACGCCGTCCACGTGCGTCACGGTCACGCACACCGGCAGCCCTCCGGGGTTCCCGGCCGCGCGCAGCGGCCGGGAACCCGTGGAGCCGTGGACGTACAGACGTTCCCCGCATCGGGCGTAGAGGGTGGGCAGCACCACCGGGCGACCCTCCCGGACGAAGCCCAGGTGGCATATCCACCCGGCGTCCAGGATGGCGTGCACGGACTCCCGGTCCCACCGGGCCCGGTGGGACCCCCGGGTGGGGATGTTGAAATCGGTGCGCGGGTACTCGTCGGCCGTGTCGGGGCCGGAGGGGACGGCACGCGCGGTGGAGGGCGCTTCGGTCATCGGCGGACTCGCTTCCCGTTCTTTATGCCCTAGTGCATAATTGATTTTGACTGAGGAGATTGCGTGGAAGCGTATCGCATCACCGGTCGGCGCGCCTCGGAGATCGTGGCCGACATCGAACACGGCGTGGAGAGCGGTGCCCTGCCCCCGGACACCGCCCTGCCTCCGATGCGGACCCTGGCGACCCGACTGGGCATCAACCCCAACACCGTCGCCGCCGCCTATCGGACCCTGCGCGAGCGCGGCGTGGTGGAGACCGCCGGTAGACGCGGCACCCGGGTGCGCCGGCGCGCCGCCGGGCGCGAGAGCCGGGGCATGCCCGTGCCGCCCGGGGTCCGCGACCTGGCCTCCGGAAACCCCGACCCCGCCCTGCTCCCGGACCCCCGGGTCGCTCTCGCCGAGGTCGCGGCCCGCGCCGCCTCCCAGCCCGTCCTCTACGGCGAACCCCCGGTCGGCCCCGAACTGGCACTGGTCGCCCGGGAGTCGCTGCGCGCCGACGGTGTCCCCGAGGGGCCGCTCGCGGTGACCTCCGGTGCCCTCGACGCCATCGAGCGCGTCCTGCTCACCCGGCTCCGCCCCGGGGATCCGGTGGCCGTCGAGGACCCGGGGTGGGGCGGCCTGCTGGATCTGCTCTCCACCCTGGGGCTGCGCCCCGTCGCCATGGCCGTGGACGACGAGGGGCCATTGCCCGAAGCACTGGAACACGCCCTCACCTCCGGGGTGCGGGCCTGCGTGATCACCGCCCGCGCACAGAACCCCACCGGCGCCGCCGTCTCCGCCGCGCGGGCCGGTGCCCTGCGCCCCCTGCTGGCCGCCTTCCCCGAAACCCTGCTGATCGAGGACGACCACGGACACGGCATCGTCTCCGCCCCCCTCAACCCCTTGGGCGGTCTCGGCACCCACTGGGCCCTGGTCCGTTCCGTGGCCAAGTCCCTCGGCCCGGATCTGCGGGTCGCCGTCCTGACCGGCGACCCGGTCACGGTGCGGGACGTGGCCGCGCGGATCGGGGCGGGGCCCGGCTGGGTCAGCCGCATCCTGCAGGACACCGTGGCCCTGCTGTGGCCCGACCGGGCGCGCCCCGACGGGCCGGCCCCCGTCTCCTACGACACCCGGCGCGGTCTGCTGTGCGACGCGCTCGCGCGACGGGGCGTCGCGGCCCGGGGCCGCACCGGTCCCAATCTGTGGATCCCGGTCCCGGACGAGACCGCGGCCGTCGCCGGGATGCTCGCCGCCGGTTGGGCGGTGGCGCCCGGAAGCCGCTACCGGCTGGAGAGCGGGCCCGGCATCCGCCTGACGGTCTCGTCCCTCGCGCCGGAGGAGATGGACCGGGTGGCCGACGACCTCGCCGCTGTTCTCGCCCCCGCCCCGGGTACCCGGCCGGGTTGATCCGCCCCCGCGCACCCGCCCCGCCGGGCCCCGGCGCGCGCCCGCCGGAAACGCCGAAAGGCCGTCGTCCACCGGCGCCCCGTCCCGGGCCCGGTGGACGACGGCCGCCCCCGCCGGGTCCCGTTCAGCCCAGGCGCACCGAGTCCCCCTCCACGGTGATCGCCTGCTCCGGGAGTGGCGCGGTGGCCGGACCGCCCAGCACCGAGCCGTCCGCGATGGAGAAACTGCTCTGATGGCAGGCGCAGTTGATCGAGCCGTTGCTGATGTCGCTCACCACACAACCCTGATGGGTGCACACCGCGCTGAACGCGCGGTACTCCCCGGGCTCGGGCTGGGTGACCACCACTCGCTCGTCGCCGAGGATGACCCCGCCGCCCTCGGGAACCTCGGAGACCCGGGTCAGCTCGCCGCCGGCCTCGCCGCCCCCGTCCTCCGTCCCGCCGGTGGTGTCGCCGCCCTCGTCCCCGACGTCACCGGTGACGCCCGTCCCCGGCTCCGGGGTGTCCGCGCCGCCCTGCGCCCCACCGTCGTCCGATCCGCCGCAACCGGTGAGCACGGCGGCGATACCCGCGGCCCCGGCGGCGACGGCGGTGCGACGGGAAGTCATGGGTCCGGTCATGTGGGTGACCATCCTTTCGATCTGTGGTTCGCCGGTCGGGGGACCGGCCGGCGCGCACGTATCCTGACCGGCCCCAACGGCGATCCGCCGGCCCGGGTTCCCGGTTTGGCCCGGCCGGATGGTTTTCCCGATCCCTTCCGGGAGATGTGGCAAACTGCCGACCGGGTGTGCGCACCGCCGGCTCGGCGTGGAGTCGATACCGGCCCGATCCTCCGAATTCGGGCGGGGTCCCATGACGACTTCCGGGATGGACGACCTCACCTATCCCACCCCCGGCATGACCCGGGAGGGTGGCTCCCCGGCTCCGGCCGGATTCCACCGACTGCGCGTGCGGGTTCCGCTCGGCCGCGGCCCCGAAGTCCTCGCCGCGGCCGGGGACGCCGTGCTGACCTGGCGGACCCACCGGGGTCCGGGGCTCTCGCTGGAGGCCGACGCGCCGCGGGCGGCGGTCGGGGTCCGGGTCATCGTCCGGCTCGGCCCCGTCCGTGCCCCCTGCCTGGTGGTGTGGACGGTCCGCGAGGCGGAACGCGTGGGCTTCGGTTACGGCACCCTGCCCGGCCACCCCGAATGCGGGGAGGAGGCGTTCCTCGTCGAACGCGACGCCGACGGCTCGGTGCACCTGACCGTTCTCGCGCTCAGCCGCCCCGCCGCCCGGTACGCCCGTTTGGCCGGTCCCGTGGGCCGTCTTGCACAACGACTGATGGCCCACCGGTACGGACGCGCCGTGCGGCGGGCCGTCCGGGAAGCCGACCCCGGACGGGGACCGGGGACGGCCCCGTGATGCGTCCCGCCGCCCCGCCGAGGGCCCCCACCCGGGCTTTTCGAGCCGGCCGCCGAGGTGGTCGGCCACCTTCCGCTCTCCGGCCTCGCCGTCCGGCGGCGCGCCGAAGGAGTTGACGCCCGGCAACCCGATGGGGTCGACCGGCGTCGTCGTCAGCCGGGCGCGGTCGATCCTGGCGATGTGGTGTGCCGCGTCGTCCACGCGGTCCGCTTCCGGTGTGCCCGGGTGAACCTCTCGATTGTTCGGCGCGCGTCGTCGCAGGGAGCGGCGGGTCGTCCCCGGCTTTCTCGGATGTGAACCCTTCTCAAGCGGAGATGAGTTGAGCACGGACGTCGGGAATGCGAAGCCCCGTACGCGGCCCGGTCCGCGCCGGACGGTGCCCGGGGGCACCGCAAGACGGCCGGGGGAGCACCCCGTGGACCGGGTGGCGGGAACCCGACACCCCCGACGGAAGATTCCCTGACGACCCCGTTCCGTGCCCCATCTGCGGAGCGATGGCTTCGGTGGCGGATGCGTGGTCGGCCGCAAGGTGGTGAATGCTGCCAACTTTGCCGGGAGCGCTTGTGGCGATCATGCGGGGCATCGTTGAATCTGGTTCGTCCTCTCCCCCCACGAATCCTTGTCGCCCACGGCGTTGCCCGACGCCGCCTGCCGCGGCCCGGGCGCCGGAGACCGACCGGTCCTTCCACGACAGCCGGTCCTTCGTTCCACCGTCAACCGCACCGCCCGGCCGCCCTGGTCAGGCCTGTCGAAGAGGAGATCCGAGTGAACGCAACGAACGTGGCACAGACCGTCAAGGGACTGCTCTCCTCCGAACTCATGGTGGAGGTCCCGGTCGGCCGGATGGACGCGGACGACAGCCTGCGGGATGTCTACGGGCTCGACTCGCTCGGCTTCGTGGAACTGCGTGTGCTGTGCGAGGAGAGCTTCGGCATCACCATCTCGGAGGACGACTTTTCGCCCGAGCACTTCGCCACCCTCGGCACGGTCGTCAGTCTCGTGGAGCGGCTGCTGAAGGAGCGGGAGAACACCGTCCGGCCCGCCGGCTGACGGTTGCCCCGGCCCATGGGTTCGGCACCGACCCGGTCCCACCGGCCGGCGCCATGGGGTCATCCCCGCCTCCGCCGTACACGTGCACGGAAACGATCGACTCATCGCATCGTCAGAGACGGAGACACCGTTGTCCACGCCAGTCGGCACCCGGCTCACCGAGTCCGAACTCGATCGGCTCCGGCGAAGTCAGTCCATGCACTACAACCACTACGGCCGCCCGCCCCTGCCGTTCGCCTGCCTGGGCGCCCGGGGAGTCGAGCTGAAGGCGGTGGAGCTCGCCGGGCCCCGAAGCGGCGAAATCTTCACCCTCTTCGACGCCGGCGGCGGTTACGGGAGCGCCTGCCTGGGCGCCGGCCACGACAGTGTGCGGCGTTCCCTGCAGCGGGCCGTCACCGACACCGGGTACGTGACCGACGAGATCGCGTCCCGCGAACGGGCGGCCCTGCTGGACCAGCTGTTCGGGGCCGAGGGATTGTGGACCGACCACTTCCCCGGTGACGCCTACCACGTCGCGGGCCGAAACTCCGGCTCCGAGGGACTGGAACTGGCACTCCGGCTGGTCCTCGAATCGCGGTTCGACCCCAGGCGTCTGCGCCATCGCCCCGGGCGCGAGAAGCGGGACACCATCCTGGCGTTCGAGGGCGCCTGGCACGGCTGGACCCATGGCCTGCTGCCGTTCCTCAACCGCCGGCACTACCGGGTGGGTCTGCCGGGCCCCGTCGCGGACCACGACTACGGCCTGCGAGTGGAACACATCCCGTTCGGCGACGAGGGCGCGCTGGAGGAGTACTTCGCAGCCAACTCCGAGCGGCTGCTCGCCGTCTTCGTCGAACCCGTCCAGGGCGACGCCGGAATCCTGCTGCCCCCGCCCGGGTACCTGCGCCGCCTGTCGGGGAGGTGCGGGGACAACGACACCTGGCTGGTCGCCGACGAGGTGCTGACCTTCGCGAAGACCGGCCGCTGGTTCGGCATGCACGACGTGGAGGGACCGGTCCCCACCGACATCACGGTGATCGGCAAGAGCCTGGGAATGGGCGCGCTGTCGACCTCCATGGTCATCGCCCGCCGTGAGCTGCGGGCCCGTGCCACCGGCACCATCTCCACCTCCGACCTGCGTCCGCTGACCTGCGCCGTGATGCGCGACGGCATCGACCACCTGGTGAGCGAGGGCCTGCTCAAGCACTCCGCGGAACTGGGCGCACGGCTGGCCGACCGGCTGCGGTCCGGGCTCGTCGGGCGCTTCCCCGAGATCTACACGCACACGCGGGGCCTCGGCGTCATGCACGGCGTGGAGTTGTCCGAGACCGCATCGGCCCAACTGGACCTCCTGCGCACCCACCTGATCTCGGCCGGAGTGTACGTCGAGTTCATGGCCGGGGCCGGAAAGCGCTCCCACGGTCTGCGCTACGTGTACCCGACGATGCGGATAGCTCCGCCGTTGATCACCGGCGAGGCGCAGGCGGACGAGATCGTCGACCGGCTGGGCGAGGGCACCCGGCGCTTCCAGGAGACGCTGTGACCTCGGCGGACGCCCCGGCTACCGCCATCGGTACGGTACGGCGCCGGATCGAGCACGTCGACACCGACGCCTCCGGGGTCGTCCACTTCTCCCGATACGTCTCCCTCCTGGAGACCTTCGTACTCGACCACTTCGAGGAACACGGCGCGGGTCTGGCCCGTATCGCCGAACTCGGCGCCGACCTCGCCGTCACCGAGCTCACGGTGCGCTACCGCAGGCCGGGCGCCTACCGGGACCCGATCGCCGGGGAGGTCGTCGTGGAGCACGTCGGGGCCGCCCGCATCCGGGTGGCCGCCAGTCTGCTGCGGGAGGAGACGGACGGATCACGCACCGAACTCGCCTCCGGAACCCTCACCTTCGCAGCCGTCCACCCGGGGACCGGCACCCCGGTGCCGCTGCCTCCGGCTGTCCGTCACACTCTGAAAGGGATCGTCCCCCATGCAGCTCGACACGACATCGCAGCACTCTGAACGTACGGCGGCGGCAACGCCCCCGGCGCAGGAGCCGCAGCAGGGTGCCGACCGGCAGATCGGCTTCTCGGAGCTCAAGAAGTGGCTGCGCCACCGCCACCCGATGATCTACATCGACCGGATCACCGACCACGAGCCCGGGGTCTTCCTCAAGAGCCTGCTGTCGGTCTCCGGGAACCTCGACGCCATCGCAGGACACTTCCCGGAACGGGCGATCTACCCGGGGAGCCACCTGATGCAGGCTTTCGCGCAGTCCGGGATCATCCTCTACCAGATGAGCACCAGCCCGCTGGCCGACGACGAGCTGACGCTGATCGGTTCCGTCAAGTCGCGGTTCACCAGGCCCGTCGTCCCCGGCGACCAAGTGATCTTCGATGTCCGAGCCGACCGGCTGGTCGGCGCCACGTTCTTCTTCTCGTGCCAGGCGACCGTCGACGGCCTGACGGTCGCCGCCTTCCGCGGAACGCTGACCCGCAGGAAGGCCGCGGACCTCGGCCGTCAGCTGTGGTGAGTGCCGGGCCCGAGGTCGTCGTCACCGGCATGGCCTGGGCGACTCCGCTGGGCGACGGCCTCCAGGAAGTGTGGCAGCAGCTCTGCTCGGGCGCGACGGGTGTCGTCGACCAACCGTCGCCGCACCGGCTGCGTACGGAACGTGCTGCCGTCGTGCCCTCCCCGGCCTACCGCCCCGGAGGTCGGGAGGCATGGGACCGGCAGGTCGCCCTCGCGGTGCGCACCATGGCCGCGGCCTTGCGGGACGCGGGCGTGGCGGCGGACGACGGGCGGTTGACCCTCGTTCCGGGCACCAGCTTCGACGCCCGCATCGATTGCGAGGATCCCCAGGAGGGCTGGGCCGTGGCGGCGGCCCGCCAACTCGGCCACCGGAGGCGGCCGTTGGTGGTCACCACCGCCTGCTCGGCCGGGGCCGACAGCCTGTTGCTCGCCCGGGCACTGCTCCGCGAGGGCGACGGCGAGGGAATCTTCCTGGCGGGCGGGGCGGACGTACTGACCGAGGCCAAGCGGCTCGGTCATTCCGCACTCGGCACGATGAGTCCCACCGGGCTGCGCGCCTTCGACGTGGCGCACGACGGCATGACCCTCGGTGAGGGCGCGGGCTTCCTGGTGTTGGAAGGCGCTGTCGCGGCCCGCCGCCGGGGCGCCCGGGTGTACGCGACGCTGAGCGGCGCGGGTTCGGCCAATGACGCCTCCGGGCTGACCGCACCGGACCCGTCCGGGCGCACCGTGACCGCCGCGGTGCAGCGGGCCCTCGCCGGGTCGGGCAGCGGGCCCGGCGACGTGGCCGTGATCTGCGCGCACGGCACCGGCACCCCGCTCAACGACGAGGTCGAAGCCGCCACCGTACAGCGGCTGTTCGGCGGCGTCCGGACCGGGCCCGCCGCCGTGGTCTTCGGAACCAAGGGGGCGCTCGGCCACAGTCTCGGCGCCACCGGGGCGATCGAGGCGGTGGCCACCGTGCTCGCCCTCCAGGAGGGACACGTACCTCCCCTCCACGGGCTCTCCTCCCCGCTGCCGGGGCTGTCGCTGCGGCTGCCCCGCGCGGGGCCGGAGAAGACGCACGGAACACAAGGCATCAGCCTCACCCTGGGTTTCGGCGGATTCAACACCTGTCTGCTGTTCGACTCCGGGCCGCTCGTCGGGATCGACGCGCCCACCGCGGTGCCTTCCGGGTCCGGCAGCCGCACATCGGCCCTGCCGCTCGCCGTCGCCGGGCACGCGACCCTGTCCGTCGCCGACCCCGCGTCCTGCACGCGCAACAAACCGTCCTTCTACGCCGACCCGATCGCCTGGCTGATCGTCTCCGCGGCCGAAGAGGCGCTCGTCCCCTGCCGGGAGGAGGTACTGGCGGATCCCGACGAGGTCGCCGTCCTGCTCACCAACGACGGCCGGGCTCTGCCCACGCACCTCAGGATCGCCCGGGACGCGGCGCGCGGCCGGGTCTCGCCACTGCGGTTCGCGGGCTCCAACCCCGGCATCCTGGCCGGACTCACCTGCCTCACCCTCGGTCTGCGGGGCCCGTCCCTGGTCCTGGAGGCGGACCCCGACGACGCCGCGGACGTCGCGACGGCGCTGGCCGGGCACTGGCTGCACGCCGGCCGGGCGAGGTACGTGCTGTGGGCCGCGTACCGGCAGCACGGCGCCTCGTGCACGGCGACCTGCGTGGTGCTCCGTGCCGGAACCCCCGACGACGACGCTGCCGAGTTCGTCCGAAAACTGTTCACCGACCCGCCGACCGCCGACGCGGTACAGCGGCCATGAAGGGACACCACGGATGTCTGTCACGGATGACCTCCTGTTGGAACACCGGCGGGTCACCGAGTTCCTGGACCGCTCCTCCGAGCCCGACGCGGCCGACGGCCCCGAGCCGACGCTGGACGACACCCTGGCCGCGTTGGCCGCGCTGGGTCTGCCTCCCGGCAGCGCCGTGCTGCTGGCGCTCTCCAACTCCCTGCACATGCTGCGCCTCTACCTGTCCGTCCTGCTCCTGGGGCTGGTGCCGCTCGCCATCGCCCCGGCGACCCCCTCGGCGCGCATCCGCAGGCTGGCCCGGCAACTGGATGTCCGGGCGCTGATCGCCGCCCGGCCCGACCCGCAACGCTACGGCGTCCCGCGCGCCCACCCGGTCCCGGGCGGTGCGGCCGTCCTGCTGAACGAGGCGAGCGGCCCGCCCCCGTACCGGGCAGGAGACGTGCTGATGTCGACCTCCGGGACGTCCGGGGCCGCCGGCGCCTGCCTGCACCGGGCCTCGTCCCTGCTGCGCAACGCGGAGCGGCACGCCGGGGCCGTGGGGATGCACGCGGGCGACACCGTCCTCGTCAACCTGCCCCTGTACTACTCGTACGCGATGGTCGCGCAGGTGCTGGCCGCGTACGGGTGCGGCGCCGGGGTGGTGGTGTCCGGGCCGCCCTTCTCCCCGGCCGGGTACCTCAAACAGATCGCGGACCACGGGGTGACCCACTCCTCCATCACGCCGACGATCGTCCGGCGGCTCCTTGAAGAACCCACGGGAGCGCCGTCGGGCGTCCGGGCGCTCACCGTCGGCGGCGATCACGTACCGCCGGAGCAGGTGGCCCGGCTGCTGGCGGGTCGTCCCGGCGGCGAGCTGTACCTCACCTACGGGCTGACCGAGGCGGGGCCCCGGGTGTCCACCCTCGCCGCGCACGCGGAACCCCCGTACCGGTACGCCTCCGTGGGGCTGCCGTTGCCCGGGGTCCGGGTCTGGCTGCGCGAGCAGCCCGGTGAGGAGGGCACCGGTGAGCTCATGGTCGCCAGCGACACGGCGCTCGTGCGCAAGATCTCCGACGCACCGGGAGTCGGACGGACGCCGACCGCCCCGGGGGTCGTCGCGACCGGTGACGTCTTCCGCATCGAGGACGGCTACCTCTTCTTCCGGGGCCGCCGGTCGGACTTCGTGATGATCCGGGGCGAGAAGGTCTCCCTCAGCTCCGTCCGCCAGACCGCGCTGACCCTGCCCGGTGTGGTGCGCTGTGTGACAAAGGTGGGCACAGGGGACGACGGAGAGTCCTTCCTGGAGGTGGAGTTGGAGGTGGCCGATCCGCAACCCGACGCGGCGCAGACCATGCGGCGGACCCTCAACTCCGTCCTCCTGCCGTTGGAGCGCCCCCGTACCGTCACGGTGACCGAGGCCGACCGGGAGAGCTTCCACAAGTGACCGCGCCGTCCGTCCCCCGCACCGCACCGCCCCGCCGGGACGCGGTGCTCCGGCTGTTCTGCGTACCGCACGCCGGAGGTTCGGCCCGTGTCTTCCGGGACTGGCAGCGGTACGCTCCGCCCGGCATCGAGGTGGTCCCGGCGGGACGAGGCACACGGGCGGGAGCGTCCGCCGCACGGTCGGTACGGGAAATCGCCCGCGACTTCGCCGCGACGGTGCGCGCCACGGTCGGGCGGAACCCGTACGTCCTGCTCGGGCACAGCATGGGCAGCCTGATCGCGTACGAGGTGGCTGCCGCAGCGGGGTCGAAGGACCTGCCGGCGCCGGCACTGCTGGTGGTGTCCGGGCGCAACCCGCCGCACCGCCCGCCCGCCTGGACGCATCGGGTCCTCGGCCTCACCGACGGCGAACTGCTCGCCGAGCTCCGGGCCCTCGGGAGCGTGCCGCCCGGGCTGAGTCCTTCGATCGCCGCGCACTTCTTCCTGCCCGCCTTCCGCGCCGACCTGCGGATGGCCCACACCTACCTGCCCGCGCAACAGCTCCGGTGCACGGTGGCGCCCCTGCTCGTACTGGCAGGCCGTCAGGACCCCTTGACGGACGACGCCGTGCTGCCGCAGTGGGGGCGGTACTCCGACGAAGGCTGCACCGTTGCCCACCACGACGGCGGTCATTTCGCCCTGTACGAAAGGGTTCCCTGGCTGATGGGGCTCATCGGCGCGCAATTGCGGCGGGCCGAACCGGGACCGCCCGGACGCTCGTCCGTCGGAAAAGAAGGTCACGGATGTTGAAGGGCTACCTGCTCATCGGGCTCTCCGCCACCGGCTTCGGGCTCATGCCCGTCTTCGCCACGTTCGCCTACCGTGACGGGCTGACCCTCGCCACGCTGCTCTTCCTCCGCTTCGCCCTCGCAGCGGCGGTCTTCCTCCCCTACGCGATCCGCCACGCGCGCCGCGCCGGCCCCCCGAAGCGGGCGGACCTGCTGCGGCTGGTCGTGCTGGGCGGTGTCCTGTACACGGCACAGTCGACGCTGTACTTCTCGTCCGTCAAACACATCTCGCCCGCGCTGGCTGCCCTGTTGTTGTACGTGTACCCGGCCCTGGTGGCCACCGTGTCCGCCGTCATCGGCCGGGACAGGCCCTCGGCAGCCATCGTCGGCTCGATGCTGGCGTCCTTCGCCGGAGTGTCACTCGTGCTGGGCCGCATCGGGGCGGACCTGAACATCGTGGGCGTCCTGCAGGTGCTCGGCGCCGCCGGGGTCTACACCGCCTACATCCTGTACGGCGACCGGGTGAGCGGCAGTGTGCACCCCGTGGTGATGACGGCCTGCGTCTCGGCGGCCGCGGCGGTCTCCTTCCTGCTGTACGGGGCGGCCACGGGCGACCTGAGGCTCGACTTCGCGTTCCGGGGCTGGCTCTGGGTGCTCGCCCTGGCCCTGATCTCCACGGTCGTGGCGATTCTCTGCTTCTTCCTCGGGATGACCCTGATCGGTCCGACGCGCGCGTCGATCGGCAGCATGCTGGAGCCCGTGGTGAGTATCGTCGCCAGCGCGGCGCTGCTGAGCAGCGGGTTGACGTGGCTGCAACTCCTGGGGGCCGCCCTGGTCCTGACCGGTGCCACCGCCGGCGTCCTCTCCCGCCGCCCCTCGTCCCCGGGCGCGCAGCCCACGCCACCACCGCAGCTCTCACGGGACCACGACGTCACGCCACCACGCTCCGGGCAGCCACCCCCGCGCCGCTGATCGGCCGCCACTCGTCCCTCCCCCGAGGAGAACCAGGAGACCCCATGTCCACACCTCCGCTCTTCTGTTCGGCCGAGGAGGTCGCGACGCTGCTGGGAATGGACGAGGCCATCGCCTCCCAGCGTCGCGCGTTCACCACCCTCGCCCACGGCACGGCCGACCTGCCGCCGAAGGTCATGCATCCGAGCCGCTTCGACGACAGCGTGATGTTCTGTTACGTGTCCCGCCTCTCCGCGGACACCGGCGCGGTCGCCAAGTTCGGCGGCGTCCACCCCGCCAACCGGCTACACGGCCTGCCCAGCGTGAACGCGGTCGTCGTCGTTCTCGACCCCGGGACCGGGACCGTCGTCGCGGTGCTGGACGGCACCGCGGTGACGACCCTGCGCACCGCCGCGGCGAGTGCGGTGGCCGTCGACGCGCTCGCGCTTTCGGACGCGGACGAGCTGGGACTGCTCGGCTCGGGCACCCAGGCGCTGGCCCACGCCCGTGCTGTCGCACGGGTACGGCCGCTGCGTGCGGTACGCGTATGGAGTCCCACCGGGAAGCACCGCGTCCTGGCCGCCGAGCGCATCGCCGCCGAACTCGGGGTGCGGGCCGACGCGGTGGACAGCGCGCGGGAGGCGGTGAACGGCGTGCCCGTGGTCGCTACCTGCACCCTCAGCCGTGAGCCGGTCCTGCGCGGACGCTGGCTGTCGCCGGGCGCCACGGTGGTGGGCGTCGGCTCGTTCGAACCCGACCGGCACGAGGTGGACGCGCACGCCCTGCAACGGGCCGCCGCAGTCGTCGTGGACGATCCGCAGACCGCCGCCGGACACGCGGGTCCCGTGGTCGCCGCGATCGGCAGCGGCGACCTCGGGCCCGGTGACCTCGTGCCTCTCGGGCAGGTACTGATCGGGCAACGGACGGCGCGCTCCTTCGAGCAGGACATCGTCCTGTACTTCAGCGTGGGCCTCGGCCTCCAGGACGCGGCGGCGGCCTGGGCCGTCGTCGACGCAGCCAGAGCCGCGGACGCACGACCGTCGCCTGCGGACGAGCGACCGGCGGCCGCGCGATGAGCGGGCGCGGGGCCCGGCCGGGCGGCTTCCTGCCGGGCCGGGCGTCGGTCGTCGTCATCGGCGGCGGAGTGATGGGCACCAGCATCGCCTACCACCTCGCCCGGGCCGGTGTGCGCGACGTGGTGCTCATCGAGCGGGACCAACTGGCCTGCGGCTCCACGTCCAAGGCCGCAGGGGGAGTCCGGGCGCAGTTCTCCGACGCACTGAACATCCAGCTCGGTGCCCGGAGTCTGGAGGCATTCGGCCGCTTCGGCGAGGAACCGGGGTACGACATCGGGCTGCACCGGGTGGGGTACCTCTTCCTCCTGTCGACATCCCGACAGGTGGCCTCCTTCGAGGCCGGTGTGCGGTTGCAGAACGGTCTGGGCGTGCCCAGCCGCATGATCGACGCGGCCGAGGCGCAGCGGCTGTCCCCGCTGATCAGCACCGATGGGCTGCTGGCCGCCGCATTCTCCCCGGACGACGGGCACTGCACCCCCGAAGCGGTGGTGCACGGTTACGCCGATGCCGCACGCCGGCACGGTGTGGTGATCGTCCGGCGGTGCGCGGCCACCGGCATCGAGACGAAGGGCTCGGCCATCACGGCGGTCCTCACCTCCCGGGGGAGGATCGCCACGTCCGATGTCATCTGCACGGCCGGCGCCTGGTCGGCCGAGGTCGGCGCCATGGCGGGCGTGGAACTGCCCGTGCAGCCGCTGCGCCGTCAGATCGCCGTCACCGGGGCGGTGCCGGGGATGCCGTCCGACGTGCCCATGACGATCGACTTCGACAGCAGCTTCTACTTCCACGGGGAGGGCCCCGGCGTAATGCTGGGCATGTCCGACCCCGAGGAGACGCCGGGCTTCCGCACCACGGTCTCCGACGCGTGGCTGCCCCGACTGCACACCGCGATGAGCCGGCGTACCCCCGCCCTGCTGGAGGCGCGCGTCACCGGCGGCTGGGCCGGACTGTACGAGACCACCCCCGACCACAACGCGCTGATCGGCGAGGCCTGCGGACCCACGCGCTTCCTGTACGCCACCGGGTTCTCCGGGCACGGCTTCCTCCAGGCGCCCGCGGTGGGCGAGGTGATCCGTGACCTGTACCTCGGCCGGGAGCCTTTCGTCGACGTGTCCCCGTTGCGGGCCGAGCGTTTCGCCGTTCAGGAGACACGCCCGGAAGCCAATCTCGTGTAAGTGGAACCCGGAACGCCCGGGCGTCCGTGCCACCGAAGCACTCGTCGCGACCGGCACCGAAACCGACAGGAGCGGCCGACCGCCATGACCGATGTTCCGCAGCTCTGGATGCGCCGTGAGACCCGCCCCCACGAGCGGCGCGCCCCGATCACCCCGGAGGACTCCCGTCGGCTCATCGCCGCCGGTGTCCCCGTGACCGTCGAGGACTGCCCGCAGCGGGTGTTCCCGCTGTCGGCCTACCTGGATGCCGGATGCCGGCCCGCCGAACCGGACGCCTGGACCGGCGCGCCGCGCGACACGGTCGTCGTCGGCCTGAAGGAACTCCTCGACGAGCCGGCCGAGTTGGTCCATCGCCATGTCATGTTCGGCCACGCCTACAAGGGGCAGCCGGGTGCCGCACGACTGCTGGACCGGTTCGCGGCGGGCGGCGGCGTGCTGCTCGACCTCGAAGAACTCACCGACGCCCCGGGGCGCCGCCTGGCCGCCTTCGGCTACTGGGCCGGATACGCCGGAACCGCCCTCGCGGTCCTGCACGCCCGGGGCGGGCTCACCTCACCCCTCGCCCCCACCACGCGGGCCGCACTGGACGCTTCCCTGGAACGGAGCGCCGACGAGGCGGAGTTCAGGGCTCTGGTCCTCGGAGCACTTGGCCGCTGCGGGCGCGGCGCGTGCGACGCGCTGACCGCCGCCGGCATCGACCCGGTCCGCTGGGACCTGGCCGAGACCCGCGACCTCGACCGACCGGCCCTGCTCGCCCACGACCTGCTGGTCAACGCCGTACTCAGCACGGTGCCGGCCACCCCCTTCCTCACCCCGCGCGACATCGACGCCCCGCACCGCAGGCTCGCCACCGTCTGCGATGTGACGTGCGACGTCGGATCGGAGTGCAACATGTTGCCGATCTACGACGCGGTGACCACCTGGGAGCAGCCCGTACGCAGACTGCTCGATACGCCACCGCTCGACCTGATCGCCCTGGACAACCTCCCCTCGCTGCTGCCCGAGGAAGCCAGTACGGACTTCTCGGCGGCGCTGCTGCCCCAACTGCTCGCTCTCGCTCACGGCCGCAACGACCCGGCCTCCCCGTGGGGCCGTTGTGCGGCCCGCTTCCACACGGCACTACTGACGGACATCGACCGCACCTCGGGAAGGACCGGACGTGACTGATGTGACCGACGTGACTGGCGTGACCGACGTGATCGCCCCCACCGGCACCGTGCACTGGATGGGCGCCGGCCTCTCCACGGGCAGCGGCCTCGCGGCCGTCCTCCGGACGGCACCGCAGGTACGGCTCTGGCACCGCAGCGTCGACCGCGCCGAGAAGGCTCTGGACCGGCTCGGGCTGTCCGGGCGCGTCGCCCCTCGGGCCTTCACCCCCGAAGCGCTGAGCGCCGAACTGGCTCCCGGCGACATCGTGGTCTCCATGCTGCCCGCCTCCGAACACGACGCGCTGCTGCACGCGTGCGTCGGCCGCCGGGCCCATTTCGCCTGTAGCAGCTACGCCTCCGATACCATGCGCGAACTCGCCCCGGCCGCCGCCGCGAACGGCACCGTGATCCTCGCGGAGGCCGGTCTCGACCCG
Organism: Streptomyces sp. ST2-7A; assembly: GCF_021390475.1. Classification (GTDB taxonomy): domain Bacteria; phylum Actinomycetota; class Actinomycetes; order Streptomycetales; family Streptomycetaceae; genus Streptomyces. The sequence continues at coordinate 173,500 of NZ_JAJUWS010000004.1, forward strand.
GGCATCGACCATCTCTTCGCCCACAGCCTGATCGGCCGGGCCGGGGAACGGTGGGGCGACGCTCCCGCACGGGTCCGCTTCACGTCCTACTGCGGGGGAGTACCGGCCGTTCCCAACGCCTTCCGCTACCGCTTCAACTGGGCGCCCCGGGGCGTTCTGGGAGCACTGCGCACGCCCGCCCGTTACGTGGCGGACGGCGCCCGGCTCACTGCCGCGAGGCCGTGGGAGGTCGCCGTCACGCAGACGGTCGGCGGCGAGACCTTCGAGATGTACCCCAATCGCGACAGCGTGCCCTTCATCGCTCAGTACGGGCTGCCCCCGCAGTGGAGTGTGGACACGTTCGTCCGGGGCACGCTGCGCCTGGGCGGCTGGCTCAACGCCTGGGAACCGGTCTTCGCCGAACTGCGCCGCGGCGACGACACACGGATCGCCTCCCTGGCCGACGAGTTGGCGGCACGCCACCCCACCACCGACAGTGACCGCGACCGCGTGGTCCTGAGGGTCTCCCTCGACGTGCGCAGCGATGCCGGGGACGCCTGGGAGGGCCACTACCTCCTCGACACCGTCGGCGACGCCGCCGAGAGCGCCATGGCCCGCTGCGTCTCCCGGCCGCTGGCCGACGGGGTGGAACAGATCCTGCACGGCCTCCTACCGGTGGGTCTGACCTGTGCGGCCCGCGGAGCCGACGAGTCCGAACAGATCCTCGCCCGCCTCGCCGGACAGGGCATCGACTTCACCCGTCACCTCCCCGACTGAGCACCCTCCTGTACGGCAGTCGTGCTATATCCATGCGGTACGACCGACCGTCCAGAGGTACGACGAGCGGCGGATCACCCGTACGCGTCGCACCGTCGACAGGGGCGCACCGCCCCATGGAGGCATGTTCATGCACACGGCAGTCCAGCGGGTTCGCGAGGTTCTGGCCGAGCACGGCGCCCCGGTCAGCACCGTGGAACTGCCCGACCCCGCCCCGACAGCCGCCGCGGCGGCAGCCCAACTGGGCTGCGCCGTGGGCGCCGTCGCCAACAGCATCGTCTTCCGCGTCGACGGCACGCCGCTCCTGGTCGTCACCAGCGGCGGACACCGCGTCGACACCCGTCTCCTGGCCGGTCTCTGCGGCGTGGCCCATCGCAGGGTCCGGCGGGCCGACCCCGATTACGTCCTCGAGGTCACCGGCCAGCGCGTCGGCGGCGTCGCCCCGATCGGCCACCCCGCCCCCCTGCCGACACTGATCGACGAGCATCTTTACGCGTACCCGGACATCTGGGCGGGAGCGGGACTCGCGCACACCGTGTTCCGGACGACCTGTGCGGACCTGGTCCGCCTGACCGGGGCCGGGACGGCGAGGGTGGCCGGTGACTGACGGGTTTCGCTCCAGCTGCCACCAGATGGGCGACCTGGTCACCACCTGTTCCGAGGTTTCGCCGTAGTTGCAACCGACCCGGGAACGTTCTCGCCGGCTGTCGGGGCGGACACCGATCTATTCGTGAGCCTTGGATCGTCTGGTGCCAGTCCGCTCGAACCGATGGCAAATACGCCGAAAAGGCGTATCGCTGGCCCAACCAAACACCCACTTGCGCCTCGACCGTGTCGGAGGCGGGGAGTCCGTGGTGACTGTCGCGCGATGGCTCGGACACTCCTCATCCGCTGTCACGCCGGGTTACTGTGTTCACTTCATGCCGGAAGCCGGAAGCAAGGGACGCAACGTCATCGACGGACTGCTCGACCAGCAGGGAGGACGGCGGCCCGGCGGTGACTCCCGGATTCTCCCCGGGACGGTTTCCCGGCGATCGTCCGGAGGCCGCGCCCGTGACGTGAACCATGGATTGCAAGGACGAAGAGTCGGACAGCCTGGGAAAGTGATGAGAAGACTGGCGGCCACCCGCTATGTGACGCCCCTGCGGGAGGGCGGTTCGCTGCCCGGCATCGTCGAGGCCGAGGATCTGGGCACGTACGTGATGAAATTCCACGGTGCCGGTCAGGGACGACGCACCCTGGTGGCCGAGGTCGTCTCCGGAGAGCTCGCCCGGCGACTGGGACTACGGGTTCCGGAGTTGGTCCTCCTGCGACTCGATCCGGTCATCGGCCGCGCCGAACCGGACGAGGAGGTGCAACACCTGCTGCGTACCAGCGAGGGGTTGAACCTCGGCATGGACTTCCTTCCCGGTTCCATCGGGTTCGACCCCCTCGCCTACGCCGTGGATCCGGTGGAGGCCGGCCGGGTGGTGTGGTTCGACGCGCTGGTGCGCAATGTGGACCGCTCCTGGCGCAACCCCAACCTCCTGGTCTGGCACGGTGATCTGTGGCTCATCGACCACGGCGCGAGCCTGGTGTGGCAGCACAACTGGGCCGGTGCGGCGGACGCCGCACCGCGACCCCACGATGCCTCCGACCACGCCCTGGCGCCGGCCGGTCCGGACCCGGTGGCGGCCGGGGCGGAGTTGGAACCACTGATCACGGAGGACCTGTTGCGCGAAGTGGTGGCCGAGGTCCCCGACGAGTGGCTGGAGGGCGAGCCCGGCTTTCCCGACGCGGAGGCGGTCCGGGCGGCGCATGTGGGGGTCCTGCTCCGTCGCGCCCGGGGGCTGGCGGAGCGCATCGTCATCGACGCCCCGACCCCCGACGGACCGAGCCGCGCACCCGGTTGGCTGACCGGCGGCTTCCCGATCGCGGGAGCGGGCCGATGACCCTCCGGGCCGACGCCCCCACCGGAGAGGCGGCCGATGCCCCGCGCGAGGTCTTCGACTACGCCCTGCTGCGGGTGGTTCCCCGGCCCGAGCGGGGCGAATCCATCAACGCCGGGGTGCTGCTGTGGTGCCGGGGTCGCTCCTGGTTGGGGGCCCGGGTGCACCTGGACGAGAAACGTCTGCTCGCCCTGGACCCCGGCGCGGACGTGGTCGGGGTGCGCGCGGCTCTGCACGCGGCGGAGTCGCTGTGCCGGGGCGGGACCGCCGCCGGGCAGGCGGCGGCGGAGGACCCGGGCCGTCGCTTTCGTTGGTTGACCGCCCCGCGCAGCACGGTGGTGCGGCCGGGACCCGTCCACAGCGGGCTGACCCGGGACCCGGAGGCGGAGTTGGAACGCCTCCTGTGCCTGCTGGTGCACCCGGTGACCCGGCCGGGGGAGAGCGTCCGGCACGGGGGTTGACCGGCGTCCCCCTCCGCCGGCGGTGCCCCGGGCGGGGGAGCGCCGGCTCCCCGACCCGGGTCCGGAGGGGGCGGCTCCGTGCTGTGCCCCGCCTCACCCGTGTGGACGTTGACAGCCGCCGGCCGGGCCTCTAGCGTCACAGACGCACAAGACTAAGCGGTTGCTCATTTCGGGGACCCGTCGTCGGTCGACAGCGATCGCCGGGGCTCCCCGCTTCACTCGACGGCGAGGGGAACCATCATGTCCACCACCGTTCAGCGCGTCGCCATCGTGACCGGAGGGGCCCGGGGTATCGGCGCCGCCACCGCCGTGCGACTGGCCCGGGAGGGCCGTGCCGTCGCGGTCCTCGATCTGGACGAGGCCGCCTGCAAGGACACCGTCGACCGCGTCACCGCGGACGGCGGCACCGCCCTGGCCGTGGGCTGCGACGTCTCCGACACCGAACAGGTCTCCGCCGCCGTGGGCCGTGTCGCGGCCGAACTCGGCCCGCCCGTGGTCCTGGTCAACAATGCGGGAGTACTGCGCGACAACCTGCTGTTCAAGATGAGCGATGATGACTGGGACACCGTCATGAACGTGCACCTGCGCGGTGCCTTCCTGATGTCCAGGGCCTGCCAGAAGCACATGGTCGACGCCGGTTTCGGCCGTGTCGTCAACCTCTCCTCCAGTTCCGCGCTGGGTAACCGGGGCCAAGCCAACTACGCCACCGCCAAGGCCGGTCTGCAGGGCCTCACCAAGACCCTCGCCAAGGAACTCGGCAAGTTCGGCATCACCGCCAACGCCGTCGCCCCCGGCTTCATCGTCACCGACATGACCGCGCAGACCGCGGCCCGGGTCGGGATGGACTTCGAGGACTTCCAGAAGGCCGCCGCCGACCGCATCCCGGTGCAGCGGGTGGGCCGTCCGGAGGACATCGCCAACGCCGTCGCCTTCTTCACCGGCGAGGACGCGGGCTTCGTCTCCGGCCAGGTGCTGTACGTGGCCGGCGGCCCGCTCAACTGAGGGAGACGAGTCGATGACCGACGCATCCACCCCGGGGACAACACCTTCCCCGGCCCCCGCCGGCCCGCCGGCCGACGCCGGCCGGGTGGCCCTGGTGACCGGCGGCAGCCGCGGTATCGGCCTGGGTATCGCCCGGGCCCTGGTCGCACGCGGGGACCGGGTCTGCATCACCGGTCGCACCGAGGAGTCGTTGCGCGAGGCGGTGAAGGAACTCGGCACCGACCGTGCGATGTACGTGGTCGGCAAGGCGCACGACGGGGACCACCGGGCCGAGGCGGTCGAACGGGTGATCGCCGAGTACGGCCGCCTGGACCACCTGGTGAACAACGCCGGTACCAACCCGGTCTTCGGCGGCCTCGCGGACCTCGATCTCGACGTGGTCCGCAAGATCTACGAGACCAACGTCGTCTCCGCCCTCGGGTTCGCCCAACGGGTCCGGGCCGCGTGGCAGGGCGAGCACGGCGGCACCATTGTCAACGTCGCCTCGGTGGCGGGCCTCAACTCCTCGCCCTTCGTGGGCGCGTACGGGATGAGCAAGGCCGCGATGATCAACCTCACCCAGCAGTTGGCCCACGAGTTCGCTCCCTTGGTGCGGGTCAACGCGGTGGCCCCCGCCGTGGTGCGCACCCGCTTCGCCGCGGCGCTGTACGAGGGGCGTGAGGAACAGGTGATCTCCCGCTACCCGCTGGGCCGGTTGGGCACCCCCGAGGACATCGGTGGCGCGGTCGCCTTCCTCACCTCCCCGGACTCGGCCTGGATGACCGGGCAGACCCTGTTGATGGACGGAGGGCTGTTCCTCAACGCCGGGGTCTCCTGACCCCGGCCCGCCCCACCCGTTCCCTCGCGCCTTCAACTCCTTTCAACGGGTTTTCGGCGCCTCTCACCACCCTTCGAGACCCCGCGCGGCACCGCCTGTCGGTGCCGCGCGGTACGTTGCCCATGATCGTCGCTCATCCCGAACGGCGAGGCGCGCATCGGAGGTTGGATCCGTGATCGACACGCTGCCCGGCGACTGGCAGGCCGTCATGGGCGAGGAGTTGCGGCAGCCCTACTTCAAGGAGCTGACCGCCTTCGTGGAGGCCGAGCGGGCCGCGGGCCCCGTCTACCCCCCGCCGGATCAGGTCTTCGCCGCCCTGGAGGCCACCCCGTACGAGGACGTCAGGGTGGTCGTTCTCGGGCAGGACCCCTACCACGGGGAGGGGCAGGGACACGGCCTGGCCTTCTCCGTCCGCCCCGGGGTCCGCGTTCCGCCCTCCCTGCGCAACATCTACAAGGAACTGCACGCGGATCTCGGCGTCCCCGTCCCCACCATGGGATACCTGATGCCCTGGGCCCGACAGGGCGTCCTGCTGCTCAACACCGCCCTCACCGTCCGTGCCGGTGAGGCCAACTCCCACCGGGGACGCGGCTGGGAGCGCTTCACCGACGCCGCCATCCGGGCGATCTCCGACCGGGAGCGTCCGGTGGTCTTCGTGCTGTGGGGGGCGCGGGCGCAGAAGAAGATCCCGCTCATCGACACCGACCGTCACACCGTGGTCACCGGTGCCCACCCCTCTCCGCTGTCCGCCCGCAAGTTCCTGGGCTCGCGTCCCTTCGGCGCGATCGACGCCGCGCTCGCCCGGCACGGACTGCCCCCCATCGACTGGCGGATCCCCGACCCCGCGTGAGCGGCACGTCCCACCAAGGCGTTCCCGCGGGCGGACCGGCCGTTGCCCGCGGGCCCGCGGCGTGCACGACCCCGACGCGCCCATCGGCGGGCCTCCCGTCGCGGCGGGAGGCCCGCGTATGCTGCCGCACACGGCCCCATCCCGATCCCCCCGGCCCGCGCGTTCCCGCCCCGGCCGGGCCGGTGGCCCACCGGGTGCGGGCCGCCGGACCACCCCACACCCACCGAGGGAGCCCCGTGAGGATCGGCGTGATCGGCCTGGGCGACATCGCCCGCAAGGCGTACCTCCCCGTGCTCACCGCCCTGCCCGGCTGCGAACCCCACCTGCACACCCGCAGCGCCACCACCCTGGAACGGATCGGCGACGCCCATCGGGTGCCCCCCGCCCACCGCCACACCGGGCTGGACTCGCTGTTGGACGCCGGACTCGACGCGGCCTTCGTCCATGCCCCCACCGAAACCCACCCGGCCCTGGTGACCGCCCTGCTGCGGGCGGACGTGCCGGTGTACGTCGACAAGCCGCTCGCCTACGACCTGGCCGAGGCCCAACGGGTCGCCACGCTGGCGGAGGAACGCGGCATCGGTCTCGCGGTCGGTTTCAACCGCCGCCACGCGCCCGCCTACGCCCAGTGCCTGGAGCACCCCCGCGACCTCATCGTGCTCCAGAAGCACCGCGTCGGTCTGCCGGAGGACCCCCGTCGCCTGGTGTACGACGACTTCATCCACGTCGTGGACACCCTGCGCTTCCTGGCACCCGGCCCGATCGACCGGGTGACGGTCGACGGCGTGGTGCGCGAAGGACTGCTCCACCAGGTGGTGCTGCACCTCTCCGGGGACGGCTTCACCGCCCTCGGCACCATGAACCGTCGCTCGGGCTCGGCCGAGGAGATCCTGGAGGTCTCCGGCCAGGACACCAAGCGGGAGGTCCGCAATCTGGCCGAGGTCATCGATCACAAGGGCCAACCGAGCCTGCGGCGTCGCGGGGACTGGGTCCCCCCGGCCCGTCAACGCGGCATCGAACAGGCGGTCCAGGCGTTTCTGCACGACGTGCGCTCGGGGCGCCGGTGCGACATCGCGGACGCCCTGCGCACACATGAGCTGTGCGAGCGGGTGCTGGACGGCCTGCGGGAGTCGACCGGGGAATTCGACGGGGCCGGTCCGGTTTCGGGGTCCGCCGGATCGTTCGCGGAGAAGAGCTGAACGGAGGGGCCCGGACCGTCCTCCCGGCATCCCGGTGAGGGGCCGGGCCCGGTTCAGCCGCCGAACTCCTGACCGGCCAGCGGGTCCAACACCCCCATCCACACCAGCACCAGGATGAGGATGCCGACGACGATGCGGTACCAGACGAAGGGAGCGAAACTGCGGGTACTGACCCAGTGCATGAACCAGGCGATGATCGCGTAGCCCACGAAGAAGGCCACCACGGTGGCGAAGATCGTCGGTCCCCAGGAGACGTGGGCCGACTCGTTCCCGATCTCCCCCAGCTCGTAGAGCCCGGACCCGAAGACGGCGGGGATCGCCAGCAGGAAGGAGTACCGCGCGGCGGCGGCGCGGGTGTACCCCAGGAACAGGCCACCTGTGATGGTGGTGCCCGAGCGCGACATGCCGGGAATCAGGGCCAGTGCCTGCCACAGGCCGAAGACGATGCCGTCGCGCAGGTTCAGGTCCTCGATCGTCTTGCGCGGCTTGGCCGCCCGGTGCCGGCCGCCCTGCTCGGCCTGCGTGGCCATCCGGTCGGCCACGGCCAGCGCGATGCCCAGCACGATGAAGCTGAGCGCGATCAGTCGCAGATCACGGAAGGGGCCCTGGATGGCGTCCTTCAGCAGGATCCCGAGCACACCGATCGGGATCGATCCCAGGATCACCAACCACCCCATGCGGGCGTTGAGGTCCTGCCGCAGTTCGGGGGTCCACAGGGAACGGGTCCAGGTGGAGACGATGTTCCAGATGTCCTTGCGGAAGTAGATGAGGATCGCCAGTTCGGTGCCGATCTGGGTGACGGCGGTGAAGGCCGCCCCGGGATCCTCCCAGCCGGCCGCCACGGCGACGAGCCGCAGGTGCGCGCTGGAGGAGATCGGAAGGAACTCGGTGAGCCCCTGGACGAGCCCGAGAACAAGTGATTCGAACCAAGACATGGCGCTGCGTGCTCGTCCCTCGGTGATGTCGGTGGTATCGGTGGTATCGGTGGTGTCAAGGATGATCGTCGGTGGATCAGGTCGAAATGGTAGGGCCATCCGATGGAAGGCCCGGCTCGAGGGTCGGGTTCCGGATGCTCCCACCCGTCGCCCCACCCGTCGTTCGTCCCCTTCCGGGGCGTCGCCCGCGCCGGGTGATGACGACGGAGGCCGCCCAGGCGAGGGCGATGATTCCAACAGCGGTGAGGAAAACGGGAGATGAGGGTTGATCGGCCCTGCTCGCGGCCACACAGTACGCGGTCGTCAGCGGAATCGTGCCCACCGTGGTCGCGGTCAGGAAGGTGGCCGGTCCGATGCGTCCGAAGGCCGCCGCCGCGGTGACCCCGGGAAACGGCATCATCGGGATCAGTCGCGCCACGACCACCGCGGTGAACCCCCGCCTCCCCGTCCACCGGTCGGCGGCGCACACCAGTGAGGGCGGTAGCCGACGACGCACCCCGGCCCGTCCCCAACGCCGCAGCGCGGTGAAGCCGATCGCCGCACCCAGGACCGTGCCGACCACCGCTGCCAGGGTGCCGACCACTGCTCCCAGGACTCCGCCCGCCACCAGGTTCATCAGCGGGCGCGGCACCATCAACGCGGTGAGCAGGGCGTATCCGAGGACGAAGAACACCGGTACCCACGGCGCGGGCACCGCTTCGAGGAACTCGGCGACCCCCGCCGCCGTCACCGTCTCCGATCCCGCGCCGAACAGGGCGAAAGCCCCCGCGACGGCCGCGGGCACGCCCACCAGGGCCAGCGCCACGAGCCCGGCGGTCCACCACCGGGCGGCGGCCGAGGGGCCCGTCCCGGCCGGATCGGGGGACGGCTCGTGGTCGCCGGGTATCGGGGGGTCGCGGAACATCGACCGAGCCTAGCCGATGGGCCCGTGCCGCCCCCCGGCCGGGCGGGAGGCGGCGAGGAGGGGCACACTGGGTCGGTGTCCCGAGCAGAACACCCTTCACCCGTTTCGCCCGCTTCCGCCTCCCCGCCCTTCCGGGTACCTCCCAACGCCCGGGGACACGTGGATCCCGAGGGGGTCGGAGCCGCCTCCCCGGCGCACGTCCCCGGGGCGCGGGCGACGGGGGACGGGAAGGTGGAAACGGAGCCCCTCCCGGTGGTGGTCACGGTCGACTCCGGTGTCGCCCGACTGCTGCCGGACCTCGACCGTCGCCGGGCCCGGCTGCTGACCCTGGACGGCGCCCCGCAGTCCTGGGTGGACCCCGACGATCCCGAACGACTGGAATTCGAATACGTTCGGCACATCGCCGCCCTGCTGACGACCGCGATGCCGGGGGAGGGTCCGGTGGACGCCCTCCACCTGGGCGGGGGGGCGCTGACCCTCCCGCGGTGGCTGCAGCACCTGCGGCCGGGTTCCCGACAACTGGTGGTCGAGCACGACGCGGCACTGGCCGCGCTGGTGGTCGAGCACCTGCCGCTGCCGGCGGGCGCGCCCATCCGGATCCGGGTCGCCGACGCCCGCGACGCGCTGGAGGAGGTGCCGGAGGACGGCGTGGACGTGGTGGTGGCCGACGTGTGGGCGGGCAACCGGATTCCCGCCCGGTGCACCACCATCGGATTCGCCCGGGCCGCGGCCCGGGCCGTGCGGCCGGCCGGCCTGCACGTCGCGAACCTGGCCGACGCCGCCCCCCTCGACTTCGCACGGTCCCAGTTGGCGGCCCTGCGCGAGGTTTTCGCCCACGTGTACGTGATCACCGAGCCGTCCGTTCTGCGGGGGCGGAGGTACGGAAACCTGGTGGTGGCCGCCTCGCACCGTCCGTTGGATCCGCGGGAGCCCACCCGACGGGTCGCCGCCGACCCCTTCCCGGCACGGTTGGTGCTCGGGGACGAGGTCGATCGACTGATCGGGGACGCCCGCCCGCCGTCCGAGGAGGAGGCGGCGCCCTCGCCGGCCCCCCCACCCGGCACCTTCCGGTTGCGCTGAGGGGATCGCGCCGGGCGGAGGTGTGCCGGGTAACCCGTTCGAGGCGGGGACGCCCCTCCCCGAACGAGTTACCCATTGGTAATATCCTGGCATGACTCGACCTCGGCCTTCAGTAGGCGAACAATTGATCGAGGCCGTCCCCCTGGCACGCACCCTCGGCCTCGAGGTGACAGAGGTGGGCCCCGGTCGTGCCGTCGTCGTACTGCCGGACCGACCCGCTCATCACAACCACCTCGGCGGTCCGCACGCCGGAGCCGCCTTCACCCTCGCGGAGACCGCGAGCGGCGCCGTCGTCCTCGCGGCCTTCGGCCGACTGCTGGACCGCGCCGTCCCGCTGGCCGTCCGCGCCGAGATCGCCTATCACAAGCTCGCCATGGGGGAACTCGTGGCCACCGCCGAGCTCGGACGCCCCGCCGCCGAGGTGGAGGCCGAACTCGAGGCGGGAACCCGCCCCGAGTTCCCCGTCCGCGTCACCATCCGCCGGGCCGACGGGGACACCACCGCCTCGATGACCGTCGTGTGGACGCTGCGACCCGGTGCGCCCCCGCCCGCCGCGGTGCCCGCCGAGGGGGGAGAAGCCGACGCCCCGGGATGAGCCGCGACATCGGTTAGGCTTCCGGCGTGCGCCGTCGGGCGCCACGCCGGTAAGCGGCACGGGACACGGGAGGACCGGCGGGTGGAGATCAACGCATGGCTGGCGACAATTCCGCCATTGGCGGTGTACACGCTGGTCACCGTCGTCATCCTGATCGAGATGCTCGGCGTCCCCCTACCCGGCGAGATCATTCTCGTCAGCGCGGCGCTGCTCGCCTCACAGGGTGTCGTCGACCCACTGTGGGTGGGGGTGTGCGCCACCGTCGGCGCCTGCGTCGGGGACTCCCTCGGCTACCTGATCGGACGCAAGGGGGGCAGACCCCTGTTCGCCCGTCTGGGGCGCAGATTCCCCCGCCACTTCTCGGAGACCAACATCGCCGCGGCCGAACGCGCCTTCCATCGCTGGGGCGCGTGGGCGGTCTTCTTCGGCCGCTTCATCGCCCTGCTGCGCATCTTCGCCGGCCCCCTCGCCGGGGTGCTGCGGATGCCCTACGGGAAGTTCCTCGCCGCGGACCTGCCCGGCGGGATCCTGTGGGCCGGCGGCACCACCGCGGTGATCTACTACCTCGGGGTGATCGCCCAGCAGTGGCTGCACCGCTTCTCCTGGGTCGGCCTGCTGATCGCGGTCCTCGCCGGGGCGCTGAGCACCTGGTACATCAAACGTCGCGCCGGCCGGGCCACCGCCCGGCTGATGGGGGCGGAGCCGGCCACCGATCCCGCCCCGACCCCGGGGGAGTCCGCCGACGAGACCACCGCGACGACCCCGGAGGGCGGATCCACCACGCGCTCTGCCCCCGTCGCCGTCACCGACTGACCACCCGTTCCCCCGTCGATCCGCGGGCCGTGGTGGACGCAAGGAGTTCCGTGCCCGTTCGTCCCCGGGCGGCGCTCGGTCGCCTCGCCTCCCGAACCCTGCACGCCGCGTGGCGCGGTCTGCAACGCGCCGGCGCGGTCACCGCCGACCGCCCCGGTCCGCACGCCTTCCGCCGCATCGGTCCCGGCACCCGCCTGGCGTTTCCCCAGGGCACGGTCTTCGGCACGCCCTGGATGGAACTGGGCGCGCACTGCGTGATCGCCCGGGACGTCACCCTGGCCGCCGGGATGCTCCCCGACCTCGACCTGGGCGAGGGCTCCCGGATCGTGCTGGGGGACGGTGTCGTCCTGGGACGCGGAACCCACGTGGTCGCCGACGCGCCCGTCACCATCGGTGACGACGTCCACATCGGTCCGCACTGCTACCTGACCTCGACCAACCACTCCTACGACGACCCGCACCGACCCGTCGGCCTGCAGTGGCCGCGCTCGGCGCCGGTCACCATAGGGGACGGCGCCTGGCTGGGCACCGGCTCGGTGATACTGCCCGGCGTCCGACTCGGTCGCAACGTCGTGGTGGCCGCCGGCTCCGTGGTGCGCGAGGACGTGCCCGACCACGCGGTGGTCGCCGGCACGCCGGCACGGATCGTGCGTCGCTGGGATCCCGAACACGGCTGGCGGCCACCCCTGCGCACCCCCGCCCCCGTGCCATTGCCCGAGGGGATCACCGCCGAGCAGTTGCGTCACCTGGCGGAGGCGGAGGCCGGCGGGGCCGGCCCGGAGCGGCTCCCCGGGCCGACCGACGGGCCGGCCGGCCGTGTCCCGGAGGACGGCTCCGTCCGGCGGCGAACCGGGGGCCTCAGGCCATCCGGCCGTACTCGATCGCCGGGCACCGGTCCATGACCATGGCCAGGCCGGCCTCCCGAACCCGCCGATAAGCCTCCGGGTCGATCACCCCGAGCTGGAACCACACCGCACGCGCGCCCACCGCGATCGCGTCGTCGGCCACGGCGCCGGCCGCCCCGGAACGGACGAAGACGTCCACCACGTCCACCGGGAACGGCACCTCCCGCAGCGAGGCCCACCCCTTCTCACCCAGTACCGTCTCCGCCCGCGGATGCACCGGTACCACCCGCTTGCCCATCCGCTGCAGCAGCGCCGCCACGCCGTGGGCGGCCCGCTCGCGGTTGTTCGACAACCCCACCACCGCCCAGGTGTCACCCGCGTCCCGCAGGATCGCGCGCACCGTCTCGTCGTCTCCGTACGTCTCGACCATGTCCACGGCAACCACCGCGTACACGCCCGCATTCCGCGCTGCCCGTGCCACTCCGACAGCCCCACCGCTCCGCCGGCCGGCGCCCGCCCGATACGCTGACCACATGCCGGACCGCTACCTGACCGTGCCCGGTGAGGGCGTCCACGAGGTCGAGATCAACCGGTCCCGCTTCCGCTGCGTGGTGGCCCCCGTCGCCGACGAGACCGCCGCCCGTGCCCTGATCGCGGACCTGCGTGCCGAGCACCCCACCGCGAGCCACACCTGCCACGCCTACGTGCTGGGCGCGGACGCCGCCGTCCGACGTTGCGACGACGACGGCGAACCGGCCGGCACCGCCGGCGCCCCCATGCTGCGGATGCTGCTCCACCGCGGGGTTCGCGACACCGCGGCCGTGGTCACCCGCTGGTTCGGCGGCACCAAGCTCGGCGCGGGCGGTCTGATCCGCGCCTACGGCGGCGTGGTGGGGGAGACCCTGGACCGGGTGGGCACCGTCGAACGCCGCCGCACCCGCACCCTCCGGGTCACCGTCGGCCACGACCGCGCCGGACGGTTGGAACACGACCTGCGCGCCGATGGGCTCGCCGTCCTCGACGTCCGGCACGCCTCCCGGGTCACCATCGACCTCGCCGTGCCGGAGGCCGAGCTGGAGGAGGTCGGCGCCCGCATCGCCGACGCCACCGCCGGCACCGCCCGCACCGAGACCCTCCCGGGCTGAGGACGAGGAGGAGCCGGCCCCCTCCTCACCCCCCGAAAACCTCCGCCGGATCCCGCCGGGCCAGGTCCGCCAACACGTCCAGGGCCCGCCCCAACACCACGGGGGAGGGGGACCCCAGGGCCAATCGCACCGCGTCCGGAGCGCGGGATCCGTCGGCCACGAACGCCACCCCCGGCGTGATCGCCACCCCGTGCCGCGCCGCCGCGGCCACGAAGGTCTCCGCCCGCCACGGCCGGGGCAACTCCCACCAGCACCAGTACGCGGCCGGGTCCCCCCGCAGCGCGAACCCCGCCAGGCGTTCGCCGGCCAGGGCCCGCCGGGCCGCGGCGTCCCGCCGTTTCGCCCCGGTCACCACCCGCACCCCCTCGTCGGTCATCCACCGGGCCGCCGCCTCCAGCGCGAAGCGCCCGGGGCCCCAACCCCCGGCGCGCACCGCGGCCCGCAGGGGCCCGGACAGATCTCCGGGCACGGTCGCGAACCCCACGTTCAATCCCGGCGCCAGCCGTTTGGACAGGCTGTCCACCACCACCGTCCGATCCGGCAGGAGCGCGGCCAGAGGTGGCACGTCCTCGCGGAGGAACCCCCACACCGCGTCCTCGATCACCGCGGCACCGGTGACCCGGATCGCCTCCGCCAATCCGGCCCGACGGTCGGCCGGCATCACCGTCCCCAGCGGGTTGTGCAACACCGGCTGCAGGTGCACCGCACGCAACGGCGCCGACCGGTGCGCCCTCGTCAGGGCCTCCGGAAGCATCCCCATCGAGTCACCCGCCACCGGCACCACCCGCACCCCCAACCGCCGGGCCGCCGGCCCCACCAGCGGGTAGGTCACCTCCTCCACCGCCAACCGCCCACCGGGCGGCACCAGAGCGGTGATGGCGGCGGCCGTCGCCTGTCGGGCGCCGCCCGTGAAGAGCATTCGCCCCGGATCGGGCTCCCAACCCGGCCGACGGGCCAGCCCGGCCGCGGCGACCCGGGCGGCCGGTGTGCCCCGGGGCCCGACCGGCCGCATCGCCGTACCCAGGACCTCCGCCCTCAACAGGGGCCCCAGCCCTGCCGCGAGCACCGCCGACTGACCCGGCGCCACCGGATGGTTCAGCTCCAGATCCACCAACCCCATCCACCGGCTCCCCCGACGCCCCACCGCTCCCGGCCGTCGGGGCCGCCGCCCGCACGAAGGTCCCCCGCCCCACCTCGCCGACCGTCAACCCGCGCCGGGCCAACTCCCGGTACGCGCGCGCCGCCGTCGAGACGGCGATCCCCTGCCGTCGCGCCAACACCCGCTGCGGGGGCAGGCGGTCACCCGGTCGCAACCGTCCGTCCCCGATACGACGCGCCACCTCGTCCGCGACCCGCCGGTACTCCTCCACCGCGCCCTCCGCTTCCCGCCTCCGACTTTGCACCGAGATCAATGTCGAATATTGCACCGAACCCGTCACGGCTCCTAACGTCCCCGGTGTCGGGGAACGGGATCCGCGGCACCCCGCCCCGGGCGGGGGGAGGCCCCACCCGGAGTGGGGGAGAGGAGCGGGCGCCGTGTCCGTCACCGGCAGCACCGCGATACCGGATCTCCTGTCGATCGCCGCGCCGTTCGCGATACCGCGGCCGGGAGCCGTGGTCGGGGTCGTGGGAGTCGCCCTGGTCATGGTGCTGACCCCCGGGCCGAACATGATCCACCTCGTCTCCCGGAGCATCGCGCAGGGACGCCGGGCCGCGGTGATCTCCCTCGCCGGGGTCGCCGCGGGCTTCGCGCTGTACCTGGTGGCGGCCAACGCCGGCCTGGCGGCCCTCCTCCTCGCCGTTCCGTGGCTGTACACCGCCATCCGCCTGGCCGGGGTCTGCTACCTGATGTGGTTGGCGTGGACCGCGCTGCGTCCGGACGGGGCTCCCCTCCTCGCCGACCGCGGCCTTCCGCCGCACTCCTCCCGACGCCTGTTCACCACCGGCCTGCTGACCAATCTGCTCAACCCGAAGGCCGCCCTGATGTACCTCGCGCTGCTGCCGCAGTTCGTGGACCCGGCCGCCGGGTCCGTCCTGTTCCAGGGCTACCTGTTGGGCGGTGTCCAGATCCTGGTCAGCGTCGCGGTGAACCTCGTCCTCGTCCTCGCCGCCGGCACCCTCGCCGGTCTCCTGGCCCGGCGACCGACCGCCCTGCGCATCCAACGTCTCCTGATGGGGACCGCCCTCGCCGGGGTGGCGGTCGTGCTGGCCCTGGACACCTCCCGCCCCGCCCCGGCCGGGTGACCCGGACCGGGAACGGACCGCCCGGGCCGGGCCGTCCGAACGGGGAGGCGTGGAGAACCCCCGGCCCCGTGACGCCCCGACTGGTACCGTGCCCTCCGGGTCCCGACACCCCGGGTGGGAACCCGGGGAACACCGAACGGGGCCGCCCGGAACCCGCGGGGACCGGGGAACCGGGGGAACACGCTTCGGAGGGGAGAGGCGGGCGGGGCCCCGATCCCGTCCGGGCACATCGTGAGGATCCTGCACACCTCGGACTGGCACCTGGGTCGCGGCCTGCACCGCACGAGCCTGCTGGAGGCCCAGCGCGCCGTCATGGGCCACCTCGTCGACACGGTCCGCGAGCGCCGGCCCGATGCCCTGCTGGTCTCCGGCGACGTGTACGACCGCGCGGTGCCGCCCCTGAGCGCCGTTCGTCTCTTCGACGAGACCCTGCACCGTCTCGCCGACCTCGACACCCCCGTCGTCCTCATCCCCGGAAACCACGACTCGCCGGCCCGCCTCGGCGTCGGCTCCGGCCTGCTCGCCCGGGCCGGGATCCACCTGCGCACCGATCCCGACCGCCTGGCCGAACCGGTCCTCCTGCACGACGCACACGGCCCGGTCGCCTGTTACGGCATCCCCTACCTGGAACCCACCCTGGTCCGCGATCGGTTCGGGCTCACGCGCGGTGGCCACGAGGAGGTGCTCGGCGCGGCCGTGAAACGGATCCGCGCCGACCTCGCCGGGCGCCCCACCGGCACCCGCTCGGTCGTCCTCGTCCACGCCTTCGTCGCCGGCGGCCAACCCTCCGACAGCGAGCGCGACATCACCGTCGGGGGCGTCGCCGCCGTCCCCGCCTCCCTGTTCGACGGCATCGACTACACCGCCCTGGGCCACCTCCACGGCGCCCGGGCCCTCACCGACCGGGTCCGCTACAGCGGCTCCCCCCTGGCCTATTCCTTCTCCGAGGCCGACCACCGCAAGATCATGTGGTGGGTGGAACTCGGCCCCACCGGCGACATCACCGCGGAGGCCGTCGAACACCCCGTGCCACACCGTCTGCTGCGGGTGCGCGGAACCCTGGACGAACTGCTCGCAGCCCCCGTCCCGGAGGGCGCCGCCGAGGCCCTCGTCGAGGTCACCCTCACGGACTCCTCCCGCCCCGACGACCCCATGTCCCGCCTGACCGGACGGTTCCCCCACCTGCTCAGCCTCCGGCACGAACCCGAAACCCCACCGGAGAGCGCCCCCGTCCGCTACGCCGAGCGGCTGCGCGGTCGTGACGACCGGCGCGTCGCGGAGGACTTCGTCGCCCACGTCCGGCACGGTCGGGGACCCGATGCCGCCGAACGAGCCCTCCTGCTCGAGGCACTGGAGATCGGACGCGCCGTCGACACCGACCGCGACAGTTCCCGGCAGAGCGGGACGGCCACCGGACGATGAGACTCCATCACCTCACCCTCACCGCCTTCGGTCCGTTCGCCGGCACCGAACACGTCGACTTCGAACGGCTGGCCGCCGACGGACTGTTCCTCCTCCACGGCCCCACCGGCGCCGGTAAGACCTCCGTCCTGGACGCCGTCTGCTACGCCCTCTACGGGTCGGTGCCCGGGGCCCGACAGCACGCCCTGCCCGCCCTGCGCAGCGACCACGCCGACCCCGCGGTGCCCACCGAGGTCGTGCTGGACCTCACCGTCGGCGACCGACGACTGGAGATCACCCGCCGCCCCGAACAGGAACGCCCCAAACGCCGGGGCACCGGCACCACCCGTGACAAGGCCCTGTCGCTGTTGCGCGAACGCGACCCCCGGACCGGCCGATGGGAGGCCCTCAGCCGCTCCCACCAGGAGATCGGACTCGAGGTCGGCCGACTGACCGGCATGAGCCGCGAACAGTTCTGCCAGGTCGTCATGTTGCCCCAGGGCGACTTCGCGCGTTTCCTGCGTGCCGGCGCCGAGGAACGCGCCCACCTGCTGGGCCGCCTCTTCGACACCGGGCGCTTCGCGGCGGCCGAACGCCGGCTCGCCGATCGCCGCGCAGAGGCACGCGAACGCCTGCGTGCCGGCGACGAGCGACTGGTGTCACTGGCCCACCGCGTCGACCAGGCCGCGGGCCCGTGCCCCGACCTCGCCGCCGACACCTCCCCACTGCCCACCGCCGACGACCCGCACTGTGCCGACGCGGTCCTCGCCCGGGCAGCCGTCGCCCGCACCGGCGCCCGCGAACGCCGTGAACTCGCCGATCTGCGACTGGCCGCCGCCGAAGCGGCGGCGACCGGGGCCGCAGACCGCCACGCCCGGGCCGTCCGGCTCGCCGAAACCCGCGTCCGCCGGGCCGCCGCCCTGCGCGAGGACCGCGAACTGACCGCGGCCCGGCCCGGCGTCGAGGACGACCGCGAACGACTGGAACGGGCCGCGGCCGCCGCGACGGTCCTGCCCGCCCTGCAGGTGTGCGCCGACGCGAGGACCGGTCACGAGGCGGCCCTCGAGGCGGAGGAGGCGGCCCGTCGGCGGCTCCCCACCGAGCTGCGCGAGGCCGGCGAGGAACACCTCACCTCCCGTGAGCACGCGCTGCGGGAGGAGATCGGCCGCCTGGCCGCCGCCCGCGAGGCGGCGGAGGAGGCCGCCGCCCTCGACCGCGACCTCGCGACCCTCGACGGGGAGGAGGCCGCCGCCCTCCGTGACTCCGGGGAGCTCGGCACCGCGCTGGACCGCCTGCGCCGCGACCGGGGGGAACCCGCCGCCGAGGCCACCGAACTCGCCCCCCTCGCCGCCCGCCTGCCCGAGATCACCGCACTCCTCCCGGCCGCCCGCACGCGCCGGGACGCGGCCGACCGCCGCGACCGCCTCGACGCCCTGCTGCTCGAGGCGGAAACCGCCCGTCTGGCCGCCGACCGCGAAGCCGGGGAGGCCCGGACCCGATGGCTGGACATTCGCGAACGCCGCCTCGACGGCCTCGCCGCCGAACTCGCCGGCGCCCTGCGCACCGGCACCCCCTGCGCCGTCTGCGGATCCCCCGACCATCCCCGACCGGCCCGCCCCCTCCCCGACGCACCCGACGCGATGGCCGAGAAGCAGGCCCAACGAGCGCACGAGACGGCCCTGGGGACCCGGGAGGAGGCCGCCCGTCGCCTCGCCGAACTGCGAACCGATCGCGCAGCCGCCGACCGCGCCGCGGACGGAGAACCCACGGTGGAGGCCGGCGCCCGGCTCGACCGGCTGGAGGAGGACCTGGCGGCGGCCCGGCGGGCGGCGGAGCGCCTGCGCCGGCTGGAGGTTCGACTGGAGGAGGTCGACCGGACGGAGGCCGACCTCGTCGAACGGCTCCGGGACCTGGACCGTCGTCGGGCCGCCCGGTCCTCCCGCCGGGCCGCGCTCGCCGAACGTCTGGAGCGCCTGCGCGCCGCGGAGGAGCCCGCGGCCCGTGCCGACGACGACCGCTCCCGGCCCCCCGGGGACCTCGATGCCCGTGCCGCGTCGCTGACCACCCGGGCGGAAGCCCTCGCCGGGGCCGCCCTGGCGGCCCGGGCGACCCGCGACACCGCCGACCGCCTCAAGAGCACCGACGACCGACTCACCGAGGCGGTCTGGCGAGCCGGTTTCCCCCGCGCGGACGCGGCCGAGGCCGCCGCGCTCGCCCCCGACGTCCGCGCCGACCTGCGTCGGCGGATCGAGGAGTACGACCGGCGTCGCGCCGCCGTCGACGCGCTCCTGTCCGACCCCGCTCTCCGTCCCCCCACCGAGCAGCCGATCGACACCCCCGCCGACGCCCCCGACCCCGGAGCCACCGGGGCGGAGCTGCGCGCGAGCGAGCTGCGGCTGCGTGCCGCCGCGGCGGTGGCGGACACCGCGCGCCGCCGGGTCGCCGACCTCGAGGCCCTCTCCCGCGCGGTGGCGACCGGTGTCCGGGAACTGGGACCCCGCCGCGAGGAGAGCCGGCGGCTGACCCTGCTGGCCGGACTCACCGCCGGCACGGCGGGGGAGAACGCGTACCGGATGCGGTTGGAGACCTACGTGCTCGCCGCCCGTCTGGAACGGGTCGCCGGTGTGGCCGGCGCCCGCCTGGACCGGATGACCGCCGGACGGTACCTGTTGGAGCACACCGACACCCGCAGCGGCCGGGGACGCAGCGGCCTGGGTCTGCACGTGGTGGACGGCTGGACCGGGCGACACCGCGACACCGCGACCCTCTCGGGCGGCGAGTCCTTCCTGGTCTCCCTCTCGCTCGCCCTCGGTCTGGCCGACGTGGTCGCCGAGGAGGCGGGTGGAGTACGCCTGGACACCCTCTTCGTCGACGAGGGTTTCGGCACCCTCGACGAGCAGTCCCTGGACGACGTGCTCGACGTACTGGACTCGCTGCGCGAACGCAACCGCAGCGTCGGCATCGTCAGCCACGTCGCCGAACTGCGCTCCCGGGTCCCGGTCCAACTGGAGATCACCAAGGGGCGGCGCGGATCCGGCCTGCGGCTGCGCGGCCCCGACCCCCTGTGACCCGACTCCCCGCGCCCCGCGGCCTGTCCCGATCCCCGCGCCCCGCGGCCTGTCCCGATCCCCGTGACACGCGGCCTGTCCCGATCCCCGTGACACGCGACGGGGCGACCCGGACCTGTCGACGGCGGGGAAACGCGAGCCGGGCCCCGGGAAACGACCGCGGTCCCCGGCCCACCCGCGGAGCGGACGGACCGGGGACCGTCGGGCACGGCGTCGGCGGGTCACGCCGGACGCGCGGCCCCACGCCTCACAGCGCGGACAACTCCTCCACCAGGTCGTCGAGGCCCAGCGAGCCCAGCGACAGCGCCGCCATGTGCCAGGCCTTCGCGTCGAAGGCCTCCCCGTGCGCCGCCCGGGCCGCCTCCCGGCCCCGCAGCCAGGCCCGCTCGCCCAGCTTGTAGCCGATGGCCTGACCCGGCATCCCCAGGTACCGCACCAGCTCGCTGTCGACGAACTCCGCCGAGCGGCTGCTGTGGGTCCCGAAGAACTCCCGTGCCAGTTCCGGCGTCCACCGCTCGCCCGGGTGGAAGCCGGAGTCCGCCGGGATCTCCAGCTCCAGGTGCATGCCGATGTCGATGATCACCCGTACCGCACGCATCATCTGACAGTCCAGGTACCCCAGCCGACGCTGCGGGTCGGTCAGGAAACCGAGCTCGTCCATCAGCCGCTCGGCGTACAGCGCCCACCCCTCGGCGTTGGCGCTCACCATTCCCAGTGTCGTCTGGTAGCGGGAGAGCCGGTCGGCCACGTACACCCACTGCGCCAGCTGCAGGTGGTGGCCGGGCACCCCCTCGTGGTACCAGGTGGAGACCAGGTCGTAGATCGGGAACCGGGTCCCGCCCATCGTCGGCAGCCAGGTGCGGCCCGGTCGGGAGAAGTCCAGCGAGGGACCGGTGTAGTACGGCGCGGCGGCACTGCCGGGCGGCGCGATCATCGACTCCACCCGCCGGACCTCCGGCGCCAGATCGAAGTGGGTGCCGTCCAGCGCCCCGATCGCCTCGTCCATCAGCTTCTGCAGCCAGGCGCGCACCTCATCGACGCCCTCGACCGCGTCGCCGTGCGTGTCCAGGTGCCGCAGCGCCTCCCAGGGGCCGGCACCCGGCAGGATGCGCTCGGCCTCCCGCCGCATCTCCCCCAACAGCCGGTGGTACTCGGCCCAGCCGTACGCGTACGCCTCGTCCAGGTCGGGGTCGGTGCCGTTCCACTGTCGTACCCACCGGGCGTAGCGATCCCGACCCACCGCGTCGGGGACCCCGGCCGCGCGCGGCGCGTAGGTGTCCCGCAGCCAGTCGCGCAGGGCGGCCACCGCCGCGCCGGCCGCTGCCGCGCCCTCGTCCAGGTCGGCGCGCAGGGAGTCCGGTCCCTTGGCGACGAGGTCGGCGAACCAACCCCCGTCCGAGCCCTCGCCCACCCACTCGCCGAACTGTTCCACCACGGTCAGCACCTGCCGCTCCGCGGCGACCAGCTCCCGCTCCAGACCGGTCGCCAGCGTCCTCCGGTATCCCTCCAGGGCCGCCGGCACCGCCGCCAGCCGGCGGGCCACCGCCGTCCAGTCCTCCTCGGACTCCAGCGGCATCAGGGTGAACGCCTGTCGGACCTCGTGCACGGGGGAGAAGAGGTTGCTGATCTCCCGCAACCGTTCACCGGCGTCGTGGATCGCCAGATCGGCGGTCAGCCGCTCGCGCAGCAGCCGCGCGCAGCGCCGCTCGGTGTCCTCCTCGGCTCCGGGAAGCGTCTCGGCCGTGTCCAGCCGGCGCAACGTCTCGCGGTTGAGTTCGGCCACCGCCTCCAGGCCGGTGGGGGAGAGGTCGGGCAGCCGGTCGGCCGTCCCCGGGATGCCGAGGTAGGTGCCGATCAGGGGATTCAGGTCGACCAACGCGTCGAGGTGGACGTCGGCCAGTCGGCGGGGCAGCAGGTCATGCGTGGTATCGGACATGGCCCCATCCTGGTACGTCGGGAGCCGATTCGTCATCACCGAACGACACGAGAACCCTGTCGTGATCCTTTCGGAAGCCGTTCGTCCCGTCTCACCGGGGCTCCGGCGACGCCCACCCCGTCCCTCCGGCGCTCGCGGACGTTCCCTCGTACGACTCCCCGACGTCGTCCGGCGGCAGCAGGGGGCCGCAGGACCACTGGCGGAACACCAGTCTGGTCTCCACCCGCGTCACCTCCCGCCACGCGGTGAAACCCTCCACCACCAGGCGCTGCAACTCGGCCGGGCCCGCCACCGCCACGTGCACCAGGTAGTCGTCGGGGCCGGAGAGGTGGAACAGCGCCCGCGCCTCCGGGTACCGCCGGACCCGTTCCACGAAGGGACCGATCACCTCCCGGCGGTGGGGGCGCACCTGGACCGAGAGCAACGCCTCCAGGGGACGCCCGAGTCGCGACGGGTCCAGCCGCAGCGTGTGCCCCAGGATCACCCCGCCGCGCCGCAGACGCCGCACCCGATCCACACAGGTGGAGGGGGCGACCCCGACCGCGGCGGCGAGATCGCGATAGGTCATCCGCGCATCGTTCTGCAGCAGCCGCAGGATCCCCAGGTCAACCGCATCGAGCGCGACCGAATCAGCCATCCGCCGAACGTAGCACGGGCCCCCACCCGCGGAGCTCGTTCCGTTCGCATCATCCCTCCATGACGACCGCACCCGCCGCCCGGGTCCCAGCCGACCCGCCCCCCGCCGCTCCCGTCCGTCGCCCGCGCGCCCTGGACACCGAAGCCGTCCACGCCGGTCGCGAGGACCTCGCCGCGATGGGCCTGCACGCGCCGCCCATCGACCTGTCCACCACCCACCCCTCCGCCGACAGCCGAGCCGAGGCCGCCCGCATCGACGCCTTCGCCGCCACCGGCTCCCGCCCCGAGGGCCCACCGGTGTACGGCCGGGTGGACAACGCCACCACGGCCCGCTTCGAGGACGCCCTCGCCCGCTTGGAGGGGACCGCCGGCGCGGTGGCCTTCGCCAGCGGCATGGCGGCCCTCACCGCCCTGCTGCTGGCCCGCGCCGCCGGCGGCGCGGGCCACGTCGTCGCGGTCCGCCCCCTGTACGGCTGCAGCGATCACCTCCTGGACGGTGTCCTGCCCGGCACCTCCGTCACCCGGGTCACCTCCGACGGCATCGCGGCCGCCATCCGCCCGGACACCGGCCTGGTCCTGGTGGAGACACCCGCCAACCCCACGCTCGTCGAGCTCGACATCGAGACCGTGGCCCGCGCCTGCGGATCGGTCCCCCTGGTGGTGGACAACACCTTCGCCACCCCGGTGCTCCAGCGCCCCGCCACCCTGGGGGCGCGGACGGTGCTGCACAGCGCCACCAAGTACCTCGGGGGGCACGGGGACGTCATGGGCGGGATCGTGGCCTGCGACGAGGAACTCGCGTGCGACCTGCGCCGGGTCCGCTTCGCCACCGGCGCGGTGCTGCACCCACTGGCGGGCTACCTGCTGTTGCGCGGGCTGGCCACGCTGCCGGTGCGGGTGCGTGCGCAGTCCGCGACCGCCGCGGAGCTCGCCCGTCGCCTGGCCGACCACCCGGCTGTCGGCCGGGTCCGCCGCCCGGCGGTCGGCGGCGCGATGCTCGCCGTCGAGGTCGTCGGCGACCCGCACCGGGTCATCGCCGGGGTGGAGTTGATCACCCCGGCGGTCAGCCTGGGCGGCGTGGACACCCTCATCCAACATCCGGCGTCCATCAGCCACCGGGTGATCGGCGAGGAGGGACGCCGCGACGGCGGCATCGGGGACCGTCTTCTGCGGATCTCCGTCGGTCTGGAGGACGTGGAGGACCTGTGGGAGGACCTCGACCGGGCGCTGAACGCCTGTCGGGAGTCGGTCACCGACTCCCGGTGACCGGTCCGCTCAGCACGGGGGGTGCGACCGGCGGCACCAGGGTGGCCGCGATCACCACGGTGCCGCCGTCGCGGGCGAACTCCAACGGCAGTCCGGTGCCCCGCATCGTGGCGGCCATGCCGGTGTCCGAGACCCGCGTCACCGCGTACACGTCCGGTCGACCCAGGCTCCGGGCCCCGGTCAGCAGGGCCTCCAGTACCGCCGAGCCCACCCCGCGTCGCTGCCAGGCGTCCTCCACCACCAGGGCCACCTCGGTGTCCTCGCCGTCCCACAGCAGGTGTCCGAGGGCCACCACGGCCCCGTCGGGGGTGCGGGCCGCCACCGAGTGGCCGTGTCGGGGACCGAGCAGGTGGGCGAGGTAGCGGCCGGCCTCGCCGATCGGACCGTGATACCGCCCGGCCAGCGTCTCGGGGGAGCAGCGTTCGTGCATGGCGCGTGCGGCCGGCAGGTCGTCCGGCCCGGCGGGACCGATCGACACCCCCGTCGGCGGGGCGATCCGTGGGGGCGGGCCCGCGGACATCGGGGGGGCGTCCACCGGTTCCGGGGCATCGCGCGGCGCCGTCCGGTGTCCCGTGTCCTTCCGGACTCCCGTCGTTCCCGGCATCGGCGTCGGCCCCCTCCCGCCGGGCGGCGCCCCGGGGTGCCGTGCGTCGTTCCCCTCCGTCGCGCCGGTGCGGCGGGGGCCGCCCCCGGCTCGTCCCCCGCCGAACGGGGGCAGCCGCCGTGGACGGCACCCCTGTGCCGGGCCGCGGTCGGGGCGCCGACCGCGGAGCCATCCGCGCGGTGGGCCGTCGAAGCGGCGGGGGAACGACGAGTCAGCCATGGCATCACTCTCGTGGACCGGTGTTGCGTGATCACGAACGCCCTGTGACCGGTAGGTTAAGGAGGTAGTCGGACAAATGCCCGTTTTTCTCGAGGATATTCGTGCCGGTGGCACATGCTCCCGACACCGGGCCGGCCCGGACACGCCCCCGGAAACGACGTCCGTCGACCTCACAGACCCCCAGCGACCCGCAACACCGCCCCCGTCGTGTAGGAGGCATCCGAGGACAGCAACCACGCCACCGCCCCCGCCACCTCCTCGACCTCGCCGGGCCGCCCCATCGGCACCCGCTCGCGATTCCGCCACGGCCGCTGCGGATCCCCCATCGCGGCGTGGATGTCGGTGAGGATCATTCCCGGTTGCACCGAGTTGACCCGCACCCCCTCGGCCGCCAGTTCCTTGGCCAGACCCACCGTCATCGCGTCCACGGCCGCCTTCGCCGCCGCGTAGTGCACGTACTCGCCCGGTGCCCCCAGCGTCGCCGCGCACGAGGAGATGTTCACGATCGCGCCGCCCGCCCCGCCGTACCGCCGGGACATCACCCGCGCCGCCCGCCGCGCACACCACAGGGCACCCAGCACGTCGACCTCCACCACCCGGCGCACCGTCTCCGTCGGGGCCTCGGTGAACCGACCCAACGGCCCGGTGATCCCGGCGTTGTTGACCAGGCCCGTGACGGCGCCGAACTCCTCCTCGGCCGTGGCGAAGAGGGCCTCGACCTCCGACTCGAGAGCCACGTCCACCCGAACGGTCGCGGCCCGCCGACCCCGCGCCCGCACCCGCTCCGCGACCCCCTCGGCCGCCTCCCCGTCCCGTTCCCAGCCGATCACCACGTCGTGCCCCGCGGACGCCAACCGAACGGCCACGGCCGCCCCGATCCCACGCCCGCCCCCGGTGACCACCGTCACCGGGACCCGGCCCCCCGCGCCGGGTCCCGCGTCGTCGCCGACCCGGGCCCCTCCGCCGTCCCTCACGGGCCCTCCCACTCCGTTCCCACCCGGTCACGTCGTGGCCGGGCCGCCGGGGCAACCACGTCCCGGCGACGACCGGCACGACTCAGATGATGCCGCCGGGCGTGTACCGCCCGGCCTCACCCCCGGCCTCCTTGCCGATCTCCCGGCTCAATGACCCGACCTGCGCCACCGCGTTGCCCACCCGGGGGGTGCGGACCAACGGCTCCAACGTCTCCCGGTCCAACGGGATCCGCGGGTCCTCGGCGATGCGGTCCACCAGATCGTTCTCCGGAGCCCCCTCGCGCAGCGCCAGGGCGGTGGCCACCGCGTGCTCCTTGATCAATTCGTGGGCGGTCTCCCGGCCCAGCCCGGCCCGGGTCGCGGCGGTCAGGATGCCGGTCGTCGCCAGGAAGGGCAGGTAGCGCTCCCGCTCCCGCTCGATCACCGCCGGATGGGGCCCGAACTCGTCCAGCACCGTGAGGGTCGTCTCGAACAAGCCGTCCAGTGCCAGGAAGGCGTCGGGCAGCGCCACCCGCCGCACCACCGAGCAGGAGACGTCACCCTCGTTCCACTGGGTACCGGCCAACTCGCCCACCATCACGGCGTGGCCCCGCAGCACCACGGACAGCGCGTTGATCCGCTCGCAGGAACGGGTGTTCATCTTGTGCGGCATGGCGGAGGACCCCACCTGGCCGGGCCGGAACCCCTCGGTCACCAGGTCCTGACCCGCCATCAGCCGGATCGTCGTCGCCAGCGAGGAGGGCGCCGCCGCCAACTGCACCAGGGCGGTGACCACCTCCCAGTCCAGCGACCGCGGGTACACCTGCCCCACCGACGTCATCACCCGCTCGAAGCCCAGGTGGGCCGCGATCCGACCCTCCAGCTCCTCCAGGCGGGCGGTGTCGCCGTCCAACAGATCGAGCATGTCACCGGCCGTGCCCACCGGCCCCTTGATGCCGCGCAACGGGTAGCGGGACAGCAGCTCCTCCACCCGTCGGTGCGCCAGCAGCAGTTCCTCGGCCGCGGACGCGAACCGCTTGCCCAGCGTGGTCGCCTGGGCGGGCACATTGTGCGAACGTCCCACCACCACCAGCTCGGCGTGCTCGGTCGCCAACCTCGCCATGCGCGCCAACACCGCCAGGGTGCGGTCCCGCACCAGCTCCAGCGCGCTGCGCACCTGGAGCTGTTCCACGTTCTCCGTCAGGTCCCGGGAGGTCATCGCCCGGTGCACGTGCTCGTGCCCGGCCAGAGCGTTGAACTCCTCGATACGCGCCTTCACGTCGTGTCGGGTCACCCGCTCCCGCTCGGCGATCGAGTCCGTGTCCACCCGCTCCAGCACCCGCTCGTAGTCCTCGACCACGCCCTCGGGCACCGCGACCCCCAGATCCCGCTGGGCGCCGAGCACGGCCAGCCACAGGCGCCGCTCCAGGACGATCTTGTGCTCGGGGGACCACACACGGGCCATCTCCGGCGAGGCGTAGCGGGCGGCCAGGACGTTGGGGATCTGCGGCTTCTGTGTCACACCCGGATTCTACGAGGTCTCCCGCCCCGGAACATCCCCGCCCGCCGCGCCTCACCGCCGGTCCGCGATGTGCCCCGGGTCCACGTCCACGGGCAACAGTTCCGGCCGCTTGGGCAGCCTCCCGTCCCCCGAGGAGCGGCCGCTCAGGCGCCTGCCGATCCACGGCAGCAGGTGCTGCCGGGCGAACCGCAGATCCGCCCGGCGACGCGCCGCCCACGCCGGGATCGCCGCCTCCGGCAGCGGCGTGTGCCAGTCCTCCCGCGCCGGATGCCCCAACGCCTGCCACACCGCCTCGGCCACCCGACGGTGTCCCTCCGCCGTCAGGTGCAGCCGATCCTCCGCCCACAGCCGCGGGTCCTCCAACACCGGCGCGCCGTACAGGTCCACCACCAGCGCGTCGTGCCGCACCGCGAGATCCTCGATGTGCGCGAACAACGCCTCCATGCGTCCCCGGTAGCGCTCCATCACCGGACCGCGCCGACCGGGGCTGCGCATCAGGAGCAAACGCCCGCAGGCCGGGGCCAATCGCTCCACGGCCTCCTCCAGACGGTCGTGCACCCGGGCCTGGTCGCAGCGCGGCCGCAACACATCGTTCAACCCGCCCACCAACGAGACGAGATCGGGACGCATGGCCGTCGCGCGCTCCACCTGCTCGTCCACGATCTGACCGATCAGCTTCCCGCGCACGGCCAGATTGGCGTACCGGAATCCCGTGCTCTCCGCGGCCAGCCGGTCGGCCAGCAGATCGGCCCATCCCCGGTAGCCGCCCCCCGGCAGCGCGTCCGACATGCCCTCGGTGAAGGAATCCCCGACGGCCACATAGCTCTCGACAACAGACATGCGTTCCATGGTGTCGACGATGCTACCCGGGGCCTTCCGGGTGGTTCCCCGGCCCCCGTGTGGCGCGCCCCGTCACCCGACGGCGACGCCGTCGTTGGTCCCGGACGTGATCCGCAAGCTCCCGGCGGCCGCCGCCTGCCTGCTCCTGTTGCCCGGCTGCATCACCGTGGACCCCGCCCGCCCCGCCGCCCCGGCCTCCTCCCCGCAGGCACCGATCCCGCACGGCGAACCCGACCCCGGACCGACACCCGGGGCGGGTCGGGGGAAGGATCGGGAGGAGGGCGACGACGAGGGCGGCCAAGGAGAAGCCGCCGCCTCCCCGGCCCCCTCCCGACCCGCCCCGGGCACCGTCGATGCCCCACCCGCGCCCGGGGACCGGGAGCCCGGTCCCGGCCCCGCGCTCCCCGCCGCCGGAGGCCCGGGTGCTCCCGCCCCGCCGCCCGGAACCACGCGACCCACCCCGCGAACCCCGACGCAACGCTCCCCCGGACCCCCTCCCGTCCGCCTCCCGCCACCGCCCGCCGCGGGGGAGCGGACCACCCCCGCCGTGCCCGTTCCCGCGCCGGGCCCCGCCTCCCCGGCAGCTCTCTGCGAACAGGCGGGGCTCCTCGGCGATCCGGTCCTGCAGGCCCGTTGTCGGGAGATCATGCCCACCGGCCCCGTCGGCTGACCCGGAACCCGGCGCCCCTCGCACACCCCGCTCGTACGGCTCCCGGTACACGGCCTCCCCACCCGGGGCCGACGGGACGCGACACGCTGCCGTCGAACAGCCGGTATCCCGCGAATCGTCCCCATACGTGATGGACTCGAAGCCCGAAAACCCGGACCGGCCCCGAGCCGAAAGCCCCCCGCACACAACCCTCGTGATCCTGCATCCGAACACCGCCGCCGAACGGAATGCCGGGACACCCGGGCAACACCCACGCGCCCGAGCCACACCGACGCGAGAGAGGAACCGTGATGCGCTCTGCCAGGGCCCGGGTCCGCCCCCCGACCGGAACGCAGGCGGACCTCCACCCCGACCCCCCGGCCCTCCGCACGACACCCCCACCCCCCGAGACCTCCGCGGTGGACGCCGACGTCCGCGGAGCCGTCGGACGCGTTCTCGGAGCGATCCTGCGCGAACGCGCCGAGGAGACCCGCGGTATCGACGAGGTCTTCGCCCGCGACGTGGCCGACCGGGTCACGACCTTCACCACCGACGGCGGCAAGCGCATCCGCTCCCAGCTCCTGTGGTGGGGTTGGAGAGCCGGCACCGGCGCCCCGGTGACCCCCACCACCGACCCCGCCCCGCCGATCGGCACCCCCCGGGTCACGGTCGACACCGTGCTCCGACTGGCCGCCGCCCTGGAACTCATCCAGTCCTGCGCCCTCATCCACGACGACGTCATGGACGGCTCCCTGCTGCGCCGGGGCCGCCCGGCCGTCCACGCCGACTTCGCCGCCCACCACCCGGACACCCGGGCCCGCGGCCGCGGCGCGCCCTTCGGGACCTCCGCCGCCGTACTCGCCGGAAACCTCGCCCTCAGCTGGGCCGACGACCTCGTCGCCGAACTCGCCTGCCCCCCGGCCGTCACCGACACCGTCCGCCGACTGTGGCGGGCCATGCGCACCGAGATGGTCGCCGGACAGTACCTCGACCTCCACGCCCAGCACACCGGTGGCGGCTCCACCTCCGGAGCCCTGCGCATCGCCCACCTCAAGAGCGCCCTCTACACCGTCGAGCGCCCCCTCGCGCTGGGCGCCGCCCTCGCCGGAACCGACCCCGCCACCACCGACGCCCTCCGCTCCGCGGGCCGCTGCGCCGGCATGGCCTTCCAACTGCGCGACGACCTGCTGGGCGTCTTCGGCGACCCCGCCACCACCGGCAAGCCCTCCGGCGACGACATCCGCGAGGGCAAGCTCACCTACCTGCTGGCCATCGCCCGCCTCCGTGCCGAGGCGGCCGGGGACCGGGCGGCCTCCGCCCTGCTCCGCGACGCGCCCGGGGACCCCGGCCTCTCCGTCTCCGCCATGGACCGCGTCCGCGCCGCCCTGGAATCCACCGGCGCCCGCGCCGTCGTCGAGAACGCCATCGAGCGATTGGCCGCCGACAGCGCCCGTCACCTGGTCGACATCCCCCTCGACCCCGCCGTCCGCCACCGACTGGAAGCCATACTCCGCTCCACCACCGGCGCGGGGAACACCGACACCCCCACCCCACCCGACCCCGCCCCCCGCCCGATCGACCCCGACCGCGACTCCCACGGCGTTCCCGCCACATCGACCGCGGCCCTGGAAGGACACCCCCGATGAAAACCCTCAAGGGGCCCACCGACCACGTGGTCGTGGTCGGCGCGGGCCTCGCCGGCCTCGCCGCGACACTCCACCTCCTGGGAGCCGGCCGCCGCGTCACCCTCGTCGAACGAGCCCTCCACCCCGGTGGCCGCGCCGGCCTCCACGAGCACCGCGGCTACCGCGTCGACACCGGCCCCACCGTCCTGACCATGCCCGACATCGTCGACGAGGCCCTCGCCGCCGTCGGCAGCTCGGTCCGCGAACGCCTGGACCTCATCCCGCTCCACCCCGCCTACCGGGCCCGCTTCGCCGACGGCACCTCCCTCGACGTCCACACCGACGCCGCCGCCATGGAGGCCGAGATCGAACGCTTCGCCGGCCCGGACGCCGTGCGCGGATACCGCGACCTCCGCGTCTGGTTGCGCAGGCTCTACGCCACCCAGATGAACTGCTTCATCGACGCCAACTTCGACTCCCCCCTGCAACTCCTCCACCCCGATCTCGCCCGCCTGGCCGCCCTGGGCGGCTTCGGCCGGATGGACGCCCGCATCGGTCGGTACATCACCGACGAGCGCCTGCGCCGCGTCTTCTCCTTCCAGGCCCTCTACGCCGGCGTCCCCCCGCAGCGCGCGCTCGCCGCCTACGCCGTCATCGCCTACATGGACACCATCGCCGGCGTGTACTTCCCCCGCGGCGGCATGCACGCCCTGCCCCGCGCCCTCGCCGACGCCGCCGGCGACGCCGGGGCCGACCCGCGCTACGGGCACACCGTCACCTCACTCGAACGCTCCGGTTCCCGCGTCACCGCCGTGATCACCGACCACGGGCGCATCCCCTGCGACGCCGTGGTCCTCACCCCCGACCTTCCGGTGACCTACCGACTCCTGGGACGCACCCCGCGTCGACCGCTGCGCCTGCGCCACTCGCCCTCCGCGGTCATCCTCCACGCCGGCACCGACCGCACCTGGCCCGACCTGGCGCACCACACCATCTCCTTCGGCCACGCCTGGAAGCGCACCTTTCACGAACTCACCCGCACCGGGGAGTTGATGAGCGACCCGTCCCTGCTCATCACCCGACCCACCTCCACCGACCCCTCCCTCGCACCCGCCGGACGCCACCTGCACTACATCCTCGCGCCCTGCCCCAACACCGATATCGGCCCCGACACCGCCCGATGGGCCGACCTGGGACCCCGTTACCGCGACACCCTCCTGAACGAGCTGGAGAAACGTGGCCTGGACGGCCTCACCTCCGCCATCGAGGAGGAAACCCTGATCACCCCCGCCGACTGGACCGCCGAGGGCCACGCGGCCGGCACCCCCTTCTCCGCCGCGCACACCTTCCCCCAGACCGGGCCCTTCCGCCCCCGCAACCTGGTCTCCGGCATCGACAACGCCGTCCTCGCGGGCTGCGGCACCACACCGGGCGTGGGCGTCCCCACCGTCCTGATCTCCGGCAGGCTCGCCGCCGCCCGCATCATTGGATCCGACCACCGACGACCCCGCCCGACCGGCGCACCCCGCCCCACCGACACCTCCACCCCGGAGGCCACCGCGTGACCACCCGGGAACTCGACGCCGCGGGCATCACCGACCCCGCCCTGCGCGAGGCGTACACCCACTGCCGGCGACTCAACGCCCGCCACGGCAAGACCTACTTCCTCGCCACCCGTCTCCTCCCCGTCGAACGCCGCCCCGCCGTCCACGCCCTCTACGGCTTCGCCCGCTGGGCCGACGACATCGTCGACGACCTCGGGAGCGACGCCCCACCGGAACGCCGCCGCGCCCTGCTGGCCGAGCTCGACCACCGACTGACCGAGGGCCTGCGCAACGGGACGAGCCCCGAGCCCGTCGTCCGTGCCCTGGCCCACACCGCCGCGGTCCACGACATCGACCACCGTCACTTCACCGACTTCATGGCCTCCATGACCAGCGACCTGGAGGTCACCGACTACCCCACCTACGAACATCTGCGCGCCTATATGCACGGCTCCGCCGCCGTCATCGGACTGCAGATGCTCCCGATCCTCGGCACCGTCGTACC
This sequence comes from Streptomyces sp. ST2-7A, assembly GCF_021390475.1. Lineage (GTDB taxonomy): Bacteria > Actinomycetota > Actinomycetes > Streptomycetales > Streptomycetaceae > Streptomyces. The sequence goes on from NZ_JAJUWS010000004.1 coordinate 205,842, forward strand.
CCGCGGGGAAGCCGCCCCCCACGCCGCCGCGCTCGGAGAGGCGTTCCAACTCACCAACTTCATCCGGGACGTGGGGGAGGATCTCGACCGGGGCCGCGTCTACCTGCCCGCCGACCTCCTCGCGGCCCACGGCGCCGATCGCTCCCTGCTGCTGTGGAGCCGGACCACCGGCCGTCGGGACCGCCGCATCACCGCGGCCCTGAGATCCGCGACCGACCTCACCCGCTCCGTCTACCGCACCGCCGTTCCCGGCATCCCCATGCTCGACCCCGTCGCCCGTCCCTGCATCCGCACCGCCCTCATCCTCTACGGCGGCATCCTGCGCGCCGTCGAGGAGGACGGTTACGCCGCCGTCCACCGCCGCGCGGTGGTACCCCGGCGCCGCCGCGCGGCCGTGGCCCTCGACGGCCTGGTACGACTGACCGCCGCCCGGTTGACGGCTCCCCGGGCGGGGCGACCGAACGACCCGCCCGCCCCCGGCCACCCCCCGACCGGCACCCGCCGTCCCGCACCCCGCCAACGCGCCTGAAACCCGACGCGAGGAAAGGAGATCCCATGTCCGTCCCGGGCCCCGCCCCCCGCGGTCGCCTCCCGCTCGGCCTGCGCCGCGACCCCGTGGCCTGGGAACGCCAGAAACCCACCTGGCGGCAGGCCAAACCCTCGACCATCGAGGCCGCCCTCAAACGGGCCCTGACCCGCCCCTCCGGCAACTGGTTCGTCGTCGCAGCCTCCCGCGACATCACCGCCGACCGCCCCCTGGGGCGCACCGTCTCCGGGACCGAACTGGTCCTGTGGCGCACCGCCGACGGCCGGATCGTCGCGGGCCCCGGCGCCTGCCCCCACCTCGGCGCGCCGCTGAAGGACAGCCCGGTGCGCTGCGGCACCCTGATCTGCCACTGGCACGGCCTGGCCCTCGACGGCGGGGCCCACGCCGGCTGGGAACCCGTACCCGTCCACGACGACGGCGTCCTGGTATGGGTTCGGCTGGACACCGTCGGCGGGGAGGAGTCCCTCGACGCCCCGGTGGTCCCCACCCGCCCCGACCCGGCCGCGGCCCTCGACGCCGTCTACACCGGCTTCGGTACCTGCGAACCGCAGGACGTGATCGCCAACCGACTCGACCCCTGGCACGGCGCCTGGTTCCACCCCTACTCCTTCGTCGACCTCACGGTCAACCGCGCCCCCGAGGAGGACGAGGAGGACGAGGAGGGATTCGTCGTCGACGTCTCCTTCAAACTCGCCGGTCGCGTCGTCGTCCCCGTCCGGGCCGTGTTCACCGCCCCCGAACCCCGCACCGTCGCCATGCACATCACCGAGGGCGAGGGCGAGGGCTCCGTCGTCGAAACCCATGCCACTCCCGTCGGTCTCGACCCCCGTGGTCGCCCGCGCACCGCCGTCGTCGAAGCCGTCGTCTGCGCCTCCGAACGTCCCGGGTTCGCCGCCGCCCGCGCCGCAGCCCCCCTGATGAGGCCCCTCGTGCGCGCGGCCGCCGGCCGCCTGTGGCGCGACGACCTCGCCTACGCCGAACGCCGCTGGGCTCTCCGCGCCTCCGGCCGCTTCCCCGGCTGACCCCGAACCCTCTCCGCCACCGCGCGGTCGCCGTCCCCGGAACAGTCCCGGGGACGGCGACCGCGCGATGTTCTCAGCTCGTCCCGTCGCGTCCCGAGAGCCTCAACCGCACTTCCACCTCGTGCTCACCCGGTACCGTTCCACGGTCCTCCGCGGCGAAAGCCGTCTCCAGCGCTTTCCGCACCCGCCGCACCGGCGGAACGGTGCCGTACAGCACCGCCTCCACCGACTCGCCGAGCCCCACCGGATCCCCCGCCACGGGGGGCGCCGCCGGGTCGCCGCTCCCGGCGTCCACCACCAGCGACCACACCATCCTGTCCCCACCCGTCGTCCCGGCGGAGCCTCCCTCGTGATCCTCCTCTTCCGTCGCTCCCGGGAAGGCCGCCCGCAGGACACGGAAGACGGCGTCGGCGGTCTCCCGACCGCAGTCGGTGACCTGCACGCTCACGCGTTCGTCGGTATCGGCTGTGCTCATCGTCCACCACTCCTCGGTGCTCCGATTTCCGTCCTCGACGGTACGCCCCACCGGCGCACCCGGCGCGGGGATCCCTCCCCCGCCTCCCTGCCCCGGCGCCCCGGAGGACCATCCCGCGCGGCATCCCCCGCGCAGGACTCACCCGTGGGGGAAACGGAGGGGAGCCCGCGCCGGAACACCGGAGGACGGGACCATCCCCTCAGCTCTGGAGCCGGGTCGCGATATCGGCCAGATGCCGACCCTGGTAGCGGGCGGCCGCCAGCGTCGCCGCGTCCGGCGTCTCGCCGCCCCCGCTGGGCCAACTGGTGCCGTAGGGGTTGCCACCCGCCTCGAACAGCAGCGGGTCGGTGTAGCCGGGCGGGACGATCAAGCACCCCCAGTGGTAGAACACGTTGTTCATCGCCAGAATGGTCGATTCCAGCCCACCGTGCCGGTTCAGGGCGGAGGTGAAGCTGGTCACCGGCTTGTTGTGGAAAGCCCCGGCCTGCCACAGCCCGCCCGTCTGGTCGATGAACTGCTTCAGTTGGGCGGTGACGTTTCCGAACCGGGTGGGGCTGCCGAACGCGTACGCAGTCGCCCATTCCAGGTCGTCCAGCGTCGCCTCCGTGACCTCGTCCTTCGTCGCGTCCACGTGGGCACGCCACGCGGGGTTCGCGTCGACGGCGGTGTCCGGGGCGAGCTCGGGCGCCCGGCGCAGCCTCACCTCCGCGCCCTGCCCCTCGGCCCCCTCGGCCACCGCCTTGGCCAACTGGTAGACGTTCCCGGTGGCGCTGTAGTAGACCACTGCGACCCGCACACTCATGGGTGATCTCCGAATCCTCGGTGTTCCGGTGCTGCCTCGACTTTCCCGCGTGAGAGGTGGGCACACCCTCCCGCCACGACTTCGGCCCCGGGTCTTCCTCCGGACGCAGTAACCACTTCGCCCCCCGCCCCGCCGCCGGGACAATCGGCGCTGCCTCCCGGCCCCGGGTGGCTCCGCCGGGACATCGCCGGGATGACGACCGTCCCGGCCTCCCCGGCACGGCGGGGACCGTCCCCTCGACCTGACATCATCAAGGCATGGTTGAACGAGTCATCGGGGCCTGCGACGGAGCGGCCAAGGGCAACCCCGGGCCCGCGGGGTGGGCCTTCGTCCTCGCGGACCCCTCCGGTACCCCGCGGCGCTGGCAGGCCGGCCCGCTCGGGCACAGCACCAACAACATCGGCGAACTCACCGCCCTGGAACGACTGCTGGCCGCCACGGACCCCGGAACGCCCCTGGAGGTCCGTCTCGACAGCACCTACACCCGGGACGCGGTGACGAAGTGGCTGCCGGGGTGGAAGCGCAGGGGCTGGAAGACCGCGGCCGGTAAACCGGTGGCGAACCGGGAACTCATCGAGCGCATCGACGAACTCCTCGACGGACGTGACATCACCTTCGTCCACGTCCCCGCGCACCGAGTGGACGGTGATCCGCTGAACGCCATCGCGGACAAAGCCGCGAGCGACGCGGCCCGCACCCAGCGGGCCGGCGGGGGAACGGCGGCCGACCTCCCCGTGCCCGACCCCGTGCCCACCACCGCAGCGGCGCCCCGGACCCGCACCCCGGATTCCACCACCCGAAGCTCCCCGGGAGGCGCGCGCACTCTGGCCGCCAGGTTCCCCGGAACCTGCCCCTGCTCCCGCCCCTACGCCAAGGGGGACACCATCACCCGGGTCGGGAAAACCTGGGGTCATCCGGAGTGCGCCGACACCCACTCCTGATCCCCCGGACACCTGTCGCTCCCCGGTACCCGTCGACTTCGGTGGGCGACGGGTACCGGAGCACGTCTTCCGGCCGAGGCGTGGTCGGAGAGGGGGAGACCGGTGACGAGATCCACCTCATCCGTGAGACCCTCGCCCCGGTGCCCCGAGGGCCCCGAGGGCCCCGCACCGGACGGTGGACCACCGCCCCTCCCCGCCGACCGCGCCCGCCGGGTGGTGGGGCACCCGGATATCCGGTGTCGTGGGCGGAGCCCGGGTCCCCGGGACCGGTGGCCGGCCGCACCAATCGGGATTCATCGGTGGGCTCGGGAACGACGGCGAAGCCGCAGCTCTCCCTTTGGTGAAGATGAACCTCTCGTCCCCACTCTCGAGGAGGCGTCCATCGCGGCGGACGGCGCACCGGAGAGGTCGACACAGGACGGCTTCGCCAGAGGGTCGGGGAGTCGCGAGCCCCTGTCCTCCGGCGCCCCTCCGCCGAGGGGTGTCGAAGAAGATCACCGGAGCCGAGGGACGGGGGAAGCCACCGCGCCAACCGGAACGGCCCGCACCCGAAGCGATGCGACCGGCATATCGAAAGCAACACCACCGCGGTGGCCCCGGAATCCGTCGGGAAGGCGGGACCTTCGGGGCTCAGTCGGACGACGGACCCGGGAGCACCTTCGCCAGAGCGGTGGGGACATCGAGATGAGCGGGAAGGATGTGCTCCAGACCGGTGGTGGCCAGAACCTGCCGCAACCACCCCGGAACTGCCGCGAGGGTCAGCGACCCACCATCCCTTTGTAGACGCTTGTACAACTCGATCATCACACTCAGGCCACCGGATTCCAGGAACTCCACCCCGGACAGGTCCAGCACCAGATGGCGTACGCCGTCGTCGGGAAGAGCGTTCAGGCTCTCGCGCAGGGTCGGGAGATTCCAGGTGTCGATCTCCCCGGCGAGGGCGACCACCGCGACCCCCGCCTCCCGGTGCTCGATCGCCATCCGGATGCCGTCATCACCGACCATGCTTCTCGTTCCGTCCTCGTCGCGACCCGGGGTGCGCTCCGGCGCGAACACCGCTGGAGTCGAACACATCCTTTCACGGCAGGAGGCCGACCCCGTCGAGCGCATCACCTCACCGCACGCCCCATTCGCCCGTCAGGGAGGATTCTTCGCCTTGATTCGGACTCCTCACCGCCCTCCGACGCCGGCCGTCGTCGTGGACCGAGGGGCGGACACGGTGTCCGGAACCCGATGCCCGCGGTGTGTTTCGACCACCGTCGGTATGTGGTGGGATCACGGGCGGATGACCGGGGGTCGGTCGGACACCCATCCGGAGACTCCATCGCCGCGGCCCCTCGGAGCCACGCCGGAGATCGCGCCCCGGTCACCATCAATACGCCCTTGATTACGAGTGGGTTGTGGAGGCGGCGGGCCTCCCGGACCGGTGGCCGGCTCACGGCCCATGACGCGGGTTTGATCCCCCAGAGGATCCGATGCCCATCGTGTACCCGGCCGAGGTCGGCGATTCCGCGGAGGAGCTGGGGTCGGCCATCGGTGGAGAACGTGGGGACGGCGGTCGGAGCCAAGCGACTGGTGCCGCATCTGGGGTGATATGAGCGTTTTGCGATTCCCGTTGACCCGTACCGGGGCCCCGGGGCGGGGACGCCGAGGGCTTTCCGTCGCGTGGTCCGACGTTCTGCGCCGAGGGGCACCCCGCGGCCTGTCGGATGCCCCGGGTGAGTGGCGGGAAGACAACGCAGTCGACCGCCGGGGGCGGTGATTCGCCCTTCCGCGGTCGGTGGGAACCCCGCGCCGGACCAGCACCCATGGCAACTTTCGGTTATCTTCTGTGCGCTCCGCGTGTTTGTCGTGGTCGGGGGTGTGAGTCGGGAGGTTCGATGATCGGGTGGACGGGAAGTAGTGGGGTTCTGGCCTTGATCATCCTGCCGGTGTTGGTCTGGGTGGGGCAGGACGTGCTTCCGGTTGGGGACCCCTGTGACCCCTGTGACCCCGGTGTCGTTCCGGGAGTCATGCATCCGGTGGTCGGACCGGATGACGCGCCGGCGGCCGGGATGGGGCGTGACGTGTCGCCGAAAGAGGTCGGCTCTCCGGTACCGGCTCCATCGGCGTCCCCGATGTCGTTCGAGGCCGGTTTCCGGGGTTGCCCGGTGTCTGAGTCGATCATGATCACGAGGGGGGTCGTCCGCGCCGACCCACTCCGGCCGGGTGGTCCCGTCGGTCCCGCCCCGCTTGTGGGAGACGGCCGATGTCCGCTGTCGTCGGCGGTGTGGTTGCGGCTGTGGTTCCCGCCCGCGCCGGTTATCCGTTGCCCGGTGTGCACGGCATGGTGTTGCTCGCGGACGACACGGCCGCGATTCATGTGCGTTCTCGGCGGACGTTGTCCCCGGTGTGCGGCCGGGTCGCGGCCGCCGGGTGGCGGATCGACACGGTCGGTTCCGGCGAGGACGACCGCCTGCCGGGTCCGCACCCCGGGGTCCGTCCGGGGCGCGGCGGCCGGGAGCCGCGGATGGGGCCGGAGCCCCGTCCCGCCCCGATCGCCCGGTCCACCGCGGTGCGGTTCGGAACCGCGCTCCGTGTGTCGGCCGGTTCGGCCGACACCGGCCCTCCGCCGTTGCCCACGGACTCCCGGGCCCCGGTGAGCGAACGGCTGCCGACCGCCACCGACTTGCCGTTTGGCGCCGTTGTCGTCGGGAATGGAAACGGGCACGGTCTCGGGGTGGTGACCACCGCCCGGGGCCTGGTGCCGCATCATGCCAATCGGATCGTGATCGCGGGATTCCGATGGGTTTTCCGCAGAGGGGGTCGGCGGGTGCCGATTGTGGGAACGCCGGCGGATGTTCCGCTCCGGGTCTTGTGAGTTCGTCCTGCCGGTTGTTCGGCGACCGTGTGGGTCGGTCGCGTGGCCGCGGGCCGGTACCCCGCCTGTCGACGCCCCTCTTTCGGGTGATGTTCCACCGTCCTGTCGGCGAGGGCCCGCATCACGTCGGCACCTGAGCTTGACGTCTGACGTGGACGTGCTTGGCGTTCCTTGATCGGTGCGGCGGCTTCTCGCCGTGGATGGGGAGGTGACGCTGTCGCGGTTGCATGTGCGGATCGTGTGCCCTCGCTGCCGACGTTGCGCCGGGTGATCAAGCGGGATCCGAGGGCGGGCCGAGTGCTTGAAGTGGCGCGCCCGGCAGGGGCCGGGCTGGGTTGGAGCCGAGCCGGTATGACCGGGTGCCGGCGGATTTGGGGCTCGTGGACGGAAAGGGTGGTCGACTTGTCGTTGACGGTCCCCGTTATGTTTTTCGCGGTCCTGCAACGGGACCGCTGGCCTCCGGGCCCGGCATGACTGTGTCCCCCTGTCGAAGGCATGACCCGGGGGGTGGTGTCACCGGGCCCGGGGGTGTTCGTCGGAGAC
>NZ_JAJUWS010000005.1 GCF_021390475.1 Streptomyces sp. ST2-7A
TTTCGGGTGGGGCCCCCGGGCCGGGCGGGGGGGGGGGGGGGGGGGGGGGGGGGCCGGCCCCCCCCCCGCCCCCGCGGCTCACTCCTTGAGCGGGTCGTGTCCCCAGTTCATCAGGGAGTGCCGCCAACGACTGTCCTCGACGTCCCCGGAGGGGCGCTGGGCCAGATGACGCCGGATGTACCCGTTCACCTTCCGCATGTGGGCCAGGTCCTCCTCGCCCCGGTCGCCGCGCCGGGTGCGCAGGATCTCCACGATCCGCCGTCCCGAGGCGTGCCCGGTGGACTCCCCGCCGTCGCTCTGCCCGACGGATCGCGACTCCTCGGTTCCCAGCCACTTCTCCAACTCCCCGGCGGTCATGTTCACCAGGTCGTCGAACTTCTCGGCGTCCTCGGAGTCCCGGGTGTTCCCGCTGTCCTTGTCGCTTCCTCGGTCGGCGGCCATCGTCAGTCGTCCTTCTTCCCGCCGTCCCCGTCCTTCTCCCGGTCCCGTTCCGGTTTCGGGCGCAGCGCGTCGGGCCGGTGCACGGCCGAACCCCCCGACTTCTCGCTGCGCACCTTGTACTGCGGGTCGTCGGGGGAGGCGTCCACGGTGCGGCCCCCCGCCTCCGTGCGCTCGGTGATCTCCTCCTCCACACGTCCGACGGCCTCGCCGCCGTGACTGCTCCAGGCGACCCGGTCGCCCTTGCTCGGCTTGCGACGCCCGCTCATACCGCCCACCTCCTCGTCACCGGTCTCCGCCGGCGTTCGGCTGCGCTTCCACCGGCCATGCTGCGGCCATCCGCTCCCTCCCGCACCCCGGAACGCTCCCTCCGACCGGCATCACCGTCGCTCCCCGGGGTACCCGTGCGGCACGATCGGCGGCGCGTCCGGCGCCCGACGGAGGGAGCGGAGCATGGGCACGTGGCGGAGCGGTGACATCGGCGGCTCCCCGCCGGTGCGGGGACCGGGCGCGCGGTCGCCCCGGCGAACCGGGGGTGACCGGTGAACGGCGACGGCGACACCACGGCCGGTCCCGCGTGGCTGCGGGCACTGGCCGGGGGAGTGGCCCGTCGCCGTCGCGCCCCCGCCCTGCACCCCCGGGGGTTGCTGTGTCCGGGGGTGCTGGAGTTCCCCGGCACCACCGGGAGCGAACACCGTTGGGACGTGCCCCGGCTCGACGAACCGGGACGGTGCGCGGTGACCGTGCGCTGGTCACGATCGCTGGGGTTGTCGCCGGGGCTTCCGGACGCCATCGGTCTGGGCCTGCGGGTGATCGACGCCGGCGGGCCCGGCCGTCACCTGGATCTCCTGCTGACCACCAGTCGTCCCGGCCGGTTGCCGCGTCACGTGCCGGTGATGCGCCGTGACGCCCTCGCGGGCCCGTACACCAGTCTCCTCGCCCACCGGGTCGGCGGCCGGGACCGGGTGCTGGCCGCCATCCCCCGGGAGGGGGAGCGCCGTCGGGTCCCGGGCGATCCCGCCGCGCTGCGCGCCGCCCTGTGCGAGGCACCGGTCCGGATGCTGCTGTGCGCGGCGGCCGCCGACGAGCCCTGGCGCGGCTTCGGATGGCTGACCATCGGTCCGCCGCGCGGTGGACCGACCGGGGCCACGCCCGGCTTCGACCTGCGCGGCAACAGCCTGCCGGGACTGGGTCCGCCGGAACGCTTCCTGCGGTTCCGGGACGCCGCCTACACCGCCTCCCGCGCGGGCCACGGACTGGTCGTCGACGAGGCCCCCGCCGGGCTCCCCGCCCCGGGTCCCACCGATCCCGGTCGGGGGGACGGTTCCGGCGCGGACCGGCACCGTCCCTGACGGGGGCCGCCCCCGGGTCCCGGCCGGGGAGACCGCCCCGGGCTTTCCCCGGCCGGCCCCGGGTTCGCGGGTCGGAAACGGGGCACCCGGGAACCGCCGACCGATCCCCGACGTCCCGGAGGCGCGGATGACGACCGACGAACCGCCGAAGGGCATGGTGGCGATCCGGTTCCCAGGCAACGCCACGCTGTTGTTGCGGTACGGACCCCTCACCCTGCTGACCGATCCGAACTTCCTGCACGGGGGCCACTTCGCCCACCTGGGCTACGGACTGGTGTCGCGGCGGCTCGCGGACCCAGCCCTCCCGCTGTCGGAGATCCCGCGCCGCCCCGACGCCGTCATCCTCTCCCACCTGCACGGCGACCACTGGGACCGGGTGGCCCGGCACCACCTGGATCATCGGGTACCGGTGCTCACCACCCCGCACGCCGCCCGTTGGCTGCGCCACGCGCACCGCTTCCCGCGAGCCGTCGGACTGTCCGCGTGGCACGGACGCGAACTGGTCACCGAGGGGGCGCGGGTACGGGTGACCGCGGTGCCCGGCAGCCACGCCCGGGGGCCCCTTCGTCTCCTCCTGCCACCGGTGATGGGGAGCGTGGTGGAGTTCGGACCCGCCGGGGGCGGGGTCGACCTGCGGATGTACATCTCCGGGGACACCCTCCCCATCGAGAGCCTCGGGGAGATCACCGATCGACACCCGGACATCCACCTGGCCGTTCTCCACCCGGGCGGCACCCGGCTCCCGGGAGGTTTCCTGGTCACCATGGACGACCGACTGGGAAACGACCTGATCGAACTCCTCGATCCGCCGCTGGTCCTACCGATCCACTACGAGGAGTACACCGTCATGAAATCCCCGCTCTCGGACTTCCTCGCCGAGGCCGGGCGGCGGGGTTTCGCCTCCCGCGTCGTCCACTGTCCGAGGGGCGGCATGATCCACGCCGGGCCGGGAGCCCGGGTCGAGCCGGTGCCGGGGACGTTCCCCGCCCCGCCGGAATCGGAGCGGACGCCACGGTACCGACCGGGTCGGTGAACCGCCCACGAGCGGACCCCGGCGATCCATAGACTGCGGCAATGGATCTTCTCGATGTGGGGCGCATCATCGCCGGGCTCGTTCTGCTCACCGTGGGCGGTGAGGTGCTGGTCCGGGGGGCGTCGAGCCTCGCCACCCGGGTCGGAATCTCCTCGCTCGTCGTCGGCCTCACGGTGGTCTCCACCGCCACCTCGACCCCCGAACTCGCGGTCACCGTCGGCGCCGTCATGCGGGACGAACCCGGCCTGGCGGTGGGCAACGTGATCGGCAGCAACATCGCCAACGTGCTGCTCATCCTCGGAATCTCGGCCCTGGTACTGCCGCTGTTGGTCAAACAGCGGCTGGTGCGGCTCGACCTGCCGATCATGGTGTTGCTGTCGGTCATGCTGCTGGTGATGTCCCTGGACGGTGGCATCGGCCTCGTGGACGGGGTCATCCTGCTCGCCGTCCTGATCGGCTACACGGTCATGACGATTCTGGTCAGTCGACGGGAGGACCGCGCGGAACGCGTCGCCGCCGAGCGGCCGGGCGGGGCCGGCGGCGGGGCCGGCGCGGCGGATGCCGTGGGAACGGCCACGGTGTCCGCGCCGGGGTCCGACGAGGCTCCGCGGACCTCCGTACCCAAGTCGCTGCTGTTGGTGCTGGTGGGCGTGGCACTGCTGGTGGCCGGGGCCACCGTCCTGGTCGAGGGCGCGGTGAACACCGCAACCGCCTTCGGGGTCAGCAGCCTGGTGGTGGGTCTGACCGTGGTGGCCGTCGGCACCTCGCTGCCCGAACTGGCCGTCTCCGTCATCGCGGTGCGACGCGGTGAGCGGGACCTGGCGGTGGGCAACGTGGTCGGCAGCAACATCGCCAACATCGGTCTGGTGCTGGGGCTGCCCGCGATCCTCTCCTCCGGCGGCCTGCCGGTCCCGGACGCGGCGATCGCCCTGGACATCCCGCTGATGCTCGCCGCCGCCGTGGCCCTGCTGCCGATCGCCTTCACCGGTTTCATCATCGCGAGGTGGGAGGGCGGGCTGTTCCTGGCCCTCTACGCCGCCTACACCGCGTTCGTGGTCCTGGCGGCCACGCAACACGACGCGCTGGAGGGCTTCACCGCCGTCATGGGATGGTTCGTACTGCCGCTGGTGGCGGTGACGTTGGTCGCGGTCACCGCGCACGAGTTCGGTGTGCGCAGGGGACGTCGGGAGAGCGCCGGCTGATCCGGTCGCCGCCCATCCCGCGGCCGACCGCCCCGCGCCGGGGACGGCCGGGGCGGGGCGGTCGTCACTCCACGATGGTGCCGCCCACCGTCCCGGGTGTTCGCGGACGGTGGGGCCGGGCGTGGGCTCGAGGCCGTTCCCGCCCTCCGACGGCCGGGAGGGATCTCGGATCAGGGGGTGCCGCTGCCGGCCGGGGTCACCGGCGGGGGTGTCCGGCACGACGACCGTGATCGTGCTCCCGTGGTCCCCGCCCCCCGGCCGGCCTGCGGGGCATCCGGCTTCCGGGGCGCCGCGGGGACGAGGAGGCGATCGATCGGCGGCCGGACCGGCGGACGGGTGAGCCGGCGCACCGGAGGGGAGCCCGGGACCGGCGTCAGCGCCACCCCGCGGAGCGCCAGCCCGATCTGCTCCACCGGGGTGTTCACCCGGGTGATCCACCCGGTCTCCCGGAAGGGAAGGATCACCAGGGGGTGCGGCAGGCAAACGGTGAAGCCGGCCGCTCCCGTGGTGGGGAGGGGTGCGGAGCCGGGCGGCGCGGAACCAGCCGCAGCAGGCAGAGCACGACTCCCACCGCGAAGGCCAGGACCAGCAGCCGAACCGCCCAAGCCCATTCGAGGCCCAGTGGCCCGGCCGTGTACGCGTGCCGTATGGAGAGCCGGGTTCCGGGGATCTCGCGATGCCACCACACCCCCACCGCGACCGACGCCGACAGGCCGCCGATGGCGGGCCACGGCGTTCGCGGGTTGGTGAACCATCCGCGCAGCGCCCCCTGCCCGATCCGCCAACCGATCCAGAAGAGCGGCAGATGGACGATCGTGCGGCTCACCGAGTAGGCCAGGCCCGGTTCCCCCACGTACCCGGCGGACAACGTCATCACCGTGGTGACCGTCAGTGGATAACGCGGTTGCGCCACCAGCGGCAGCGGCAACCTCCGGAAGAACAGGGACATCAGGAACCACAGGGTCCGGGGGAGTTGGGTGACGTGGAGGGTGAACTCCCCGCCCGACAATCGAACCTCCAGGGAGAACAGAGGGCTGAAGATCGCCGCCGGGACCAGGACGGAGCCGATCAGGACCCGGGCCCGACGACCGTCCCCGGGAACAGCGGAACCGAAGACCCCGGCCAGGATCACGAAAGCCGGCACCCGCGCAGCGCCCGGGTGGCGACGTGCAGGGCGCGCGGCGTCTCGTGGCGGGCCATGACGCCGCCCACCGTGTGCAGGACCACGATCAGGGTGGCGGAGACGAACCGCGCGTTGTCCCCCCGGGGTCCCGCCGCCCGGCGGAACCGACGGTGTGGTCCCCGGGGACGGGGCGGGCGGGTCTTCGGAGGCGGATGGTGATGGCGGGGGAGGGTTCCCGGGGAAGGGGCGGGCGATATCCCCTTTCGCCCCCCGGGGGTTGGGCTCCGGAGGAGGAAAGGGGTGGCCGCACGCTGCCGGGCCCGAGGGGGAGGCGGGTTGAGGGGCGGTGCCGGGGAGGTGAACGGAGGGTGTCCGACCGGAAGTCGTCCGGCCGGGGAACCCGGAACGTCGGGTCTCCCCGGGATCTCCGCCCGGGGCTCACCGCCGGGCGGAAACCCCGGGGGCGAGAACCCGCCGCTCCACCCCGACGGTCGGGCTCCCGACCCCCGCCGGTGGCGGGAGGGCTTCCGTGGCCGGGGTTCCGAACGTCCCGGCCGCACCCGGCGGTCCCATCCCACCCGCACCGGGGCGGTCGACCTCCTCGCCGGGTCCGTCGGACCGTTCGGCCAATCGGCTCTCCATCTCCTCCAGGACACGCCGCAGCACCTCCACGCGCTCCCGCAGGAAACGATCGGGATCCCCGCCTCCCGGCGGCTCCGTCCCGGCGTCCCTCTCCCGGTCGGGTCCGTCCCCCTCGCGGAGTCGACGGCGCTCGGCCTCCCGCGCCTCGTCCATCGAGCCCACCACAACGCCGATGAGCAGATTGATGAGCATCAGGCCGGCGAAGAGCACGTACGAGCCGTAGTAGAGCAGCGTCCACGGGGAGACCTCCAGACCGTCGCGCACCGCCGCGCCGATCCCGTCGAAGGTCGCCAGCAGGAAGAGGGTGATCACGGCCCGGTCCAGGGTGCCGAACCGTTCGGGATCGTGAACGGCGAAGATCTGCCACCCGACCATCCCGTACACGTACAGGATCAGCACACCGAGGGCGAGGAACCCCAGCATGCCGGGCAGGCTCTTGCCCACGGCGGTCACGATGACCCGGATCTGCGGCATCATGCGGGCCACCCGGGCCACCCGCAGCAACCGGAGGACGCGCAGGATGGTCGCGTTGCCCTGCGTCAGCGGCAGGTGGGTGAGGACCACCACGGTCAGGTCGAAGACGTTCCACGGATCGCGGAAGAACTCCCGGGGGCGATCGACGCATGCCACCGCCCGCAGCGTGATCTCGGTCGTGAAGGCGGTCAGCAGAAATGCCTCCACCCGGGGGAACGGACCCGTGACGGCACCGGGGGAGATGTAGGTCTCGGCCCCCAACAGCACCGCGTTGAGGAGGATGAGTGCGCAGACCACCGCCGAGAACGTTCGGGATTCCGTCACCCGGCGGGCCCGAAGGGCCGCTCCGACGCGCCACCCGGCGGGGGTACCTTCCACCGTCACCGTGAAGTCCGCTCTTCCCCGCGCCGCTCCGTCACCGAACCACCCACCGGGAGGGGCCGGCCCGCTCCCCGGGGCCGTCACGGGGAACGCACACAAGATCATCCAGGCCCGGGATGTTACCAGCGGACATCCCGGCGGAAGAGTGAATCGCCCTTTCCGGAAAGGGGGTTGGCTTGATCCCTCGACTTTCCCGGTGCCCCGGTGCCCCCGCAGCCCGGCCGCCGCGCCGTGCCCCGGAAACCGCCGGCGACGCCGGGGCATCGACGGTAGTAGTGGGCCCATGACGGAACCATCCTTTCCCCGGTCCGCCACCGGACCCGCCGCGCCCCGGGTCCCCGGCGCCGCCGATTCCTCCCCGCCGCTGCCCACAACCGAACGCGCGCTGTACCACCGCTTGGCGGTGGCCCAGGCCGAGGGGCGTGCCCCCTCCGTGATCGCCGCCGTCGTCCGGGACGGCGTCCCGGTGTGGTGCGCGGGCCGGGGGGAGGTCGCCGGGGAGCCACCGGGCCCCGGGACGCAATACCGCATCGGCTCGATCACCAAGACCTTCGTGGCGATCCTGGTCATGCGGTTGCGGGCCGAAGGGTTGATCTCTTTCGACGACCGCCTCGACCGGTACCTCGAGGTGCCCGCCGGTGGGCAGGCCCGCATCGCCGAACTGCTCTGCCATGCCGGGGGGTTGGCCGCCGAGCCGCGTGGTCCGTGGTGGGAACGGACCGAGGGGAGCCTGCGTCCGGAACTCCCCGACCTCTTCGGTGAACGGCCGATGCGCCACTCACCGGGACGCCGCCATCACTACTCCAACACCGGCTACGCCCTGCTCGGCGCGTTGGTGGAGCGTCTGCGGGGGCGCTCCTGGTACGAGGCCCTGCGCGCGGAGGTGCTCCACCCTCTGGGGATGTCCGACACCACCCTCCTGCCGCGTGCCCCGCACGCCGAGGGCTGGGCGGTCCACCCCCACGCCGATGTCGTGCAGCCCGAGCCCGCCGTGGACACCGGACGGATGGCGCCCGCCGGCCAACTCTGGTCCACCGCCGCCGACCTCTGCCGCTTCGCCGCCTTCCTCGTCGCGGGGGACGACCGGGTGCTCGGTGCGGCGGACCTGGAGGAGATGCGCCGACCGGCCGTTCCGGCCGAGGCGCGCGACCGGGACACCGGTTACGGGTGGGGTCTGCAGGTCCTCCACCACCGGGGCCGCACCCTCACCGGCCACTCCGGCTCCATGCCGGGCTTCGTCGCGGGCCTGTGGGCCTCGCCGTCCGAACGCCTCGCGGCCGTCGCGCTGACCAATGCCGGCTCCGGGCTGTCCGCGCCCACCCTGGCGGCGGACCTGATCACGCTGTTCGCCGAGCACGAGCCGGTCCTCCCCGAACCCTGGCGACCGATGCCGGAGGCCGATCCGGCGCTCGTGGCGGCGGCGGGCGTCTGGTACTGGGGCGCCGCACCGCACCTCCTGCGGGTACGGGCCGGCCGTGAACTGGAACTGGCACCCGCGGAAGGCGCCGGGCGCGGCTCCCGTTTCCGTCCCTCGGCGGACGGTACCTGGACCGGGCTGGAGGGCTACTTCGCGGGGGAGACCCTGCGGATCGGTGCCGAGGTGGACGGGACCGTCCCCGGCTCGCGGGGTCCCGATCACCTGGACATCGGCACCTTCGTCTTCACCCGCGTCCCCTACGACCCCGCCGCCCCGGTGCCCGGCGGCACCGATCCGCGCGGATGGCTCGGGGAGCGTGACGGTGCCCGGGACGGGGACCGCGGGACCCGCCCCGGGGACCGACCGGCCGATCGGTCCCACTGACCGGCCCGCCCCCCCCGGGCCGACCCCGGTTACCGCACCGGGGTCGGCCACCCGCCCGCCGACAACGCGGTCTCGGACGGGGCGCCCACCGATGGGGCGCCCTCCGACGGGAACTCCGGACGGACGGGCCCCAGCACGTGTTCCACCACCATCAGGGCCGCGCCGTGGATACCGGCCCGCTCGCCGGCCCGGGACTGCACGATGCGCAGATCCCTGGTGGCCAGCGGGAGGGAACGCTGATAGACGACCTCCCGCACCCCGGCGATCAGGTGCTCCCCGGCGAGCGAGAGCGCGCCACCGATGACGATGACCGAGGGGTTGAAGAAACTGACGGCGGTGGCCAGCACCTCCCCGATGTCCCGGCCGGCCTGCCGTACCAGCGTCAGCGCGTCCACCGACCCGCCGCGCGCCAGGGCGGCCACCTCGGCGCTGTTTCGGACGGGGGACCCCATTCCGGTCAGCCGGCGGGCCAGCGCCGAACCGCCGGCCACCGCCTCCAGGCAGCCCACGTTCCCGCAGCGGCAGGGCGGTTCCGCGCCGTGCGGCAGTCGGACGTGTCCCATGTCACCCGCCACGCCCTGGGACCCGCGGTGCAGCCGGCCGCCCGCGATCAGGCCGCTTCCGATGCCGGTGGCGACCTTCACATAGATCATGTGCTCGGCCTCCGCCCAGTGGGCGCGGTGCTCGCCGAGCGCCATGATGTTCACGTCGTTGTCGACCAGGGTCATCGCGCCCAGCCGCTCCCCGACGAAGCCGGGAACGTCGAAGCCGTCCCAACCGGGCATGATCGGCGGGTTGGTGGGGCGTCCGGAGAGGTGTTCCACCGGGCCGGGCAGGCCGATGCCGATCCCCAGCAGGTCCCTCCCGGTGCGGTCGACACGGTCGAGCAGCACGCGACCCAGTCGGCACAACTCCCCGAGCACGGCCTCCGGGCCCGCCGCCACGTCGAGGGGGACGTTCTCCTCGGCCAGTACCTCACCCGAGAGGTCGGTCAGGGCGGCGGTGAGGTGGGTGGCACCGGTGTCGGCGGCCAGGACCACTCGCGCCCCGGGGTTGAAGGCGTACAGCGAGGGGGGTCGTCCGCCGGTGGAGGGTCCCTTGTCGGTGTGACACAGCAGACCGGAGTCCAGCAGGGTGTCCAGCCGCTCGGCCACGGTCGAGCGGGCCAGGCCCGACTCGGCGGCCAACTCCGCCCGGGTGCGCGGTCGTCCGTCCCGCACGAGACGCAGCAGGAGGGCCGTGCCGGCCGGTGGTCCGGAGGGCAACGGGCCGGTCTCCCTCATCCTCTTCCCTTCCCGGTCACATGTGTGGTGATGGCTCAACGGTACAACGCCCCCCACTTTTGAATGATCATTCCCGATCTTCGGGCATAAGCTTTGGAACTTTTTATTGACCACCGGCAAAAGTACTCCTACGTTGTCCGCCATGACAGGCGCAACGAAGAGCCCCGGGTCATCCCGGACGCCCCGTGGGGAGCCGCTCCTGGCGATGCGGGGCATCGTCAAGGGCTTCCCCGGTGTCCGTGCCCTCGACGGCATCGACCTGGACGTGTCGGCCGGCGAGGTCCACTGCCTGCTGGGCCAGAACGGCGCCGGCAAATCCACCCTCATCAAGGTTCTGGCCGGCGCCCACCAACCCGACGCCGGCCGCATCCTGTGGCAGGGCGAGGAGGTCCGACTCCCCGACCCGGGGGCCTCCCTGCGCCTGGGCATCGCCACCATCCACCAGGAACTCGATCTGGTGGACGGCCTGACGGTCGCGGAGAACATCCGGCTGGGTCACGAGACCACCCGCTGGGGGTTGACCGCCCGTTCGGAGGCCAACACCGCCGCGACCCGCCTGCTGCGCCGCCTCGGTCACCCCGAGATGTCACCGACCACCGAGGTGGGACGGCTCTCCGCCGCCGGCAAGCAACTCGTCTCCATGGCCCGGGCCCTGTCCCGGGACGCCCGGCTCATCGTGATGGACGAACCCTCCGCGGTCCTGGACCGCGGCGAGGTGGAGCGTCTCTTCGAAGTGGTGCGCCATCTCGCGGACCGGGGCATCGCCATCGTCTACATCTCCCACCGACTGGAGGAGATCCGCCGCATCGGGGACCGCGTCACGGTCCTCAAGGACGGCCGCACCGTCGCCTCCGGACTGGGCGCCGACACCCCCACCCCCGAGATCATCCGCCTGATGACCGGACGCTCCATCGACTACGTCTTCCCGGCCCGCACACCGGTACCCGAGGACGCCGAACCGATCCTGGAAGTGGAATCCCTCGGGCGGCGCGGTGAGTTCCATGACATCGGTTTCACCGTCCGGGCGGGGGAGATCGTGGGGCTGGCCGGGCTGGTGGGCTCCGGTCGTTCGGAGATCCTCGAAACGGTCTACGGCGCCCGACGCCCCACCACCGGCACCGTCCGGGTCGCCGGTCGGCCGATCCGCCCCGGCCGGGTGGGGGCCGCCATGGCGGCCGGAATCGGCTTCTGCCCCGAGGAGCGCAAGAGCCAGGCACTGGTGCTCGACGACGCGGTCCATCGCAACATCACCCTGGCCGACCTGCGCCGGTTCAGCCGCTGGGGTTTTCCCGACCGGACCGCCGAGCGGCGCGCGGCCGAGGAACAGGCCGCCGGGCTGGACCTGCGTCCCCCCGGCGTGGACCGTCCCGTACGGACCCTCTCCGGCGGCAACCAGCAGAAGGTGGTGCTCGCCCGCTGGCTGTCGCGCGGCTGCCGGGTCCTGTTGTTGGACGAACCCACCCGGGGCGTGGACGTGGGCGCCCGGGCGGAGATCTACGCGCTGATCCGCGACCTCGCGGCCCGCGGCATCGCGGTCGTCGTGGTCTCCAGCGAGATCGAGGAGGTCATCGGACTCTCCGACCGCGTGCTGGTGGTGTCCGACGGCGAACTCGTCTTCGAGGGGCCCGCGGACGAGATCGACGAGCACGACGTGCTCGACATGGTGATGGAAGGTGATGTGGCGTGAGCGCCGAGACCACGACCCCGGCTCGCGACGGGGAGCCCGGCGCCGGCACCCCCGCCGGATCCCATCCGCCCGGGGCCACCTCCTCGGAGAAGACCCCTGCCGGGGAAGGGGGGAGACGAACCCCCCGCGACCGGATCACCGAGCTGTTCGCCGGATCGGTGGGACGCAACGCCGGCTTGGTGATCGCCCTCCTGGCGCTGTGCGCCATCGGCTTCCTCACCGCCGGGGACCGCTTCGCCAACCTCGACAACGTCATGACGATCCTGCGGCTGGCCTCCGTGATCGGTGTCGTGGCCGTCGGCATGACCTTCGTGATCACCGGCGGCGGCATCGACCTCTCGGTGGGTGCCATCGTCGCCCTGGCGACGGTCTGGGCCACCACCCTCTCCACCCAGACCATGGCCGCCGACCTGCACTGGATGATCATGGTCACCACCGCACTGGCGGTGGGCGCCGGTTGCGGGTTGATCAACGGACTGCTGGTCGCCTACGGACGCATGGCGCCCTTCATCGCGACCCTGGCCATGCTCGCCGGCGCCAGGGGACTGGCCGAGATGATCTCCGAGAAGCGGACCCAGGTCGTCACGGTTCGCGGCCTGGTGGACTTCTTCGGCGGTCGGGTGCTGGGCATCCCCGTTCTCGTCATCGTCTTCGCGCTGGTGGCCGCCGTCGGGTGGGTCCTGCTCAACCGCACCACCTTCGGCCGCCGCACCCTGGCGGTGGGTGGCAACCCCGAGGCCGCCCGACTGGCCGGCATCAACGTCCGCCGCCACACCGCGCTGCTCTACGTGCTGCTCGGTACGGCCTGCGGCATCGCCGCCGTGATGCTCATGGCCCGCACCACCGCAGGCACCTCCACCCACGGGATGCTCTACGAACTCGACGCGATCGCCGCCGTGGTGATCGGCGGGACCCTCCTCAGTGGTGGGCGCGGCACCATCGTCGGGACCGTCTTCGGGGTGCTGATCTTCACCACTCTCACCAACGTGTTCACCCTCAACAACCTGGACACCTCCACCCAGGCGGTGGCCAAGGGGTTGATCATCGTCGTCGCGGTCCTGCTCCAGCAGCGCGTCGCGGCCCGGGGCGGCACCGGATAGCCGCCGACCGACCCGGGGCGGCGACTCCCCCCGCCGTCCCCGCCATCCTTCCTCCCCGTGTCGGGGCCATGGCGCCGCACCCGCCGCCCTCCATCACACGGCCCCGACCCTCCCCGCCCGCCCGTCCCGCCACTTCGGCGACCATCCATCGGGAGTACCCCATGCGCACCACCTCCACCAGACCGGTCCCCCGCCTTCTCACCCGGCTCGGCCTCGTGACGATCGCGATCGGCCTGGCCGCCGCCTGCACGAGCAACGCCCCCGCCGACACCGGCGAGCCCGCCGGTGACAGCACCGAGCGGGCCGCCGGCTCCAACGACGAACAGGGCGAGACCGTCGTCATCGGCTTCTCCGGCCCCCAGGCCGACCACGGCTGGCTCGCCGCCATCAACTCCGCCGCCCTCGCGGAGGCCGAGGAGTACCCCGACATCGACCTCCGGGTCGCCGAGGGCACCAACGACCCCTCCGCGCAGATCAGCCACATCGAGACGTTCATCAACGAGGGCGTGGACGCCATCGTCCTGCTCCCCACCGACGGCGCCGCGCTGACCCGGATCGCCACCGAGGCGATGGAGGCGGGCATCCCCGTCGTCAACGTCGACCGGGAGTTCTCCAGCGAGTTCGCCGCCCGCACCACCATCCTCGGCGACAACTACGGCATGGGGGTCTCCGCCGGGACCCACGCCTGCTCCCTGGTCGAGGAGAACGACATGGGCGAGGCGGTGATCGCGGAGATCGCCGGCATGGACTCCCTGCCGTTGACCCAGGACCGCTCGCAGGGCTTCGCCGACGCGCTGGAGGCCTGCGGTCAGGACGTCGCCCACCGGGTCGCCGCGGAGTTCACCGTCGAGTCCGGCGAGGCGACGGCCTCCAACCTGCTGCAGGCCGTCCCCGAGATCGACATCATCTGGAACCACGACGACGACCAGGGGGTCGGCGTCAAGGCGGCCTTCGACAACGCCGACCGCGACGAGTTCCTCTTCATCGGCGGGGCCGGGTCGGCCAACGCCATGCGGTGGATCCAGGAGGGGGAGATGGAGGCCACCGTCCTCTACCCGCCGACCCAGGCCGCCGACGGCATCCGCCTGGCCCGGTTGCTCGCCCAGGGCAAGGGCATGTCCGACCTGGTGCAGGTCGAGGTGCCCCGCCGCATCGTTCTCGACGCCCCCGTGGTGACCGCCGAGAACGTCGAGCAGTACCTCCCGCTGGGCTTCGAGTCCTGATGCGGGCCACCGTGCCGCCCGGCGCCCCCGACGGGGGCGCCGGGCGGCGGGACGGACGGAAGCGACGGGGCCGCTCGGGCCCGGGAGGAAACATTCGATGAGTTCGATCGCGACACCCGATGACACCCCGCGTCGGACGGTCCCGTCCGACGCGCCGGAGTTGCGCGTCGGCATGGTCGGCTACGCCTTCATGGGCACGGCCCACTCCCAGGGGTGGCGCAACGCGCGCAGTTTCTTCACCCCGCCCCTCCGGCCCCGGCTGACGGCCCTGGCCGGACGTGACCGGGAGGCCGCCGCCGACATGGCCGACCGCTTCGGCTGGGAGGGGGTGGAGACCGACTGGCGGGCGCTGATCGAGCGGGATGACATCGACCTGATCGACATCTGCACCCCCGGCGACACCCACGCCGAGATCGCCGTCGCCGCGCTGGAGGCGGGCAAGCACGTGCTGTGCGAGAAACCACTGGCCAACACCGTCGCCGAGGCCGAGGCGATGTCCGCCGCGGCGGAGACCGCCGCCGGCCGGGGAGTGCGCTCCATGGTCGGGTTCACCTACCGCCGGGTCCCGGCCCTGGCGCTGGCCCGCCGTCTGGTGGCGGAGGGCCGCCTGGGCGAACTCCGCCACGTGCGTGCCCAGTACCTCCAGGACTGGCTCACCGATCCCTCGGTCCCCATGAGTTGGCGGATGAGCAGGGAACGGGCCGGTTCGGGGGCGCTGGGTGACATCGGCGCCCACATCGTGGACCTCACCCGGTACCTCACCGGCGAGCACCTGGTCGGCGTCACCGCACTCGGCGACACCTTCGTGCGCGAACGCCCCCTGCCCGGGGGAGGGGGCACCGCACCGGTCACCGTGGACGACGCGGTGGTCTTCCTGGGACGACTCGCGAACGGCACCCCCGCCACCTTCGAGGCCACCCGCTGCGCCACCGGGCGCAAGAACGCCATCCGGCTGGAGCTCAACGGCTCCCGGGGCAGCCTGGCCTTCGACTTCGAGGACATGAACGTCCTGCACCTCCACGAGGGAGGCACCGACGGGGACACCACCACCCGTGGTTTCACCCGGATCCTGGTCACCGAACCCGACCACCCCTACGCGGGCGCCTGGTGGCCGCCGGGCCACGTCCTGGGATACGAGCACGCCTTCGCCCACCAGGCCGCCGACCTGCTCGCCGCCATCGCCGACGGGACCGATCCCGAGCCCTCCTTCGCGGACGGCCTGTGTGTCCAACGCGTCCTGGCCGCCGTCCAGGACAGCGTCGAACGGGGCAGCGCCTGGGTCCCGGTCGAGACCGCCCGACCCACCGGGGACCCCCTGCCGAGGAATGAGGAATCGAACCCGTGAGCCGACCCATCACCCTGTTCACCGGCCAATGGGCCGATCTGCCGTTCCGCGAGGTGGCCCGACTGGCCGCCGAATGGGGCTACGACGGGCTGGAGATCGCCTGCTGGGGCGACCACCTGGACGTCTGGAGGGCCGTGGAGGACGAGGAGTACCTCACGTCGCGCACCGACATCCTGGCCGAGTACGGCCTCGGTGTCTGGGCGATCTCCAACCACCTCAAGGGACAGGCCGTCTGCGACGACCCCATCGACTTCCGGCACCGCGCCATCGTCTCCGACCGGGTCTGGGGAGACGGCGACCCCGAGGGGGTCCGACGGCGGGCCGCCGAGGAGATGAAGCACACCGCCCGGGTCGCGGCCCGACTCGGCGTGAACACCGTCGTCGGCTTCACCGGATCGTCGATCTGGAAGTACCTGGCGATGTTCCCGCCGGTGCCGCAGGAGGTCATCGACGCCGGCTACCGGGACTTCGCCGACCGGTGGAACCCCATCCTGGACGTCTTCGAGGAGGAGGGGGTGCGCTTCGCCCTGGAGGTCCACCCCTCCGAGATCGCCTACGACCACTGGTCCACCGTGCGAACCCTGGAGGCCGTCGGCCATCGCGAGGCGTTCGGCCTCAACTGGGACCCCAGCCACATGATCTGGCAGGACATCGACCCCGCCGGCTTCCTGATGGACTTCCGGGACCGGATCTACCACGTGGACTGCAAAGACACCCGACGCAACACCGGTGACGGCCGCAACGGCCGCCTCGGCTCGCACCTCCCCTGGGGCGACCCCCGGCGCGGCTGGGACTTCGTCTCCACCGGGCGCGGCGACGTGCCCTGGGAGAAGTGCTTCCGGGTGCTCAACCACATCGGCTACGACGGCCCGATCTCCATCGAGTGGGAGGACGCCGGCATGGACCGTCTGCGTGGCGCCCCCGAGGCGCTGACCCTGGTCCGGGACCTGCTCTTCGACCCCCCGACGGCCTCCTTCGACGCCGCCTTCAGCACCCCCGGATAAGCCCCGGCCGCACGCCCCCGTCGGCGGCACCGGCACGGCGACCCCGGTCCAATGCCCCCGCGCGTCCCCGCCCCCGCTCGTCCCGGGCAGGGGAGGGGACGCGCGCTCCTCCCGTTCCCCTCCGTGATCACCCGGGTCCCCGCACCGTTTCGTGCCCTCCGTGCCCCCGCTCGGCCCGGTGGTCCCGCCGGTACCGGGGCCCGGCGCCCCAACCCCTCTCCCCGGTACCGCGCCCCACCACGCCATGCCGCGTCGCGCGGACCGCCCCCGTAC
Source organism: Streptomyces sp. ST2-7A (assembly GCF_021390475.1). GTDB lineage: Bacteria > Actinomycetota > Actinomycetes > Streptomycetales > Streptomycetaceae > Streptomyces. The sequence continues at coordinate 16,362 of NZ_JAJUWS010000005.1, forward strand.
CCCGGAACCGCACCGGGAAGTCGTCTCCCCCTCCCCCCCCAGGAGTCGCCATGTGTTACGGATTCGACGGCCGGAAAGCCCTCGAACGCTCCCTCGCCGAGCGCGGAACCTCCCGCCGGAACCTGCTGCGCGGGGCCCTGGCCGGCCTCGCCGGAGCCGGGGCCCTCGCCGCCGGCGTCGGCGCCCCCCTCGCGCACGCCGCCGGTCGCCCCACCGGCCGCCCGGTGGTACCACCCGGCCTGATCGGCATCCAGCTCTACACCCTGCGCTCCGTGCTCGGAGGAGAGAACTTCGAGCCCGGACTGCGTCAACTCGCCGACATCGGCTACCGCCGCGTCGAGTTGGCCGGACTGGCCGGACGCACCGCCGGCGAGGTGCGCGCCCTTCTCGACGACATCGGCCTGGCCGCCACCTCCGGCCACGACGGCCTGAGCACCGACCCCGCCGCCCTCGAGACGAAGATCGCCGACGCCGTCACGCTCGGCCGGTCCCACCTGGTCGTCCCCTACCTCGCCTCCTCCAGCCGTGCCCGGTGGCAGGCGTGGGCCGAGCAGATCAACCGGGAGGCCGCGGCGGCCCGCGCCGCCGGCCTGCGCTACGGCTACCACAACCACGCCCACGAGTGGACCACCGATCTCGGTGGCGGCGTCACCCCCTGGGACGTGCTCACCTCCGAGTGCGACCCCGACCTGGTCCACCTGGAGATCGACCTCTACTGGGTGGTCACGGCGGCCATCCAACTGGGGGAGCCGGATCCGGAGTGCTTCGCCATCGACGTCATCCGTGACGCCCCCCAGCGGGTCCGGCAGTTCCACGTCAAGGACCGGGCCGCCGCCGACGGGGCCACCGCCGACCTCGGCACCGGGATCATCGACTTCCGGCGGATCTTCCGCGCCCACTCGCCCGAGGAATACATCGTCGAGAACGACAACCCGGAGGTCACTCCCATGACCACCGCCCGGGTGGGCTACTCCTACCTGCGCGGCCTGCGGTACTGACCTCCTCCGTGTCCGGGTCGCCGCTCCCCGCCGGCGACCCGGATCCCGCTCCTCCCCCGACCGGGTGAGGGACGGGGACGGCACGTCCATCACCACCCCCACGATCCCCGATCACGTGATGAGAGGTCCGCCATGCGAAAACTCCCCGCCGCGGTGACCGCGGCCCTGGTCGTCGCCGGGCTGCCGGCCGCCCCCGCGATCTCGGCCACCGGGACCCCGCCCCCCGCCGTCGAGTCGTCCGCCGCGCCCCCCACGGCCGAGTTCCAGAAGGTGACACTCAACGCCTCGCCCGGCGAACCCATCGACCTCGCGGTGCTCCCCGACGGCCGCGTCCTGCACACCACCCGCGACGGCCGGGTGTGGCTGCACGACCCGGCCCGCCGCCTCAACACCCTCGCCGCCGAGCTGGACGTCTACACCCACGACGAGGAGGGACTCCAGAGCATCGCCGTCGACCCCGGCTTCGACGGCCGGGACAACCGCTGGGTCTACCTCTTCCACGCGCCCCCGCTCGACACCCCCGTGGACGACCCCTCCACCCCCGGCGTCAACGAGGGAGCCGCGCCCGACGTGGGCACCGACGAGGACTGGGAACGCTTCACGGGCGTCACCCGACTCTCCCGCTTCGAACTCGTCGGGAACACCCTCGACCTCTCCACCGAGCAGCACATCCTCGATGTCGAGGCCGATCGCGGCATCTGCTGCCACGTCGGCGGCGACATCGTCTTCGACAACGACGGCAACCTCTACCTGTCCACCGGCGACGACACCAACCCCCACGCCTCCGGGGGCTACGCCCCGATCGACGCGCGCCCCGAACGCAACCCCTCCTACGATGCCCAGCGCACCTCCGCCAACACCGACGACCTGCGCGGCAAGGTCCTGCGCATCACGGTCGGCGAGGACGGCTCGTACACGATCCCCGAGGGCAACCTCTTCGCGCCGGGCACCGAGGGCGCCCGTCCCGAGATCTACCTGATGGGGCTGCGCAACCCGTTCCGGATGGAGATCGACCCCGTCACCGACGACCTCTACGTCGCCGACTACTCACCGGACGCCCGCACCCCCAGCCCCACCCGGGGACCCAACGGCCACGGCAAGTGGTTCGTCGCCCGGGCGGCCGGCAACCACGGATGGCCGCACTGCGTCACCCCCGCGATGCCCTACCACGACCGGGACTTCGCCACCGGCGCCGACCGGGGCGCCTTCGACTGCTCGGCCCCCGTCAACACCTCGCCCCGGAACACCGGGCTGACCGAACTGCCGCCCGTCGAACAGCCCGACGTGTGGTACCCCAACGAGGTCTCCCCGATCTTCCCCGGCCTGGGCAGCGGAGGCATCGGCCCGATGGCCGGCCCGGCCTACGCCTTCGACCCGGTGACGACCCGGGGCCGCGCCCCGATCGCCTGGCCCGAGCACTACGACGGCGTTCCGCTGTTCTACGAGTTCACCCGCAACTACCTCAAGGGATTCCACCCCGCCGCGGACGGCGTGTCGGGGGGCACCGGGGGACTGGCGGGCATCGAGGACGTGGTACCGGGGATGTCCTTCTCCGCACCGATCGACATGGAGTTCGGTCCCGACGGCGCGCTGTACGTGCTGGAGTACGGTCGGGGCTACTTCCAGGAGAACCCCGACGCGGAGCTCTCCCGGATCGACTACATCGGGCCGGGTGGCAACCACACCCCGATCCCCGCGGTCTCGGCGGACGTCACCCGCGGGGAGGAGCCGCTGACGGTCTCCTTCTCGTCGGCGGGCACCGTGGACCCCGACGGCGACCGCCTCCGTTACGAGTGGGACTTCGACTCCGACGGACGGATCGACTCGCGGGCGGTGAGCCCCGCGCACACCTACACCGAACCAGGCGTCCACACCGCCACCCTGAAGGTCACCGACATCGGCGGCCGGCACCGCGGCAAGTCGGCCTCGGCCGAGATCGACATCACCGTGGGCGCGAACGAGGCCCCCGTGGTCACCTTCGTCCGGCCGACCCCCGACCTCGACTTCGCCTTCGGCGACACCGTCGGGTACGAGGTGGGGGTGAGCGACGACCAGCCGGTCGACTGCTCCCGGGTCACGGTGACCTACATCCTGGGCCACGACGACCACGGTCACCCCATGTCCACGGCCTCGGGGTGCACCGGTTCCTTCGTCACCACCGTCCCCGAGGGGCACGACGTCGAGGAGGACAACCTGCGCGCGGTCTTCGTCGCCTCCTACACCGACCCCGGTCTGAACGGCCTTCCGCCGCTCACCGGAAGCGCCGAGGTCGTCCTGCTGCCCACCGGCTGACCGGGACGACCGGCCGGCGGCGCACCGCCCGCCCGGAACGATCCCGTTCCGGGCGGGCGGACCCGCCGTGGGCGTGCCTACTCGAAGGGCTCGGGGTCGCCCGCGCCCCGCCGGATCACCTCGGCCACGCCATCGGAGAAATCGACCACCGTCGTCGGCTCGGTGCCGCAGTCCCCGGAGTCCAGCACCGCGTCCACGGAGTGGTCCAGCCGCTCCTTGATCTCCCACCCGATGGTCAGCGGCTCCTCCTCACCGGGTAGCAGCAGCGTGCTGGACAGCAGCGGCTCGTCCAACTCCGCGAGCAGGGCCTGCGCGACCGTGTGGTCGGGGATCCTGACCCCGACGGTCTTCTTCTTCGGGTGCAGCATCCGGCGGGGCGCCTCGCCGGTCGCGGGCAGGATGAAGGTGTAACTGCCGGGGGTGGCGGCCCGGACGGTGCGGAACACCGCGTTGTCCATCCGCGCGAACTGTCCCAGCTGGGCGAAGTCCCGGCACACCAACGTGAAGTGGTGCCGGTCGTCCAGGCGCCGGATCTCCCGGATGCGATCCAGCCCCTCCTTGTTGCCGGGGTGGCAGCCCAGCGCGAAACAGGAGTCCGTCGGGTAGACGACCAGACCCCCCGACCGGATGATCTCCACCACCTGTCCGATCACACGGCGTTGTGGGTTGTCCGGGTGCACATCGAAGTACTTCGCCATGCGCCGAGCCTACGGCCGCGCCCCGCCCCCGTCCGCCGCGACCCGCGCGCGGGAACCGGACCGGCGCTCACCCGCCGACCGCGGCCTCCGGGGGAATCACCGCGCGCAGTGCCTCGCCCACCGCCCGTACCGCCGGGTGCCCGCCGGCCCCGCTCCGGTGCGCCGGGCGGGTCCGACGCCGGATCGGCAGCCGCTCCGAGGCGACACCCGTGCGGTCGAGCGCGCGTTGGCGGACCTCGCCGGCCGCCCCGACCCCGGGACGGCCGGTGTCCTCGCGCACTTCACCCGTCTGGCACAGACCACCCCGGTGCCGCTGATCGTCTACCACGTGCCCCGGCGGACCGGGTGTTCACCGGGCGTGGACTGCCTGTGGGCCGTGCTCGAACTGCCCGGCGTCATCGGGATGAAGCCGAGCCCGGAGGTCATCGACGAGGAGACCGTCCGGCTGATGGGCGACATCCCCTCCGGCCGCTCGATCCTCGTCGGTGACGACGCCCTGCTCCAGCCGCTGGTGGCCATGGGCGCGGGCGGGGGAGCGACCGCCTCCGCCCACCTGGCCACCGACCGGTTCGTGGAATTCCTCGCCTCGGCGGTGGCGGGAGTCGATCCCGCGCGCACGCGCGTTCTCGGCCACGCCCTGGCCGCGCTCTCCTCGGCGCTCTTCCGGGAGCCCAACCCCACGGTGATCAAGGGGGTGTTGCGGGCGCGGGGACGCATCCCCACCGCGGACGTCCGCCTCCCGCCGCTGCCCGCCCACCGGGCCTCCGTGGAGCACGCCGAACAGCTCCTCACGGAGCCGAGGCCGTCGGGAGTCCCCGACGGTCCCGTCACCGGCCGCCGACCCGACGCCCCTCGGTGCCGACCCGGCGGGCGGACCACCGAGGAGGATCGCCCTCACTCCGTCGGGCGGTGACCGACGAACATCGTGCGGGTCGGTTCGCCGTCGCCGCCCGACTCCGTGGCGGTGGAGACCTCGAAGCCCGCCTCCCCCAGCAGACGCGTCCACACCGCGGCCGTGAAGAGGCCGGTGACGTGCGTCTCGTGCGCGGTCCGCACGGTGCCGTCGGCCTCCCTCAGGGTGAAGGTGTACTCGGTGCGGACGGTGTGGCCATCGGGTTCGGCCGGCAGGCCCCATTCCAGGTAGCGCACCCCGCTGCCGTCCGCCGCGTCCTCCCCGCCCCACTCGGTGCTCGGTTCGTACGTCTCGCGGAGGTGGTCGGGGAAGAAGACCGCCACGCCGCCCGGCCGACAGTGCCGGTACGTCGTCCGGAAGGCCGCCGCCAACTCCTCCTCGGTGGTCATGTAGTCGATCGCGTCGTGGACCAGGACGGCGTCGAAGCTCCGGCCCAACCGGAGGTCCCGCATGTCGCCGAGCAGGTGTTCCACCCCGGGGTTGAGGGCGCGGGAGACATCGAGCATCTCCCCGGAGAGGTCCACCAGCGTCATCGTGTACCGGGAGCGGAGGTGGAAGGCGGTGTGACCGCCACCGCTGCCCAGTTCCAGCACCGTTCGCACCGGCCCCTCGGCGGCCGCGAACAGCCCCGCGGCGGTGTGGGCGTCACCCTCGTAGACCTCCACCGGGGAGATCAACGGCCACCACCGGGCCAGGTCGCCGTACATGCGGGGGTGGGGGTTCGGAGACCCTTCGGGGGCGCTCATCGTGCCTGCTCTCCACCGCCGGAGGGAAAGGACGCGCGGACCCGTGGCGGCGAACCGGTGTCCCACCCGCATCGTAGATCGTCGGAGCACCTTCCCGGTCGCCCCTCCGCCCTCCGGATCCCCGATGACCGCGCGGTGGGGGAGTGGGAGGGGCGGGAGGGCTCCGGGAACCCGGGAGGGCGCGGGCCACCGTCCCGCCCGATGGCGCGGTGCGCGTGTTCCCGGTCGGGATCGGACGTAGGGTCGGGACGCGGCGCGGGGTGCGCCGCCCCCGGTTACCGGGCCGACGGGAACGGCCGGGGTCCCGTGGCCCCGGCACCGCCGGGCTTCCGGGGCGAGGAGAGCGGAGCGGTTCGTGGTGCGACGGCTCGCGGCCCGACTGTGGCGCGGCACCCGTGGGTCGGTGCAGTGGCGCCTGTTGTGGCTGGCGAACGCCACCTTCATGATCGGGGTGACCGGGGTGGTGCGGGACGACCGGGGACGGTTCCTGCTGCTGCGGCACCGGATGTGGCCCGAGGACCGGCAGTGGGGACTTCCCTCCGGATACGCCGTGCGCGGCGAGGAGTTCGGCGCCACGGTGGAGCGGGAGGTCCGCGAGGAGACCGCCCTGGAGGTGCGGGCGGGACGGTTGCTGTGGCTGCGCAGCGGTTACCGTCTGCGGGCGGAGGTGGCCTACGAGGCATTCCTCGTCGGGGGCACCCCGAGCCTGGAGCGCACGGAGATCCTCGAGGCCCGCTGGTGCGCCCCCGACGACCTTCCGGAGGGAACGCAGCCGATCCACCGCGAGCTGATCGCGCTCGCCCTGGGGGAGACGGGCGGGGGCCGCGTACCCGGGCGCGGGGCCCCGCCCGGTCGGTGACGCCCGGACCGCCCTCCCGCTCCTCCCGGTACTCCGGACGGATCCTCCGACCCCCTGCCGGAAGTCTTCCCGGGTCCGGGGAGCGACGCTAACATCCCCTCGCATGGGAGCGCTCCCATGCAGATTTCGTCGCACGTCGGCAGATGTCGCGTCGAACGCCGTGCCGAATGCCGTCCCCGCCCCGTGGCCCCCCACCTCCGTTCCGCCGTCACCCGGCAGGAAGGAACCCCGGATGCGCGCGTCCCCCCGAACGGCGAGGCGAGGGCGTCCGCCCCTGCTCGCCGCCTGTTCCCTCGTACTCGCCCTTCTCGCCGGCGTGTTCGCCCCCACCGCGACCGGCGCCGCACCGACCGAACCGGACCCCGCCCTCCCCGTCACCGTCCTCGTCTCCGACTTCGAGGACGGCACCGCTCAGGGCTGGGCGGCCCGGGGCGGGGAGACCGTCACCGTCGAGGGGACCGCCGCCCGCACCGGCTCGTACGGCCTCGCCGTCACCGAACGGAGCGCCGGCTGGGAGGGACCGGCCCTGCGCGTGGATCACCTGCTGGAGCGGGGCGTGGAGTACACCGTCTCCCTGTGGGTGCGGCTCGCCGACGGGGCCGCGCCCGACACCGCGCGGCTCAGTCTCGAACGCCTGGTTGACGGCACGACCTCCTACCACACCCTCGGCTCCGCCGTGGTCGGCCCGGACGGGTGGGTGGAGTTGACCGGTACCCACACGCCCACCGTCGCCGCCGAGCACCTCGCGTTCTACGTCGAGACGGCCGGGGGAACGCCCTCCTTCCGGATGGACGACGTCCTCGTCACCCGGATTCCCGTCCCGCCCATCCAACGGGACATCCCGGCTCTGCGGGACGCCCTACCGGAGTTCACCGTCGGCGCAGCCGTGAGTCCCCGCGACGTGTACGGCGAGCGTGCCGAACTCCTCGCCCGACACCACGGCTCCCTCACCCCGGGCAACGCCCTCAAGTGGGACGCCACCCAGCCCGTCGAGGGGGTCTTCCGCTTCACCGACGCCGACCCGATCATCGAATTCGCGGAGGAACGGGGTATGACCGTGCGCGGCCACACCCTGGTGTGGCACCAGCAGACCCCCGCCTGGGTGTTCACTGATCCGGACGGCGAACCGATGACACCGACACCGGAGAACAAGGCCCTGCTGCTGGACCGCCTGGAGACGCACATCAGGGAGGTGGTGGGCCGCTACGGCGACCGGATCGGGACCTGGGACGTGGTCAACGAGGTCATCGACGAGAGCCGGTCGGACGGCATGCGCCGCAGCCCGTGGTACGAGATCACCGGCTCGGACTACATCCGCACCGCCTTCCGTGTCGCGCACGAGGTCGCCCCCGACGCCCGGCTGGTCATCAACGACTACAACACCAATGTCCCAGCCAAGCGGGAGGCGCTGTACGACCTGGTGGCCATGCTGCTCGACGAGGGCGTGCCGGTTCACGGGGTCGGCCACCAGACGCACATCAACATCGAGTGGCCCTCGGTCGCGGAGGCGGAGGCCATGCTCGAGAGGTTCGTCCCGCTCGGCGTGGAGCAGGAGATCACCGAGATGGACGTCTCCGTGTACACCGCTCCCGACCAGGTCTTCCCCGTGGTGCCGGCCGAGCGACTGGCGGCCCAGGCCCGGCAGTACCGGAGAATGTTCGAGCTCTTCCGTTCGTACTCCGAGCACATCACCTCCGTCACCCTCTGGGGCCTGGCGGACGACGACACCTGGCTCGATGGCGGCCCTCTGGACCGCAAGGACGCCCCGCTCCTGTTCGACGAGCGGCTGCGGGCGAAGTCGGCCTACTGGGCGGTTGTCGACCCCGGATGGGACGGTGGCGCCGGCCCGTCGGGAGGCTGCCTGGTGGACCACCGGGTCACCGACCGGTGGCCGGGTGGCTTCCGCGCGGAGATCACGATCCGCAACACCTCCTCCCGGACGATCGACGGTTGGACCCTGAACTGGACCACGGGTCCGGAACATCGGGTCGACCACCTGTGGAACGGCACCCTGCTCGACCGGGGGCCCCGCGTCGTGGTGGGCGACGCCTCGTGGAACGCCCTCCTCGCCCCCGGCGCCTCGGCGAACATCGGGTACCTGGGCTCCCGGATCCCGGGTACCGGTTCCGGGGCACCGCCCGAACCGACCCTCTTCACCCTCGACGACCGGGCCTGCCGCCTGCTCGCGCCGGAGGCGTAGCCGGCACGATCAATCCTTTTCGAGAGGACGCCCGTCCCCGCCTCCGTCCCCGACGGGGGCGGGTGCCCCGCTTCGCGCGCCCCCGGGACCGGACCGGGGACCGCGCGACGGCGGTGTTCCGGGATCATGGGGAACGTCCTCCGTCCTTCTCTCCGCCTCGGGCGCCCGGGGCGGTCCGGTTCGCGTCGGCCCGGGTGCGCGTGGCGGCGACACGGGACGCGAGTTCGGTCCCCCCACTCCGCCGGGGCCCGATCACGACGCGGTCCGCGGAAACCTCCGACGACATCTCGCGGGTTCGCGGAGAACTGGGGTGTCGGCCCTCTGGGGATCGGTGTCCCCTCACGGGCACGGTGGCGGACCCGTAAGGGGACACTGCCGCGCCCGGTCGTTCCCGCCGGGGCCGCCGTCGCGGACGGAACGAGCGGATCGGCCGCCTTCGTCGCCCCCCCCGGCGCGGAGGGGAGGGGTGAACCGGGTGGAGGTCACGGGTCATCGCTCCACGGTCCGGGCCGCGGTCGCGGCAGGGCTTCTCCGGTGCGGGATCCCCGGGGGCGGACCGACTGATGACATTGAAAAAGATAACCATTAGTCTCCTTTGCGGTCGTGGTCATGCCATACGAAGGAGGGGGCGATGGGACATCTGCTGGTGATCGAGAGTTGGGTCGGTTCGATGAGCACGCTGTTGCCGCGAGCCATCGGGGAAGCGGGGGACCGGTTCACGTTCCTCACCCGTGACCTGCACCACTACCTGCGCGCGGCGCGTCCGCCGGAGCCGCACCCCCTGCTCGCGGCGCGGAACATCCTCACCGCCGAGACCAACGACCTCGCCGTCTTACCCGAGCAGGTCGAACGCCTGCACGCGGTACTGGGTTTCGACGGCGTGATCTCCTCCTGTGACTACTACCTGCCGGCGGTCGCCCGGGTCGCTGCCCACCTCGGCCTCCCCGGTCCCGCCCCCGAGGCCGTCGAGGCGGCCTGCCGGAAGGACCTCACCCGTCGGATCCTCATGGACGCCGGCGTACCCGGCCCGCGCCACGCGGTCTGTCGGGACCGCGCCGAACTGGTGGACGCCGCGAGGGAACTGGGCTTCCCCCTGGTCCTCAAGCCCACCGACCTGTGCGCCGGCATGTACGTGCGGCGGGTCGACGACGAGACCCAACTGCTCGCCGCACACCGGGAAATCGCCGACTTCCCCGTCAACGCCCGGGGCCAACGACGTTCGCCCGCGCTCCTGTTGGAGGAACTCCTGGCCGGTCCCGAGGTCAGTGTCGAGACGGTCTCGCGGAACGGCGTCCACCACGTGGTCGGGGTGACCGACAAGAGCGTCGCCGGCGCGCCCGCCTTCATCGAGACCGGCCACATGTTCCCCGCCGCGTCACCCCCGGACGCCCTGCGGGAGGCCGGCGCCACGGCGGTCGCCGCGCTCTCGGCCCTCGGCGTGGACGACGTGGTGGCCCACACGGAGATCAAGCTGACCCCCGACGGCCCCCGGGTGGTGGAGGTCAACCCCCGGCCCGCCGGCAACCGGATCACCGAACTCGTCCGCCACGTCACCGGCGTCGACCTGCCCGGGGCGGCGGTGGACATCGCGCTGGGCCGTGAACCGGACCTCGTCCCCCGCGAGACCGGTGTCGGCAGCGCCGCCATCGGCTTCCTCCTACCCGACCGCGCCGGTGAACTGGCCGGTTTCGACGGTGAGCGGGAAGCGGCCGGAATCCCCGGGGTGCGGGAACTCGATCTCGTCGCCCCCGGTCGGCACACCCGTCCGGCCCGCAGCAACAACGACTACCTCGGCCACGTGATGGTCACCTCACCGGAGCCCGGGGACGCCCGTCCCCGGGCGGAGAAGGCGCTGGTGGCGCTCCGCCCCCGCTGGACCGACGCCGGGGGGACCGCCGCGTGACCCCCACCGGAACCCCCGCGGCCCCCCTCGTCCGGTCGGTCTCCGACATCGTGCGCGGCGTCCTCGACGGCGACTTCGGGCCCGACCCCCGCGCACAGCGGATCTCTCTCGCCTTCGTCACCACCCAGGCCGTCCGGCACCGGGGACGCGCCACCGGCTACCGCAACCAGGTGCTCGGCCTGCGTCTCGCGGCGGCGGTCGGATCCTGCGCGGTCGAACCCGGCTCCCTGCCCGCCGACGCGGTGGACGAGTGCGTCGGAGCCCCCGTCGCCGACCTGCTGCGCCATCCCCTCCCATCGGTGCGGACCGCCGCCCTCGACGCCTACCTCTCCCATGTCCTGCCGCACACACCGGCCAACGGCGCCCTGCCCCACCCCCTGCCGGCCGGGAACAGTCTGGTGAAGTCCCGGGCCCGGGCCCGGGCCGTCGTGGACCTCCTGCCCCTCGACCCGCCGGTGCGCCGCGTCCTCGTCGTGGGAGTGGTCAACTCCCTGTTGGAACGTCTGCGCGAGCGGGGCCTCGACCACGTTCCCTGTGACCTCAAGGGCGGCACCACCGAGTGGGGCGAGCCCATCCGCACCGACACGCACGCGGAACTGGATGACTGCGACGCCCTGTTGGTCTCCGGTATGACGCTGGGCAACGGCACCTTCGAACCCCTGCGGGAGCACGCCCTCGCCACCGGCAAGCCCCTGGTGGCCTTCGCCCAGACCGGCAGCGCCGTCCTACCCCGTCTGCTCGGCCATGGCGTCACCGCCGTCTCCGCCGAGCCCTACCCCTTCTTCTGGCTCGACGGCGGCCCCGGGGTGCTGCACCTCTACCGGGCGCCCTCCGTATCGGACCCCCGCCCGGACCACGGACCGGAGGAGGACGCGTGACCGCCCTCGTCACCGAACGTCCCGCCGCACCCGAACTGCTGTCCCTGATCGGCCGTACCCCGATGGCCCGCATCACCCTCCCGCTTCCGCGCCCCCACCCCGGATTCTGGGCCAAGCTCGAGGCCCAGGGAGTGGGAGGGATGAAGGCCCGCGCCGCGGTGGCGATGCTGCACGGCGCCCGGCAGCGGGGCGAACTGCGTCCGGGGGCACCCGTGGTGGAGTCCACCTCCGGCACCCTCGGCATCGGCCTGGCCTTCGCGGGGCAGGCCTTCGGTCACCCCGTGGTCCTCGTCGGGGACACCGAACTGGAGCCGGCCGTCAGAGGACTGCTCCGTGCCCACGGGGTCCTCCTGGAACTGGTGGACCGCCCCGATCCGCGCGGCGGCTGGCAGGCGGCCCGCCTCGCGCGGCTGCGATCCCTGCTCGCGGAACTGCCCGGCGCCTACTGGCCCGACCAGTACAACAACCCCGACAACGCGATCGGCTACGCCGGTATGGCCGAGGAGATGGTCGACTTCCTGGACCACCTCGACATCCTGGTGTGCAGCGTGGGGACCGGTGGGCACAGCGCCGGCATCACCGCACCGCTGCGTCGCCGCTGGCCCCGACTGCGGGTCATCGGCGTGGACTCGGTGGGTTCCACCATCTTCGGCCAACCGGCCCGTTCCCGCCCGATGCGCGGTCTGGGCAGCAGCATCCACCCCCGCAACGTCCGTCACCACCTCTTCGACGAGGTGCACTGGGTCGGTCCCCCGGAGGCCGTCGACACCTGCCGCAGACTCGCCCGCGGCTGCTTCGTCAGCGGTGGCTGGAGCACCGGCGCGGTCGCCCTGGTGGCGGCCTGGGCCGCCCGCACCGCTCCCGGCGCGGTGGTCGCCACGGTCTTCCCCGACGGGCCCCACCGCTACGTGGACACCGTCTACGACGACGAGCACTGCCTGCGCCACGGCATCGGCACCGGAGAACCGCCCCGCGACCGCCCCCTGGAGATCCCGCATCCCGGAGCCGTGGAGGCGACCGGATGGACCCGCTGCCGCACCGTCGTCGACCCCCTCGACCGTCCCGGGGGGAGCGCCCGGTGAGAACGGCCGTCCGCACCGTTTCCCTCGAACTGGCCACCCCGTTGCGGATCTCCCGGTCGGTGATGGCCCGCCGTGACGCGGTGTGGTTCTCCATCGAGCACGCCGGGGCCACCGGCCACGGCGAGGTGGTGTCCTCGGTCCACCTCGGCATCACGGCGCGGAGCGCCCGTCGGTACCTGACGGAGCACGTCGCTCCCGCCCTGGAACGCCGGGCCGACCCCCTCTCCGACCCGGCTTTCCCCGGCCCGGACCTCCCCCTGCCGCCGGACATCCCCGCCGGGATCTCGGCGGCGGTCGACGCCGCCCTGCTGGACCTGCGCGGAAAGCTCACCGGACGTGCCGTCCACCGCCTTCTGCCGGGCGCCGACCCCACCGTTCCGTCGCTCTCAGCCGCGACCGCCCACACCATCGGCATCACCGACCCGGGGGACGCCGCCGAGCGGGCGCGTTCGCTGGTCGACCGGGGGTTCCGGTTGCTCAAGCTCAAGCTCGGCACCCCCGATCCGGTGGAGGACCTGGAGCGTGTCGCCGCGGTCCTCGAGGCCGCCCCCGGAGTCCGGCTGCTCCTGGACCCCAACGGGGCCTGGACCCCGGAGCGGGCCGAACGGCTGATCCCGCGCTTCGCCCTTCCCGGCGTCGAGGCCGTGGAACAACCCATCGCCCCCGGCGACCACGAGGCGTTCATCCGGCTCGCCGAGTGTTCCCCCCTGCCCCTGATCGCCGACGAGGACGCCGCCGACCACCGGGACGCGGTCCGCCTCGCCGGCCGGGTCGGTGGCGTCAACATCAAGCTCGCCAAGTGTGGCGGGGTGCGCGCGGCCCTGCGCATCATCGACGCGCTCGCCGGCAGCGGCACCGACATCATGCTCGGCTGCCTCACCGCCTCCTCCCTGGGGATCGCCCCGGCCGTGCACCTGGCCGACCGGGCCCGCTGGGTCGATCTGGACGGCCACCTGCTGCTGGCCCGGGACCCCTGGCGGGGCATCGGGGGCGGGAACGGCACCGTGGGGGTCGGCGACCTGCCGGGACTGGGCGTCACACCGGTGGGACCGCTGCCCTCCGCCGATCCGTTCCCGGAGCGGTCCACGGGGAAGGGGGGAGGCCCCGCGTGAAGACGCTGCGCGCGGTGCGTGACTTCCCCCCGGCCATCCGCCTGCTCCTGGTCAACCAGTTCGGCGTCAACATCGGCTTCTACCTCCTGATCCCCTACCTCGCGCTGCACCTCGGCGAGAACCTCGGCATGTCGGCGGCGATCGTCGGGGTGGTGCTGGGGGTGCGCAACCTCAGCCAACAGGGCCTGTTCCTCATCGGCGGCTCGGCCGCCGACCGGCTCGGCGCCCGGGGCGTCATCATCATCGGTTGCGCGGTACGGACCATCGGCTTCGGTCTCTTCGCGTTGGGCGACTCCCTGACCGTCCTGCTGGCCGCCTCCGTCCTCAGCGGCATGGCCGGAGCCCTGTTCAACCCGGCGGTGCGCGCCTACATCGCCGTGGAGTCGGGGGATCGCCGGGCGGAGGCGTTCGCCCTGTTCCAGGTCTTCGCGACCTGCGGTGCCCTGGTCGGCCCCCTGCTGGGCAGTGCCCTGCTGTTGGTGGACTTCCGCGCCTCGGCGCTCACCGCCGCCGCGATCTTCGCCGTCCTGACCGTGGCCCAGGCCCTCCTCCTGCCGGCCCGGCGGGTGGAGCGCGTCGACCGGCCGGGGGTCCTGACCGACTGGCGGGAGGTGCTCGGCAACCGGCGCTTCCTCGCCTTCGCCCTCGCGATGACCGGCATGTTCACCCTGGAGACCCAGCTCTACCTGCTCCTGCCGGACGGCGCGCGGACCGCCACCGGATGGGCGGGCGCGGCGGGTTTCATCTTCCTGGTCGGCACCGTGGCCGGCCTGGCCCTCCAACTCCGCCTCACCACCCGACTCAAGCGCCGCGGCCGGCGCGGCCGGTGGATCTCCCTGGGCCTGGCCCTCATGGGCCTGGCCTTCCTGGTTCCCCTGCCGGTGGTCGGGACGTCGGGCACCGACACCACCACCGCGGTGCTGCGTCTGCTTCCCGTCCTGGCCGGCGCCCTCGTTCTCTACCTGGGGGTGATGACGGCCCAGCCCTTCGTCATGGAACTCGTCCCGTCCTTCGGCCGGTCCTCGCTCACCGGCACCCACCTCGGTGTCTTCTACATGGTCTCCGGTGTCGCCGCGGCCCTCGGCAACACCCTCGTGGGATGGACCATGGACCTCGGGGGCGACCACGGGATCCCGTGGTTGCCGTGGGTGTGCTGCGCCGTCATCGGCCTGGCCTCCGCCGGGGGAGTGGCCCTGCTCTCCCGCCGCTCCCTGCTCCCCGATCCCGGGGCCCCCGCCCCCGTCCCGGCCCGGGGAGTCGCCACGTGACGCACTCCGACATCGGCCCGCCGGGTGGCTCGGGGAACCTGCTCACCGACCGACCCGACCTCTACGAACTCCGCTTCCCCGATCCCGAACGGGTCGCCGCCCGCTGGGTCGAGGACGTCCTGCGGCGCCACGGAGCCGGTCCCCGGGTGCTGGACGCCGGATGCGGAACCGGCCGGGACGCCGCCCACCTGCACCGCCGGGGTCGCCGCGTGACCGGCATCGACCTGGCCCCGAGCATGCTCGCCCACGCCCGCGCCCACCACCCCGGCCCGGAGTACGTGCGGGCCGACCTGCGCGCCTTCGACCTGCGCCGCACGGTGGACGCCGTGGTGTGCCTGGACAGCGCGTTGTTGTACTGCCACACCAACGAGGAACTCGAGGGCTTCCTCGCCTCCTGCCGGCGACACCTGGGCCCCGGCGGCCTCCTGGTGGCCGAGATGCGCAACGGCGCCTTCTTCCTCGGTTCCACCGAACTCCTCGACGCCCCCCGCACGGCGGAGTTGACCGTGGACGGCGTACGCCACACTTCGCTCACCACGTTGTGGATCGACCGCGCCGCCCAACTCCTGCGCCGCCGCCGGGTGTGGACCGCCGACGACGGCTCGCCGGCGGTGGAGCAGCACTCCGCCTGGAGGCTGCTCCTCCCGCAGGAACTGCGTCTGGTGCTGCGCTTCGCCGGATTCGAGGTGCTCGAACTGCACGACGGCCCCGGCCCGCGCACCGAACCCCCCTGGCGGCCCGGAGCCCCCGCCCCGACCGGTGCGGCCGACGGGGACCGCCTCCACCTGGTCGCCCGGCTCCTCCCCGCGGCGGAGTCCCCGGCGGCCCGGGACCCCCTGCGCCCCGCCGAACCCCACGACACACCGCGAAGAGAACGAGGAAGCGAAAGATGACCCACCACCTGCCCGCTCTCCCCACCGGCACCGGCACCGGCTCGCCCCGCTCCCGGCGGCCCGCACGCCGCACCGTCCTCGCCGCCGGCGGCGCCGCCGCGGTACTCGCCCTGTCCGCCTGCGGGGGATCGAACGACACCCCGGCGCCCGCCGGGGGAGAGGACGACGGGGAACCCCGCGACGGTGGCAGACTGCGCGCCGCCTTCGCCGGGGGCGGGGCCAACGAGACCCTGGACCCCCACCTGACCAACCTCTTCGCCGACGCCGCACGGGCCAAGGCGCTCTTCGACAAACTCGCCGACTTCGGCTCCGACATGTCCTCCCGACCCCGTCTCGCCGAGAGTTGGGAGAGCAACGAGGGGCTGGACCTGTGGACCATCACCCTCCGCGAGGCCTTCTGGCACGACGGGGCCCCCGTCACCGCCGAGGACGTGCTGTACAGCTACCGGCGCATCGCCGACCCCGACCGGGCCTTCCGCGCCCGCTCCTCCCTGGAACCCATCGACCTCGAGGACAGCCGCGCGGTGGACGAGCGCACCGTGGAGTTCCGCCTCAAGCGCCCCTACGCCGAGTTCCCCAACGTCCTCGCCGCGTTCGGCGCGTACATCGTGCCCGACGGTGCCGACGACTTCACCGACCCGGTGGGCTCCGGGCCCTTCCGATTCGTCTCCTTCACCCCCGGCCGCTCCCTGCTCGTGGAGCGCTTCGAGGACTACTGGGAGGGCGCCCCCCACCTGGACGAGCTGGAGATCGTCGTCGCCGACGAGGAGTCCGCGCGGATCAACGCCCTGCTCGGCGGCCAGGTGGAGTACGCCCACGAACTCGACCCCGTCACCGCCCGTGCCCACCGCGACGGGGACCGGGTCCGGATCGTGGACCTGTCCAACAGCGCCATGCAGGGGTTCGTCATGAAGACGGATCGCGCGCCCTTCGACGACCCCCGGGTGCGCGAGGCGTTCTTCCTCATCCCCGACCGGCAGGAGCTGATCGACGGTGCCCTCTCCGGTGCCGGGGAGATCGGCAACGACCTCTTCGGCAAGGGGTACCTGTACTACGCCGACGGGATACCGCAGCGCGAGCGGGATGTCGAGCGCGCCGCCGAACTGCTGCGCGAGGCCGGTCACGGCGACGGACTGACCGTCACGCTCGACACCTCGCCGGTGGCCACCGGTTTCGTCGAGGCCGCGGAGATCTTCCGGGAGCAGGCCGCCGCGGCGGGGGTCACCGTCGAGGTGCGGATCGGCAACGCCGACACCTACTGGAGCGACACCCTGGACTCCGGGGTCATGGCCTGCACCCGTTCCGGTTCGATGCCCATCGAGTCGCACGTCTCCCAACGCCTGCTCACCGACTCGCCCACCAACGCCACCCAATGGCGGCACGAGGACTTCGACGACCTCTACCAGCAGGCCCAGTCCACCCGGGACGAGACCGAGCGCGCCGCGCTGTACGAGCGGATGCAGCGCCGTCTGCACGCCGAGGGCGGCTTCCTCGTCTGGGGCTTCGCGGACTGGATCGTGGCCACGGCACCGAAGGTGCGCGGAGTCTCCGAGGAGGCCCCCGCCAACACCCTCGACTGGGCCCGCTTCGACCGGGTGTGGATGGCGTGACCGACCGGCGCTCGTGGGTGCTGCGTCGGCTGGTCCTCGGTGTGCTGCAGGTCGCCGGGGTGCTGCTGCTGGTCTTCGCGCTCACCGAGGCGCTCCCCGGCGACGCGGCCGTCGCCTTCGCCGGGGACCAGCCGGATCCCGAACGCATCGAGCGGGTGCGGGAGATCATGGGCCTGGACCGTCCGGTGGGCGAGCGCTTCGTGGAGTGGGTGGGCGGCCTGTCGCGGGGCGACCCGGGTGTTTCCCTGGTGACCGGCCGCCCGGTCACCGAGTACCTGGCCGCCGGACTCGGCCCGACCCTGCTCCTGGCCGGCGTCACCATGATGATCCTGGTCCCCCTCGCGGTCGGGCTCGGGGTGCTCGCCGCCCGCCGCGAGGGCGGTCCGGTCGACCGGCTGATCAGCACCGTCACCCTCGGGCTCTACGCGGTGCCCGAGTTCGCCCTCGGCGTGTTGCTGACCGTGGTGTTCGCACTGTGGCTGGGGTGGCTCCCGCCCACCGCCATCGGGTACGGGACCGACCCGCTGGTCACCCCCCTCGTCCTGGTCCTCCCGGTGATGGTGTTGCTGGCCCGCCCGGTGTGCTCGATCAGTCGACTGGTCCGGGCGGGCATGATCGACGCCATGACCTCGGGCCACGTGGCCCAGGCCCGCCGCTACGGCGTTCCCGCCGTCCGTATCCGCTGGACCCACGCCCTGCCGCACGCCGCGGCCCCGGCCGCCCAGCAGGTGGCGCGTACCGCCGACTGGCTGCTGGGCGGGGTCATCGTGGTGGAGACCCTGTTCGTGGTCCCCGGTCTGGGCACCGTCCTGATGGACGCCGTGGCCGCCCGGGACATCCCCGTCATCCAGGGTCTCGCCGTCCTCTTCGGACTCGTGACCGTCCTGCTCAACCTGGGGGCCGACCTGGTGGCGCACCGCTTCGCCCCGAGACTGGAGGTGGCCGCGTGAGGCCCTCCGCGACCGATCGTCCGCCGCTACCGAAGCGCCGTCCCCGGGGGCAGGCGGTCCTGGGCGCCGCGTTGATCGCGGCGCCCCTCCTGCTGGCACTCCTCGGCCCCTGGTTCGCGGGCGAACCGGGACCGCGGGGCGTCTCCTTCACCCTCGGCGACGGCCCCTGGCCGGGCACCGACTTCATGGGTCGCGAGGTGTGGCGGCAGGTGCTGCTCGGCGGGCGCTCGGTGGTCGTGACCGCCGTGGTGGCCACGGCACTGGCCTACCTGATCGCCCTCCCGATCGGTCTGGCGGCCGCCCTCACCCACCGACCCCGGGTGGAGGAGGCCCTGATGCGCCCCTGGGACGTGCTGTTGGCGATCCCCTCCCTGTTGCTGCTGCTCATCGTCGCGACCCTGCTCTCCCCCGGGCCCGCCGGTCTGGCGCTCATCGTGGCCCTGATCAACGTCCCCGACGCCCTGCGCGTCATCCGGGCCACGGCCGCCGACGCCGCCTCCCGGCCGGCGGTGGAGGCGATGCGCATGCAGGGCGAGAGCTGGTGGCGGATGGCGGTCGGCTACGTCGGGCGCTCCATCACGCGAGTGTTGGCCGCGGACGCCGGGGTCCGGTTGACCGGGGCGCTGTACCTGGTGGCCACGGCGGCCTTTCTCGGGGTGGGGATCTCCCCCGACGCCGCCGACTGGGCGGTCATGGTGGACCGCAACCGCACCGGTCTGTTCATCCAGCCGTGGGCCGTGGTGATCCCGGCGCTGCTCATCGTGGCCCTGACCACCGGCACCAACCTGTTGTGCGACGCCTCGCTGGCGCGCAGAGCCGTTCGAAAAGGGGGAACGTGATGTCCCGACCCGTGGCACGGGTGGAGGACCTGCGGGTCGTGGTGGGGGAGCGCGCCCTGGTGGACGGGGTCTCCCTCACCGTGCGCGCCGGCCGGTGCACGGCGTTGGTCGGTCCCTCCGGCAGTGGCAAGAGCACCGCCGCCCTGGCGTTGCTGGGGGAGTACCCCGCCGGGGCCCGGGTGGACGGGACGGTGACCGTCGAGGGCCGTGCCGCCTACATCCCGCAGAACCCCGCGGCCGCCCTCAACCCCGCCCGCCGCTCGGGCGCGCTGCTGAACGACATCGCCCGTCTCGGCGGGGGACGTCGAGCCGAGCGGAGGGCGCGGGTCCGCGAGGCCCTGCGGGCGGCCCGTCTCCCCGAACCCGACCGCGTCGCCCGCCGCTTCCCCCATCAGCTCTCGGGTGGGCAGCAGCAGCGGGTGGTGCTCGCCCAGGCGCTGCTCGCCGGGGTTCCCGTGCTGATCGCCGACGAACCCACCACCGGGCAGGACCCCCTGACCACCCGCCGGGTGGTGGGGGAGTTGCGGGCGGTGCTCGACCGGGGAATCGGCGTTCTCCTGCTCAGCCACGACCCCGGCGTGGTCCGGGAACTGGCCGACCAGGTCGTCGTGCTGCGGGAGGGCGCGGTCGTGGAGAGCGGACCGGCACGGGAGGTCTCCGTGCCCTCCGGCGCCCCGGGGAGCGGGTCGCGGTCACCGACCGGGCCGGAATCGCCCGTCGCCACCGTGCGGAAGCCCGTGCCGATCGACGACCGCCCGGAACTCCTGCGGGTCGAGGGGCTCACCGCGCACCACGGTCACCGCAGGAGGGGAATCACGGTCCTGCGGGACGTCTCCCTCACCCTGGGCGCGGGGGAGCGCCTCGCGGTGGTGGGGAGTTCGGGTTCCGGCAAGACGACCCTCGCCCGCTGCCTGGCCGGTCTGCACCGGCGCCGCACGGGGCGGATTCTGCTGGCCGGTGATCCCCTGCCGCACAGCGTCCGCGACCGTCGACGGGAACAGGTGGCGGCGGTGCAGTACGTCTTCCAGGACACCCGGGCCTCCTTCGACGAGTACCGGCCGGTGCTGGAGCAGGTGGCCCGGTCCGCCGTCAGGCTGCGGGGCGTCCCCTCCGCCGGGGCCCGCGCGGAGGCGGAGGAGGTGCTCGCCTCCATGGGGATCGACACGGCCACGGCGGCCCGCACCCCCGACGGGCTCTCCGGCGGTGAACTCCAGCGGGCCGCGTTGGCCCGTGCCCTGTTGGCCCGTCCCCGGGTGTTGGTGTGCGACGAGATCACCTCGGCGCTGGACCCGGAGACCCGGAGCGGGGTCCGGGACCTTCTCACGGGCTTGACGAGCGATCCCGACCGCGCGGTCTCCCTCGTCCTCGTCACCCACGACCTGTCTCTGGCCCGGGAGTTGGCCGACCGGGTCGTGGTGCTCGACGGGGGAGAGGTGGTGGAGAGCGGTCCGGCCCGCACGGTCCTGACCGCTCCCGACCACCCCGTCACGCGGCGATTGCTGGAGGCCCTGCCGGTGCCCGCCGCGCCCGTTCCCGATCCGGCGGGATGAGACGGGCCCGTCCCCGATTCCACCGACCGGGACGGGCCCGCCGGCTCAGCGGGGCAAGGGGATCTCGTAGTGCACGGTGGCGAAGCCGTCCCCGTGCTCGCCGGTGGTCCTGGCGTCGAAGATCTCCTTGGCGACGTCCTCCCAGAACGGCTGGGCACCCGCGATGTTCACGTTGGTGTGCAGGTACAGGGAGGCGTACTCGCGGGCGGCGGCGAACTCCGCGGCCAGGTCCACCATGACCCGGGCCAGCCCCCGACGCCGGTGTTCGGTCCGTACGTAGACGCGGACGAGTTGGGCGGTGGAACCGGAGGGGTAGCGTTCGGCGATCCACCGGGGGTGCGGGGGATGCCGCGGTCCACGGGACAGCAGGCCGGTGGTTCCGACCACCGGCCGCCGCGGGTCCTCCGCGTCGATCGCCACGAGGAGGAGATGGCGGGGGTCGGCCAGGTAGGTGCCGTCGATGTCGATGACGTCCTCGTGCCAGGCGGGGACGTAGCCGTAACCGAACTCCCGGTAGAAGGTGTCCAGCATGACGCCGCGGGCGCCGTCGACGTCCTCCGGCGAGGCCGGTCGGACGAGGTATCGACCGACGGTACGGGGGGAGGGCAACTCGGTCATGTGCGATCCGTGGGGGTGTGGAAGGAGGCATGGGTCCGGTGGGGAGGATCACCCGGCCCTCCGGGGAAGATCGGGGATTCCCGTTTTCGGTAATGATATTCATGTTCGCGAGGTGTGGTCGAATCGATCCACCCATCCGGCGTCCCGGACACGTGTCCGGTGGCCACGACCCGGGGCGCGGCGGGGCGTCGGTGGGGCCCGCACCGTCACCCGTAGCCGCGCGACCCCGGGTTCACCGCCGCCGCGGGGTCATTCCCGACCCACCCGGCGCCGGTGCACCCGGGCTTCCCGGGGGGTCAGGACGCACCGATCCCCCAGCGGCCCTCGGCACGGGACGTTCGCGATGACCTCCTCCGTTCCGGTCCACCCCTCCGGCACCTCCAACTCCACTTCCCGGTCGGTGAAGTTGGCCAGGACCAACAGTTCGGTGCCCCCGGCCGCGTACCGCCGGGTGAAGGCGTACACCTCCTCGCTCTCCGCGAACAACAGGTGGAAGTCGCCCCGGGTGACGGCCGGCTCGGTGTGCCGCAGTTCGATCAGTCGCCGGTGGTGGTGGAGCACCGAATCGGGGTCCGCCTCCTGCGTCCCGGCGTTGACCTCGCGGTGGTTCGGATTGACCGGCATCCACGGGGTGCCGGTGGTGAACCCCGCGTGCGGGGAGGCGTCCCACTGCATCGGGGTGCGGGCGTTGTCCCGGCTGCGGGCCCGCAGGGCGTCCAGCACCCGCTCCGGGTCCGCCCCCGCCGCGACCTCCTCCCGGTAGTGGTTGAGGGACTCGATGTCCCGGAAATCGTCGATCCCGGCGAAGGGCGCGTTGGTCATGCCCAACTCCTCGCCCTGGTAGATGTACGGCGTGCCGCGGTGCAGGTGCAGGACGGTGGCGAGCATGGTGGCCGAACGGGCCCGGTGCTCCGGTGAGTCGTCCCCGTAACGGGAGACCACCCTGGGCTGGTCGTGGTTGCAGAAGTACAGGCTGTTCCAGCCCGTCTCCGCCAACCCGTGCTGCCACCGCGCGAACGACGCCTTCAGGTCGGTCAGCCGCAGTGGGCGGACGTCGAACTTCCCGGCCGGCCCGCAGTCCAGCCCCACGTGCTCGAACTGGAACACCATGTCCACCTCCCGCCGCGCGGGATCGGTGAACAGCCGCGCCTCCTCCACGGTGACCCCGGGCATCTCCCCGACCAGCAACAGGCGTTCGGGATGCCCGGCGAAGACCTCCCGGTGCATCTCGGCCAGGAACTCGTGGATGCGCGGGCCGCACACACAGTGCGGGTCGCGGTCCCCGTACCGGGCACCCGGCGGCACGTGCCCGTCGGGCAGCCCGGGGTTCTTGGAGATCAGGTTGATGACGTCCATCCGGAAGCCGTCCACCCCGCGATCCAGCCACCACCGCATCATGTCGTGGATGGCCCGGCGGACCTCCGGGTTCTCCCAGTTGAGGTCCGGCTGCCGGGGGGAGAACAGGTGCAGGTGGTACTCCCCGGTGGCCGGATCGAGGGTCCAGGCGGGGCCGGAGAAGAACGAGCCCCAGTTGTTCGGTTCCGCGCCCGGATCGCCCGGCTCCATGCCGGGGCGGGGCGGTCGCCACCAGTACCAATCGCGCATCGGCCCGTCCGGGCCACCGTCCCGGGAGGCGACGAACCAGGGGTGCTCGTCGGAGGTGTGGTTCACCACCAGGTCCATGATCAGTCTCATGCCGCGCCGGTGGACCCCGGCCAGCAGCGCGTCGAAGTCGTCGAGGGTGCCGAAGACCGGGTCGATGCCGCGGTAGTCGCTGATGTCGTAACCGTTGTCGTCCCGGGGCGAGGGATATACCGGCGACAGCCAGATCACATCCACCCCCAGCCGTTCCAGGTGGCCCAGTCGGGAGGTGATGCCGGGCAGATCACCGAGACCGTCCCCGTCGGAGTCGGCGAAGGAGAGCGGATAGATCTGGTAGACCACCGCCCTGCGCCACCACGGGGTCTCGGAGTCGGTGTCGCTGTCGGGCATCACGGGCACCTCGGGGGAGTGACGGGAGCGGGGACGGACCACCCACGGGCACCGATCCGTCCCGCGAGGGGTCGGGTCCCTCCAGTGAACCCCGAACCCGTGACGTCCCCACCGACCGCCGCCGGCGTGTCTCCCGGCGCGCCGGGCCGTCCCGGCCGGTGGGGCGTCGTGCCGACCTCAATCCCCTCGGCCCATGGCGGTCACGATGTGTTCCGCGATGGCCATGGACGAGGTGGCGGCGGGGGAGGGGGCGTTGCGCACGACGGTCACCCCGCCCAGCCGGTGCACCCGGAAGTCGTCGACCAGCGTGCCGTCCCGGTCCAGCGCCTGGGCGCGAACCCCGGCCCCGGCCCGCACCACGTCGGCCGGACCGATATCGGGCACGTACCGCCGGGCATCGCGCAGGTAGGCACGCACCGAGAGCGACCCGCGCATCTCCCGCAGACCGGTGCGCCAGTGGCGGGCCACCAGCCGTCCGCTTCCCGGCCATGAGGCGATCCGCAGCAGTTCCCGCGGGTCCACCCGCCACCGCTGGTACCCCTCGCGGGCCATCGCCGGGACGGCGTTCGGCCCGACCTCCAGGCCACCGCCCACACGGCGGGTGAAGTGGACCCCCAGGAACGGATAGCGGGGATCGGGCACCGGATAGATCATCCCCCGCACCAGACCCGCCTTGGAGGCCCGTACCCGCATGTACTCGCCGCGAAAGGGGACGATACGCGGTTCGGCGGTGTCCGACACCAGCCTCCCCACCCGGTCCGCGTGCAGACCCGCGCACACCACCAACCGGCTCACCGACTCGGCGTGCCCGCCGGCGACGACCCGCAGACCTCCGCGGCGTTCCCGATGCACCGCCGTGACCCCCCGGCCCAACAGGATCTCCCCACCGGCGCTGACGATGTCCCGGCCGAACTCCTCGGCGATCCGCACGAAGTCGGTGATCGCGGTGCGCGGCGAGTGCAGGGCCGCCAGCCCCAAGGCGTGCGGCTCGACGTCGGTGATCCCGGAGGCGACCAGCCTCCTCAACCCCGGCACACCGTTGACCTCGGCGAGAGAGGCCAGGCGTTCCAGCCGGGGCAGCTCCCCGGGGGTGACCGCCACCACGAGTTTGCCGCACTCCTCGTACGGCAGACCGCGTTCGACGCAGTACTCCCGCAACATCGAACGCCCCCGGGTGCAGAGCCGGGCCTTGAGACTGCCGGGGGCGTAGTAGATCCCGGCGTGCACCACACCCGAGTTGTGCCCCGTCTGGTGGGCGCCGATCGAGTCCTCCTTTTCGAACACCACGACGCTGGTACCCGGTCGGCGCAGGGTGATCTCCCGCCCCACGGCGAGGCCGACGATCCCCGCCCCGACGATGCCGACGGTCTCGTCAGCCATCACGTCCTCCGTCTCACGGGTGGGATGTCCCGTTCGGGTCCGGGCGGGCCCCCACCCTCGCCGCCCGGAAGCGGGAGCGCGACCACCTCCCCGGCGTCCCCGGGCAGGTGACCGGCCGCCGGGTGGTTCCGATCACGGGAACACGCCGGCGCCCCTGCCCCCGCCTCCGCGGACCGGCGAGGGCGCCGAACATCGCCCCGGGCTCAGCCCCGCTCGTCCGGACCGGTGTTCCCGGCGGTCATGGAGGCACGAACCTCGTCCATGTCGAGCCCCCGCACGGCGGAGATCACCTGATCCAGCGCCGGCGCGGGAAGGGCACCCGGCTGGGAGAAGACCAGGACGCCATCGCGGAAGGCCATCAGCGTGGGGATGGAGGTGATCTCGGCCGCGGCCGCCAGGGCCTGCTCGGCCTCGGTGTCCACCTTGCCGAAGACGATGTCCGGGTTGGTCTCGGCGGCACGCTCGTAGACGGGGGCGAACGCCCGGCACGGACCGCACCAGGAGGCCCAGAAATCGACGAGGACGATGTCGTTGTCGGTGACGGTGCTCTCGAAGTCGGTGGCGGTCAGGGCGATGCTGCTCATGTGCCGGCTCCTTCCGGACGATCGGCGGACGCGGAACGACGCCCGGTACCCCTCGGGGTGTTCAACGCCGGAGGGGGACACCGCATTCCACCATCGATGGGCCGCGCGATCCCGGAAACGGTCGGCCCCGGGCCCCGCGGGCACGCCCCCGGCTCCCGGGCCACGTGCCCGCTCCACCCATCGGCGAAACCGCCCGTCGGTCATCCGCCCGACCCCACACCGTCTCCACCGTCCGTCACGGGGGGCGACCGGACGCGAACCCGACGCGTCCCGGGTTCCCGGCCACCGGTGCCCGGCCACCGGCCGCGCCCTCCCCACCCCGTCGCCCCGTCACAGCTCGAGCCGCTCCAGCCCCCTCACCAGGGACTCGCTGTAGGTCGGGAACTGGGCCACCCCGTCCAGCAGCGTGTCGATCGGGATACCGGCCCGGATGGCGAGTGCCGCCTGGTGGATCCACTCCCCGGCCAGCGGGGCCATCGCCCACGCCCCGATCAGCACCCGCCGCCGCCGATCGGCCAGCAGCCCCAGGGTGCCGGTGGGCTCGGTCTCGAACGTCCAGGGACGGGCCAGCGAGGCCGTGAGGTCGAACTCGCACGCCGCCGTCTCGATGCCCTCCTCCCGCGCCCCGGCCGCGGTGACCCCCACGGCCGCGATCTCCGGATGGGAGAAGACCACCCTCGGGATCCCCGTGTGGTCCGCACGCCGCGATCCGCCGAGGAGGACGTCGGCCACGATCCGACCGTGGTACTGCGCCACATGCGTGAACTGCGAGATGCCCGTGACATCACCGATCGCCCACAACCCGTCCCCGGTGACCCGGCACCGCTCGTCCACCACCGGCGCGCCGCTCCCGCCGAGTTCCACCCCCCCCCCCTCCAACCCCAGCCCCCCGGTACGGGGACGACGCCCCGCACCCAACACCACCACGTCGGTGCGCACCGCGCTCCCGTCGTCCAACTCCGCCACCGTTCCGTCGCCCTCCCGACGAACCGACGAGACCTGACAGCCGGTACGCACCTCGACCCCGTCCCCGCGCAGCCGCTCGGCGGCCAACTCGCCCAACCGGGGCTCCTCGCGACCCAACAGACGGGGACCGCGCTGGACGAGAACCACCGAGCACCCCATCCGGGCCAGGAACTGCCCCAACTCCACCCCCACCGCGCTGCCACCGATCAGCAGCGCCCGCTCCGGGATCTCCCGCAACGTCGTGGCCTCCCGGTTCGTCCAGACCTCCACCCCGTCCAGACCGTCCACCGGTGGGCGCACCGCCTCCGAGCCGGTGGCGACCACCACGTTCGCCGCGGTCAGACGTTCCCCGCCCGCCTCCACCACCCACGGATCACGGCCCGTGATCCGGGCCTCGGCCCGCAGGACCGTCGCGCCCTGCTCCCGATACCCCCTCACCTGCGCGGTGTCGTCCAACCCGCGGATCATGTGGTCCCGGTAGTCGCGCAGCGCCGACCACTCATGGGCGGGTTCGGACACCCCGGCCACCGCGGCGGCCTCCGCCCGCACCTCGGGGGACCGCAGCAGGGTCTTGGACGGTACACACGCCCAGTAGGCGCACTCGCCGCCCACGAGTTCCCGCTCCACCAGGGCGACCCGCCGCCCCGCCTCCAACAGACGACCGGCGACCGTCTCACCCCCCGGACCCGCTCCGATGACGACGACGTCGAAATCCACGGCCATGCGAGATCCTCTCCCCGGGTCCGGTCACCGGCCCGGTGGGTTGACCGGGCGGTCGTTCCACCCTCCCCCGGCCGCCGTGATCCCGCCCGTCGGCGGTGTCCCCGAACCCCCGCCGCCGCCTCCCACCACCCGATCGGGCTCCTTCGGACACCGTGCCGATGCGGCGACATCCGGGGCGTCAGGGGTCAGCCGGCCGGGTGAGGGGTACAGCGATCGTTGACGCCGCGGTCGCCCGGCCGCGGAACGCCGACGACGACCGGAGGTCGTGTGACTTCGTCAGCGCTCGCCCCACCCAGCCTCCTCGCGCGCTTCCGGGACGTCCGCGCGCTCACCGAGCGGCTGGCCGCGCCGCTCTCCCCGGAGGACCAGACGGCGCAGTCCATGCCGGACGCCAGCCCCACGAAGTGGCACCGCGCCCACACCTCGTGGTTCTTCGAGGAATTCCTCCTCGGACCCACCGGGCACCGCCCCTTCGACCCGACCTTCGGCTACCTGTTCAACTCGTACTACGAGGCCGTCGGCCCCCGGCACCCCCGCCCCGAACGGGGGCTGATCACCCGGCCGTCGGCCGAGGAGGTCGGCCGCTACCGCTCACACGTCGACCGCGCGGTCGACGACCTGTTGGGGAACACCGTCGAGGGGGAGCACGACGGGATCGTCGAACTGGGACTGCACCACGAGCAGCAACACCAGGAACTCCTGGTCATGGACGCGCTGCACCTCCTCTCCCACCACCCGTTCGGTCCTGCGATGGTCCGACGGCCCGCCGACGACCCCGCCGACGACCCCGCCCCGCTCCCGCAGAGCTGGCGCGCCGTCCCCGGCGGCCTTCACGAGATCGGCCACGACGGCACGGGTTTCGCGTTCGACAACGAGGGCCCGCGCCACACGGTGCACCTGGTGCCCTTCGAGATCGCCGAGCGCGCCGTCACCAACGAGGACTGGCTGGCCTTCATGGCCGACGACGGGTACTCCCGCCCCGAGCTGTGGCTCTCCGACGGCTGGGCGGCGGTCCGACGCCACGGCCTGCGCGCCCCCGGATACTGGCGGCAGGAGGAGGACGGCCGCTGGACGGTCTTCGGCGCGGCCGGTGTGCGGCCCCTGCGCCGCGCCGAGCCGGTCTGCCACGTCTCCTTCCACGAGGCGGACGCCTACGCCCGATGGGCAGGGGCCCGCCTGCCCACCGAGGCCGAGTGGGAGGTCGCCGCCCGGGAGGTGGCCGATCGGCGCGGCACCCTGCTCGACCCCGACCGCCTGCACCCCGGCCCGGTCGGTCGGCACATGATCGGGGACGTCTGGGAGTGGACCTCCAGCGCCTACCTGCCCTATCCCGGCTTCCGGCCCGTCGAGGGCGCCGTGGGGGAGTACAACGGCAAGTTCATGTCCGACCAGCACGTCCTGCGCGGGGCGAGCTGCGTCACACCGCCCGGTCACGAGCGGTTGACCTACCGCAACTTCTACCCCGCCGGCTCCCGGTGGGTGTTCGCCGGCCTGCGACTGGCGCGGCCGTGAAGGGCCCGGGGGGAACCGGACCCGTGATCCCGGACACCGCCGCCTCCGACGGAACCACGCGGGGCGGCCCTCCGCGAAGCGCGACCGTCCGGGTGGATCGACACCTGGACCCGGCGGCGCGCCGGACCGACCTGGCCCGGGACGTCCGCACCGGCCTGACCACCGACCGTCGGAGTCTGTCGCCGAAATGGTTCTACGACGCCGAGGGCTCCCGCCTCTTCGAACGCATCACCGAACTGGAGGAGTACTACCCCACCCGTCGGGAGCGCGCGATCCTGCGCGCGCACGCCCTGGACATCGCCGAGGCCACCCGCGCCGACACCCTCGTCGAACTCGGCAGCGGGACCTCGGAGAAGACCCGCCTGCTCCTGGACGCCCTCGCCAAGACCGGCACCCTGCGGCGATACGCGGCCCTGGACGTCGACGAGTCGGTCCTCACCGAGGCCGGGACCGCCGTGGCGGGGGAGTACCCCTCGATCACGGTGCACACCGTGGTCGGTGATTTCGAACGCCATCTCTCCTCCCTGCCCGTCGGAGGCCGGCGACTGGTGGTGTTCCTCGGCGGCACCATCGGCAACCTCCTTCCCGGGGAGCGCGCGCGTTTTCTGCGGGCCCTGACCGGGCACCTGGCCCCCGGTGACGGGCTCCTGCTCGGGACCGACCTGGTCAAGGACCCGGCCCGTCTGATCGCCGCCTACGACGACGCGGCCGGTGTGACGGCCGAGTTCAACCGCAACGTCCTCCACGTCCTGGTCCGGGAACTCGGCGCCGAGCTGGATCCCGACGGGTTCGATCACGTCGCCGTGTGGAACGACGCCGAGGAGCGGATCGAGATGCGGCTCCGGGCCCGGGGTGAACAGACGGTGCGCGTCCTCGACCTGGAGGTGACCTTCGCAGACGGGGAGGAACTGCTGACCGAGACCAGCGCCAAGTTCCGCCGCGAGGGTGTGGAGCGGGAGCTCACGGCGGCCGGGCTGTACCTCCGCTCCTGGTGGACCGATCCCGATGGCGATTACGCCCTCTCCCTCGCCGTCATGCCGTAGTCCGGCCGCCGTGTTCCCGGACGAACGGATCCGGGACGAACGGATCCCGGACGAACGGATCCCGGACGAACGGATCCGGGACGAACGGATCCGGGGACGGAGGTTCCGCGCTCCGGGGGCCGGGGGCCGGGGGCGGAACCTCCGTCCCCCGCCTCCGGTTCGAATCCCGGGATGTCGTCCGTGGTCGGACGCCGAGGTGCCCGCGCCCCGGGAGGAGGACCCGGCGTGGGGCGCCACCGCCGGGAGGTCAGCCGAGGTCGGCGACGGCGGTTCGGGCCGCCCGTCGCCGCTCGGCGGACCGTGGGAGAGGGGCCAGGACGGTTGTCTCGGTGGCGGCGGTGAGGCCGAGCGCACCACGCTGTATGGCGCTGATCGTGAGGGACCGTCCCCCCGGGTCCGGCTCCGCCTCGAACCAGCAGGGCTCACCGAGCTCGACCGGCCGCAGGAACGCGGCGTCAACGGAGGTCAGGAGAGCGGGGACGCCGTTCGGGAGTGACGCCAGGGTGGCCTGTCTCAGTGCCTCCATCAGCACCATCGGGGGCACGTGGCCGTTCCCCGGTGGCGCCGGGTTCGAGGGGTGACCGGGCGGGACGCGCAGCTGCCAGCAGTGCTGTTCCGGGGTGGCGGAGAGCACGACATCCCGTGGGGCGGTACGACCCACCGCCGACGGAGTGGGGGACGACGGTGGTTGATCAGTGGTCCCGTTTCCCCGTCGCTGCCGGGCCCGGTCGTGGTGGCGGAGGGGAACCGACAGATGTTCCAGGCCGAGAGTGGCGATGGAGAGGAGGTCGCCGCCCCGGACCGTCTCCATGTAGAGCGTCATCGAGGCCGGGTGGCCTCCCCTGAAGCGAACGTCGGCACAGGTGAGGTGGAGGTCGACACGGGTGTCCCCGTCGGCTCCGCGCAGGGCATACGGATTGACCGAGTACTGGAGGCGGGTCCAGGCGAGATGGTGGTTCGCGGGAGTTCGGTGGATGCCACGGGCCAGGAACAGCGCGCACTGGCGAAAGGTCTCGCACAGCAGCATGGGATCGTACGTCCCGCGTCGGGAGAGGTACCCCGGATGGTGCCCCCAGCGGGCCGACACGTGAAAGGAGTCGTTTCCGGCTCGCCGCCAATCTGTGAGGTGGACGGCGGAAGCGGGTGTGCCGGAGCCGGTACGGGTGCGTATCGGGGTGTGCTTCGGATCGACGCCGGGTGAATTCTCTCGGACGATCAGCATTTCTCTCCCGTGAGGCGTTTGCACGCGGCCCCGACGAGTAAGGGAAGGGGCCGCCAGGAAGAGTAACCGCGTTTGTTTTCCCTGTCGAGAGATTGTGTGGAGAGGGTCACGGTGTGAAGGGGGAGAGTCACTCGGCGCACTGATCGATCAAGATGTCCGGTATTTTAGGTGGGTGAATTTTGACGCGTTTGTTGCATTGGTCCCGGTGTGGCGATCCATTTGTGGGGGGCAAGTGCGAAGTCAGTGTTTGAGGTGGCTGAGAGGTGGGGAGGAATTTAGCTGTATTGAGTGGTGTCGGTCCGGTCGAGTGACTGCCCGGCCGGACCGACACACTGCTCTTTTCGCAGGTCAGCGAGTTAGGGTGGGGGCGGGGTCGGTACCGGGGGCGGTGCCGGGGTCGGCACCGGGGTCCGATGTGACGGCGGCGTTTCCGGGAGGCGAATTCCTGGCGTTCGCCCAGCGCTGCACACCATTGAGAATGGGGCGTTCCACGAGATAGTAGCTGAGCGATGCAATGGCAATGCTGCCGATGAGAACGGCGGTCATGAGCTCCGGGAACTGGATGGTTCCGCGCAACACATTCATTTCCGCGGGCTCCGTGCCGAATATGCTTCCGGTGCCGAACCAGAAGTACATCACGGCGAAATGCCAGAGGTAGATTCCGTAGGATATTCGCCCCAAATAGCGGGACACGGGATTGTCGAATACGCCGTCGAGTACGCGTGACCGGGTACCGGGGATGGCGAGGGGCGTCACCACGAGGTACGAGAAGAGCAGCAGCAGGAAGTACTGGGTCAGGGCCAGCCCGCCGCTCTCGTAGTCGCCGTAGCCGGGCCTGCCGAAGGGCTGGGTGCAGTTGAAGGCGTAGACCACCACGGCGCCCCCCACCAGCAGGAGCGGGCGTTCACGGGCGACCCGGTGAAGGAAGTGCTCCTTGCCGTGTTCGGCGGCGAGCAGCAGGATGGCCATCATCATGCCGAGCACGAAGGCGCCCCCGACGGCGAACGGCCACCAGTACTGCTCGGGGTAGATGCCCATCTCCGGACGGTGGATGTGGTAGGTCCACCATGCCGACGCGATGACGACCACCCCGGGCGGGATCAGCATCCGGCGGATCTTCTTCCCGAAGTCATCGGTGCCGCGCGCCAGTCGGTGCATCAGCCAGGCGAGGAGTGGCAGGGCCAGGTAGTACTGCATTTCGGCGGGCACCGTCCACGCCGGGTCCATCCCCGCGATCCAGGTGTAGTCGTAGACCTGGAGCATGAGGAGCGGCCTCAGCACGTACCACGGACCGTCGATGGCACGGTAGTTGAGGAGGAAGACGCAGACCAGTGCCAGCAGGGCGTAGGCCGGCCACAGGCGGGCCACCCGCTTGGCGAAGAACGCCTTCAGATCCGGATGGGGCGTTCCGTAGAGGGTCCAGCGGGCGAATTGGCGGTACAGGAGCATACCGGACAGTACGAAGAACGGGCCCAGGGCGATGGGGCGCAGGCCGGCGAGGAGCACCGCGAGGGTCTCATTGCCGGGCTCCACGTCGTATGCGCCCATGACACCGGCGGTGAAGGAGGTGTGTACGGCGGCGACTCCGAGCGCACACAGGGCGCGGACGCCGTCGAGTCGCCCGATTCTCCGCGGTTGTCGGGAGGTGGGCGCGGCCGTAGTGGTCTTCACAACAGCGACTCCTCTTGTTCGATCGATCTCCTCAGGATGGTGTTGTCCGGGCGCCCGGACCATCTCCAAAAATGCGGTCTTCGACGGGTGTTCCTGGGGTGGCGCACCCTGTTCGGGGCGCGCGCGGGAGCGGGGGCGCACAGCAGTCTCGGAGATGCCCGTCCGCGGACGGAGCCCGGAGCATGGGCGCGAGCGGGCCTCGGGTCCGACGGGCCACCTGGATGGGATGTGGATCGTGGGTGTTGAAGGTGTGCGCGGTTCCGAGCGCGCGTTGGCGACCCTCTACAACTCGGCGGTGGCCGCGTGGGCACTCGCCGCAGCCTGGGAAATCGGAGCGTTGGAGGAACTCCATCGGGAGCGACGTCTCGATGTGAGGGCGTTCGCCATACGCGAGAACCTGGATGAGTCGTCCACCGTCGGCCTGTTCCGGGCGTTGGCGGTGGCAGGGATCGTTCGACGTGAGGGGACGGTGGTGACGCCCCGGGAACGGTTCGAAGAGGCGTATCGCACCAAGTCGTTCTTCCACTGGCTCACCCGGGGCAGCGCGGAGCTTTTCCGGGAGATCCCCTCCGTGCTGCCGCGGGCCAACCGCACCGGTGATTTCTACCGACGGGACCCGGCCGCCATCGCGTACGCGTGTCGGGAGATAGACGAGGTCACCTACGCGCCGACCTTCCGCAAGGCTCTGCGGGAAATCGACTTCACGCCTCGACGTGTCGCCGACCTGGGGTGCGGCAGCGGGGCGCGACTGCGACAGATCCTCGAGCTGTATCCCTCGGCCACCGGCATCGGCATCGATGTCGCCGACCCCGCGCTGGAGGTCGCCCGTGCGGAGCTGGAGGCGGCGGAACTCGGCCACCGGGCGGGGTTCGTCCACGGGGACGTCCTCCGGCTGTCGCCGGCTCCGGAATACGACTCGGTCGATCTGCTCACCTGCTTCATGATGGGCCACGACTTCTGGCAGGACCGCGGCCGGGAGGGGGCGATCGCCACCCTGCGGGGTCTGCGGGAGGCGTTTCCCGGCGCGCGTCGGTTGCTCATCGGTGACGCGACCCGGACGACCTTCGCCGACGACGAGCTGCCGGTGTTCACCCTGGGGTTCGAGCTCGGCCACGACCTGATGGGGACCTATCTGCCGTCGATCGCGGAGTGGGAGTCGGTCATCCCGGAATCCGGGTGGGAGTTGGTGGGGATGCACCGCATCGAGATGACCGTGGGCGAAGTCATCCTCGTTCTCGGATGAGGGGACGGGGATGACCACGGTTGTCGAAGCTGTCGCCGGTGCCCTGGTAGGAGCCGGGGTGCGGCACGTGTTCGGTCTGGTCGGAGGCGGCAACGTCCTCGCCGTCGCGGCGATGACGTCCGCCGGCCTGCACTACACCGCCGCCCGACACGAGAGCGGTGCGGTGGTGATGGCCGACGCCTACCACCGGGTCGGTGGGGGGGTCGCCGTGTGCACCACCACCCACGGGGCGGGACTGACCAACGCGCTCACTCCCCTGGCCGAGGCGGTCAAGCACCGATCCGGCTTGGTGTTGGTGTCCGGCGCTCCGGCCACCGGTGGACCCGGGGCACACGACGTGGACCAGGTCGCGCTCCTCACTTCCCTGGGAGTGGAGGTGGAGGTCCTCTCGCCGGACGGCGCGGAGGCCCGGACCCGGGCCGCGGTCGTCCGGGCCCGGGCGGAGCGGCGTCCCGTCGCGCTGTTGTTGCCCACCGATGTCTCGGGAGCGGAGGTGGGGGTGTCACCCGAAGCCGGTTCGGAACCGCTCGGTGCCGCTCCGCCCGTGACACCGGACGCCGATCGGGTGATGCGGATCGCCGCGGCGCTGGCCACGGCCCGGCGGCCCCTGGTGGTGGCCGGCCTGGGCGCGTGGCGAGCGGGCGCCCGGGAAGTGTTGGAGGAGCTCGGGACACGGGTCGGGGCCTTCCTGGCCACGACGGTGATGGGCTCGGGCATGTTCGCCGGCAGTCCCTGGTCGGTGGGTGTCTGCGGCGGTTTCTCGGCTCCGGCCACCGCGCGACTGATCGCCGAGGCCGACGTGGTGGTCGCGTTCGGCGCTTCGCTGGACCCTTTCACCCTGCACGGCGGAAGACTCATCGATCCGCGGGCCACCGTGGTGCAGGTCACGCTGGCGGACACCGCGTCGAGCCGGGCGGACACCGTGCTCCGCGCCGACGCGGCGGCCACGGCGCGGGCGTTGCTGGCCGCGCTCGGCCCGGCAACGCCCGGGGAGCCGGCCGATCACTGGCGGAGCCGGATCGGACCCGATCGGCTCCGCGCGCTGGCGCGGGGTTGGCACGCGGAGCCGTTCCAAGACCGCTCCGAGCCCCGGCGGATCGATCCCCGCTCGCTGACCCGGGCGTTGGTCGCCCTTCTGCCGCGTGAGCGGACCGTGGTCTGGGACGGGGGCCACTTCATCGCGTGGCCGGCGCAGTACTGGTCGGTTCCGGACCCGCACGGTCTGGTCTTCACCGGGGCCGCCTTCCAGTGCATAGGGCTCGGTTTCGCCGGTGCGGTGGGAGCCGCGGTGGGCCGGCCGGATCGGGTGGTGGTCCTCGCCACCGGGGACGGCGGCGGCCTGATGGGGCTGCCCGAACTCGAGACCCTGGTGCGGACCGGCGTTTCCGCGCTGGTCGTGATCTACGACGACGCCTCCTACGGCTTCGAGGAGCACATGTACCTGCCACGCGGCGCGGACCCGGCCACGGTGCGGTTTTCCGATACGGACTTCGCGGGCATCGCGCGG
Organism: Streptomyces sp. ST2-7A; assembly: GCF_021390475.1. Taxonomy (GTDB): domain Bacteria; phylum Actinomycetota; class Actinomycetes; order Streptomycetales; family Streptomycetaceae; genus Streptomyces. The sequence goes on from NZ_JAJUWS010000005.1 coordinate 51,614, forward strand.
GCCCTGGGGGCGGAGGCGGTGACCGTGCGGGCCCCGGAGGATCTGGCGATCGTCGAACGGTGGACCGGGCATGGGCGGCCGGGTGTGCTGGTTCTGGACTGCAAGCTCACCGGTGGAGTCGTCGCGCCGTTCCTGGAGGAGCTGATCCGGGGACCCGCGGGCTGATCATCCGAAGGGGCCCCGACATCGATGTCGGGGCCCCTCGCTGTTCCGGCCCGGCCTCGGGGGTCCGTCTCCGTGCGGATCCGCCTCCGGGGTTCCGCCTCACATGGGACGGGGGAAGGGATGCGGGCCACCGAAATCGATCAGGTCCGGCACCGTCCAGCCGTCGAGGTCGTACTCGGCCATGCACGTCTCCGCGAACTCCTTGTAGGAGTCCACCATGCCGAGGGCGGTCTGCGAAGCGAGGATCTCGGTCCGTGTCGCCTCGTGGTTGCCGCCGTAGTTGCGCTCGTAGAGCTCGTGGCGTCCGCCGAATTCGGTGCCGACGGTGTCCCACAGGAGCTTGAGGACCTTGGCCCGTTCCACGGCGTCGGTCCCCGCGGAACCGCGCAGATAGGTGTCGAGATAGGGCCGGATCTCGGGGTTGGTGAAATCGCGGGTACTGGAGTTGAGGTAGACGAGCCCGCTGGCGACGTCCTGTTGGATGATCTCCCGCACCCGGGGATAGCCGATCTGCATGAACCAGCGGTACGCCATTCCGTACTGGAGGTTGGGCAGGACGGCACCGTGGTGCCAGGGTGTCGGGTTGCGGGCGGCCGCGTCCGAGAGGGACCAGAACAGGTTCCGCCAGGCGAGGACCTCACCGAGTCGGCTCTGTACGCCGCGGAAGTCCTGGACACCCGTGATCTCCAGGGCCTTGGCGAGCAGTCCGGCGATGAACTCCAGTTTCACTGCCAGCCGGGTGCAGCCGTGGAAGGTGAAGCGCTCCACGAAGCCCGAGTGCCCGGCGAACATGTGCACCTTGGCGATGTCGCCGTAGATGAAGACGTCCTCCCACGGGATGAGAACCCGGTCCAGGACGAGCATCGTGTCGTTCTCGTCGAGTCGTGAGGAGAGCGGGTAGTCGAAGGGGGTTCCCGCCGCCGCCGCCGTCGCGGTGTAGGAGGGGCGGCAGATGAGCTTGACTCCCTTCGCCGCCGTGGGGATGGCGGCGACCAGCGCGAACTCACGTTCCTTGACGGGAAGACCGTAGTGGGCGATGAAGTTGTGGTGGGTCATGGCCGAGGCGGTCGCGACGACCTTGGCACCGCTGACCACCAACCCCGCGTCGGTCTCCCGCTCCACGTGCACGAACACGTCCGAGACCTGGTCCGGGGGCAGATGCCGGTCCACCGGCGGATGCACGATCGCGTGGTTCCAGTACAGAACTTGTTCCTGGGAACGGCGGTACCAGCGACGGGCGTTGTCCGCGAACGGCTCGTAGAAGTCGGCGTTGGCCCCCAGCGTGCCGAGGAAGGCGGCCTTGTAGTCGGGACTCCGTCCCATCCAGCCGTAGCTCATACGTGACCAGGCGGCGATGGCACGCTGGTGGGCCACCAGGTCATCCGCGCTGCGCGGTGTCGTGAAGAACCGGTGCGTGTACCCCGCCCCCCCGCCGTCCACCTCGGTGGTGAGCACGTCCCGGTGCTCGGGGGAGTGGAGCGCGTCGTACAGCCGGGCCGTCATGCGAGCGGGGTTGGCGAACGCGGGATGCCGCGTCACATCACCCGCCCGGTCCCCGTAGAGGAACACCTCCCGACCGTCGCGGAGACTTTCCAGGTACTCGTCGCCGGTCAGTGGACGTGTTCGTGGTGGGTTGGGGGGTTCGGCGGAGGCGCCACCCTGCTCGCTCATGTCGGCATCGTGACAGTTCGGGTCCGGTGGCGCTTCTTCCAGTGTGCGCGGCCTCGCCACTCCGCCCGGGACGTTCGACCGGGCGCCGTGCAGCGCAATCCGGAAGGTGCGCCGCTCCGGGGGCAGGGTGTGAGCTCGGTCGTCGAAGGTCCGCATCCGTCGTTCCGCAGGAGGTTCCACGATGACCACCGTCGATATTCCCACGCGCGCGCAGCTGGTCCGGCGCGCGACCGATTTGGTGCCGCTGCTGCGCAGCGGCGCGGACCGGGCCCAGCGGGACGGACGTCTGTCGGATGACACGGTAGAGGCCCTGACCGAGGCGGGCGCCTACCGACTTCGTGTTCCCCGGCGTTACGGTGGCCACGAGGTGGACACCCGCACGCTCGTCGAGTTCGCCACCGAGCTCGCGCGGGGGGACGGTTCGGCCGCCTGGTCGGCTTCGGTGACGTGGATCCCCACGTACATGGCCTGCATGTTCCCCGATGAGGTCCAGGACGAGGTGTTCTCCACCCCGGACGTACGTCTGTGCGGCACGCTCAGCCCGTCCGCGCAGGCCGTCCCCGCATCCGGCGGCATCACCGTCAACGGTGGTTGGGGTTTCGTCAGCGGCGCCCCCCATGCCCACTGGCAGCAGATCCTCGCCGTTCTCATCGATGGGGACAAGCCGCCGATGCCGGTGATGGCGCTCGTCCCCATGAACGAGCTGAAGATCGTCGACGACTGGGACTCCCACGGGTTGCGGGGCACCGGGAGCGTCACCACCGTGGCGGAGAACGTCTTCGTCCCCCGGGAGCGGATCCTGCCGCTTCCCGCCGTACTGGCCGGGCAGTACGCCTCCGTGGCGAACAAGGAGTCCGCCGTCTATCGCGCGCCGTTGTTGCCGGTGGCGTCCGCCTCATCGGTGGGAACCGCGGTCGGACTCGCGATGGCCGCGCGGGACCTCTTCATGGAGCGGCTGCCCGAGCGAGGCCTGACCTATACCTCCTACGGGACCCAGGCGGAAGCGGCCCAGACGCACCTGAAGGTGGCCGAGGCCCACCTCCTCGCGGACGAGGCGGTCTTCCACGCGCACCGCCTGGCCGATCAGGTGGACGCCAAGAGCGGGGCCGGCGAGGAGTGGTCCGCAGCGGAGCGATCCCGGGCCAGGGCGGATCTGGGAGCGGCGGTCCGTCGGGCGGGGGAGGCCGTGGACATCCTCGCGGGAGCGTCCGGTGGTTCCTCCGTGTACCGCCGGGTGCCGATTCAGCGGATCCTCGCCGACATCAACGCCGTCGCCCTGCACGCCCTGATGAACCCGGACGTGAACACGGAGTTGTACGGCAGGGTGCTGTGCGGTCTGGAACCCAACACCCAGTACCTCTGACGGCTTCCGGTCCGCCGCCCGTTCCCCTTCGGCGCGGCGGTCCCCGAATCGGTGAGTTTCCCCCCGGGCACGGCCCGTGGGGACCCGGGAATCCACATCCCATCAGCGAGGAGCAGCCATGAGCGAGCGGAACACCCATGACGATGTCCGGATCCCCGACGAGGATCGAGCGGCGGTCACCGAATTGCCCCGGCGGGTGATGGCCGCGTGGGCCGATCACGACGCGGAGACCTTCTCCGAGATCTTCGCCGAGACCGGGACGATGATTCTCCCCGGGGTTCATCTCAAGGGCCGTGAGGCCATCAAAACCTTCCTGACCGAGGCGTTCGCGGGTCCCTACAAGGGCACCCGGGTCACCGGCACCCCGATCGACGTGCGGTTCTTCACTCCGGTGTCGGGCCTGTTCATCACCAGGGGCGGTGTGCTCGCGCCGGGGGAGGAGGAACCCTCCAGGGAGCGCGCGGTGCATGCCTGCTGGGTGGTCGTCAAGGAAGGCGGGGAATGGCGTCTCGCCTCCTACCAGAACAGCCCGCGGCACACGGCGTGAGCGGGACGGAGCACAGCATGGAGGGATTCGACATGTCGGAAGAAGGCGTTCGTTCCGCGGTGGTCCTGGGCGGTGGTATGGCCGGCCTGCTCGCCGCACGCGTGCTCGCCGACACCCACCGTCGGGTGGTGGTCGTCGATCGCGATGTGATCGGTGATTCGACCACGGCGCGCAAGGGGGTGCCGCAGGGGCGGCACGTGCACGGACTGCTGGCGCGAGGTCAGCAGATTCTGGAGGAGCACTTCCCCGGCTTCACCGAGGAGGCCGTCGCCGCGGGTATCCCCACCGCGGACCTCGGCGAGCTCCGGTGGTTCTTCAACGGACGGCGGTTGAGTCCGGCTCCCACCGGTCTGACCTGTGTGTCGGCGACCCGCCCGTTGCTGGAGAGCCGGGTACGGGCCCGGGTGGCCGCGCTGGAGAACGTGTCCTTCCTGGAAGGGCACGACATCGTGGGGCTCACGGTCGGCGAGGACGGTCATACCGTGACCGGTGTCCGGGTCCACGGTGCCGCGGGGGGCGAGCGGTCCGTCGGGGCCGAGCTGGTGGTGGACACCACCGGTCGCGGGTCCCGTACCCCGGCATGGCTGGAGGAGATGGGGTACCAGCGCCCCCGGGAGGAGCGCATCGGTGTCGATCTGACCTACACCACGCGGTTGTTCCGGCTACCGGACGAGTCGGTCCTTCGGGGCGACATGTCGATCAATCCCGTCTCCTCGCCCAGCCACCGCCGCGGGGCGTTCCTCTCCCGGATCGAGGACGGACTGATCGTCGTCTCACTCACCGGTGTGCTCGGTGAGAGCGCGCCCACCGAGCTCGAGGGATTCCTCGCCTGGACGCGAACCCTCGCGGTGCCGGACATCCACGACGTGATCAAGGACGCCGAGCCGGTCTGTGACGGGACGACTTTCCGGTTCCCGACCAGCGTGCGCCGCCGCTACGACGAGCTCACCCGCTTCCCGAAGGGGCTGGTGGTGATGGGTGACGCCGTGTGCAGTTTCAACCCCGTGTACGGACAGGGCATGACGGTGTCCGCCCTGGAGTCGTTGGTGTTGCGGGAGCACGTGGCGGGTGGACCGGTCGATCCCCGGGCCTACTTCCGGGACCTGACGGGGGTCATCGAGGTTCCGTGGCAGATGTCGGCCGGCTCCGACCTCGGCTACCCCGAGGTGGAGGGGGAACGGACCGCCGAATGGGAGCGGAGCGGTCGATACATGGCCGACCTCCACACCGCGGCGACGGTGGACGGCACTCTCACCGCCACCTTCATGCGGGTCGCCGGTCTGGTCGATCCGCCCACCGCGCTGATGGACCCGGAGGTGATGCGGCGCGTGGAGGAGGGCGTGCGCCGGGTCGGAGCGGCCGTGGCCTGAGTTCTTCGCCGGTGTTCGGCCCGCCCGCCCTCCGGGGCGGGCGGGCCGAACGCGTCGGCACCCGGTCTCCCGCGGCCCGGTGCTCCACCGGCGAGGGCCCGAGCGGACAGCGCGGTGCCCCGGGTTCCGGCGCGGCGCCACGCCGGAACCCGGGGCACGGAGGCACCCTTGCGGAGATCAGCGGAAGGAGACCGGCACGCCGCCGCCCTCACCCGCGGCGTTGCCGAGACCGGCCATGCACTGCGTCACGGTGCAGTCGACCGTTCCCCAGGGCACGGTCTCGGCCCCGACCACGGCTTCGAAGCTCTTGTTCACCCGGAGGGTGACCTTGACCTCGCCGGCCGCGTTGGCGACGGCGTCCACCGAGGTCGCGGCGTTGCAGCCGTAGACCCACTCCTCCACGAAGGCGCACTGGCCGACGTGGTAGAGGTCGCCCGGGGTGAGCCCGGTGGCGGAGAGGGTGACCGTGTCGCCATCGGACAGACCGCTGGTGGGGGTGACGGTCACGGAGGGGGCGGAGTTCTCGGCCGCCGGAGCGGCGGGCTGGACGGCCAGGGCGAGCCCGAGGGCGAGGGCGGCGGCACCACCGGCTCGTGCGGCGAACTTCATCGTGTTCCCTTTCATCATGAAAACGACTCCCGGGTACAGGGGGGACGGGCCGAATCGGCCTCGTGGAAGAAACGGTAGACACCTCACGACGACCTGGGCATCTTCCACGTTGCTTCACGAGACTGATGTGGTGTTCGCTGAGGACCGCACGTGACGAGATGCGCCTTCCGGCCGCCGGGGAGATCGTGTCTGACACCGGCCGGTGCGTGACCGCGAGGGCGTTGATCTCCGCTTCCCCGACGCCCGTTCACCTCTATGACGATAGGAAGTGTCAAGAGATGACTGTAGAGGCAGTTCCCCGAGCCGGTCGGAAGGAATGGATCGGCCTGGCCATCCTCGCCCTGCCGACCCTTCTGGTGGCGCTCGACATCTTCGTCCTCCTGCTCGCCCTTCCCCACCTGAGCGCGGATCTGGGGGCCGACTCCACCCAACAGCTGTGGATCATGGACATCTACGGCTTCATGGTCGCGGGATTCCTGGTCTCCATGGGAACGCTCGGCGACCGCATCGGCCGACGCAAGCTGCTGATGATCGGGTCCGCCGCCTTCGGTGCCGCCTCGTTGCTGGCCGCCTTCTCCACGAGCCCGGGGATGCTGATCCTCGCCCGGGTACTGCTGGGGATCGCCGGAGCCTCCCTGACCCCGTCCACGTTGGCACTGATCACGACGATGTTCCGGGATGCCAAGCAGCGTGCCATGGCGATCAGTCTCTGGGCCGGCTGCTTCACGCTCGGCGCGATTATCGGCCCGCTGCTCGGTGGGGTCATGCTCGAGTTCTTCTGGTGGGGTTCGCTCTTCCTGATAGGCGTCCCGGTGATGGTGATCACGCTGATCTTCGCGCCGCGTGTGCTCCCCGAGTTCAAGGACTCCCGGGCCGGACGGCTCGACCTCGTCAGTGTGCTGTTGAGCCTGGTCACCACGCTTCCTCTCGTCTACGGGATCAAGGAGTTCGCGCGTGATGGCTGGTCCCTCGGTGCCGGCACCGCTTTCGCGCTCGGCATCGTGGCAGGCATCGTGTTCGTCCAACGGCAGCGCACCCTCGCCGACCCGCTGCTGGACGTCCGGTTGTTCACCCACGGTCGTTTCTCCGCGGCGCTGTTGGGGCTGCTCGCGTACAGCCTCATCGGTGGGACCGTCATGCTCTTCATGACGCAGTACTTCCAGGCCGCCCAGGGCATGCCACCGCTCCGGGCGGGACTGGGGCTGTTGCCGGGAATGGCGGCTGCCACCGTGGCGTTCGGGATCTGTCCCATCATCGCGCGTCATGTCCGGCCGGCCTATGTGATCGGCGCGGGCATCATCGGAGTGGTGGCGGTGCTGCTGACGTTCAGTCGGCTCGACCCCGACTCGGGGACGGGGGTCCTGATCGTCGGGTTCGCGATCTTCTCGTTCTGCGGCGCGCCGATTGTCGCACTGGGAACCGACATGGTCGTCGGGACGGTGCCACCGGAGAAGGCCGGATCGGCCGGTGCCCTGTCGCAGATGAGCAATGAGTTCGGTGCGGCTCTCGGGGTCGCGACGCTGGGCACCATGGGACTGGCCGTCTACCGCAACCGTGTCGAGGACACCCTGCCCGCCGGTCTCGGCGAGGCCGAGGCCGGCGTTGCCGTCGACTCCGTCGTCGGCGCCGCCGCGGTCGCGGATGGTCTGTCCGCGCAGGCGGGCGAGGCGTTGATGGGGCCGGCGCGTGAGGCGTTCACGGGGGGCCTCCATGTCGTCGCCCTGGTCAGCGCGGTGATGATCGCACTGGCCGGAGCCTTCTTCGTCGCCCTGATGCGTCACGTTCCCCCGCTGGGGCAATCGGCCGTGGAGAAGGACGCCTCGCCGGATGACCCCGGGGAGCGGGAGGTGGGGGACACACCGACTCCGCCGGCGGCCGACACGGGCGCGGGGGGCGACAGCGTGGCGACCCGTGGGGCCGGATAACCGGGACCACGTGGTCGGGGCGCCCTTCGGTGAGTAGCCGAGGGGCGCCCGGTCGTTTCGACGGACACACCGGTTCGGCAGCCCCCTTCGGGTACCGGCCACCGGACGGACGAAGAGGCCGGGGAGGCCACGCGTACGGTGCGTACCCTCCCCGGCCCCTTCACGGAGATGGAAAGTCGTGTCCCGGGCGATCAGGCCAACGCCCCGGCCCCGACATCGTGACCGAACAGCCCTTCCGGATCGAGTCGCCCACGGATCCCCGCCACGGCCAGGGCCGTCCGTTCGTCCAGATGACGCTGAGGGCTTCCGTATGCCTCCACCAGAGAGGGGATGGTCCGTCCCGTGTCCCACGCCCCCAGCGCCCGGCGCACCACCGAGCGATGCCCGATGAGGTCCTCGGCCGTCACCGGACCGACCGGCGGTCCGGACCCCATGTAGGCCAGGTGGCCGTCGACCGAGGCCAACGCGGCGGACACCTGCCCCGGCTCGGCGAACGCGCCACCGAGTTGCCGCAGCGTCGCGACGGCCAGCGGTGACCCCGATCCCTCGCCCACCGCATCGAGGAAACTGCGGCATCCCTCGGGGCCCGGGTCCCGCAGCACCAGATGGTCACCGATGAACGGCACCGGGAACGGCGGGTCCATGTGGGCCTCCAGTACACCCGCGGGGCCCGTCTCCTGCCAGGTGTCCATCAGGGGGGTGCCCAGGGCGTACAGGGGGCCGAGCAGATCATCGAGGTCACCGCGGGCCGCCTCGAGGTCCCGCGGCGTCGCGGCCGTCACGGCGCCGTCGAGGGTCACCACCATCCGACCGGCCAGCACGGGGGGAACACCGGGAAGGTCGGGAAGGTTCATCACACGCCAGGAGGTGGTTGCCCGGCGCGGTGCGTGTCGTGTCCACTCCAGCCAGGTCTCCAACAGCTCGAAGGCGTCGTCGATCGGCCAGTAGCTGCCGCCGGTCAGCACGCGGTGGACCGGGAGCAGATCGAGCTCCACAGCGGTCACCACACCGAATCCGCCGCCACCACCGCGCAACGCCCACAGCAGTTCGGTGTCGGCGCGCAGCAGTTCCCCGTCGGCGGTCACCAGCTCCGCCGCTCGCAGGGTGTTGGAGGCCAGCCCCACGAGACGACCGTAGAAGCTCACCCCGCCGCCCAACAGGTAACCGACGACCCCGACGCTCCCCGAGGAACCGTGTGCGGCGGTCAGTCCGTACGGAGCGGTGGCCTGGACCACCTCTCCCCAGGTCGTGCCGGCCGGGACACGTGCGACCCGCCGGGCGGCGTCAACCTCCACGGTCCCCTTCAGCCGCGGCCGCACCAACAGCCCGTCGTCGAGGGGGCGGACGGACCCGGCGGCGTGCCCGGTGCCGAGGGTGCGCACCCGTAGTCCCCGGGAACGAGCGGTCTCGAGCGCCGACCGGATTTCATCGACCGTGCGGGCGACGACGGCCGCCCGCGGTCGCACCTTCACGGCCAGGTTGAACACCGCTGTGGCGTCCGCGTAGCCGGGCTCGCCGGGTTCGGCGAGCGCTCCGTGGGGGGCGGAGGCCTCAGGCATCGTGGAACTCCTCTCCCGGCGTTCGAACACGCCGGAGGTGGTGGGAAATCGGAGGGAGGGGGAGGGGCGCGTCTCAGGACTCGCGCACCGCGGACATGAAGACGAAGGTGCCGGGACCGGCTTCGTGGCACAGCCGCAGCCCGGCGGCGGCCAGCCAACGCCGAAGGTCGGCGGGGTCGAACAGCCGCAGCCCGTTCTCGTGCTGGGGGAAGCGGTGGGCGAACTGGAAGTACCCGTACACCGGATCGGGGGAGCGACGGAAGGTCAGCAGGGTGAAGCTCCCGCCGGGGCGCAGGATCCGGCCGACCTCCGCGATGGCCGCCTCGGCATCGTCGTAGAACGCCTGGAGCGCGTTCCAGCACACCACGGCACCCACCGAGCCGTCCTCGAAGGGGAGATCGTCCGCGGCCGCGAGCAGGGCCGGCACCCCGGGCAACCGACCGCGCAACACCGAGAGCATCGGCAGCGAGCTGTCCACGGCGATCAGCCGGTCCTCGCCGATCCGATCGGCGAGGACCGCCGTCCACCGACCGGCTCCGGCCGCCAGGTCGACCACCGGGCCGTCCACCGGACGCACGTGGTCGGCGAGGTAGCGGTCCTCGTCGTCGGGAGTCACCACGGCTCCCCAGTTGGAACCCGAGACACGCAGAAAGTTCGGTCGCGCGACCGTCTCGTAGAAAAGACCCATGCTCGGTACGCGGGAGAGTCGCTCCAGGAAGTCGCCGACGCCGGCCTCCTCCAGTGATGAGGTCAGGTCCGCGATCCCCCCGGCCACCGGGCGGGTGGCCCGACACCGTCCGCAACGCAACACCGCCTCATCCGGCTCCAGCGCGGCGATACCGCAGGAGGGGCAGCGCAACAGGGAGGCGTGCGGAGCGAGGATCGCGGGCCCGGCCTCGGCCGCCCGTGCCAGTGAGCGGTCGGGAACCGTCGCCGGGGGGGCGTCCACCGGCAGGCCGTGGCAGACGGCCCAGTAGGCACGCGCGCCCACACAGCCGAACACCGTCCGGGTGTCGTTCTCCCACGCGGCGGCGATCCGTTCCCCGTCGAGCTCGCCGATCCAGCGGCGATCGAACGCCCGCTCCTCCTCGGTGAGAGACCAGACCGAGGGCGCCGGCCACACACGGCCCAGATCGGGCCGCTCCAAATCGAGTTCGGCCAGGCAGCGGTGGAGTCGCGAAAGGTCCTCGGGCGACAGTTCGAGTCCTTCGACAGCCTTCAGGACGGCGTCCCGATCCGCCGGGAAGTGCCCCAACAGGTAGCCCAGGGCCAGGCCGGTCGGAGTCGTCCCCCGCTCCGCCCGCACCAGCTCGAGGTACAGGTCCAGGTGGGAACGGACCGCGGTGACCAGCGGTCCGTCCGTCGAGGGGTACTCGGACTCGGCGAGCAGACCGAGCAGAATCGCCAGGCGACCCCGGCGCCCCGGTTCGGCACGTCGAAGCCCTTCGATCAGGAGGGGCACGGCCGCGGTGGCTCCTTCAACGGCCCCCCGGGGACTCCACACCGAGGCGGTGAGCGTTCGGAACGCGTCGGGAACCGACCGTGGAGGGCCCTCCAGGTAACGGTTCACCAGGGTGGCGACGGAAGAGGGAGGGGTGGCAATCATGGGCGCTTCCTTCCAGGACCGGGCGACGCCGACGCCGGCCGTGCGGGAGACCGCTGGAAGAACCTCGGCGGCCGGAACCGGCTCCCGGGGATGCTTCCAGCGGCCCCGACGGAGCCGCATCTTCCGAACTGCGCTGCGGACGAACGGCCCGGAACACCCAGCAAGCAGCGAGATGCCCCCTCGGGAAGAACGGCCGCACCATACGGCGTGGCGTCGTGAGCCGTGTGTCCGGCGGAGCAGCACGCCGCCGCCGTGTCGGGTACGGCGGCCCATCCCATCTTCCGATTCCCTGGAGTGACCCATGCGACCGTTCCGAATCGATGTGCCCCAGCACCAGCTGGAGGATCTGAACCGACGGCTGGAGGCGACCAGGTGGCCCGACGAACTGCCGGGAGCGGGGTGGACGCGTGGGGTTCCGTTGAACTACCTGCGCGAACTCGCCGAGTACTGGCGGACCTCGTTCGACTGGCGCGCGGCGGAGGCGCGGTTGAACAGCCATCCCCAGTTCATCACCACCATCGACGGCGCCCCCATTCACTTCCTCCACATCACCTCTCCGGAGCCGGACGCCACGCCCCTGCTGGTGACGCACGGTTGGCCGGGTTCGGTGGCGGAGTTCCTGGACGTGATCGGGCCGCTCTCCGATCCGCGGGCGCACGGTGGGGACCCGGCGGACGCCTTCCACCTCGTGATTCCGTCCCTACCGGGTTACGGCTTCTCCACCCCGCTGCCGGACGCCGGATGGGACACCGCTCGTATCGCCCGCGCCTGGGCCGAGCTGATGTCCGGTCTGGGGTACGACCGCTATCTGGTGCAGGGCGGTGACGCGGGTGCCGTCATAGCCCTGGAGCTGGGCCGCTCCGCGGCCGAACACGTCATCGGCGCGCATGTGAACATGCTGATGACCTTCCCCTCCGGGGACCCCGCGGAACTGGAGGGGCTCGACGAGGTCGAGCAGGCCCGTCTGGGGCGACTGGCCCGCTTCGACGCCGAGCTCTCGGGCTACATGAAGTTGCAGCAGACCCGTCCGCAGACCCTGGCGTACGCGCTGACCGACTCCCCGGTCGGGCAGCTCGCGTGGATCGTGGAGCGGTTCTTCGACTGGACCGGTGCCCGGGAGCGGCCCGAGGAGGTCGTCGACCGCGACCTGCTGCTGACCATCGTGTCGATGTACTGGTTGACGGCGACGGCGGGATCGTCGGCGAACTTCTACTTCGAGGGCGCGGAGGGGGTCAAGGCGGCGGCGGCCGGTGCGGTGCCCCCGCCGGTCCGCACACCCGTGGGTGTCGCGGTGTTCCCCGAGGACATCTTCGTTCCCCTGCGCCGATTGGCCGACCGCGATCTGTCCACGATCGCGCACTGGACGGAATTCGAGTCCGGGGGCCACTTCGCCGCCATGGAGCGCCCCGGGGAACTGGTCACGGATATCCGGACCTTCGCGCGGAAGCTGAATTCCGGATCCGCCGCCCGGGGCGCCTGAACATCCCTCGGGCCCACCATCGGAGACCTGCTCGACGAGGGAATTCGACAAGGGAATTCGACGAGAGAAAAGGACACACATGAGCTCTCCCACCGTGATCGACGTCTGGGTCGCCGACCTGACGTTCCCCGGCTACATGGACCGACTCCACCAACTCGGCAGGGCGTTCGAGCAAGCCCACCCCGAGTACCGCGTGAACATCGAGGGACGTGACTTCCGCGCCCTCTCCCAGCAGATCGCGGCGGCGGCCGACGAGGGTTGTGCGCCCGCCATCGCCGAGTACTACTTCTCGGTGACCCGGGCCGCCCGTGACTCCCGCACCCGCGACGGCCAACCGTTGTTCGCCTCCGTGGAGCAGGAGATAGCCGGTCGCTCGGAGATCCTGGGGGAGCCGGTGGTGATCGACGACCTGCTGCCCGCCGTACGGGAGTACTACTCCGAGCAGGGGGACCTGCGATCGATGCCGACCGTGGTGACCACCATGCTCACCTACGGCAACCGCGACCTCCTGCGCTCGGCCGGGGTGACCGGGATGCCGCGGACCTGGCAGGAACTGGAGGCGGCCTGTGTCGCGGTGCGCGGCCTGGACGGAGGCCCCTCCCACGCCGTCACCTGGGCCAACCACGGTTTGTTCTTCCAGCAGGCCCTCGCCGTCCAGGGCGGACTCCTCGCGGATCGGGACAACGGACACGCCGGCCGTGCCGGTCGCCTGAACCTGGAGTCCGAGGAGATGCTCGCCTGGGTTCGGTGGTGGCGCCGCCTCCACCGTCGGGGGCACTACCTCCACACCGGGAAGATCCCCGGTTGGGAGGAGAACATCAAGGCGTTCGCCGACCGGAGGGTGGCCCTGCGCGTCACCTCGTCCAACGACATGAACTACATGGCGATGGCGGCGGAGAACTCCGGGTTCGAGATGACGGTGGGTCGCTTCCCGGCCAGGGACGGTCGTTCCTACGGCGGCAACATCATCGCCGGCACCTCGCTGTGGCTGCGGAACGGCCTCGACGAGGTCACCCGGGAGGGGGCTCTGGCCTTCCTCCAGTTCGTGAACAATCCGCGCAACGCCGCCGACCGGCACAAGGACAACAGCTTCGTGCCGGTCACCCGCTCGGCCATCGAACTGCTGGAAAAGGAAGGGTGGTTCGAGCAGCACCCCTACCACCGATTGGCCGGGGAACAACTCGGGTCCCACCCGGACGTGGAGGGCGTGCCGCCCTGTCGCGGTGGCATGTTCGGGGACTTCGCGGGTGTGCAGGACGTGATGACCCGTGCCATGAACGACGTCCTGGCGGATGACATCGACCCGGCCATGCGTTTCGGCGAGGCCACCCGGGAGGCCCAGGCGTTGCTGGACGCCTACGAACGGGATCGCGTGGAGAACGGGGTGCGCTCCCCCCAGAGCCTTCGGGTGGAGTACTTCAAGGGTGTCGGGATGTACACCGGAGCCCAGGTGGCGGAGGCCGTCGGGGCCGGCGACTGAGCCCTCGCCGACACCGGAGGGGCGGACGGCCGATACGGCCCTCCGCCCCTCCGTGTGATCCGCGGGTGGGACTCAGGGCGCGGGCGACCCCGGTCTGCGGTAGAAATCGCACTCGATGCCCTGCCCGTCGAGTGCGATGCGCAACTCGGCCTCCGCGGCCAGGACGGCCGCCCGGACCGCCGGAACCTCGCAGTGGTCCATGATCCGAAGCAGGGTTCGGTGGGCGGTCAGCAGGTCTCGTTCCTGCTCAGGGGTGAGCAGGCCGATGGGCTCGTTCGTCATGGAGTCGGGTCGCCTTCCACTCGGTCCTGGGCAGGCTGCCGGGAACGGCGAGCTCCACCTCCGGACGTATGCCTATCTCCCGTTTGAAGCGTTCCACCAGGTGCCCGCGCAGAGTCCGGCCGCTCTCCCCGCCCGGGTCGCCCGCGTCGATCCGCAGATGGACGGTGTCCAATCCCCGGATGGTGCGGATGGACGCCTGGAACTCGTTGATGCCCGGAAGGGACCGGACCACGTCCTCGATCATCACCGGGGTGACCGAGACGCCTCGGACCTTGCACATGTCATCCACCCGTCGGAGGATGCCGCCGTCGTAGAAGTCCCAGGTCCGCCCGCAGCCGCACACACTGTGGGGGAGCTTGACGACCACGTCCTCGGTCCAGTGCCGAAACAGCTGGACGCCTTCCCGCGACAGTCCGCTGGTCACCCGGACGCCCTCCTCGCCGTAGGGGACGGGCAGTCCCGTGTCGGGGGAGAGGACCTCGTCGTAGCAGGACGGTTCGATGATGTGGCAGGCGTTGCGCCGGTGCGGGCACTCGAACATGAAGACCCCGCCGTACTCGGTGGTGCCGGCGGCGTTGAACACCCGCGCGCCGAAGGCACGCTCGATGGTGGTGGTGGTGAGGTCGGAGCGGGGCTCGGCCCCGGCCAGAATGACCCGGACGTTGGCCTCCCGGGCGAGATCCACCCCCATCTCCCGGGCCACCTCGATCAGCCGCAGCGCGTAACTGGGAGTGAGGCCCAGGACCTCGATCCGGTGTTCGAGGAGCAGGTCGATCCGGCTCGTGGAGTCCAATCCGGCGGAGGGGAAGACGGTGCACCCCATGCGCTCCAGCGCGTAGTGCATCCCCCAGAAGCCCGCGAACAGCCCGTAACCGAAGCACACCATGCCCCGTTGCCCGGATCGCACGCCGTTGGCGTAGAGGGCGGTACAGAAGGTGTCGGTGCTCCAGACCCAGTCGCGTGCGGTGTCGATGGACCGGATGGGGGGGTTCCCGCTGGTACCACTCGTCTGGTGGTGGCGTATCCCCTCGGCGGGATCGATCGACGGCCAGGTCCCGTACGGTGGGGACTGGGCCTGTGCGCCCAGCAGATCCCTCTTGTGCAGCAACGGCACGCGCGCGGTGAAATCCTCCGGCGACTCGAGCCCTTCGGGGATGCGCCCGGCCCAGAAGGGGGAGTGCCGCCGGGCGTGCTCGGCGGCCCGGCGCAGGCGTTGCCACTGCCATGCCTCCAATCGGTCGCGGGGCATGGTCTCCGCCTTGGTGTTCCAGTAGCCCATGGTGCCTCCACTGTGATGCCCGGCCGGACGGGTGCCCGACCGGGACGGGGCGGTGGCTCCCCGGCGGACCGGGGCGCCGCCGTGTAACCTCAGGCCGCCCGGGCGGCCTCGGGCCGGCCGGGCGGCCTCGTCGATCCGGCGCGGTCGACCAGCGAACGCACGAAGTTCGCGATGATCGTCATGCCGTGGTCGGTCCGGAAGCTCTCGGGGTGGAACTGCACCGATTCGATGGGAAGGGAGCGGTGTCTCAGCCCCATGACGTATCCGTCGTCGTCGGAGCGGGAGGTCACCTCCAGGAAGGGAGGCACAGTGGACTCGGGGACGATCAGGGAGTGGTACCGGGTGGCGGTGAAACCGTTCGGCAGATCGGCGAGCAGGCCCTGCCCGTCGTGGAGTATGCGGCTGGTCTTGCCGTGCATGGTGTTCCGCGCGGGGATCACACTCGCCCCGTAGGCACGGGCGAGTGCCTGATGTCCCAGACACACGCCGAACATCGGCACCCGCCCGGCGAACGCCCGGACGAGCTCCACATGACCCGACTCGTCCGGATGGCCCGGGCCGGGGCCCAGGAGGATGCCGTCGGGGAGGTCACGCGAGATCTCTTCCCGGTCCACCCGGTTGGAGCGGACCATCCGCGGCACGGCGCCCGCGGTGAGCAGGTACTGCCGCAGGATGTCCACGAAGCTGTCGAAGGCGTCCACCACGAGAACCCGGGGACGCCCGGCGGCGGAGGTGCGCAGTCGATTCACAACAACTCCTTTCCGGTGACGGCCCAGTGGACGGCACTCAGCTTGGCGAGCGTCTCACGCCATTCGTGCGCCGGATCGGAGTCGGCTACCACACCCGCCGACGCCCGCGCGCGGAAGACACCGTCGCGATGGAAGAGGGTGCGGATGCACAGCGCGAGGTTGGTGTATCCCCCGATGTCGATCAGCCCCAGCGCGCCGGCGTACATGCCCCGACGGGTCCGTTCGATGGACTCGATGACCTCCATGGCCCGGATCCTGGGGGCGCCGGTCATGGTTCCGGCCGGAAACGTCGCGGCGACGGTGTCGAAGCTGTCCTTGCCGGCCTCGGCCCGTCCGGCCACGGTGGAGACGAGGTGCAGGACGTGCGAGTACCGCTCCACGGTCAGTTGGTCGGGCACACTCAGCGTGCGCTCCTCGCAGATCCGGCCGATGTCGTTGCGGCACAGGTCCACCAGCATGGTGTGCTCGGCCACCTCCTTGGGGTCCGCACGCAGGCGCAGCGCGGCGGCCGAGGCGTCTCCCTCCCGGTGCGGCAGGGTGCCCGCGATCGGGCGCATCGTCACCAGGCCGTCCTCGATGCGGACGAACAGTTCCGGGCTGGCGCCGATCAGACGCTGCCCGGAGATGCTCGCCAGGTACATGTAGGGGGAGGCGTTCCGTTCCTGTAGCCGGAGGTACACATCCACCGGATCGGCCGTCGAACGCATCGTCAGTTGGTGCCCGATCTGGACCTGGTAGATATCCCCGACGGCGATGTGCTCCAGACAACGACGGACCTGGCGGCCGAACATCTCCTCCGTGAGGTCGTCGCTCACCTCGGCGGGGGGCACCTCGGAGGGTGTCCGGCCGGAGTGGGTGCGGTGCGCCCCCTCGATCAGCCGGGCGATCTCCTCCGTGTCCGGTGATTCCCACCCCTCCGAGTCGTGCAGCAGTAGTTCGGCTGTCCCGTTGTGCTGGTCCACCGTGACACACCCCCGGTGTACCACCAGTTGGACATCCGGCAGGTCCGGGTCCTCTTCGATGTGGTAGGGCAGTTCCTCGATGTAGCGCACGGTGTCGTAACCGAAAGCCGCGAGAAAGCCGAAACGGTAGCGACCGGCCGAACCCGCCGCGTCGAACATGGTGCGCACGGCCCGCAGCACGTTCCACAGGTCGGTCGGCGCGCGCAGCCGGGGTGGTCCCCCGTCCGGACGCACCAGCAGCGGCTCCAACCGCGCCGCCGCCCGCTCCCTGAGCACGGGTGTGCCGCCGATCCTCACCACGCCACGGGTGACCGAGAGGGAGAAAACCACTCCGAACCCGATG
The DNA here is from genome assembly GCF_021390475.1 of Streptomyces sp. ST2-7A. Classification (GTDB taxonomy): domain Bacteria; phylum Actinomycetota; class Actinomycetes; order Streptomycetales; family Streptomycetaceae; genus Streptomyces. Next base: position 69,004 of record NZ_JAJUWS010000005.1, read on the forward strand.
AATTGGTAGCGGCGGTCGCGGTCGTTGCCGTGGGAGGACTGCAGCAGGTACACCTCGTCGGTGCCGAACCGTTCCGTGAGCGCCCGGTAGAGGGGCACCATGTCGGGCGGCGTCAGGGTGCGGGTCCTGGTGGTCACCCGGATGCGGGTCGACGTGCCCGTTGACTTCGTCACGTCCCGCCCCCTATACCACTGCCGTGTGACGCCGTGCGGCCTCGCGGGCCGCACGAGTGGCCTCGTCCGTGCCGTTGCGTGTGTCCAGTACCCGGGCGGCCTTCCAACTGACGTAGGAACCGGTGTGGGTGATGGGGTCGATCTCCTCCTCCAGCACCACCTCGGTACGAGTTCCCGTGAGCGTGGCCAGTCGCGTGGCGGCTTTCTCGGCGACATCCCGGGGCGCACCCGGAACCAACCGCATCCGCGCGGTCACCACGTCCTCGCCCCGATCGGAGGTGATGACCACCTGATAGCCCAGACATCCCCGTACATCCCCGAGGATCGCTCGTTCCAGTTCGGCGGGCCACAGCAGCGAGTCACCCACCCGGACGCGGTCCGCGGACCGGCCGACGACCTCCACCACCGGCCCCGGCAGCGGTGACGAGGGGGGAGCCGGTTCCAGCCGCACGATGTCACCGGTGCGGTAACGGATCAACGGTTTGCTGCCGGGGACCAACATCGTCAGTACCAGCTCACCCGGTTCACCGTCGGCCACGGGCTCGCCACTGTCCGGATCGATCACTTCCGGCAGATAGTTGGGGGCCGACAGGTGGAGCGTGCCGGCCTCGGAACCGGTGGCGATGCACAGTGCCTCCTGGGAGCCGTAGAGGGCCGGACGCACCACTGCCCGGGGCCATACGGTGGAGACGTTCGCCGCGAACTGGGGGGTGCAGATCTCACCCAGGACGAGAAAGAGCCGGATGGGCAGGGACGACAGGTCGTAGCCGTGACTCAGCGCCGCCGCGGCCAGGCTCAGACAGAGGGCGGGCGCGCAGACGATGACCTCGATGCCGAGTTCCTCGATCAACCGGAGAGCCTTGCGGAAACCCACCCGGGGCGACTCGGGCCAGATCTTCGCGTGACACAACCCCAGGGAGGCGGCGACATCGGTGAAGACGTCCCCGAACGCGTAGAGCTCCGACGGTCCCATCAGCCCGACGACCGGGGACCTGTCCCCGAAGTGCACTCCGATCAGGTGTCGCCAGCTCTCCTCCACGGCGAGATTGGAGGTGGCGATGTCCAGGGCGCCCCGCGGACACGGCGTGGCGGGCCCGGTGGTGCCGTTGGTCTCGTAGTAGATCAGAGCCTCCGACAGCGGGCCGCTCACCACGTCGTACATCTCGCGGCGGAGGTCGTCCTTGGTGGTGAAGGGCAACGCCGCGAGCGTTCCCGGGGTCACCGCCGTCACGTCGAGACCCGCCAGCCGACGACGGTAGAAGGGGGAACGGTCGCGCACGTGGATGAGCACCTCGGTGAGCCGTTCGGCCCTCCAGCCCTCCAACTCGTCCCCGGTCAACGAACCGTCGTAGTGGGCACGGGTGATTCGCCGATGGGCGGCCGGGAAACCCTCGGATTCCCTCGTGCCGCTCATGCGGAGGCCGTTTTCGGTACGGTGGGATCGTAGGCGTTGGCCTCCAGCCCGACACGCTCGTTCACCTCGTGCGGAGCGAGCAGGGCGTCACGCCCGGTCAGGCGACGGTACTCGCTCAGCAGTTCCGCCATGTCGATCATGCGGTTGATCATGCGCGAGACGTTGGTCAGCCCCTCGGTGTCCTTCAGCGCGTCACCGCGATGGAGCGCGTGGACGGTCGCGGGGAATCCACTGCCCACCACGATCATGCGGTTGAGCATGGCGTTGACCGTCAGCTGTGCCCACACCTCGCCCGCGCTGTACCGCCGTGCCACCGCGATGATCCCCGCCACCTTGTTGCTCAGCGGCCGATCGAACCTCAGGTACCCCACGCCGGCACGTTCGATGAACGTCTGCATCAGGCTGGCCGTGCCGAACCCGTGAACCGGCGCGGCGAAGACGATCGCGTCGGCCTCCGTCATCCGCCGCACGACACCGGGAATGTCATCCTCCAGAGAGCACGGCACCGGCCGCACGTTGCAGTCACCACACGGGCCGCATCGCTCCATCCGGATGTTGCGCAGGTCCACCGTGTCGAAGTGAGCACCGCGCTGCTCGGCCGTGTCCGCCGCGTGTCGCAGGACATCGGACGTGTTGCCGGTCCGTTCCGACCCGTTGATCGCGAGGATTTTCAGCGGTTCTGTCACAGGGAAACTCCTTAGCGGAAAGGCGAGAGACCGACGGGAAGGCCGGGTGTCCGGGACGGGGGATGACACGGTCGGGGCCAGAGTCCGCCGATATCATCGTGTCGGCCCGTCGCGCCCCGCATCTCCTCGCGTGCTCAGGGGAGGCCCGGCGCGGCAGCGGGTCAATCGGCGAGGTACAGCGGCATCCGGGCCAGGCCCCGAACCACCCGGCGGTCCCGGTGGACCGGTGCGCCCGCGGTGCGCATCGAGGGGAAGCGGCGCAGCAGACGGGGAAGTGCGATCGCGGCCTCCAGCCGGGCCAGCGGGGCACCGAGACAGAAGTGACCACCGGCCCCGAAGCTGAGCGATTGGTTCCCTGGCCGATCGGGGACGAACCGGTGCGGGTCGATGAAGCGTTCCGGGTCACGGTTGGCGGCCGCGAGCACCAGGGTCAGCCGGGTTCCGCGCGGCAGAGCGGTGCCGTCGAGCTCGGTGTCCGCCGATGCCAGCCGGCTGGTGAGATGCACCGGCGGCTCCATCCGCAACGCCTCCTCGACGAATCCCGGAGCGAAATCCGGATCGGTCCGCAGCCGCCGGGCATGATCCGGGTGGGCGAGCGCCAGGAGAACGCCATGGGCGATGAGGAAGCTCGTGGTCTCGAAGCCCGCGGTGAGCAGAACCATGAGGTTGCCCATGAGTTCGGCTTCGCTCAACCGCTGGGGAGTGGCGTCGCGCACCCGGGTCAGATGGGTCACGAGATCCCCTCCGGGCTGTTCGCGACGCTCCCCGGTCACCTTCCCGAAGTAGGCGGTGAGTGCGTCCATCGCGGAGTCCGCGCGGGCCATGGCGGTCTCGTCCGGCATCCCGTCGGTGGAGACCGCCACGGCGGCGGCGGTCTCCCGGAACCACCTCTCGTCCCTCTCCGGGAATCCCAGCATCGTGCTGATCACCGCCATCGGCAGCCGGGCGGCGAACTCCTCCACCAGATCCACCGGCTCGCCGCGGGCAGCCGGGCCGGCCAGCCGGTCCAGCAGTCGGTCGGCCATCCCCTCGATGACCGACCGCAGTTCGCCGACCCGGGGTGGTGTGAAGGCGAAGCCGACCAGGGCCCGCAGCCGACCGTGGTCCGGCGGGTTGCTGAACAACATGGAATCGGTGAACCCGCGCAACGAGGAGTGTCGTCTCCATCCCGGCCGCGTCTCGTCGTAGGCGGTACTGTCCGGCACCAGCAGGGTGTTGTCGCGCAGTGCCAGGGAGCAGGTCCGGTAACCGGTCACGACCAGTCGGCCCGGACCGCTCCGGGCGGGATCGCCGTGGCCGCGCAGAACCTCGTAGAGCGGATACGGATCCCGACGCCCCTCGGGGGTGGCCAGGGCGGTCAACGCTTCTCGTACGGACATGGTGGGCTGGGTCATCCGGAGCCTCCCGGGACGGGCCTGGATACGGGAATCGCGGTGGATCAATCCGTCGTCAACTCGAAGATCGCGGACTCCCGGGCGAGGCGGACGGCATCGACCCTCAAGCCGGCCCGTTCGGCCAGCGCGGAGAATTCCTTCGCGTCGCGTTCACGCGCCCCGTAGACGCACAGCATGCGCAGGTCCATGCCGGTGTGACGGATGTCGTCGGCTCCGCTCACGGACTCGATCACCAGGATCGATCCGGTGCGCCCGGCGGCCTCGGCACAACGCCGGAGAATGGCGACCGCCGCGTCGTCGTTCCAGTCGTGGAGCACCAGGGAGAGGAGGTAGACATCCGCGCCTCCCGGCAGCGGGTCGAAAAAACTACCGGCCACCGTGTCGGCGCGGTCTCCGAGGCCGGTTTGGTGGAGCCCGCGCCGGGCCTCGGCCACGGCCTCCTCCTGGTCCACGACCGTGCCCCTCAGATGCGGATGGGAGGTGAGCAGCGCACACAGCAGCGATCCGTCTCCACCACCGACATCGACCACGTGCCGGGCCCGCGACCAGTCGAAGGCGGCCAGCACCTCGGACGCGCGGCGGGCCACGTCGTGGCCGAGGAGGCGGTGGAAGACCTCGGCCCGTTCGGGATCCGCGGCCAGATCCTCCCAGAAGGGTCGTCCGTAGCGGACGGGGAACGCCGCTTCGCCGGTCCGAACCGAGTGCAGCAACTCCACGAAGGACAACTCACCCCTGCCCCCGGTCCCGATGTCGAACCAGGACCGGATCCCGGCGGGGTGGTCGTCCCGCAGGGCTTCGCCGAGCGGGGTCAGCGCGTAGCCGGTCGCGGTGTCCCCGGTGAGGACACCGCGCACCGCCAGGTGCCGCAACAGTCGGTCGAGCGCGTTGTGATCCGCCCCCACGATCCGGGCCAGGCGGGCCACATCCGTGACACCCGCCGAAATGTGGTCCGCGATCCGCAGGGTCGCCGCCACCCGGATCGCCATGGGCGTACCGAGATTCGCCATGCGCCAGAGCCTGGCGGCGGACCCGTCGTCGTCTCCCCACACGGCTGCTCTCCTTGTCCGGGACGTGATGGCCACCGGTCATCATGGTGCAGCGGGGGGCCGCGCGCTTCTTCCCGAGTGCCCGATTTCCCCCGGGGAGAGCGGGAAGCGCCCCGTCACCCGGACGAGCCGGGTGACGGGGCGCTCACGGGCGGGTGGAGGGCGTCAGACGACCACCTGTTCCCTGGAGGTGTCGGTCCGGGGGGTGTCCTCCTCCCGGTCCGTGCCCTCATCGGAGTCCCGGGCCAGGGCGCCCGGCCACCAGAACCGCTTGGCCCCGAGATCGAGTGCCAGCGCGGGCACGAGCACCGTGCGGACGAGGAAGGTGTCGATGAGGATACCGATTCCGACGATGACGCCCATCTGTGCCATCGAGACCAGCGGCAGCACCGCGAAGACCGCGAAGGTGCCCGCGAGCACCAGACCGGCCGAGGTGATCACCCCACCGGTGCCGGCCAGGCCCGCCACGACACCACGACGGTGCCCCAGGCGAAGGGTCTCCTCCCGGACGCGATGCATGAGGAAGATGTTGTAGTCGATACCGAGCGCCACCAGGAACACGAAGCCGAGCAGCGGCATCGACCAGTCGATGCCCGCGTGGTCGTAGACGTGGGTGAACAACAGGTTGGCGGCACCGAACGCGGCGAAGTAGGAGATCACCACGGTCGCCAGCAGCAGAAGCGGCGCGACCAGCGCACGGAGCAGAACGATGAGCACCAGCAGGACCACGATCAGCACCGCCGGCACCACCACCATGAGATCCCGCGCGAAGGCGGTCTCCTTGTCGAGGGCCTGGGCGGTGTTCCCGCCCACGAGGGCGTCGGTCGTGTCGCGGAGTTCCCGGATGGTGTCCATGGCCTCCTTGCTGTCGGGCGCGTCGGACAGCACGACCGTCAGCTGTGTCGACTCGCCGTCCGGCGTGACCGCGGCCGTCTCCACCGACGCGACACCGGGCAGCGCCTCGGCCTGTCGCGCGACCTGTTCGGCATCGGCGGTGTCGGTGATCAGGATCGTGGGATCGGAGGTCCCGGACGGATAGTGCTCCGACAGGCGTTCCTGGGCGTGCACCGACTCCGGGGGGGTCTGGAACCAACCGGTCTGCGGCAGCCCCATGGAGGCACCGAACATGTTCATGGCCAGGACGGCGACGGCGGCGAGCGACAGCACCCAGGCCCGACGCGGCCGGGCCGCGACGGCGTTGCCGATCCGCTCCCAGCGTCCCACCGACGCGGTCGGGGTGTCGGTGAAACGGGGGATGCGAGGCCAGAACACCCAACGTCCGGCCACGACCAGAAGGGCGGGCAGCACGGTGACCATCGCGAGGAAGCCGAAGGCGATACCGACGACGCCGACCAGCCCCATGGAACGCGAGGAGTTCATGTCGGCCATCGCCAAACAGAGCAGACCGGCCGCGACGGTGGCCGCGGAGGCGACCACGGCGGGGAGGGTGCGCCGCAGAGCGGAACGCATCGCGACGTGGCGATCCTCCTCGGCGCGCAATTCCTCGCGGTAGCGGGAGATCAGCAGCAGCGCGTAGTCGGTGCCCACGCCGAAGACGAGGACCATCAGCACGCCCGAGCTCTGCGGGTCCACCTGGAGTCCCGCGTACTCGGCGAGAAGGTAGGCCCCCGCCTGGGTCAACACGGCGGCGAAGGCGACGGCGATCACGGGGAAGAGCCACAGGACCGGGCTGCGGTAGGTGAAGAGCAACAGGAGAACGACGACGAGCGCGGTGATCGACATCAGGGTGATGTCGAGGGACTCGAAGACGTTGTAGGCATCCGCCGTGGCGCCGCCCGCCCCGCCGACCAGTGCCTCCACACCCGAGGGGTTGCCCGCGGAGACCACGTCGCGGATCTCTTCCACGCGTTCGGCGAGCAGTGCCTGGTCGGTGCCCGAGAGGGGCACCACCACCACCAGGGCCAACCCGTCGTCGGACGGTATCGTCTCGGAGACGGAGTGCCCCTCCTCGGCGAGGGCGGCCAGGGCCCCGCGGTCGGTCTCGACCTTGGCGCGAGCTTCTTCCCCGAGCGGATCCTCGCCGACGTAGACGACCACCGCGGACATCAGATCGTCGGCGCGGAAGCGTTCGAGCTGTGTGTTCACCTCCGCCGATTCCGCCCCCCGTGGGAGGAAGGCGTTGGCGCTGGTGTCGGACACCTCCCCGAGCTTGCCGGCGAGCGGGCCCAGTGCCATCGCGGCGATCAGCCAGGCGACGAGCACCAGCCACTTTCCGCGTCTGCTGCCCGGCACCGCGGTACAGCGGCTGAGCCATGTGCGCATGTTCTCTCCTCGTTGCTCCCGTGCGCGACCGCAGGGCACCGTGCCGGGACGGTTGGGTGTCTCATGACCGTGGCGGACACCGACAGGGACCCTTCCCGGTCCGGTGTCCGCCACGGCGGGGTCACTTGGTGAAGAATTCCGTCAGTTCGGGGGCGAGCTTCGCCGTATCGACCTCGATGCCCTGCCCCTCGAGGGTGCGGAGTCGGCCGTTCGGCAGGGCCTCGGCGGTGGCGCGGGCACCACTGTGCAGCCACGGCGGGGTCTGGTCACCGTGCGCCACCAGAACCGTCGTGGTGATGGTGCCCAGTTCGTCGGTGGGCAGTGAGAAGTCACCCATCAGCTCGATGTCGTACGACAGGGTGTGCGCGAGGCTCTCCAGCCCACCCCAGAACGGGGCCATCCGCATACCCGCCACCGCCTCGGCGGGAGCTCCCATGGCCCGGGTCATGAAGAGCTCGACCGCGTCACCACGCCGCTCGGTCGCGGTGAGGTCGGCGAGCGTCTTGCCGAATCCGGCCGGGGGACGCGGACCGGTCTCGTCCACCACGAACGGGGGGTCGTAGACGACGACCCGGGAGAAGGGCACCCCGGCGGCGGCGGCCTTCAGGGCAAGCGCCCCACCGGCCGAGAGGCCGAACACGTTCACGCCGTCACCGGCCTCGGAGACCAGGGCGGCGAGGTCCTCGATCTCCTTCCCGGCCGAGTAGCTGTCCGCGTCACCGCTGTCACCGCGACCGCGACGGTCGTAGTTGTACACCGTGAAGTGCGCGCTCAGGGCCTCGGCCAGCTGGGTCATGGTGGGGTGAAGACGCTGACTGAACGAGCCCCCCACGAGAATGACGGGTTCCCCGCTTCCGCTGCGGTCATAGGCGATGGGAGTGCCGTCGGCGGACTGAACGGTATTCATGGGTCTCCTGAGAGCTGACCTGATTCACGGGCGCCGGCCGCCCGGCCCCAAATCGTCCCCGTCCTCGCGCGTGCGCGCATCTCCCAAATTGCTCCGTTCAACCGCCGCGGCCGTCGACCGTCCGGTTCGGCGGACGTGAACGCCGATGACCAGCCGAGGAGTTGACCTCGACGATGGTGATCGACTTGGCGAAGTCGCCTCCTGTCGCCGGACGGTTGGAGCGGATCCCGGACGTTCACTATTCTCACGGAGGTCACACCGACTGCTCCGAACAGGGGAGGTAACTGAGGCCATGGCCACAGGCGTTACCGCAGCTCCCGACAAGTCGGCATTCACGTACACCGACTCGCTGTTCTCCTACCTCCCCCGGGCGGATCAGCGTCGCTGGGCCGGGGCCTACCTCCTGGGACTGCTGACCGTCGACGGCAAGAAGACGGTCCGCAACCTGGCGGCCGCGGTCACCGATTCGCCCACGGCCTCACAGTCGCTCCACCAGTTCATCAACTCCAGCCCCTGGGACTGGGCGCCGGCGCGAAAGACGCTGGCGGCCCGGGCGGAGCGGGCCATGGCGCCACTGGCGTGGACGATCGATGTGGCATTGTTGCGCAAGCGCGGCCCGCATTCATGCGGGGTGCACCGACGCTTCATCTCCTCCACCGGACGGTCGGCCGTCTGTCAACTCGGCGTGGGGGTTTTCCTGACCAACGCCTCCATCGCGGTCCCCGTGAACTGGGAACTGCTGTTGCCCGGCCGTTGGGAGAGCGATCCGGAGCTGCGCCACCGGACGCGGGTGCCCGAGGACGTCCACGCCCCCACGGTCGAGCAGGCGGTATTGAGGGCCATCGATATCGTCGGCGGGGGCCGGACGGGAGGAACCCTTCCGATCGTCGCCGACCTCAGCACGTGCAACGAGGCCGAGCGAGTGGTCCAGCACCTCTCCCGGCGGGGCCTCCACTACATGGTTGCCGTTCCCGATTCCTTCCGTGTGGTGCTCGGTCGACGACCGGGCCGGGTCGCCTCGACCGGCCACGGCCTCGCGGTCTCCGCGCGTAGCCTCTTCCAGTTCGGTGCCGGGGATCTCTTCACGGTGGAGCCCTTCCCCCCCACGGCCGCGGGGAACACCTCCGACACCTTCATGGTCGGTCGGGTCGGTGTTCCCGGACTGTCGGCCGAACGAGCCCCCGAATCCCATCTCCTGTTCGCGGTCCGGGGCCGGGACACCCTCCAGCCGAAGAAGATATGGCTGACCTCCCTGGCCCCGTCCTCCCCCGAGGAGCGCTCGGTCCTCCTCGGGACCCCATGGCACGCCCAGACCGCGATGCGGCGGATGCTGGTCGATTTCGGCATGTCCGACTTCGAGGGCCGCTCCTATCCCGGCTGGCATCACCACATGACGATGGTCTCGGCCGCCTACGCCTACGATGTTCTGGGAGCGGGGGGCGGGCTCGCGCGGCACGACCGCCGGTTGACCGGGGGCCGGTCGCTACCATGACCACATGTTGAAGCACACCTACGAGGGGCAGGAGTGCAACCTGGCGCGCACCCTGGAGGTGGTCGGGGAGCGGTGGACGCTCCTGATCGTGCGTTCCGCGTTGCTCGGGACCCGGCGCTTCGAGGGGTTCCTGGACGGGCTCGACATCGCCCGCAACGTGCTCAACAAACGACTGCAGCGGCTGATGGAGTACGGGGTACTGGAACGTGTCCCCTACCAGGACCGGCCGTTGCGCCACGAATACGTGCTCACCCCCGCCGGGCACGACCTGGCACACGCGGTCGTCGCCTTGACGCAGTGGGGTGAGCGCAATCTTCCCCATCCGGCACGCGGACCGTTGGGCGCGGTCCACCGGGGGTGCGGCGGGCCGATCCACGCGGAGCTTCGCTGCGCCGAATGCGCGCGCGCCATCGGTGGTGACGAAGTACTGGTCCCCGAGGATCGCTGACTCCCGGTATCGCCCCCCGTCGCCCGAACACCCGCACATCACTCGAACACCATCTTCCCGGGACCACGGGGAGTCCGCCTGAACGTTCCGCCTGCGCACGACCGAAGATGCCGCTCCATCGGATGGGTCACACGATGAGGCCGCTGAGGTGAACTCGGACGGGCGAGGAGAGAGCGGATGGCTGGTATCCCGGGAGCGGCACTCAGATTGGCGATGGCTCCTTCACTGGACCGGGTGAGCTTCGCGGCCAGGGGGTTTCCCGGTGCCACCGCGAGCGCGGCGCGGCACCTGGAAACCATACCGCAAACCGTGGTGTGCGGTTTCGAATGGGGCCTGGAGACCAAGACCGTGGCCGAAACCGAGCGGCGTTTGGAGATGATCGCGCCCGAGGTACGGGGGTTCGCCTACGAGGGCGCCACCATGGCATGTGTCATCCGTGACGCGATGAGGCCGGGTGGAAAGCGGACCCTGGAGCTGCTGACGGGTGCCGGTCGGCCCCACATCTTCCTGAACTACATCGGCATCGGCTTCGCGATGGCCCGACTGCCCCGCCCTCTGTGGCGTCGCGTGGTGCCCCGGCCGACCGACCCGGAACTCTATCCGCAGATGAACTGGCTCGCGGTGGACGGCTACGGCTTCGACCGGGCCTACTTCGACACCCGGAAGTGGATCGAAGGTCAGTACCGTCCGCGTCCCCATCCCTGGGAGGGCGACCGCGAGTACTTCCCGCGGGCGGTGGACCAAGGAGTGGGTCGGGCTCTGTGGTTCGTGTACGGCGGCCGGACCGACGATGTCGCCGCGGCGGTTCGCCGCTTCGCCCATGATCGTCGGGCGGACCTGTGGAGCGGGGTCGGATTGGCCGCCACCTTCGCGGGAGGCACCGACGGGGCGGGCCCGGAACGGTTGCGCGCCGAGGCCGGCGAGCACGCCGGACACCTGGCCCAGGGAGCGGTGTTCGCGCTCAAAGCCCGGCATCGGTCGGGACACATCCCCTCCTACACCCGTGCCACCGGTCGCGTCCTGACAGGTCTCGACGCGGAGGCCGCCGTGGAACTGGCCGACGCGGGGGCGCCGGCCCCCGGCATCGGTGCGAGTGGCGGTGTGCCCGGATACGAGCGGTGGCGTATCGCGGTCCGTGAGCGACTGACGGAATTCCCCGCACCTTCGAAGTAGGAATTTCCAACCGGCGACCCTTAGCTTTTCGGGAGTCGGACCACTGTGAAATCTGCACGAGAGGCGGTTCGTCGCGTTGTCTTCTTTCGTCGGAAAAGTGCGGGGCAGGATCCTGACTCCATCTGTGAGGGAAACGGCTCTTGAGAGGAGGGGTTTTCACCGCAAGGACGCGGTCACACAGCAGAATCTGGAAACCGTGGGACGCATGTTCCTCTCCGGATTCTCGACCGCGCTGGCGGCCTCCTCCTGTGAGGAGGCCGAGGAGGACCTGGAGAAGATCCCACCGGCGTACCGCGGCTTCGCGTACGAGGGCGCGGGCATGGGCGCCACGATCCACGACGCGCTCCCCGGTCACCGGGGGCGACTCGCCGGGTTGCTCGCCGGTCGTGGTCGGCGGCACGTGTACATGGTCCATGTCGGCATCGGGTGGGCCATGGCCAGGTTGCCGAAACCGCTGTGGCCCGATGTACGGCGCACCGATCCGCTGTTGCGCTGGCTGATCCTGGACGGCTACGGGTTCCATCAGGCGTACTTCCACACCGATCGTTACGTCCGCCGCCCGCACGAGCCCCTCCGCTTCTCCTGGCGGGGTGGCCCGGACGACTATGCGGCCAGGGTCATCGACCAGGGAATCGGGCGTGCGCTGTGGTTCGTCGGTGGTGCCTGCCCGGACCGGGTCGCCGAACTCGTGGCGTCCTTCCCCGAACACCGACGCGCCGACCTGTACGCCGGGACGGGACTTGCCGCCACCTACGCGGGCTCGGTCACCGAGCACGAACTCCGCGCACTTCTCGCCCATGCCGGAGTGCATCGCCACCACCTTGCCCAGGGCGCGGCCTTCGCCGCGGAGGCCCGGCTGCTGGCCGGGATCGAAGTGCCGCACACCGGGCGGGCCACCTCCGTGCTGTGCGGCATGGGGGCGGCTGAGGCGGCCCGGATCTGCTCCGAGCGGCGACCGGTGGATGTGGATCGGTGTGACGAACCCGCCTACGAGGAGTGGCGGCGGGAGATAGCCGCCGCCATCGCGCTCCGAACCACTTCCGGAGGGGACTGAAAACCATGGTGAAAGCAACAGGATGGTTGCGGAAGAACACGGCCGGTGTGGTGGCCGTGGCTCTCATGTTGGGTTCCTACTATGTGGTGCGTATTCCCGAACCCTCGAATGAGGAGGCGGCGGAGGTCGCCGAGAGATTCTCTTTCGAGGCAATGGCGATCGCCATGCCCTCGGGATACGAGAAGAAAGAGGTGCGGTCGGTCAACAAGGCGTATAAGGACATCGAGGCGTGGATATCTTCCGTCGGTGCCGGTATCGCCATGAACGATCTGGACGGTGACGGCTTCGCGAACGACCTGTGCATCACCGACCCACGAACCGACCAGGTGGTCGTCACACCGACGCCCAACCGGGAGGACGAGGCCTATGAGCCGTTCTTCCTCGACCCCGACCCGCTTCCGATCACCCACACCATGGCCCCGATGGGATGCGTGCCGGGCGACTTCAACGGCAACGGTCGGATGGACCTGCTCGTTTACTACTGGGGTCGTACCCCGATCCTCTACCTGACGGAGGAGGACCGACTGACCGGGGACGGCCCTGCGCTGACCGCCGACTCGTTCCGGGCGGTCGAGCTGCTGCCCTCCACGAGCGGCTCGCGCTATACCGGGCCGACCTGGCACTCCAACGCGGCGGTCGTCGCCGATTTCGACGGAGACGGGCACCCGGACATCTTCATCGGCAACTACTTCCCCGACAGTCCCGTCCTCGACCCCTCGCGGGACGGGGGCGTGGAGATGAACGCCTCGATGTCCCGGGCTCGCAACGGTGGCGGAGGGAAGCTCTTCCTGTGGACCGAGGACGGATACGTCAAGTCGGAACCCGCCCTGCCCGAGCGACTGAGCAATGGCTGGACGCTGGCGGCGGCCGCCGCCGACCTCGACGGTGACGGTCTGCCGGAACTGTTCCTGGGCCACGACTTCGGCACCTCGGCACTGCTCCACAACCGATCAACGCCGGGCAACCCGAGGTTCGTCGAGGTCACCTCGGCGGAGGACGGCACCGTCCCGAAGTCCAAGAAGCTGGGCCACACCTCCTTCAAGGGGATGGGCGTGGACTTCGCGGACATGAACGGGGACGGGCTTTTCGACTTCCTCATCAGCAACATCACCACCTCCTTCGGGATCCAGGAGTCCAACCACGTCTTCGTGGGCACCGCTGCCGACCAGGCGGAGATCCGTGGGAAGTTCTTGGAGGGCACCGCCCCCTACCGTGACCGCAGTACGAGCATGGGACTGGCCTGGGCCGGTTGGGGCTGGGACATCAAGGCCGCCGACTTCGACAACAGCGGGGTGCCCGAGGTCGTCCAGGCCGTCGGTTTCGTCAAGGGCAAGACCAACCGCTGGCCGCAGTTGCAGGAGCTGGCCGCCAGCAACGACTCCCTGATCTCGAATCCGCTGTGGTGGCCCAACGTCAAGGTGGGCGACGACATCGCGGGGAATCAGCCGATGCGCCTGTTCGCCCGGGCCGGCGACGGCAAGTACATCGACATCGCCCGGGAGGTGGGGGTGGGCGTCCCGACTCCCACCCGCGGAATCGCGACCGGTGACAGCACCGGCGACGGCCGGCTCGACATGGCGGTGGCACGGCAGTGGGCCGACCCGGTCTTCTACCGCAACACCACCGAGACATCGGGGGAGTTCATCGGCCTGAAGCTGCACAACGAGGCGGGCTCCCCGGTGATCGGCGCCCGGGTCCGCGTCACGCTGCCCGACGGGACCCCGCGCGTCGCCCAACTCGACGGTGGAAGCGGGCACTCGGGCAAGCGCAGTACCGAGATTCACCTCGGACTCGGTCGGAAGGCGACCGGCACGCTGCCCGTCCACATCACCTGGCGTGACCAGGAGGGCAGGCCCCGCGAGCAGCAACTCCGGCTGAGCCCCGGCTGGCACCGGATCGTACTCGGCTCCCAGGCCAAGGAGGACTGACCATGACGACAACACCGCCGACACCGCCGACATCGCGCAAAGCCGCGACGCCGTATCACAGTCCGAAGATCGTCAAGGCCCTGCGCCGTTTCGCCATCTCCATCTCCGTGCTGAACATCCTCGGTTACACGGTTCTCGGTTTCGAGCAGCCCTGGACCTGGCCGCTGGTGGCGCTGCTGACCGCCTACACCACCGAGATCGTCCTGGAGATCATAGCCGCCCGGGTCGACGGCCGGACCCCGCGCTTCCTCGGCAACGGGAGACGCGGCTTCATGGAGTTCCTCTATCCGGCCCACATCACCGGTCTCGCCGTCAACATGCTCATCTATGTGAACGATATGGTATGGGGCCTGGTGTTCGGCGTGATCGTCGCGATCGGCGCCAAGTGGGTCCTGCGGGCGCCGGTGCGCGGTCGGATGCGCCACTTCATGAACCCCTCGAACCTTGGTATCACCGTCATCCTGCTGGCCTTCCCGTGGGCCAGCATCGCGCCGCCCTATCAGTTCACCGAGAACGTCGACGGTGGTGTGGACTGGTTGGTGCCCGCCGTCATCATCGTGCTCGGCACCATGCTGAACGCCAAGCTCACCGACCGCATGTGGCTCGTGCTCGCGTGGGTGGGCGGCTTCGCCGCCCAGGCGGTCATCCGGGGTCTGCTGTTCGGGACCTCCATCCCGGCGGCACTCGCCATGATGACCGGAGTGGCATTCGTCCTGTTCAGCAATTACATGATCTCGGACCCGGGCACCACGCCCTCGTCCCGGGTGGGGCAGATCGCCTTCGGAGGCGGGACGGCGGCCATGTACGGCCTGCTGACCGCGTTGGGCGTCGCCTACGGGATCTTCTTCGCCACCGCCCTGATCTGTCTCATCCGGGGCACCTACCTCTGGGTCGCCGACGCGAGCGAGCGTGGCCGCCTGGCCCGTGAGCAGGAGAAGCGTGTCGACATGGTGAGGGACACCGGGTGCGCGGGTGGGTGCGCGGGCGCCTGCACATGTTCCGATCCGGCCGACCCCCACACCGTGGTGGGGCGTGAAAAGGTGGTGGCCTCGGCATGAACAGAATCGCGATCGTCGGCCTGGCCTGCCGTTATCCGGACGCCACCACCCCTCGTGAACTGTGGGAGAACGCCGTCGCGGGACGCCGCGCGTTCCGCCGCCTGCCGGACGTGCGCACGCCGCTGGCGGACTACTGGGACCCCGACCCGACCGCGCCCGACCGATTCTACGCGCGCAACGCAGCGGTTCTGGAGGGGTACCGATTCGATCGGGTCGCGTACAAGGTCCCCGGAAGCACCTACCGCTCCACCGACCTGACCCATTGGCTCGCCCTGGACACCGCCTCCCGCGCCCTGCTGGACGCCGGCTTCACGCCGGGCGGGAACCTGCCCCGTTCCCGCACCGGTGTGATCGTGGGGAACACCCTCACCGGGGAGTTCACCCGGGCCAACGTGATGCGGCTGCGCTGGCCCTATGTCCACCGTGTCATGGCACGCGCACTGCGGGACGAGGGATGGGACGACCGGCGCGTGGCCGAGTTCCTCGCGGGGGTCGAGGACCGCTACAAGGAGCCCTTCCCCCCGGTGGACGAGGACACCCTCGCGGGCGGTCTCGCCAACACCATCGCCGGCCGGATCTGCAACCACTTCGATCTCAAGGGTGGCGGATACACGGTGGACGGCGCCTGTTCCTCCTCGCTGCTGTCGATCACCACCGCCGCCACCGCTCTGTTGGAGGGCGACATCGATGTGGCCGTCGCGGGTGGTGTCGATCTCTCGATCGACCCGTTCGAGATCATCGGTTTCGCCAAGGCAGGGGCTCTCGCCACCGGTGAGATGCGCATGTACGACCGGCGATCCAACGGTTTCTGGCCCGGTGAGGGCTGCGGCATGGTCGTCCTGATGCGGGAGGAGGACGCGGTCGCGGCCCATCACCGTATCTACGCGGTGGTGGCGGGGTGGGGAATCTCCTCCGACGGCTTCGGCGGTATCACCCGTCCGGAGATCGATGGCTACCGCCTGGCACTGCAACGGGCGTACGAGCGGGCCGGGTTCGGCATCGAGACGGTCTCCCTGTTCGAAGGCCACGGCACCGGCACGGCGGTGGGTGACGCGGCGGAGCTCACCGCGCTCAGCGGGGCCCGGGCGGACGCCGACCCGGACGCGCCACCGGCGGCGATCACCTCGATCAAGGGCATGATCGGTCACACCAAGGCCGCCGCGGGCGTCGCCGGGCTGATCAAGGCGACGATGGCCGTGGACCAGCAGGTCCTGCCGCCCACCATCGGTTGCGTCGAACCGCACGAGGTCCTCGCCCGCCCCGGCGCGCCGCTGCGAGCGCTGAAGAGGGCGGAGGAGTGGCCGCGCGAGGCACGCCGTCGAGCCGGCGTCACCGCCATGGGTTTCGGCGGGATCAACACCCACGTGGTGCTGGAGAACGCCCCGACCGGGCGGCGCAGGAGAGCCGGTCGGCGGTCCCTGGCCCTTGCCGGGGCGGGGCAGGACTGCGAACTGCTGGTGTTCGACGCGGACACCCCCGCCGCTCTGGCCCGGACGCTGCGTCGCACCGCCGAGTTCGTGGAGAGCGTCTCCTACGCACAGGTGGCCGACCTGGCCGCCACGCTGCAGCGGGAGCGAAGCGGATCGCGTCACCGGGCGGCGGCCGTGGTCACCTCCCCCGCAGACGCCGACCGGCGTCTGCGCGAGTTGGCCGACCTGCTCGACTCCGGTACGACACGCCATTTCTCCGCGGACGGCCGTGCCCTGATCGGCGAGGCCGGCCGGCGTGGTCGGATCGGGTTCCTTTTCCCGGGCCAGGGCTCCGTCGGGACGGCGGGGGGAGCCCTGCGACGCCGGTTCCCGGAGGCCGAGGAGGTGTACCGGCGGGCCACTTCGGAGACCATCGCCGACCCGACCTCCACGGCCGTGGCACAGCCACGGATCGTCGCCGGCTCCGTTGTCGGCCTGCGTGTCCTGGATACCCTGCGGGTGGAGGCCACCTGTGCCGTCGGCCACAGTCTGGGTGAGCTGTCCGCCCTGCACTGGGCCGGTGCGCTGTCCGAGGACACCCTGCTGGAAGCGGCTCGGGTGCGCGGGCGGGCGATGGCCGAGCACGGAGCGGTCGGCGCCATGGCGTCACTGGCCGCCGGACCGGAACAGGTCGAACAGCTGATCGCCGACCTGGATGTCGTCGTCTCGGCCCTGAACGGTCCCCACCAGACGGTGGTGGCCGGGTCTCCCGCCGGTGTGGAGACGGTGGCCGCGCGTGCCGCGGCCCGGCAACTGGACTGTGTCCGGCTACAGGTGACACGTGCCTTCCACTCGCCCCTGGTGGAGCCCGCCGCCGAGGTCTTCGGCGCGTGGCTGGCCACGGCGCCGGTCGAGGAGCCCGAGGGTCGTGTCGTCTCCACGATCACGGGCGCGGAGCCGGCACCCGGCACCGATCCGAGGGAGTCGCTGCGCCGGCAGATCACCGCGCCGGTGCGATTCGCCGAGGCGGTGACCGTCGCGGCGAAGGAGGTCGATCTCTTCGTGGAGGTCGGGCCCGGGCACGTCCTGTCCTCCCTCGCCACGGAAGTGACCGGGCTGCCGGCCGTGGCCATGGACAGCGAGTCCGACTCCCTGGCCGGCCTGCTGCGGGTGGTGGCCGCGGCCCACGTCATCGGCGCACCCGTGGACATCGAGAGGCTCTTCGACAACCGACTCCTCCGCCCCCTGGAGGTCGGTCGGGAATTCGACTTCCTGGTCAACCCCTGTGAGCGGGTTCCCGACGACGGCCTGCCGAAACCGTCGCGGTACAAGCCCGCCACGGAATCCCCCGTGCGGGCGGAGGGCGTGACGGGGGACACGACCCGGGCTGGGGAGCCCGCGCCCCCCACCGCGTCCGGGGTGGAGGACGGGAGCGACCACGCGGCGCCCCCCGCCGGGGAGGAGCCGCCGGCCGACCCCGCCGGAGAGGGGGACGAAAATGTCCTTTCCCTGTTGCGCGCCATCATCGCCGAACGCGCGGAACTCCCGGTCGAACTCGTCGATGTCCACAGCAGACTGTTGGACGACCTGCACCTGAGCTCGATCTCGGTCGGGCAGATCGTCAACCAGGCGGCAGGTCGCCTCGGTATCGGCGCGGCGCAGGTCCCGGCCAATTTCGCGACCGCGACGCTGGTCGAGGTCGCCGAGGCGCTCGAGGCGCTCCGAACCACCGGATCGGTCTCGCCGACCCCCTCGGCCCGAATCGCCGGTGCGGCGAGTTGGGTACGGTCCTTCGCGGTGACGCCGACGGAGGAACCGCTGCCGAGAAGCGGTCCGCCCGAGGGGAACGGTGAGTGGGAACTCTTCACCACCCCGGACAATCGCGTCGCCGCCGAGGTGCGGGACCGGTTGCGCAACGCGGGTGTCGGCCCGGGGGTCCTGGCCTGTCTGCCACCGGAGTGCGATCCGGCGGCGGTTGACCACGTGCTGGAGGCCGCGCAGCGGGCGCTGACGCTCCCCGCGGGACGTTTCGTCCTCCTCCAGTACGGTGCCGGCGCGGCCGGTCTGGCCAAGACTCTCCACCAGGAGGCCGAACACCTGCGGACCACGGTGGTGCACGCCCCGCCGGACGCCCTGGTGGCCGACCGCGTCGTCGCCGAGGTGGCGGCCACGACCGACTTCAACGAGGTGTACTACGGTCCGGACGGCGTCCGGCGGGTACCCACCCTCGGCGCCCTGCCCTTCGCGGCCGAACGCACCGACGCACCGCTCGCGGCGGGGGATGTCCTGCTGGTCACCGGGGGCGGTAAGGGGATCTCGGCGGAGTGCGCCCTGGCGATCGCCCGGGAGACCGGGGCGGCCCTGGCCCTGCTCGGCCGTTCCGACCCGGCCTCCGACCGCGAACTCGCCGCCAACCTGGAGCGGATCGCCGGGACGGGCATCCCGCTCCGCTACGCCCGCGCCGATGTCGCCCGGCCGGAACAGGTGACGGCGGCCGTCGTGGAACTGGAGGCGGCGCTGGGGCCGATCACCGGCCTGTTGCACGGGGCGGGGCGCAACGAGCCCGTGCCGTTGACCGACCTGACCCCGGAGATCCTGCACCGGACCTTCACCCCGAAGGTGGATGGTCTGCGTCACGTCCTGGACGCGCTGGAGATGTCCCGACTGAAGCTGCTGATCACCTTCGGAAGCGTCATCGGACGGGTGGGACTGCGCGGTGAAGCCCACTACGCCGCGGCCAACGAGTGGTTGGCCGCGCTGACGGAGGACATCGCGCGCTCGTACCCGAACCTTCGCGCGCGCTGCGTGGAGTGGTCGGTCTGGTCCGGAGTCGGGATGGGGGAGAAACTCGCGGTCGTGGAGTCCTTGGCCCGGGAGGGGATCACCCCGATCCCACCGGAGCAGGGCGTGGACACGTTGCTGCGACTGGCGTACGACCCGGACGCCCCCGTGGTGACGGTCGTGTCCGGGCGTACCGAGGGCATCCACACCATGCGCCGGGAGGAGCCGCCGCTGCCGCTGCTCCGTTTCGTCGGTACCCCGGTGATCCGTTACCACGGGGTGGAGCTGGTCACGGAGGTCGAGCTGAACGTCGGCTCCGACCCCTACCTGGCCGACCACCTGCTGGACGGTGACCTGCTGCTACCGGCCGTGATCGGTATGGAGGCGATGAGTCAGGTCGCCGTGGCCGTCACGGGTCGGGAGTGTGCGCGGGTGATCGAGGACGCACGCTTCGAACGACCCGTGGTGGTGCCGCCGAACGGCACGCTCCGGATACGGATCGCCGCCACGGTGACCGGTTCCGACACCGTGGACGTCGTCCTCAGGGCCGAGGACACGGCTTTCGCGGTGGACCACTTCCGGGCACGCCTGGTGGACGCGGACGTGCCGCCCGCCCCGGGGCCGCCGTCGCAGACGGCCTCCGGGACCCCGGTGGTCGCACTGGACCCGCATCGGGACCTGTACGGTCGTCTGCTCTTCCAGGGAAGGCGTTTCCAACGCCTGGTGAGGTTCCACCGGGCGAGCGCCCGGCACGTGGATGCCGATGTCTCGCGGGGGACCCCCGGGGGATGGTTCGCCGGATACCTGCCGGACCGGATGCTGCTCGCCGATCCGGGTATGCGGGACGCCCTGATGCACGGTAATCAGGTGTGCGTGCCGGACGCGACCCTGCTCCCGGTGTCGATCGAGCGCCTGCACCCGTTGCCGTCCCACGTGGTGCCCACCGGGGAACTGCGCTTCTGCGCGACGGAGCGGAGCCGGGACGGTGACACCCACGTCTACGACATCGCCGTGCGGGACGCGGAGGACACCGTCGTCGAGCGGTGGGAGGGCCTGACGTTGCGTGCCGTGCGACGCACGGACGGCTCGGGACCATGGTCACCCGCCCTGCTGGGCCCCTATCTGGAAAGGGCTCTGGAAGGGGAATCCGGAGCCGCGATCGCGGTCACCGTCGAACCGGACGACGGTCGTCCCGCCGGCTCGGTGGACGAGCGACGGGCGTTGACCGCGATCGCCGCCTCTCGAGCCCTGGACGCTCCGCGGACGGTTCGGTACCGAGCGGACGGACGGCCCGGGTTCGACGGCGACGGTCATCTGTCCTCCTCCCACGCCGCCGGGCTGACGTTGACGGTCGTGTCGCAGGAACCCGTCGCCTGTGACGTGGAGTCCGTGGTGTCCCGGTCCACCGAGGACTGGGCAGGGCTGCTGGGCGTGCACGTCGAACTTCCCCGGTTCATCACCCGGGACATCGGCGAGGACATCGATATCGCCGCCACCCGGGTGTGGTGCGCGATGGAGTGTCTGGGGAAGTACGGGGTCCTCCCCACGGCGCCGCTCACCGTCACCCGGCGCGAAGGATCCGCCGCCTGGACCCACTTCGTCTCCGGTGATCTGCGGGTCGCGACCTTCGCCACGCGCCTTCGGGACACCCCCGAGCCGGTGGTTCTCGCTTTTCTCGTTCCCGGTGCGGACGCACACGAAAGGAGGTCCTGACCCATGGGACAGGATTACTTCGAGATCAGGCACACGGTCGGCTTCGAGGAGACGAACCTCGTCGGCAACGTCTACTACGTCAACTACCTGCGTTGGCAGGGACGCTGTCGCGAGCTCTTCCTGAAGGAACGTGCCCCCGAGGTCCTCGCCGACCTCAAGGCGGACCTGAAGCTGTTCACCCTCAAGGTGGAGTGCGAGTTCTACGCCGAGATCACCGCGTTCGACGAGCTCTCCATCCGAATGCGGTTGCTGGAGAGGGCGCAGACCCAACTGGAGTTCTCCTTCGACTACGTGAGGATGGATCCCGACGGTTCCGAGGTCTTGGTGGCCCGGGGACGACAGCGGATCGCCTGCATGCGCGGACCGAACACCGATACGGTGCCCACGGTCCTGCCCGAGGCGCTCGCGCGTGCCCTGGAGCCCTACCGGGTGGCCCGGGGCGTCGAGCAGGTGAGGGTGGCGTGAACGGGCAGGGCGCCCGGGACGTCCTTCCGGACCCGAAGCGGCTGCGAAACGCCTTCGGTACCTTCGCCACCGGCGTGACGGTGGTGACCGTCGGAGGAGCACGGCCCCGGGGCATGACGGCCAACTCCTTCACCGCCGTGTCGCTGGACCCGCCACTGGTGCTGGTGTGCGTGGGGCGCGAGGCGGTGATGAACGGACTGCTGGAACGTGCCGAGACCTTCGGCATCTCGGTGCTCTCGGCCGAGCAGGAGGAGGTGGCGCGCCACTTCGCCAACCCATCACGTCCGGACGGCGCCGACCAGTTCGAACCGGTGGCCTGGACGGCCGGTACCGCCGCGGACGCTCCGTTGCTCGACGGAGCGGTGGCGCACTTCGAGTGCGAGCGGTGGCGGGAGTACGACGGTGGCGACCACGCGATCCACATCGGGCGGGTCCTGGGGATGGCCGTCGCACCGGAGCGGGACGGGCTGGTCTTCCATCGGGGGCGGTTCGCCACGCTCGCCGCGGCACCGAGAGGGGTACCGGCGTGAGCATACGCCCCCCCGGGCCGCCGCTCACGGCTCTGCCCCGGTTGTTGAGGATGCTGATGGTGGATCGGCTGGGGATGATGCGCGAGGCCGCCCGCACCGGTGACGCGGTGCGGGTGGGCCTCGGCCCGCGGACGATGTATATCTTCAACCGGCCCGAGTACGCCAAGCACGTCCTGTCCGACAACGGCGCCAACTATCGCAAGGGCATCGGCCTGGTGGAGTCCCGGAAGGCACTCGGCGACGGGCTCCTGACCAGTGACGGGGAGGTCTGGCGCGAACAGCGTGACATCGTGCGGCCGGCTTTCCGGCCCGGGCGCATCATCGAGCGGGCCCCGATCGTCGCACGGGAGGCCGAGAGACTCGTGACGGGATTGCGCCGTTACGAGGGCCGCGGGTCGGTGGATCTGCTGCAGGAGGTGACCGGCCTGACCCTGGGGGTCCTGGGCGGTGTCCTCCTGGAGACGGACATCACCGAGCAGGACGGCATCGCGCACGCCTTCGAGGCGGTTCAGGACCACGCCATGTTCGAGATGGTCACCGGAGGCGCCGTCCCCTCCTGGGTGCCGCTCCCCTCCCAACGGCGGTTCCGTGTCGCCCGTCGTGAGTTGAATCGGGTCGTCGGTGCGCTGGTCGCGGACCGGGCGGCGCGCATGGAGCGGGAAGGGGAGGAGGACGACGCGTTGGCCCTGATGATCAGGGCCGCCCGGCGCCGACCGGATGTCGCCGCGGCCCGTCGCATGCTGCGGGACGGACTGGTGACCATGCTCCTGGCCGGCCACGAGACCACCGCCAGTACGGTGGGCTGGACCCTGTGGTTGCTGGCCGGTCACCGTGAGGTTCGTGACCGGGTACGGGAGGAGGCGCTGGCGGTGCTCGGCGATCGCCCGCCGACCGCCGCGGATCTGCACGATCTGACCCATACGACGCGGGTCGTCCAGGAGGCGCTGCGGCTCTATCCGCCGGTGTGGATGCTTCCCCGGGTGGCCGTCGCGGCGGACGAGGTGGGTGGCTACACGGTGACCGCGGGCGCCGACGTGCTGATCTCCCCGTACACGATGCACCGTCACCCCGCTTACTGGGAACGTCCGGAGGTGTTCGATCCGGAGCGGTTCGGGGCCGATCGGGTGGCCGAGCGGCCCCGTTACGCCTACATACCCTTCGGGGCGGGGGCCCGGTTCTGCGTCGGCAGCAACCTGGGCATGATGGAAGCGGTCTTCGTGACGGCGATGATCACCCGGGATCTGGATCTGTCGGTCCTGCCGGAACACAGGGCGGTTCCGGAACCGATGCTGTCACTGCGGATGCGGGGTGGGCTGCCCATGACGGTCCGCCGCGCTCGGTGAGAGGGCGGCCCGGACGGCCCGGGCGGTACCTACGGGCCGTCCGGGCCGGATCACGCCAATGCCCTGGTGCGCAGATCCAGCAGTGCCATCAGGATCGGTGGGTCCGTGAGGGCCAGGGGGCGCAGCAGGATCTCGACCGGATCCGGTCGGCTTTCCGAGCGGACGTGAATCGGGCCGTAGCGGCCGACCGACACGGTCTCGGTGTTCTCGATGCCCGAGGGGGTCGTCTCCCGTCCGTAGGGGACGGAGTGGACCAGGACGTACCACCGCCCGGTCGGCAGGTCGTGCAACTCGAACCGACCGGGACCGTTGAGCACGGCGCACCGGACCGGCTGCCCCTGGGGCACCGGGGTGGGGAAAATTCCGACGAAACAGAAACCGGGAAGTCGGTCGGGGGCGAGCCGGACCCTGCCATGAAGGTTCGGACGGGAGGTGTCCCGAGGAGTAGGACGTGATGCCATCTGCTCATCCATACTGATCCGCGTGGAGAGCCCTCGGAGTTTGCGGAACATACTGGGGGAGAGGCCAACACATGATTTGAACCGGGAGCTGAAAGTTCCCACGCTGCTGTACCCGACTTGGCTGCTGATGTCCGCGACACTGAATTCGGTGTCGAGTAGAAGGCGTTTCGCCTCTTGGAGTCTCAGCGCCGAGAGGAACCGCCCCGGCGAGGTTCCCGTCACTTCTCGGAAGATTCGGGTGAAGTGAAACTTGCTGAACATGGCGGTGCGGGCCATGTCGTCTATGGTCAATTCCTGGTCCAGGTTGGCCTGCATGTTGTCGATGACGCGATGGACCGCTCTGGTGATGGCGGTGGAGGTCATCTTTAACTCCCGAGGTGTGGGGGGTGGTTCCGATTCTCCGAGGTTTTTCGTGTTTCGTTCGGGACGGATGTTTTGGTGAACTTGCGTCCGGTGAGCTCGTCGGCGAACCGTTTCCATGAGCGCGAGCACTGCAACGCGATCTCCGCGATGGTGGCGGTGCGGTGCGTCGGGACGGCGTCGATGTGCAGGCGCCAGTCGTCGTCGAGGACGGCTCGGGTGTGGAGCCAGTGGAGCATGCGTCGACCCGCCTCGGTGTGCCGCATCGAGGGGTCACCGGCCAGGCGGTGCAGTGTCTCGACGGACCTGCGGACGTGCTGTCCCCGCCCTCCGGCACCCGGCCGGGGGACCTCGGGCCCCGGCCGGGAGGTGTCGGTGGCGGTGGGCGGGCCCAGAGGAGGGGAAAGCGGCTGGAGGGAATGGGGGTGCCCCTCCGGCGCGACCTCGTTCCGGCGACGGGAATCGGGCACCGGAGATTCCCCACGACGAAGGCGTTGCCGCACGTCATGAGCCGTTCCGAGGGAAAGACCGGTCTGCTCCACGATCGTGCGGAGAGGTAGTCCGGGCTGGGCCGTCATGAGCTCCGCGGCGCGTATGCGCTCGGCGGTGCGGTCCAGGGGGTGGAGCTTCCCGTCGGTCCCGAGGCGGGAGTTCGGCTGGGGAAAGTCCCTGGTTGAACGCCGTGCGGCGGCAACGGTCTTGGCGTCCAGACCGACTCTCGTGGCCACGCTCCGGTCGGAGAGCTCGGGATGGGAGCCCAGAATCCGCAAGGCCGCCGCCTTGCGGTCGGCCACCGTCAGCGGAAGGCCCCGGGTCACATTGTCGGCGATCGCGCGGAGGAAGCTTTCCTCCTCGTCACCGTCGAAGAAGGTGACGAGCACGGTGTCGTGTCCGATCAGGGACGCGGCGGCGACTCTGTGCATGCCGTCGATGACGCGCATACTCGCTCGGTTGACGAGAATCGGAGGCAGATCGGGATAGAGCTCCGATAGGTGTCTCACATGCGATTCGTCGAGTCCTCCGATTCGAGGGGAGTCGGCCGGTAGGAGTTTCGTGATCTTGACGGGAGTGGCGGCTTCATCGGGTGGAGCGGAGGCTTCCTCGGAGCTTTCCAATGTTCCCCCAAAATGAGGCGGGGCCGGTTCTTCGCGATCCTTGATCCCCAGTGCGACAAGAAGATCGGTCGGGACTGGTAAGGCAACCGGCGTAATCATAACTGGCCCTCATGTCTTTCTCTCTCGGAGCGGTCCTCAAACGTCAACTTTGGATAGTTGCATAGTGCAACCCAGGGCGTTCTTGTTTCTCGTGGCTTCGGTTGCTTGAAAGGACTTGTCGAGTTTAGCGTTCCTCCGGCCAGGTGTATCCCGGTCGAGACCCCGGAGGTAACATTGCAGGCGGAACGGATTAATCCGACAGGTGGGCATGCGGTAAGCGACGCGGAACTCACCCTCGAGGCCTATGCCGACACGATCATCCCCGGCGCCAAGCGCTGGGCCGGTGACCGAGCCGTCGCGGGGGCTGCCGAGGGAGGTGGCGCGGTTGCGGCCGGGGCGCTGGAGTTGATGCGTTGGGACGCCACCGGGATCAGTGAGGGGCTGGAGGATCTGGCCTCCCTCGCCAACACGTATGCCGAACGGTACGCCGAGGAGATCGGCCTGGGCCTCGACCCCGGGGTGCCCTCCTTCGTGGCACTGCCCTTCGAGGACCGTGTGGAGCTCATCACCCGGCTGACCAGCCCCGGCCACCCGGAGCGGGAGTTCTGGGTGCTGCTCTCCCTCTTCTCCAACATGGCCTATGACTCGGCGGCCCACATGCACACGGCCGATGCCCTGCGCGAGGGGCACCCCGGTCTGACCGCCATGGGCATCACACCGCCCGATGCGGACGGTTTGTGGCGCTTCGAACGCTCGGGTTACGGACGGGAACTGGCCCGTATGCACCCGGGCACCACACCCGGCGGGAGCCCGGCATGAGCGACGGTGTGGAGCGTACCGACGTCCTGGTGATCGGCAGCGGCTTCGGCGGTGCCATCACCGCCTACCACCTGGCCGCGGGAGGGGCCCGCGTCACCGTGCTGGAGCGCGGTCCCTGGTTGGCCGGCGAGGAGTTCGAGCACGACTACAAGCTCGGCTCGTCCTACACCCGGATCTTCGATTTCGTCGTCGGTGACGGGATGAGCATCCTGGGCGGTAACTGCGTGGGCGGCGGCAGCGTCGTCTACTTCGCCGCCATGCCGCGCGCACCGCGCTTCGTCTTCGACCGGAAGGGATCGATCGGGCGCCGCATGTGGCCTGCCGCCATCAGCCGGGACACGCTCGAGCCCTGGTACGACCGTGTCGAGGAGGCGCTGCCGGTCAGCCGCCAGGAGTGGAAGGACGTCTCCTACGCCGGCGGCCTCTGGGCAGCGGCCTGCGATCGCGCCGGTCGCACCGCCAACCCGCTGGCCGCCGCGATCGATCACGACACCTGCGTCAACTGCAACTTCATGATGGCGGGGTGTCGCTTCGACGCGAAACGTTCCCTGACGACCAACTACCTCCCCGCCGCGCTCGCGCACGGCGCGAAGATCCGCCCGCTGCACGAGGTGCAGTACCTCACACGTACCGAGGACGGCTCCTACCGGGTCCACTACGACATCATCAACGACCGGGACTACCGCGTGCGGGAGGGCTCCGGAGTCATCGAGGCGAAGATTTTGATCCTCGCCGCGGGCGCGGGCGCGACCCCGGTCATCCTGCAGCGAAGCGCCGACCACCTCGGCCCGATGGGGCACGCCGTCGGGCGGTACTTCTCCGGCAACGGGGAGCGCCTCAACACCGCCGTGATCGACGAGGAGAAGGCGGCCGAACTGCTCGGCCTGGACCGTGGTGCCGGGCTTCCGGCCTACGGAGCCAACGCGATCGGCCGTGGCCCCACGGTCGCGAGCTGGGACCGGTTGGACGGGAGTCTGCCGGAGTACTCCCGTTACTCGTTGGAACAGCTGTACTTCCCCCCCGGACTGGGAACCATCCTCGCCCAGGCCCCCGATGCCGAGGGCCCGACATGGTTCGGGCGGGAGAAGAAGCGGTTGTTGGAGCGGTGGTCCTCGTGGTTGACCATCTTCTCGATGACCGAGGACGACAACGAAGGCGTTTTCGGTCCACCTCCGGCCACCGGCAACGCCCACCGGATCTCCCAGCAGATGCTCGGTCGTGGCAATCTGGCCTACCGCCCCACCCGGAACACCTGGGACGGCTGGAACCGGTCCGACGCGGAGGTTCGCGAGATCCTCGAGAAGGACGGCCTGGCGAAGGTCATGCCCTGGACCAACGACCTCGTGGGCGCCTACACCGTGCACCCCCTGGCCTCCTGCCGCATGGGTGACGACCCGAACACCTCGGCGCTCGACGAGCGCAACGAACTGCGCGGTCATCCGGGAATCTTCGTCACCGACGGGTCGGCCGTCCCCGGCGCGTTGACCGTCAACCCCGCGATGACGATCGCGGCGATCGCCGAGCGGGCCGTCCCGGGCATCGTGGCGGCGGCCCGGGAGCGTGGTGTGGATGTTGTCTACGGGGCCCCCGCTCCGAACGGCGGCACCGCCGGACGTCGGGGTGTCATGCCGGTACCGGACGGAGCCCACGGGAGGAGGTCGTGAGAGCCGACCGGCCCGACGACCGGCCGGGGAACGGCGCGGGGGGCACGCGATGAGGCCGCTCCTGAGTCTCCTCATGCTCGCCGGCCCCACCCGGGTCAGACACGTCTCGGTGGTACCCCCCTCCCGCGCCGATGCCCTGACGGCCGCCGTCTACCGGCAGTTGAAGAGGGACTTCGGCCTGATCGCCCCACCCGTCTCCCTGCACTCCGCGTCCCCGCGGGTGCTCGCGGCCTGCTGGTCACTGTTGCGGGAGACACTCGTGGTTTCCGGACGGGTGAACCGTGGGGCGAAAGAGGCCGTGGCCACCGGTGTCTCCGCCGGCAACGCCTGCGGTTACTGCGTCGAGATCCATCGGGCGGCGACCGACGTGCTGGCGGGAACCACCGGTGAGGCCTTCCGGCCCCTGGCCGACTGGGCCCGATCCACTGCCGAGCCCGGCCGGCTCGCGCCGGCACCGTGTGCCGCCTCCGACAGCCCGGAGATCCTCGGCACCGCCATCACCTTCCACTACCTCAACCGCATGGTGGAGATCTTCCTTCCGCCGTCCTCCGTCCCGGCCGCGGCCCCGGCCGGGGGCCGTCGGGCGATCATCCGCACGCTCGCGGGCGCGATGGTCCGTGACGCCACACCGGCGAGCCGGGGCGCCTCCCCGGGCCTCCTCGCCGACGCGCCGCTCCCGGTGGAGTTCGAGTGGGCAAAATCGGAACCATCCGTCGCCGGGGCCCTGGCCGGGGCGATCGCGGCCATCGACGACGCCGCCACCCGGGTGTCCGCCCCGGTGCGCGAGGTGGTCGAGGCAGAGGTGGCCGACCGGGCCGGGGCCCCACCGGCCCTCGGTCGCGGCTGGCTCTCCGAAGCCACCACCCGACTTCCGGCTCCCGACCGCCCGGTCGCCCGGCTGGCACTCCTCGTCGCGCTCGCCGCCCCCCGGGTCACCGATGACGACATCGCCGCGTTCCGGGCTCTGCACCCCGAGGACGGGGCGCTGATCGAGGTCGCGGCCTGGGCGGCGATGACCGCCGCGCGGAACGTCGCCCACCGACTGCCCCCACGTCCCCACACCGATCATCCCGTGCCCACCCCGACGCAGTAGCAGGAGGCCCCCGTGAAACCCCTCGACGAGATACTCTCCGACCTCGCCACCGACATCGAGGAGACGGCCGCACTGGCCGCCGACCTGGACGACGACACGTGGCTCACCCCGACTCCCGCCCCCGGCTGGACCATCGCCGACCAGATCGCCCACCTGACCTTCATCTTTCACCTGGCGGGAACCGCGGCCTCCGACGCCCCGGCCTTCGCGGAGATGATGGAAGGAGCCGCGGAGGACTTCGAGGGCGCCGTCCACTCGGCGCTCCTGCGCTTCCGGGACTTCCCACCGGAGCAGTTGCTGACCCGCTACCGGGTTCTCGGGAGGACCTCGGTGGACGCGCTGGCCGCCGTGCCCGCGAACCGGACCGTGCCCTGGCTGGTGAACCCGCTGCCGCCGTCGGTGCTCGCGGCCGCGGGCATCATGGAGGTGTTCGGTCACGGGCAGGACATCGCGGACGCCCTGTCGGTGCGGCGGGAGCCCACCGACCGCCTGTACCACCTCGTGTGGTTCGCGTCGCTCACCCGGGACTTCGGTTACCTCGCGCGAGGACTGACACCACCCACCGAACCCCTGCGCATCGAGGTCACCAGCCCGTCGGGTGAGATATGGGCCCACGGGCCCGAGGACGCGCGGAACAAGGTCACCGGCCCCGCCCACGACTTCTGTCTCCTCGTCACCCGGCGTCGGCACCGGGCGGACCTGGAGCTGGTGGCCACCGGGCCGGTCGCGGACCGGTGGCTCGACATCGCGCAGGCCTACCGGGGCGCACCCGGTGGGGGACGGCAGCCGGGGCAGTTCACGGCGTCGGTCTGATCCGGCTGCCGGAGCCCATCCCGTCCCTCGTGACCGGTACCGGGCCGCCCCGGGGCGGCCCGGTACCGGTCACGGTGACCCCGGGGGCCGACCCCCCGGGGTCACGAGGATCGGTCCGGGCGTCCCCGCGGCCGCGACGAACACCCCTCGGCAATCCAGGAGATGCCGCTCTCCCGGGCGGCGTGCGAATGTTCCACAACGCTCCGGGGGAGCACCCCGGCGTCACGGAACCGACACACAGCGATGGGACAACACCCGTGGTCCACACGTCGATCCATCAGCGTTTCGCGGAGCAGGTCGCCGACACACCGGACCGCTCCGCCATCGTATCCGGGAACTCCGTACTCACTTATCGGGAACTGGACGAACGTGCGAATCGCCTCGCCCACCGCCTGCTCTCCCTCGACGTCGGTCCCGGTGAACCGGTGGCGGTCCTCATGGAACGCTCCGCGGACGCCATCGCCACAGCCCTGGCGGTGCTGAAGGCCGGGGCCGCGTATCTTCCCCTGGACCCCGCCCATCCCATCGCCCGGAACCGCCGGATCGTGGACGACGCCCGTTGCGCCGTCATGGTCACCGACGCCGCCACCCGCGATCGGGGACTGCCATCGGTCCCGGTTACGGTGATCGAGATGGCCGAGGCCGCCACCGATGCCGCGCCCGCCGGGGATCCCGGATTCCACCCCGACGTCGACACCCTCGCCTGCGTCATCCACACCTCGGGCTCGACCGGGCGCCCCAAGGGGGTCGAGATCACCCACGCCGGTGTTGTGGCCTTCGCCTCCGACCGGGTCTGGGGGGACGCGCACCGCCGGATTCTCTCCCTGGCCCCGCAGGCGTTCGGGGTCTCCCTCTACGAGCTCTGGGTTCCCCTGTTGAACGGGGGCAGCGTCGTGCTCGCCCCGCCCGGGGAACCCGATGTCCGGACCGTCCGGCGCCTGATCACCGACGAACGGATCACCGCGCTGCACGTCACCGCCGGTCTGTTCCGGGTTCTCGCCCGGGAGGCACCCGACATGTTCGCGCCGGTGCGGGAGATCCTGACCGGCGGCGATGTGGTCACGCCGACCGCGGTGCGCGCCGTACTGGACGCCTGTCCCGCCGTGACCATTCGTGCCACCTACGGAGCCACCGAGCTCGTCGCGTTCGCCGCGCAGTGCGAGATGACCGCCCGGCGTCCGCCGAGCGGACCGGTACCCGTCGGTCTTCCGATGGATGGCGTGACCACCCGACTGCTGGACGAGAACCTGAACCCGGTGGCCGATGGCGAGGTGGGTGAACTCTTCGTCGGGGGAACCCGGTTGGCTCGTGGTTATCTCGGCCGACCCGATCTCACGGCCGAGCGGTTCGTGGTCGATCCCCACGGGGCCGCGACGGATCGCCTGTACCGTACCGGTGACCTGATGCGGTGCGGAGCCGATGGTCGACTGGAGTTCGTGGGGCGCACCACCGACCGCGTGAAGATTCGCGGCTACCTGGTGGAGCCCGCCGAGGTGGAGCACGCGATCACCGCTCACGCCGCCGTCGCCGGCGCGGCGGTGGTCGTCGATGACGGGGCGGGCGCCCCCGACGATCGTCGTCTGCACGCCTTTGTCGTGCTCGGTGACCCGAGCCGGCCCGCCCCCCTGCGTGTGGACCTGGAGCGATTGTTGCCCTCCTACATGGTCCCCTCCTCGATCCGGGTGGTGGACCGGCTCCCGCTGACCACCAACGGCAAGATCGATCGTGCGGCGCTGCGTGCGTCGGCCGGGGTGCCCGTCACCACTCCCACCGGGAACGGGGCTCCGACATCGGGACGGCTGGCGGACCTGTGCCGACTGTTCGCCGATGTACTGGCGGTGCCCTCGGTCGGCGCCGACGACGACTTCTTCGATCTCGGTGGTCAATCCCTCCAGGCCATCCGACTGGTCGCGCGGCTCGAACGGGAGCTCGGTTCGGTCGCCGAGGTCGCCGACATCTTCGGCCACTCCACCCCGGCGGAGCTCGAGCACTTCCTGTCCACGTGCGAAAAGCCCGGTCACTGATCAGGAATCCGGGCCGTACCGGGCGCTGCCCGAGACGGTGCCCCGGTCACCGAGAAAGGGACACCATGCCTCCCACCCCTCCGTCAACCGCCGTTCCTCCCGGAACGGACACCCGTGTACCGCTCTCCTTCAATCAGGAGTTCCTGAGATCGTTCGACCGGGGCCTCGAGGACGGTGCCTTCGGTCACCGACACACCCTCGTCGGCGCCTGGCGTATCCGAGGGGGAGTGGAGGTCGGTCGTCTGCAGGGGGCACTCGACAAGGTGGTCCGACGTCACGAGGCGCTGCGCACCGAGATCGTCGCGGACGGCGAGGGCGGTTATCAGCGGGTCCTGGCGGCCACCGCCGTCACGCTGGAAGTGACGGAACTCGACGTCGCCGTGGACCGGGACACCACGGCCGAGGAATTCCTGAACTCCGTGGACGCGGCGCCCTTCCCGGTCACCGACCGCCCCCACCTGCGGGCTTTCGTCGGTCGGTTCACCGCCGATGACGCGGTGTTGGTGCTCGCCACTCATCACACCTCCACCGATGCCTGGTCCCTCCAGGTGATCGCGCGCGACCTGTTCGCCGCCTACGCGGACGACGGGGGGGCCACGGATCCCGAACCCTCGATGCAGTACCGGGAGTTCGCCCTCCTCCAACAGGAGAGCGGGGCCACCGACACGGTCCGTCGGGCCCGCGCCTACTGGCAGAGTCGGCTGGACAAGGCCGTCATCACCGGCCTCCCCACCGACCGGCCACACGACGAGAGTCTCCCGAGCGACTACGGCGTCGAACGCTTCGCACTCGGAAAGGAGTTGTCGCACGACGTCACGGCCCGGGCCCGGGCGGTACGCGGCACTCCCTTCATGGTGTTGGCGGCGGCCTACGTCATCTTGCTGCGCGAGCGCACCGGAACCCGGAGTGTCGTCTTCCCCACCTTCTCCGCGGGACGCTGGGAGGAACGGTTCGCCGACTGTGTGGGACCCTTTTTCAACTTCGTCCCCGTGAGTGTGGACACGACCCACTGCACCACCCATGGTGACGTGCTGAAGGGGGCTCGCACCGCCTGCCTGGGCGCCTATCAGCACGAGATCCCCTTCGCCCACATCGCCCGGGACAACCCCGGCCTGCTCGCCCCGTTCGCCGACCCGGGCCGGGCCGTCGCGGCCTTCGAGATGCTCCACGCGCCGTTCGCCGCCGGGAACGAAACCGGTGACGGGTGGGAGGTCACCGAGATGAGGCGTCGCACGATCTCCCAGCGGGTGAGCTCCGCGATTCCCAACGGAGCCCTGTGGGCGCTGGACCTCCTGGACGACGGGGAAATCGTCGGGAGTCTGAAGTTCGACCACAACCGCTACGACACATCGACCGTCGCCGGCCTGATCACCGACTTCCGGCGCCACCTCGGAGCGCTGGTACGGACCCCCGACGAGGAACTACCCGCCTGAACCCCCATTCCACCGACACCCTCCCGATCCTGCGAGGTCGAGTCATCATGACCACCACATCCACGGGCACCGTGACCGGTGCCCCCCCACTTCCCGAACCCGACCTGACCGAGGAAGAGGCCATCGCCCGCGCCCGCTCCATCGCCGTGCGCCTGGTGGAACGCCAGGGGGAGACCGAGGAGCGCGGCTACTACGCGGCCGACCTCCACGAGGAGTTCCGCGACGCCGGTTTCTACCGGGTTCTGGTGCCCCGCCGGTACGGGGGGTACGAGTTCGGCCCGAGCACCTTCATGCGAATCGCCACCGAATTGGCACGCGGTTGCCCCTCGACGGCCTGGATGTATCTCTTCGGCGCCGCCCACGCCCTGGTGGCGGGCACGCTCTTCGACGAGGAGGTCCAGGACGAGCTCTTCGCGGAGGGGGACTTCATCTGCCCCGCGACCGTGGCCCCGTCCGGTTCGGCGACCCGCACCGACCACGGCTGGCTGATCGAGGGGACGTGGGGCTACTGTTCCGGCGCGCCTTATGCCACTCACTTCATCGGTCACACTCTCGTTCCCGGCCCCGATCCGGACGGGCCGCCGCTGCCGCTGATGTTCGTCGTCCCGAGTTCCGCCTTCGAACGTCTCGATGACTGGGGCGATCAGTTGGGGCTGCGCGGAAGTGGGTCCCACAGCATCAGGCTGAACGGTGTCGTCGTACCCGACCGGCACACTCTCGTGGGTCATCTCAGCCGGATCCAGGTCACCGACGACACCCCGGGCCGGGCGTTGCACGGCCCGTACTACGGTGGTGGACCGCTCGGGTTCATGCTCCTGGAACTCGGTGTGCTCGCCACGGGAATGGCCCGGGGGGCTCTGGACGCCTACGCGGATCTGATGCGCGCCCGGTCCACATCCTTCCCGCCGATCGTGCCGCGGACGGAGGACCCCGACTACCAGCTCCGTTTCGGGACCGCCACCGGCATGATCGCGGCAGCGGACGCCGCGATGACGGACGCGGTCCGTCAGTGGGAGGCCATGTGCGAGGAGGGCGCCGGAGCCTTCACCCGGGAACGGGAACTCCGATTGGCTCTGATCAGCCGGGAGGCGGTCCGTCTCGCCTGGCGGGCGGTGGAGGGCCAGCTCCTTCCGACCGCCGGGTCCGGCGCCATCCGGCGGGGAGAGCGTCTGGAGCGCGTCTGGCGCGATCTCTCCACCGTGCACAGCCACTTGGGCAACGGGGTCTTCCTCGCCACCCATGCCAATCGTGAACTGGCGATGGCGCACTTCGGCCTCCTGCCCTGACCTCCCTCACCTCTCACCTTTCACCTCTCATCTCTCATCTCTCATCTCTCATCTCTCACCACCGACTCACCCGGGACGGAACATGACTCAAGGCTGCCCCTTCACCCTGGACACCACCGGAAGCGACCTCCACGGCGAGACCGCGACGCTGCGTACCGCGGGCCCCGCGGTTGCGGTCGAGTTGCCCGGAGGGATACGTGCCTGGTCCCTCAACCGCCACGACGTGATCAAGCGCGTGCTCGGCGATCCACGTGTCACCAAGAGCGCGCGCAACCACTGGCCCGCCTTCATCAACGGCGAGATACCGCCGGACTGGGAGCTGATCAGCTGGGTCGCCATGGACAACATGGTGACCGCGTACGGTCAGAATCACGTGCGACTTCGCCGACTGGTCGGCAAGGCGTTCAGTCCACGCCGTACGGAGGCTTTCCGGTCGCGGGTGGAGGAGCTGACCGACCAGCTCCTGGACGCCCTGGAACAGACCCCGCCCGGTGAGGTCGTCGATTTGCGCGAACGGTTCGCGTACCCGCTGCCCGCCCGGCTGGTGGCGGATCTCATCGGCATGGCCGAGGACGCCCGGGCCAAGACCGCCAAGGTGATCGACGCGATGGTGGACACCACGCTCACCCCCGCCGAGGCACAGGCGGTGCTCGTCGGTTGGCGCGGTGCGATGGCCGATCTGATCGCGGAGAAGCGCCGTGAGCCGGGGGAGGACATCACCAGCGACCTGGTCGCGGCGCGTGACGAGGATGGTTCCCGGCTGACGGAGGACGAGCTGACCGACACCATCTTCGCGATCCTGGGCGCGGGATCGGAAACCACGATCAACTTCTTCGACAACGCCATCACCGCGCTGTTGTCCGACCCGACCCAGCTGGAGCTGATCCGCACCGGGCGGGCGACCTGGGACGACGTCATCGAGGAGACCCTGCGGGTGGAGTCGCCGTTGGCGCACCTTCCGCTGCGTTACGCGGTGGAGGATCTGGAACTGGACGGCGTCACCATCCCCCGGGGCGACCCCATCCTGGTCAACTACAGTGCCGTTGGCCGTGACCCGGAACTGCACGAGAAGGACCCCGACCGTTTCGATCTCGCCCGGGAGAACAAGGAGCACCTCTCGTTCGGCCACGGTCCGCACTACTGCCTCGGCGTGGGTGTCGCGCGTCTGGTGGCCCGTACCGGCCTGTCCCGACTCTTCGAGCGTTTCCCCGATCTCTCGCTCGCCGTCTCCACCGACGAACTGCGGCCGCTGCCCACCTTCATCATGAACGGACACCGCACTCTGCCGGTTCGTCTGAACGCGCGGGTGCAGGCCCGGCCCTGACCGGGGAACCCCCTCCCGAGGGGACCCGGGCCGTCCCCGACCACGCGGGACGGTCCACGGTTCCGGGCACGGCGTGCGCCGTGTGGGAAAGGCCGGGGGCGGTCTCCCGTCCCTCGCGCCGCGGTCGTCCGTCGGAGCAGGGGGCACGGGGGACACCGCCACCGAACCGGATCGGGTTCGAACCCGATCCGGTTTCGGCGCGTCCGGTGATCCACGTGGGCGGGGCGCCCCACGGGCCCGCACGGGTGCGCCGGGATCGAGACGTCCATCACCTCGCCCGCCCCGGCGCGGTACCCGGAAGTGATTCGGAGGAACGGAAGGAAAGCGAAAAAATACGGTATCCAATTCTTCCTCGAAGGGTGTCCCGGAGCTCCGGGGGTTTGGGCATCGGGGAACCTCGAGATGGTATTTGGTGTGACGGGCGGGGCGCGCCGTAAATCTCCCGTCGTGACATCTCTTCCGTGATCGTGATGCCTGACGCGGGACGAACCCGGGAGGGGGTGGACAATCGGGGAATTCCTCCGCCTGCACACCTTGTCCGTCATCGACTCCGAGCCCTCGCGGGATCGGTCGGCTATCACCGCGACCGTGACATCCGGGGCAGCGTGAACCCGCCCTGCCGTCAACTCACCTCTCCACAGGACAGGTTGACCGACAGGTCGGAGCATCCCGGGGGTGGTTTCGGGGCGAAGCGGCCGACAGGTACCGTCCTCGGAGCCGCGGGTGGGCGGGTGCCGCGTCGACGGTGTGAAGGAATAACGGATGTGGTTGGATGTGGGGGTCGAATCCCGGGCCGGCGCGTTCGATGGTCGACCCGCGTCCGGCACCGGGGTCGGCGAATTTCCCCGTTGGTTCACTTGGGAGCGTGGCAGATGTCTTTCCAGGCGTATCTTGACAACATCGAGGACAAGACCGGCCTGACGCCGCGACAGTTCATGGAGATCGCGGAAGAGAAGGGGTACTCGGATCCTTCGACCAAGGCCGGGACGATTCTCGAGTGGTTGAAGGCCGATTACAATCTCGGTCGCGGTCACGGAATGGCGATCGTTCACGTCGTCAAGAACGGCGCGAAGATCTCCGAAAAGCATGTCGGAAGCTCGGGAACGCACCGGGACGACAGTGACACCCTGTGGCTGGACGGTAAGGCCACCAACCCGAATCGTCAGGGCTGATCCCGCCGTCGCGGACGCGACCCGCCCATCCGATGCCGGTGGGCGGGTCGCGCCGTCCCGGCCACGATCCGCTCACCGAAGCATGTGCGCGATGGTGCTCACCCCGTGGCGGAGGCGTGCGGCACGACCACCGGCGCCACGTCCGGCAGCAACTCCGCCACCCGGTCGGGATGGAAGTTCACGGCGCTGGACCACCGGTCGGTTCCGATCCGGATCCACACATCGCTGGTGATCACACCCGTCGGGTTCTCACCTTCGACCACCTCGTCACCACGTGTCCACCCCTCGACGCGGTGGGAGACCTCCGGATCCGGCAGGAGCACCTCGACAATCGCGTGCGACAGGGACGGCCCCGTGCGGATGTTGGAGTCACGCCACACCGGACCCAGCTCCGCCGTCAACTCGTACCATCGGAAGTCGGTCATCGGATCACCTCTCGTGGTGAAGGGAATATGTACGGTCCTACCGGTCCGATCAGCGGAGGCCCGGCCGACGCGGGAGCGAACGACGCGGCACGGGCCCGAACCGGCCACGGCACCTCGGTGGGCATCGATCGCAGCCGATCCCGCTCCGGTCTCGGCTCGACCCACACCACCACCGATCACGACCCCGGCGGGGGTCGGCCGGTTCCGCGGCGCGTGCCCGATGGTTCGCGGGCCCCTCGATCACCGTCACCCGGGCGGCCGTGCACCGGGCCACCACGGTGGAGGGGGACGACCGTTCGAGCGGGGAGCCGCTCACCCTCACGCCCTCGGGCGACACCGCGGCCTCCATCCCGCTCCGCGGAGGGGACTCTCCCGCGCCGTGCCCCGACGGTTCCGCTCACGTCTCGGGCCGCCAATCCCACACATCCGTCACCGGCGCGTCCTTGCGTCCGCTCCGGCGCGTTCGCTCGTCGCGTCGCGCGGCCTCGCGGTCGCCGTCACCCTGGTCCATCGACCCCTGGGCCCGGGAGGCGAGTACGACGCGTTCCGCGCGCGGCACCCTGAGGCGGGCGAACCGGCGCATCGCCCGGGGCATGTCCCGGAGCGTGTCCTTCCCACCCAAGACGGAGCCGAGCACCACCGCGTCCTCCAGCGCCAGGTTCGCGCCCTGGCCCAGCGCCGGAACCATCGGATGTGCCGCGTCCCCCACCAGTACCACCGGCCCGTCGGTCCACTGCCGGACCGGGTCGCGGTCGTGGATGTCCGTTACCGTCAGATCCTCCGGGTCGCTGCTCCGCACCAGATCGGCCGCCGGTCCGGACCAGGCCCGGGTGAGCGAGAGGAGCCGCTCCATCGCCGCGCGACGGCTCAGCGCGGGCCACATCCCCTCGTCCGCGGTGATTTTGGCCGTCCAGTACACTTTCCCGTCGCCGACCGGCGCCACGAAGATCTGCGCCCCCCGGCCGTTGAGCACCACCGACCGCGTGCCGAAAGGGGAGCGGTCGGTCTGTCCTCGCACGGAGGTGTAACCGCGGTAGAGGGGAGGCCGAACGCCGAGCATCCGCCCCCGTGTCGGGGACCACAGGCCGTCGGCCCCCACCAGGGCGGCCCCCCGGACCTCCTCACCCCCCGACAGCAGGAGTCGGACGCCCTCCGGGGCGGGCGCGTATCCGATCACCGATCCGCCCAACAGGACCTCCGCGCCGGCCCGGCGCGCCTCCCTCCACAGGATGTCCTGGAGCGTCCCGCGCAGCAACGACACCTGGGGCGAACCGAGCCGGGCGGGCACCTCGCCGATCGGTTCTTCGGTCAGCAGTTCCCCCGAGGCCCCGAGGATCAGTCGGCTCTCCCCGGGCCCCACGACATGCCCCGCCGCCCTGACCAGCGCGCCGATATCCTCGCCGAGGGCGTCCACCGCCCGCATGCCGTTGGGATACAGCACCAGGCCCGATCCCACGGCGGCGATGGCCGGAGCCCGCTCCACCACCGTCACCCGCAGGCCGCGCCGGCCCAGCGCCACCGCCGTGGCCGGACCCGCGATCCCTCCGCCCGCGATCAGTATGCGATCGTTCACCGGGGTCCCACCGTGCCCAGCAGACGACCGTCATGGGTGCCGAACTCTCCGGTTCGGGAGTCCCACACCGTTCGTCCGGCTCGCAGGGTCCGCCGCACCCGACCCGAGAACGTCCAGCCCTCGTAGGCCGACCACCCGCACTTCGACTGCACGTGGCCCGCCGACAGCATCCAGGGCTCGTCGGGGGCGAAGAACACCAGATCGGCGTCGGCCCCCACCTCGATCCGCCCCTTGCCGGGCAGGCGGAACAGCCGTGCCGGTTCCTCGGCGAGCAGCCGAACCATCCGGGACACCGCGGTGTCGGGATCCTCCGCGGGCCATCGTCGCCGTGACCCGGTCCACAGCGCGTCGACCAGTTCCTGGACGCCGGGCAGGCCCGGGGGGGAATCCACCGGCCCGCGGGTCTTCTCCTCCACCGTGTGCGGAGCGTGGTCGCTACCGACGGTCGTCGCGTCACCCGTCCGCAGGGCCTCCCACAGCCGGTCCTGGTCCGCCCGCCCCCGGATCGAGGGGGACAGCCGGGTACGCGCCCCGTACCGGCGGGTGTCCCGGTCGGTGAACGACAGGTGGTGTCCCGTCACCTCGAAGGTCACCGGCAACCCTGCCGCCCGGGCCGCGCACACCATGTCGGCCTCCTCCACGCTGGACAGGTGGAGGATGTGTGCTCGGGTGCCGTGGCGCCGCACCAGTTCGATCACTTTCGCCACCGCGACGATGCCACCGCTGCGCGGGCGGGCCCGCTCGTAGGCGTCGTAACCGGACGGCTCCCCCCGCCACCCGTCCAGCAATTCGAACAGGGCGTTGTCCTCGGCGTGCAGGACCAACTGCACCCCGCCCTCGGCCGCCGCCCGGAACGCCTTCTCC
This sequence comes from Streptomyces sp. ST2-7A, assembly GCF_021390475.1. GTDB lineage: Bacteria > Actinomycetota > Actinomycetes > Streptomycetales > Streptomycetaceae > Streptomyces. The sequence goes on from NZ_JAJUWS010000005.1 coordinate 108,766, forward strand.
AACTGTGCGGCGTCGCGCATCACGGTGGGGGCGGTGTGGTGCCCGGCCATGAAGATCTTCGCGCTCGTCGCCACCCGGGGGTCGAGGTCCGCCAACAGCTCGGGGTGGTCCGGATCGACCCCGATATGGAACCGGTGGTCCACCAGCGATGTACCGGCCACCATCGCGGCCTTCTGCGCCAACGCCTCCGCGGACAGGGACGGCGGGACCGTGTTGGGCATGTCGATGACGGTGGTGATCCCACCCGCCACGGCAGCCCGGCTTCCGTGCGGCCAGTCCTCCTTCGCCGTCAGCCCCGGCGTACGGAAGTGCACGTGGGAATCGATGAGCCCGGGAAGCACGTAATCCTCACCGGCGTCCATCACCCGTACCCCGGCGGGCACCGGTGCCTCCGCGGGGCCGACCTCCGTGATCATCCCGCCGCGAATCGACACCGATCCCGGTCGCACCCCTTCCGGGGTCACCATACGTCGGGCCCGCACCACCAGATCCGGGATGTCCTCCATCACCGCTCCCATGTCGCCGCCAGCAGTGTGCGGCACAGGTCGTTCGTCGGCCCCATCAGTGCCACCCCCCGTACGTCCGCGATCATCCTCGCCACCGGGTGATCGGAGAGATACCCGGTCGAGCCGAGCATCCGTGCCACATCCATGCAGATCTCCTCCGCCGTTTCCGTCGCGTGGATCTTGCTGCGAAGTGTCGTCGCGCCCGGATCGGCCGAGGAGCGGGCACCCGCCAGGGTCACGATCGCCCGGGCCGACTCCAGCTTCACCGAGAGCTCCACCAGATGCCGCCGGACCGTGGGAAGGCTCAACAGGCCCCGCCGTTCCGCGTGTTCGACCGCCAGGTCAAACGCCTCCACGGCGACTCCGAGCGCCACCGAGCCCAGCGTGGCTCCCGTACGCCGTACCCCGGCGATGATCTCGGCCGCTTCACCGAGGGGCCCCAACCGGTCCTCCCGCGGTACCACGCACTCCACCAGCTCGATCAACCCCGTCGCCGAGCCGCGCATGCCCGCCAGCACCGGCCCGGTGTCCGGCCGCAGCCCCGGATTCGTTCCCCACACCAGGAAGAAGGACTGTCCGGAGGCCCCGTAGTGGGCCCGCTGCCCCTCGGCGCCGAAATCGTCGGTGGTCTCGGTGCGCACCAGGACGAGGTAGATGTCGGCGACACCCGCCCCGGTGGCGAAGGACTTCGCCCCGTTGAGCAACCAGGTGCCATCGGCGCGGAGCACGGCCGTACTCGACACGTTCTGTTTCGCCGCCCCGGCGTTCGGCTCGCTCCACGCCGACGCGGCCAGGAGTCGACCGTCCGCCAACGGGGGCAGCAGCCGATGACGCTGTTCCTCCGTTCCCCATTCCGAGATCCGGGAGGTCACCGCGAAGTGTTGGAAGGCGATGATCGCCAGTGACGGATTGACGGTGGCGATCTCCGTGACCACCCGGTTGATCGCCGCACCGTCACCCCCGGCTCCGCCGAACCGCTCCGGTACCGCCGTCGCCAGCAGACCGGATTCCCGCAACGAGACCAGCGCCGCCCGATCGACCGTCGCGGTGTGCGCGCTGCTCGCCGCGGCTTCCCGGAACTGTGCTCGCACCTCGGGGGAGAGCGTGCTCGTCACGCGCTTACCGACAGTTCCAGCCATCGGGCTGCCTCCTTGCTGAACATGTGGCCGAAGTGCTCCAGGGCACAGGAGCCCAGGAGCGTCACCTGCTTGCCGATCACCGAGGTCCACAGCAGCGCATCGCCCTCCGGCCCCTCCGTCACCACGGAGGCGGTCCGGGTTTCCCCACCGGGAGTGCGGATACCGACCGAAGCCCCGTCGGCCTCCGCCTCCCGGGCGAGTCCCCGGGGAATGGTGCCGGGTATGGCCACCGCCGCCGCCAGGCAGACCGCCCCGGTCAGCGCGATCGTCGGATGCCAACTCGGTACCGACAGCGCCCGTACGGCGAGTTTCCCCTCGTCCGGGATGAGCGCGGCGATCTTCGGGAAGGTCCCCACTCTCGGCCAGCCCAGGACATCCGTCGCCGCGCCCCGGATCGTCTCCAGGCCCACCGCGAGGTCGTCCCCACCGGCGAACAGCGCGTCCGCATCGCGGACCCCGAGGGCGCGGGCGTCCACGAAGACGTACGGGTTGGCGCCGTTCACCAGCGAAACGGTATGGCGCCGCGTGGGGGTCTCGACCACCGTGAGCGCCTGTCCGGTCATCAGGAGCCGACGCAGTGGAGTGGGGGACACGTGGACGAACCGGACCGTGAACCACGCGCCGTCCCGTTCCACCCGGTCGGCCTCGCAGACCACGCTGTCACCGTTGTTCAGTACGTGCACCCGTACGCGCGTTCCCGGTGACAGGGGAGCCAGCAGACCCGCGCGGGAGGCCGTCGCCACTGCGGCCAACACGGAGTGACCGCACGAGCCGCGCAACTCGAATCGGTCCGCGGCGCCCGGAAGGGCCTGCACGAAGCGGTAATCGAGATCGAACATCGGATGGTCGGACGGCCGGATCAACGCGATCTTCAGAATGTGGTCGCCACCCCACGACATCAGCTCGTGCCGAATCCCGGTCAGGACCTCCCGCAACCGCGTGTCGTCATCGGGAAGGTAGCGGGAGTCGAGGACCAATGTCGGGCACGGGCTCCCCTCGGCGTATGCCAGATGCCCGATCACGAGACCGTCACCGGTCCGCCCGGGGCTCCGACGCCTCGTTCGGCCCCGTGGTCCCGGAGCTGATCCAGCCAGAGGTGGTAAACCGTGAGGGCCCAGAGCGTCAGTGCCGTCGTGTCGTCGGGACGATCGGCCTGTCGGGAGAAGAGCCGCGTCACCTCCTCCGCGCGCAATCGACCGCACCGCCGCAGGGCGTCGGGGGAGAGGACGTCGCGGGTGAACGACCACAACGGGCTCCCCGGGACGAGCATCGCCGTGATCGGCAGTGTGAAGGGCTGCTTGGGCCGGGTCAGTACCGTCGTCGGCAGCAGTCCTCCGGCGGCCCCGAACAGGGCACGTTTGACCTTTCCGTCCCGGATCCGCATCCGATCCGGCAGCGCACGACCGAGCGCCATGATCGACGGCTGGCAGTAGGGAAGTCGTACCTCGACAGAGTTGGCCATGCTGAGGTGGTCCACGCGACGCAGGTGGTAGGCCGGCATCCGGTGCCGGAGCTCGAACTCCGTCATCCGCTCCAGTGGGCCGCCCGGGCCCTCCAGTAGATCGGCGCGTGCCCCGGGCGGTAGCGGATCCTCCCCGTATCGCGTCAACTCGGCGCGGTACTCCTCCGTGTACAGGGTTCGACGGAGTGCCTCGGGCGTCGCCGCCAACGCGTCGAGGTAACCGGTCTCCCAACCATCGCCGTGTGCCAACGCCTGCCGCATTCGCGCGTAACCACCGAACACCTCGTCCGCCGCGTCCCCGGTGAGCGCCACCGTGTAGCCGGCTTCCCGTACCGCGCGGAACAGCACCAGACTGCTGACGGTGATCGGATCCGCGTTGGGCTGCCCCATCCGTCGCACGGTGGCGGGCAGCAACTCGGGCAGAAGCACGGGATCGGCTTCCACCTGATGGAAGACGGCACCCGACCGGTCGGCCACCTCCCGGGCGAAATGACGCTCGTCGAAGGGCCACTTCCCGCGGTAGGCGATGTTGAAGGCGTGCACCGGCCCGCGTTCCGCCGCCAACGCCGTGACCAGACTGGAGTCCAGACCACCGGACACGATCAGTGCCACGGGCACGTCGGCGACCAGCAGACGGCCGACCTCCCGCCGCAGGGTCTCCCGCAACACCACCGCGGCTTCCTCTTCGTCGGTGGGCGGGGCAGGGGATTCCACGTCACCTCGGGACCGCAGCCGCAGCGGCCCACCGAGCCGGCAGACCGCCGTGGTGGCGGGTGGGAGAACGCGGACCCCCTCCACCATCGTCCGTTCGCCGAACGGGGTGCGGGTCGCCAGGTAGTGGTCCAGGCCGGGCTCCCACAGGCGGGTGGGGACATCGTCGAACGCCAGCATCGCCGGCAGTTCCGAGGAGAAGTACACCGCCCCCGATGTCGAGTCGTACCGGTAGTACAACGGCTTCATTCCCGCGTGGTCGGTGGCCAGGACGAGGACGGGCGTGGAGCGTGTGTCGAGAATCGCCACGGCGTACATGCCCTCGAGGTGGTCGGTGAAGTCCTCGCCGTACTCCTGGTACAGCGCCGGCAGAACGTTGCCGTCACATCGGTCGTCGAAGCGGTGGCCACGTCGTTCCAGCCGCTTCCGGAGCTCATCGTGGTTGTAGAGCTCACCGTTGAAAACCACCCGGATACCGCTGTCCGGCCCGAGGGTGTAGGGCTGTTGCCCTCCCTCCGGGGCCATGACGGCGAGCCGGTTCGATCCGATTCCCCAACGGTCACCGTGGCACACGGTGGTTCGATCGGGGCCACCGGCCCGTTGCAGTAACGCCACTTCCGTCAAGTCGGTGCGAGCGGCGTTGAAGTAGCCGAAGACACGGCACATGCTCTCCCCCTCCAAACGGCTGCCCGCGCCCGGTACCGACCCGGGAACGGTGGTCCACGTGCTCCGCGCCACTAGTCGCGTTGTGTCGAGAGGTACCGCTCCCCGGTGTCGGGGAAGATCGTGACCACGGTCAGCCCGGTGGAGGCCGCCCGCCGACAGGTCTCCCCGGCCGCCCAGGCCGCGGCCCCGGAGGAGATACCGATCGGCAGGCCCAGCGAGCGCGTGAGACGCGCGGCGCTTTCCGCGGCCACCTCGTCGGGGACGGTCACGACCTCGTCGATCAGGTCGAGGTCGGTGATCTCGGAGATGTAACCGGCTCCGATACCGGGAATGCCGTGTGGCCCCCCCTCACCTCCGCTGAGCACCGCCGAGCGCTCCGGTTCCACCGCCACCACCCGCACGTCACATCGTTCCCTGAGGAATCCGGCGGTGCCGCTGAGCGTGCCCCCCGTCCCGACGCCGACGACCAGAACGTCCACCCGACCCCCGGTATCGGCCCAGATCTCCGGTCCGGTGGTGGTGTAGTGGGCGAGGACGTTCGCCGTGTTGCGATCCTGATGGGGGACCCACGACCCCGGGATGCCGCGCTGCAACTCCTCGGCCACCGCCCAGGCGGCGAGCAGCCCGTCCTCGTGCGGCACGAGCACGATCTCCGCGCCCAGCGCCCTCAGCAGCAAACGCCGTTCCTCGGTCGCGTTGTCCGGCATCACGATGACACAGCGGTGCCCGCGGGGCACGCACAGCGCGGCCAGGGAGATGCCCGTGCTCCCGGACGAGCACTCGATCACGGTGCCGCCGGTGGACGGCAGTTGACCGGTCCGTTCCGCCTCCAGCACCATCCATCGCGCGGCCCGGTCCTTGACGCTGGACAGCGGGTTGAGCATTTCCAGCTTCGCCAGCATCCGTACCGACGGATCCACGCCGTCCACGGTGAAGGTGAGCAGAGGGGTTCGGCCGATCAGGTCGGCGACGGACTGCGCGATGGGTTCGGCCGAGAGCGGGCCGTGGTCGCGACCGGTGGTCAAGGGCTGATGGGCCATGGCTTCCCCGGGTGGACTGACTCGACAGCGGGACGATTACGGGGTGGTTCGGGCTCGAGCGGCTTCGAGATGCTCCAGGGCCACCTGCTGGAGATGGGTGATGTCACTGGAGACGGTGGCGAAGGTGAAGCCCTGCGCGAGGCGCTTGGCGGCGGACTCCCCGTCCAGGCAGTGGATGCCGCATGCGAGATCGGCGTGCTCGGCCGCGACGACGATCCGTTCGAGAGCGGTCTCCAACGCCGTCGCCGTACGCGGATCGCCGAAGTACCGTGCGCCGAGAGCCACCGACAGATCGGCCGGTCCGACGTAGACCGCGTCCAGTCCGGGGGTGGCGCAGATCGAGTCGATGGATTCCAGAGCGGATTCCGTCTCGATCATGACAACGCAGGCCACCTGACGGTCGATGTCCGCCGGAACACCGCCGAGACGGATTTCCGCACGCACCGGACCGCTGAGACTGCGCCGTCCATCGGGCCGGTGGCGACAGGCCCGGACGGCGGTGAGTACTTCTTCGGGGGTCTCGATCATCGGTACGATCACCCCTCGTGCGCCGGTGTCGAGCGCGGTGCCGATCACCACGGGGTCGGCCGAGGGCACCCGGATGACGCCGGCCGCGCGTCCGCGGGCATCGACCGCCATCATCGCGGACTGCCACCCGGGCTGGTGCATCACGCCGTGCTGCCCGTCGACCCCGATGTAGTCGTAGCCGAGCCCGGCGAGGCGTTCGGTGCCCACCGGGTTGTCGCACGCCACCCAGTAGCCGAGCAGTTGTTCACGACCGCGGAGTCGCCTCGCGAAGTCCGCGGGGGAGGGGGCGCTCACTCGCCCTCCCGGATGATGTAGCTCATCTTGCCGTCCGGGCCCACGGGGATATCCCCGTTGATGGACACACGATGCAGGACACGTGGGTGGGTGCCGTAGTCGTTGACCGCGTAGTGCTGGGTGCAACGATTGTCGAAGACGAGGACGTCGCCGGGCCGCCAGGACCACCGAGCGGTGTTCTCGGGTCTGCGCACGTACGACTGGAGGACATCGATGATCGGGCGGGAATCGCGCACCGTCATTCCCACCAGCCACTGCGCGAAGCCGCCGAGGAAGAGGCACGGTTCACCGGACTCGGGATGAACCCGCACCACGGGGTGGGCGGTCTCGTAGCGCTTGACGAGAAAGGCGGACCGTACCGCCTCGCCCCGTTCGGTCCCCAGCCGCGGTTGCTCGGCATGATTGGTGTGCACGGCCCACAGCCGATCGGCGATCTCCCGCAACTCTCCGGGCAGATCGCGGTAACCGGCAGCGGCGTTGGCCACCAGGGTGTCGCCCCCGTACGGGGGGAGCGTGACACTGCGCAGCGTGGTCCCGAGCGATGGGACGAGGGTGAAGCTGACATCCGTGTGCCAGTGGTTGGCGCGTTGGTCCTCGCCGTCCACGGGGATCACCTGCGGGGAGCCCTCTGCCGTGCGCATCATGGGGTGTCGATGGGTGAGATCCCCGAACAGCCCGGCGAAGGCCAACTGCCGCTCGTCGTCGATCTCCTGGTCCCGGAAGAACAGGACCTTGTACTCGAGAAACGCCTGGCGTATCTGTCGCGCCACCGCGTCCGAAATGGTGACTCCGAGATCCACACCGGTAACCTCGGCACCTATGTTTCCGCCTGTCTTTCTTACGTTGAAGCCAGCCACCTAACACGTCCTTCGTGATCGTCTGCAGAAGGGTGTGGTAATTGCCGACATGGCGTCGACGCTCCGGGTAGATAATTGGGAATGGGCAAGTCACGCTTGCACCCGGCGAATGGGCGAGCCGAGTAGAGCATTGCCCGGTCGACTTGTCAACCAACTCTACGACTTAGGCGAGTTCACATTATCGCGGGTTGCGCATCACCCTGTAAATATATCCAAGGTGGGGCGTAACGGGCAGTTGATTTCGTTGGGAACCCGGTACCGCTTCGCGTCCGTATGAATTACCATGCTTCCGGCGGGCGGCCCATGAGGCGGATGTCTGCCCATTCGACCCGTGGCGCTCGACAGGGAGATTTCGTGGTCCTTCGTCAACTGCATCCGAATATTCGGTTGCGGATCGGCATCGGTTTCGTGCAGCGCCTCCTGGGCATTATGTTGATGCCGCTCATGACCATCCGGTTCGCCGAGCTCTACGGCGCCGTGACGGCCGGGCTCCTGGTTCTTGTGGTCGCCGTGTGCGGGATCCTCGCCAATCTCCTCGGCGGGCACCTGGCTGATCTTTACGGTCGCAAGCCGCTGATGGTGGGCGGGGAACTCGGCGCCACGATCACTTTCGCCGGACTCGCTTTGGCCGCGTCCCCGTGGTGGGACAACGGGATCGCGATCTACCTTTTCTTCCTGTTGAACATCATTCTTTCCCAGTCCGCCACCCCCGCCTCCGAGGCGATGATCGTGGATGTCTCCACCCCGGAGAACCGTACGCTGGTCTACACGATCAACTATTGGGCGACCAACCTCGCCTTCACCATCGGAGCACTGCTGGGCGGTTTTCTCTACCGTGACTTCTTCCCGCACCTGCTGGGCGGAGCCGCGGTGTTGTCACTCCTCACCACCGTGGTGACCGTCTGGCTGATCACGGAGTCGGCCCCTCTGTCGGGGCCACGAGTCGAAACCGGGGTCCGTGCCCTGGTCAATGGTTACCGGGTCGTCGTACGCGACCGCGTTTTCCACAAGATATTTTATGCCGCCGTGTTGATCACCATGGTCGAGATGCAGATCGGTTACTACATCGCCGTCCGGCTCGCCGAGGACTTCCCCGAACAGTCCCTGTTCTCCGGTGGAGGGTGGGAGCTCACCGTTGACGGTGTCAGCATGCTCGGCATTCTCCGTGCGGTGAACGCGGCCCTGGTCGTGTTGCTGATCCTGGTTTCCGGCAAACTCCTGGGCCGTCTCTCCGAGCGCCTACGACTCCATGCCGGCCTCGCCATGTTCACCCTGGGCTACATGGTGTGGGCGGTCAGTAATGACGGTCGTGTCCTGTTGCTGGCGGCGGTCGTGCTCACCGTGGGAGAGATCGCGAGCGTACCCGTGCGACAAACCCTCCTCGCCAACCACATCCCCCCCGCCTCCCGCACCCGCTACATGGCCGTCTACACCTTCAACGCTCGAGCCGGCCTGGTCATCGCCTCCCTGTGTGTCACTCTCGGCGCCCTGCTGCCTCCCGCGGCGATGAGCGTTCTCTTCGGGATCTGCGGCGCCCTCGCGGCGCTCTTGTACCACCTGGTGCTGCGCCATACCGCTCGTGCCCCCGAGCGGACGCAGGCAGAGAATTCCCCGGTCACGGACGAACGGATCGACTCATGACTTCCTCCGACACCCCGCGCCGCCGGCTGCTCATGGTCATGCCCTACCAGCAGTTGGCGCGGAAGGCGACGGACGCCGGATTCGACGTCTGGTCCATCTGGGATCCGACGATGCAGACCGCCGAATACCTCGATCAGGTCGCGGAGAACTCACGGGAACTGCTTCTCGCCGACTTCACCGACACCCGTGCCCTCGGTGACCTGATCGCCGGAACGGCAGCCGAACACCGTATCGAGCTCGTGCTCTGCCTCGGGAACGAGGACATCCAGCTCCCGGTGGTCACCCGTGCCCGGGAGCTGGGTCTGAGCCCCAACCACCCGGACTCGATCCGACGCATCAACGACAAGTCGGAGATGCGCGCCCTGCTCAACGGCGGAGGTCTGTCACCGGTGGCAGCGGTCACCGTGGGCGACGTCGGGGACGTGGGCGAGGCGGCACTCGGATTGGGTCTGCCGGTGATCGTCAAACCGGCGGCGCTCTCCGGCAGCCGTGGGGTGGCGCTGCTTCGTGACCCGGCCGACATCGACCGGTGGCGACATCGCGTCACGACCGGCGGCCACGGCGGCCCCTACGTCGTGGAGGAGTATCTCCAGGGGCCCGAATTCAGTGTCGAAACCCTCACAGTCGAGGGGAAACACCACGTCATCGGCATCACCGCGAAGCGGACGACCGGCGCGCCGGGGTTCATCGAGACCGGCCACGTGTTCCCCGCGCCCCTGCCCGAGGTCGATGCCGAGGCCCTGACCACTCTGGTCACCTCACTGCTCGACCTGGCGGACTACCGTTTCGGCCCGGCCCACACGGAGGTCGTGCTCACATCCTCGGGCCCCCGCATCATCGAATCCCAGACCCGCATCGGCGGAGACCGGATCCCCGCGCTGATCCGCCTCGCCGCCGACTTCGACATCGAGGCCGAGGTGTTCCGAACCTTGGCGGGGACCGAAGTGCCGGAGGTCCGAGCGACGCGAAGCGCGACCGTCGGCTTCTTCGGCTTCCCCCCGGGCGTCATCGCGGAGGTCTCCCCCGAACTGGAGAAGGTTCGTGGGTTCCCATTCGTGGACACCCTTCACTTTCCGTTCGCCGCCGGTGACCGAATGCCGGTCACCGAGGACTCCTTCACCCGCCACGGATTCGTGATCCTGACCGCGGACTCCCCGGAGCAGGCCGCCGAACGTGTCGAGACGGTGCGCTCCCTGATCGTGCCCGCGTTGGTACCGGGCCCCGCGGCGGACGCGGTGACGGACCGCACGGTCCTGCTGATCGGCGGTGTCGACGCGCACCTGGAGGCATACACCCGGTTCGGGGCCCGGGTCGTACTGCTCCAGCACCCCGACAAGCTCACCCCCTATCAGACCGAAGCCGCGCACGTATTGCTGGTGGTCGACTACACGGATTGGGAGACCCTGCTCCCGTTCGCGGAGGCGGCCCGACGCGTCTACTCATGGGACATCGTCACCTCCCTCACGGAAGGCGGCCTGAGCCCGGCGGCACGACTCGCCGATCTCTTCGGCCAGGGTGACGGACGTCGTCACGAGGTGAGCGTCCGAATGCGGAACAAGATGCTCATGCGTCAGCACCTGGCGGCGAAGGGAAGCGCTCCGTCGATCGCGTTCTCCACCATCACCGACCGTGCCTCACTGGAGGACTTCGGCCGTCGGGCGGGCTACCCGTTCATCATCAAGCCGACCGATACCACAGCCGGCTTCGGCGTCACCCGGGTGACCTCCGAGGAGGACCTCGACCGGGCGTGGCGACATGTCGAGAAGTTGCTCGGCACCCGCACCGACCGCGGCTCCACCCTGTTCCGTGTGACGGAATTCATGGCCGAGGAGTACATCGACGGCCCGGAGTTCAGTGTGGAGGCATTCGGTTTCGACGGACGGCACCACGTTCTGGCGATCACGGAGAAGCTCGTCGGCAGCGGTCACTTCGCCGAACTCGGCCACGCGGTTCCCGCACGTCTCTCCACGGTCGATCACGCCCGGATCGTCGCCGCCGTCGAGGAACACCTGGGCGTCATGGGTGTCCTGGACGGCCCCAGCCACACCGAGATTCGGTTGAGCGACCGTGGACCGGTGGTGATCGAGTCGCACAATCGAATGGGTGGGGACTTCATCATCGAGCTGGTCGCGGCGGCCTACGGGATCGACCTGCCCGCCTGGTCGGCAGCCCACTCCCTCGGTCTGATGGACATGCCGGATCATCCGCCGGGCCCCCTCGCCGGTGCTTGCGTACGGTTCCTGACCGGGACCCACGGGGTGGTGACGGCCGTTCACGGGGCCGACCGGATCGCGGCTCGTCCGGAGGTCATCACCTCCTCCGTGTCCGCGCGGCCGGGCAGGCGGACCAGGCCCCCCGCGGACAACTGGGACCGCCTCGGCCATGTCGCGGTCCGCGCTTTCGACACGACCGCCGCCGTGGAACTGTGCGAGCGCTTGATCCGTGAAGAGATACGAATCGAGGTTCGATGACAATGGGAGGAAACGAGTCGATGAGCGGGGGAGACGTCACACCGCGCGGGGGACTGTTCGGCCTGCTCCGTGAGGACCTGGGTGTCGTCGTCGAGCGGGACCCGTCGGTGAGGAGTGCGTGGGAGGCGGTGTGGCATCCCGCGCTGTTGGCGGTGTGGTCACACCGTATCGCCCACCCCTTGCACCGCGCGGGCCGGCGCACTCTCGCGCGCTGGATCGCGATGCGGGCGCGAAGGAGGAGCGGGGTGGAGATCCACCCGGGTGCCGTGCTCGGACGACGTGTGTTCATCGATCACGGTGCCGCGGTGGTCATCGGGGAGACCGCGAGGGTGGGTGACGATGTGACCATCTATCAGCAGGTCACCCTCGGAGCCGTGGGGTGGTGGACCGACAACTCCCGTGCGGCGGGCGCACGACGGCATCCGGTGGTGGGATCCGGCGCCGTGCTGGGCACCAACGTCACCGTGCTCGGGCCGGTGACGGTCGGGGAAGGCGCGATGGTGGGCGCCATGGCGATCGTCATGTGTGATGTGCCGCCTGCGGCCCGGATCAAGGCGGGATCGGTGGTGTCGAGATCCTCGAAGGCGGTGCGGGACGATCTCCGGGCCGTCGCGTCCGCCGGGTGTTGGTGAGTGCCCGATGGCCGAATTCGGTGTCTTCCGGTTCGTTTTTCTTTCTCCGGGGAGTTCGTGGTGAGCGGAGCATTTCGTGATTTCCTTCCGCCCCGGGCGGGAATCGCTGCGGGAATCGAGGAGTTGATCGGTCGTACCCCCCTCGTTCGGCTGAAGGTGCCGGCGGCGACGGAGGACACCCGGGTCATCGCGAAACTCGAGTCGTCCAACCCTTATGCGAGCGTGAAGGATCGAGCGGCGCTGTTTATGCTGGATGGCGCCGAGGCACGGGGGGAACTGGTTCCCGGGGGCACCATCGTGGAGTCGACCTCGGGCAACACCGGCATCACGCTCGCGGCTCTGGCGGCTGTGCGGGGCTATCGCTGTGTCGTTGTGCTGCCGGACAGCGCAACGGTCGAGCGGGTGAGTCTTCTCTCGGCACTCGGCGCCGAGGTCGTGCAGACCCCCCGGGAGGCCGGTTTCGCCGGTGCCATCGAGAAGGCCGAGGAGATCGAGCGCGCCACGCCGGGGGCGTGGTACGTCCGCCAGCACGAGAACGATGACAACGTACGGGCGCACTACGAAACCACGGGGCCCGAGATATGGGGTGACACCGGTGGTCGGGTCGATGTGCTGGTGATGGGTGTGGGAACGGGGGGAACGCTCACGGGCACGGCGCGTTTCCTGAAGGAGCGCAACCCGCGCCTGCGGGTCGTGGCGGTGGAGCCGGAGACCTCCGCGGTCCTGTCGGGCCGAGAGGGCGGACAGCACAGCATCCCCGGCCTGAACGGTGGCTTCATCGCCCCGACGACCGATGTCGAACTCATCGACGAGGTTCTCACCTGCACGGATGAACAGGCCATGGAGAGTGCCCGCACGCTTGTCCGGACCCAGGGCATCTTCGCGGGCATTTCGGCAGGGGCCGCTGTACACGGCGCGACCGAGATCGCGCGCCGGCCGGAGAGTCGTGGGCGGACGATCGTCACGCTGCTGCCGGACACGGGGGAACGCTACGCCAGCGTCTGGGCCCCGAAGGAGGCATTGTGACCATTCTCGTGCTTCACCGCGGTTCACTGCGGGCCAATCCCTATGCCGAGTGGTTCGAGGGCCGCGACGACGAGGTGGTGCTGCTCGCCTCCGCCGAGCAGCTCGCCGCGTACGGGGAGGACCTTCCCGAAAAGGCGCCGTTCGTGCACGCCGAGGCGCTACCCGACTACGACGTCTCGCCACGGGTGATCGAACGTGCCGAGCAACTCATCCGTGAACACCGGATACGGGACATCGTCGCCTGTCAGGAGAACGACATCGAACGGGCGGCCCGGTTGCGCGAACGGTTCGGGCTGCCGGGTCAACTACCGGACACCGCCGTGGTCTACCGCGACAAATGGACCATGAAGCGGGTCGCAGCGGACGCCGGTATCCCCGTGGCCCCGTGCGCGTCGGTGCGCGATGCCGGGGACGTGTCCCGTTTCGTCGCGGACCACGGGCTGCCGGTGGTGGTCAAACCCCGTCGTAGCGCGGGCTCCATCGGGCTGAGCGTGTTGCGGACCGAGGAGGACGTACGGGGTTGGAACCCGGCGGAACATCCCGTCGGCCCGCCCGGTCCCGAAGGCGAGGCGGCGTGGCTGGTGGAGGCGTTCGTCGCCGGCGACATGCATCATGTGGACGGTGTCGTGCTCGACGGGGAGGTGGTCACGATGTGGCCTTCCCACTACACGTATGTACTGGCCGACTACCGCGATCGCGGGGGTCGGGTGGACATCGCCCACGACATGGACAGCCCGCTGGGCGAACGTCTGGTGGCCTTCGCGGAGCGGGTGCTGGAGGCGTTCGGCGGCCCGCCGGACTTCGCGTTCCACATCGAGGTGTTCCACACCCCCGACGATCGACTCGTGCTCTGTGAGGCCGCATGTCGGGCCGGTGGGGCGGGAGTCCGGGACGTTCAGCGGGAGATGTTCGGTTTCGATCCGGCGGTCCACCCCGTACGACGCCAGCTCGGTTTGCCGGTACCGGTCTCCGGACGTCGGAGTCCGACACGACTTGCGGGCCAGTTGCTGTTCACCAAACGTCCGGGCGTCCTGGTGGCTCTTCCGGATCCGGCGGACCTGCCCGACGACATCAGGGCGTCGGTGGCGGTATCCCATTACTTCGCGACACCGGGGGAGCGGGTGCCGGACGCCCGGCATTCGGGGGACTTCCTCGCGGCATTCGTCATCACCGGTGCCGACAGGGGGGAGTGCGAGGCACGGATTCGGGCCGTGGAGTCATGGTTCCTCGCGGGGTTGGCGATGGTCTGAGAAGACGACACGAGACGACGGGGAGGCCCGGGGCCCCGGGCCTCCCCGTCGGGGGATGAGCCACAGTGGCCTTCGTCCCCGGGTACCTCCCGGCTGCCGGGGCGTTCATCGCCCGCCCCGCCCCTGCCCTGACACACCGCGGGGCGGGTTCGCTGTCTTCCGCCGACGGTGGCCCGGGACCCCGGTTACCCGGTCGCACACCTGCCGGGAGCAGGAGACGCGGCGGATCGCCGACCTGTATCCGGTGTCGCCGGCCTGACCCCGATCACGAACTCGTCGGGTGACCTCCATTCATGGCGAACACGTACCCCGAGGCGGAAACCGGCAGCTCAAACGCGTCGTGTTCCTTTCGCGTTCGCCTGTATGAGCGCCGATCCCGCCCCCGCCCACTACGACAAGCAACGTGCCCGCGTCGAGATCCATACCCGGACCCTCCTCCGCATCGCCCGTCAAGGCATCGGCCTCCTGTTCGCCCTGCTCCGCGAGGGCACCTTCCGCCGGCCCCGCGCGTCCGGCCCCGCGGGTCGCCTGGTGCAACGATTGCGCCCGGCCCGGCCCCCTCCCGGCACCGCGCGTGGAACTCACGGGCGACGCTCACCCCGGGCGCCGCTTTCACGACCTCTCCCACGCCGCCCGCGCGTTGCGCATCGGGATCCGGCCGGGGCGGAGCCGCGGGCGCCGCACGACAGCCACGTGACAGGTGTCAACAGATACCCCGCTCCGCCGGGCTTGCCTCCGGCTTCCCCACCGGCGGCCCGTCACCGGAGTCATCGACTCGACGTGACGGCACGGAACGCGCGGTAACGATCCTCTCCGGCGAGTCCGTCGTCCCGTTTCCGGTGAGCGGAAACCCGATTCCCCTCCGCGTACGAGGACGGGGATGGCCAAGGACCGCACCCGACCGCGCAGCGGCGCCGCGGATCCCGCCCGCAGTCTCGCCCTGCTGTGGGGCACGCGGGATCGCCGCCCCGCCCGCAACGCCCGCCACGACCTGAGCATGGACCGCATCGTCCGGGTCGCCGTGGCGGTCGCGGACACCGAGGGTGTCGAGCGCCTGTCGATGCGCCGGATCGCGGAGGAACTGGGAGTCGGGACGATGACGCTCTACACCTACGTCCCGGGCAAGGCCGAGCTCGTCGAACTGATGCTGGACACCGTCTACGGCGAGATCACCCGCCCCGGCGCGGAGGATCCCGACGGAACCGGGAACGCCGACTGGCGCACCCGACTGGAACGGGTCGCCCGGGACAACTGAGGGCTGTTCCGACGCCACCCCTGGATGCCGCACGTCGGCATCACCCGGCCGCCCCTGGGCCCCAACGCCATCGCCAAGTACGAGCGCGAGCTCCGCGCGGTGGCGGGTACCGGCCTGCCCCCGATCGAGATGGACACGGTCGTCAACCTCGTCGTCGGACACGCGGAGAACACCGCCCGCCGTGCGGACGAGGCCGGACAGGCCGAGCGTGACAGCGGGATGACGGACGAGGAGCGGTGGCGCGAGTACGGCCCCCTCCTGGGTTCGCTGGTGGACCCCTCCGTCTTCCCCCTGGCCACCGCCGTCGGCGAGGAGGTGGGAGCGGCACAGGGCCAGGCCTACAACGCCGACCACAACTTCGAGTTCGGTCTGCGGCGCATCCTTGACGGCATCGCGGTGATGGTGGACGCCCGGGTCGACGCGGACTGATACCGTGCCGATCCCGGACGCCGGGGGCGGGCCCGGGGCGCACCCGGGCCCGCATCTCAGTGGTTCAGCCGCCGAAAGGCGTTCACCGACAGCGGGAAGAAAACGAGGACCAGTACCACCGGCCACACCATCGCCATCAAAGTGGAGTGGTCGGTGATCCAGGAGCCCGAGGCGACGCCGGGACCCCCGAACAGCTCCCGGCCCGCGTTGACCGTCGAGGAGATCGGGTTCCAATCGGCCACCGTGCCCAGCCAGCCGGGCATGGTGGCCGTCGCCACGAAGGCCGAGGAGAGGAAGCCGACGGGGAACTCCAGCGTCTGCACCCCGTTGACCGCCCCGGCTCCCGAGAGGGTGAGTCCCAGATGGACGCCGACCCACACGAGAGCGAACCGCAACAGCAGGACGAGGCCCACCGCGGCCAGGAAGTCGCCCGTGGTGCCGTGGTGACGCCACCCGATCGCCAGCGCCGCGAGAATCATCACGGCCAGGGTGAGAACGGCGACGAGCATGTCCGCCGCGGCGCGCGCGATCAGTACCGCGGCGGGGGACATGGGCATGGAACGAAAGCGATCGGTTACTCCGCGCTCCCGATCGGTCGCCACCGCGAGAGTGGTCGTCCCGATACCGAAAAGCATGGCCATCACGAACATGCCGGGCATCAGGAAGTCCCGGTAACCGCCGCCCCCGGGGACCAGCATCGCGCCACCCAGAAGGTGAACGAAGATCAGGACGATCAGGACGTTGAAAGCGAGCGAGAAGAGCAACGGACCGGGGTGACCCACCTGGTGCAGGATCGCCCGTTGGGTGAGGACCCAACTGTCACCGATAGGGCCGAGGAGACGTTCCCCGGGGCCCGCGGACGCGGGAGCACCCGATGGCCCCGACGACCCGGTAGACCCCGCTCCGGATGAGACAGCGGTTGTCGTGTCGGTCATGCGGTCACTTCCCGTCCGGTCGTGATGGACCCGGCTCCGTCGACCGTCCCGTCCTTCCGCCCGTCATCCCGTCGACCGGTCAAGTGGAGGAAGACCTCATCCAGTGTCGGGCGGCGCAGCGCCAGGTCGTCGATCGCGATACCGGCCTCGTCCAGCGACCGGATGGCCACCGGCAGGGCGGCGGCCCCATCCGGCACCCGCACTCCGATCCGTCGCGTGTCCCCGTCCACCACGGGCTCCCCCTCACCCCATCGAGCGGCCACCGAGGCGGCGATCCCCATCCGCCCCGCGTCGTGCACGACGAACTCGAGGCGGTCGTCGCCGATGAGGGACTTCAGATCCTCCGGAGCGCCCTCCGCGACCACCCGCCCGGACTCGATCACGTTGATTCGGGAGGCCAGTTGGTCGGCCTCGTCCAGGTACTGGGTGGTGAGCAGCACACTCGTGCCCTCGGTCACCAACTCACGGATCGCCCGCCAGACCTCGTTGCGACCACGTGGGTCGAGACCCACGGTGGGCTCGTCCAGGAACAGGACCGCCGGTAGCGGGATCATGCCCACCGCCAGATCCAACCGACGACGCATCCCCCCCCGGAATAGGTGGTGACCGGTCTGTCCGCGGCTTCACCGAGATCGAACCGCTCGATCATCCGGGAAGCCCTCACCCTCGCCTCCCGTGCGCCGAGCCGATGGAGTCGGCCGAACATGACCAGATTCCGGTAGCCGCTCAGCACCTCGTCGACCGCCGGATTCTGGCCCACCAGGCCGATCCGGCGGCGGACCCGGTGGGGCTCCCGGATCACGTCGTGCCCCGCCACGACGGCCCGCCCACCGTCACATCGCAGCAATGTCGCGAGGACGCGGACCGCCGTTGTCTTGCCTGTCCCGTTCGGCCCGAGCAGGCCGCACACCGTCCCCCGCGGAACGGTCAGATCGAAGCCGTCCAGCGCGTATCCGTCCCGGTAACGCTTGCGCAGCCCCTCGGCGATGACCGCCGAGTCGTTGACACCCACCTCGAACCCCTGTCCGTTGATTTGATTCCGTACACCGTACGACCAGGGTGTCGTACGGCGTACGAAGTGATCCCGGGATCGGCCCGGACCCGGTTCACGGCCGACGATCGACTCGTCTCCCCCCCGGAGTGGCGGCCCCTACGGTAAACCGACGGAAACCAGCGCCCCCGGGCTGACAGAAGGACCGGGGTTGGCGAACGGGGCGGGCGCATTACTCCGAAAAGGTCACGACACGCGGAATATCGGAAGGGCGAATGGGTGACTCGAGTCCGTATTCCACCCGATGGGCCCACGCCTTACCTCGAATGCGATGTTCTCCGGTGGTGAGCGGGGCGCTTTCACCCGACGCTGAAAAACGTCGCCGCTGCGTCCGAAGAGTCGGCATGGTGCAGGCACTCGCAGCCGCGACGAAAGGAAAACTCATGCGCGTCACTCGCACGGTGTTCGTCTCCGCGGCCATTGCCGCGGCTCTCGGCCTTTCCGCTCCCGCCGCCCAGGCGTTCGCCCCCGCCCCGGCGGGGACGCCGGTGAGCGGAACCTTCGCCAACGGCGATCACCACGACAAGGACCACCGGGATCACAAGCACGACGGCAAGCACGAGGGGAAGTGGGACGGGAAGTACGAGGGGAAGTACGACGGTCGGAAGGGTTACGACAAGCCGCGTGGTGGTGTGCACGCCGGTGGTGGTGCGCTGGTGGCGGGTCTGGTGGCGTCGGAGTCGGGTGACCGGCACGACGGGAAGTGGGACGGCAAGCACGACGGCAAGTACGACGGCAAGTACGACGGTCGGAAGGGTTACGACAAGCCGCGTGGTGGTGTGCACGCCGGTGGTGGGGGTCTGACCGGAACCGGTGGTGGCATGGCCGCCGGGTCCGCGCTCCTGCTCGGCGGCCTCGGTGCCGGTGCCTACGCGCTGCGCCGCCGCGACGGCTGCGTCGTCCCACCCCGTCCCCGCCCCGCTCTTCCCGAAAGGCACTGTTCATGTCCGCCAAGCAGGAGTTCCGGGCCCCCGTCCCCCGGCCGGTCACCGGTAGTTCTCCCCGCCGGGGACTCCTCGGGGTCCTTGCCCTGCCCCTCATCCTCGTGGTGCTGGGCCTCGGCCTCATCCACCATTCCATCCGGGACACGCCCCCGCCCGCCGCGCCCTCGGTGGCGCTCGTACCTTCCACACCCGAGGCCATCGCCCCGGCGGTGCCCGAACCCCCTGCCGCCCCGCTCGCGCCGGAGACCCCCGAGGCACGGGACCCGGCGTTGCCGCCGGCGGAGCCGCAGCGCCTCTCGATCCCGGAGATCGGGGTGGACGCCCCTTTCATGCCATTGGCCATCGGGGAGACCGGCGAACTCGACCCGCCCCCGCATGACGACAAGAACCTCGTCGGGTGGTTCGAGGGCGGTGTCACGCCGGGGGAACGCGGCTCCTCCATCGTCGTCGGCCATGTCGACACCAGAACCGGACCCGCCGTGTTCGTCCACCTCAACGCCCTCCGCCCCGGAAGCACGGTGGACATCCACCGGGAGGACGGAACCGTCGCCACCTTCGAGGTCTACGCCGCCGAGACGTTCCGCAAGGCCGACTTTCCCGATGAACGGGTCTACGGGGACACCCCCTCCGCGCAGTTGCGACTGATCACCTGCGCCGGCGCCTACGATCGTGCCACTCGCAACTACGAGGACAACCTGGTGGTCTTCGCCCGGCTGGACTCCGTCCGAGAAACCTGAGGCCGGGGCACACCGGCCGGTTCCACCCCGACCCCGGCCCGACGCCCGGTGGTCCACACCGAAGACCCGGTGGTCCACACCGAAGACCCGGTGGTCCACACCGAAGGAAACGGGGCCCGCGTCGGGGAGGAGAGATGACGTGCCGAGGAAATCCGGTGCGTTTTCGTTGTATCCGGTGGACGTTCCCGTCTCCCCGGGTGGCAGGGGCGGTGCACGGCCATGTGTCACCCACCTCCCCGGATACGCCCGAAGGGAAGTCAGGAATGAAGCACGAGCCCGAACCGGGGCCCGATCCCGGGCTGGTGGTCGCCGCCCGGGGCGGCGACCGACAGGCGCTGGAGCAGCTGTCGTCGCAATCCCTCCCCCTCGTCCACAACATCGTCGGGCGGGCCCTGGACAGGCACGGCGACGTGGACGATGTGGTGCAGGACACACGGACAAGGGTCTGGCCTTCCGTAACGCCCCCTGACCCCCGACGGCCCGGATCGGACGTGCCGAGGGGGAGCGCGGGACGTCCGACCCGGAACCGGGTCGGCAGGCCGAGTTGGTCTGGGTGAGCACCCCCATGCGATACGGCAACTGGCTGTAACCACCGCTCGCGTTGGGATTCACCCCCTGATGCGCGAATTGCAGCGGGCAGGGGTTGATGGTGAGTGTCTGATCGTTGTTCGCCCTGATCAGCTCGCCATGACTGAAGTCCCGGGTCCGGGCGGTGGTGCCCGCCGGGAAGGTCACGTTGTTGGAGCGGGCGAACGGGTTGGACCCGGTCGCGGCCAAGGGAGACCATTGACCGTCGACGCGGTTGGAGGTGAAGGAGCGATACCAACGCCGACCGTCCGACCCGATGGCCTCCCGGAGCCCGGTGAGGGGCCCCGATGTGTCAATACCGTTACGGGCGGCACCCGTCGCCGGGGCCGTCCCGGTGCCGGGGCCTCGACGCCGACGCCCCGCTCAGTGCGCCGGCGCGGCCACGCTCCGCCGCTCGACGAGAGTGGGGGTGAGGATCCGTCGCACGGGTCCCGTCTCCCCCTCGGTGATCCGCTTCAGCAGCAGGTGCAGGGTCTCGGTGGCCACCGCGTCGAAATCCGCCCGCACCGTCGTGAGCGGCGGAATGTAGTACGCCGCCTCCGGCACGTCGTCGAAGCCGACCACGCTCACATCACGGGGAACCGACCGTCCGAGTTCGTGCATGGCGCGCAGGATGCCCAGCGCGAGGTGATCGTTGGCCGCGAAGACCGCCGTCACCTCGGGCATCCGCGCCAGCATCTGTCCCGCTCGGTATCCCGCCGCGGCGCTCCAGTCGGCCGGGGCCACCGGCGGGACCTCCGCGCCGGCCTCCTCCAACGCCCGCCGCCACCCACGCACCCGACCCGCCGCGTCGAACCAGTCGGACGGCCCCGACACGTGCCACACCGTTCGGTGCCCCGCCGCCAGTAGATGACGGGTGGCCGCCCGGGCGCCCGCCTCCTGGTCGACGGTGACCAGCGCGCTCGGACGTCGGAGATCGCCGTCCACGGTCACCACGGGAACGGTGGCGGGCACCTCGGCCAGCGCTTCGTTCGCCGACGCGGTGGGGGCGATGACGATGATCCCGGCCACTCGCTGGTCCCGGTGGTGCTCGACGGCCGCGGCGATCGAGGGTCGATCCAGCAGCCCGACCCGCCGCACGCTCACCGAGAACCCCGCTGTGCCGGCCGCCAGTTCGAAGGCCGCCAACAGGGAGGCCGGACCGAACAGGGTGGAGTTGGGCGCCACCACCCCGAGCAGCTGGGATCGCCCCGTGGCCAGGGTGCGGGCCGCGCGATTGGGTCGGTAACCCAACTCCTCGATGGCCGCCCGGACCCGCAGACGGGTCTGTTCCCGGACATTGGGGTGGCCGTTGAGCACCCGGGAGACCGTCTGGTGGGACACCCCCGCCAGGCGGGCCACATCGGTCATGGCCGGGGCACGCGTCGCCCGGCCCTCCGCCGAGGCGTCCTCCACCCGTACCCCCTCAGGTTCCGGCGTTCCGCCCGATGTCGCCGGTTGCCCGGACCGAACACCCGGACAACGGTTCACGGGAAGTCTACGCAGCCCGGATGCCCGGCCGAACGACGGGAAGCCGGGCGGATCGACAGCGGTGGGGCGACACGTGAGGGCTAACATCCATGATTCCCGACTTCCCGTCAACACCCGAAAATTACCGTGAACTTGGGGTTGACGACCCTCATGTTAGCGCTCACTCTGGGACGCCTGTGATCCCGGTCACCCCGCCCGTCGCCACGGGTGCGGATCGTCGTCGACCCCGGAGGATGAGCAGTGTTCAGGAAGATCACCAGGGCCACCACGACCATCCTGTTACTCGGGGCCCTCGCCGGCTGTGGCGGAGGATCCGACTCCGGTCCCGGCACCAATTCCCCGGGCGGCGCCGACGACAGCACGATCACCATGGGCTTCTCGCAGGTCGGCGCCGAGAGCGGCTGGCGGACGGCCAACACGAAATCCATTCGTGAGGCCGCGGAGGCCGCGGGCGTCGAACTCCGTTTCTCCGACGCCCAACAGAAGCAGGAGAACCAGATCAAGGCGATCCGCTCCTTCATCCAACAGCGGGTGGACGTCATCGCCTTCAGCCCGGTCGTGGAGACCGGCTGGGACGCCGTGCTGTTGGAGGCCCAACGGGCCGGAATCCCGGTGATCCTCACCGACCGCGCCATCGACTCCGACGACACCTCGCTGTACGAGACGTTCCTCGGCTCCGACTTCGTGGAGGAGGGCCGAAAGGCCGGCCGGTGGCTGGTGGACAACACCGAGGGCCCGCTCAGGGTGGTGGAACTCCAGGGCACCACGGGGGCCGCCCCCGCGATCGACCGCAAGGAGGGCTTCGAGGAGGTCATCGCCGAACGATCCGACATCGAGATCGTGGCCACCCAGAGCGGCGACTTCACCCGCGCGGGCGGCAAGGAGGTGATGGAGGCGTTCCTGAAATCCACCCCGGAGATCGATGTGGTCTACGCCCACAACGACGACATGGGCCTGGGCGCCATCGAGGCGATCAAAGCGGCTGGTCGGCAGCCGGGCACCGACATCACCATCATCACCGTGGACGCAGTCAGGGACGGCATGCAGGCTCTGGCCGACGGCGAGATCAATTTCATCGTCGAGTGCAACCCGCTGCTCGGCGATCAGCTCATGGACCTCGCCCGAAAGGTCGTGGACGGCGAGGAGGTTCCCGGTCGCGTGGTCACCGAGGAGACCACCTTCACTTCGGAGGAGGCCCGTGAGGTGCTCTCCGAGCGAGAGTACTGAGCCCCGCCCGAGACCGAACCAACCGCCACGGGGCCGGTGACCGCCGTCGTGGTCCGCGGATCGGCGGGCCCCGGGAACCATCCCGGGCCCCGCCGTCCCGATGGCGGTGACCACCCCACCCACGACGACGAAGGCACGGAACATGACCGAATCCCCGGTGTACCGGGAGGACGCGGTGGTCGAGATGCGCGGCATCGACGTCGAGTTCCCCGGCGTCAAGGCTCTCTCCGGGGTCGATTTCCGGCTCCTCCCCGGCGAGGTGCACGCCCTGATGGGGGAGAACGGGGCGGGTAAATCCACCCTGATCAAGGCGCTCACCGGGGTCCACCGGCCGAGCGCCGGCACCATACGTCTCAACGGTCGTCCGATCTCCTTCGCCGACCCGGCCGCGGCCCAACGCGCCGGGATCAGCACCGTCTACCAGGAGGTCAACCTCTGCCCCAACATGTCCGTCGCCGAGAACATCCTGCTCGGGCGGGAACCGCGCCGCTTCGCCGGCATCGACACCCGGGCCGTGCGGGCCGGAGCGGCACGACTCCTCGAGAGGGTGGGCCTGGACATCGATCCCGCCTCCCGCTTGGACGGCCACCCGATCGCGGTGCAGCAACTCGTCGCGATCACCCGCGCGCTGGCGGTGGAGGCCCGGGTCCTGGTCCTCGACGAACCCACCTCCAGCCTGGACGCCGACGAGGTGGCCGAACTCTTCCGCATCATCCGGGTGTTGCGCGACGACGGGGTGGCCGTCCTCTTCGTCTCACATTTCCTCGACCAGGTGTACGAAATCGCCGATCGGATGACCGTACTGCGCAACGGCCGGTTGGTCGGCGAACACCCCACCGCCGAGCTGGGCCGCCTCGACCTGGTGGCGGCCATGCTCGGCCGCGAACTCGACACCCTGGAGGAGGTGGAACGCCGGGCCCGGGACCACATCCCCGGCACCACCCCCGTGCTCCGGGCCCGCGGCCTCGGCCGGAAGGGGGCAATCGCCCCCTTCGACCTGGACATCCACGCCGGTGAGGTGGTCGGCCTGGCCGGTCTGCTCGGTTCGGGCCGCACCGAAACGGCTCGCCTGCTCTTCGGCGCGGACCGACCCGACAGCGGCACCCTCACCATCGCCGGCCGGCCCGTTCGTCCCCGGGGACCGCGAGCCGTCATCGCCCGGGGCGTCGCCTTCTGCTCGGAGGATCGCAAGGGCGAGGGCATCATCGAAGGCCTCAGCGTGCGCGACAACCTGATCCTGGCCGCACAGGCCGCACGCGGCTGGGCCCGACCGGTGCCGCGCCGCGCCGCCGAGGCACTGGTCGAGGAGTACATCGACAAGCTCGACATCCGCCCGGCCGACCCCGGTACCCCCATCGACAACCTCTCGGGGGGCAACCAGCAGAAGGTGCTGCTCGCCCGCTGGCTGGTGACGCGTCCCCGGCTGCTCATCCTCGACGAACCCACCCGGGGCATCGATGTCGGGGCCAAGGCACAGATCCAGAAGGTGGTGGCCGACCTGGCCGCCGGGGGCACGGCGGTGCTCTTCATCTCCGCCGAGGTCGAGGAGGTGGTCCGGGTGTCGGACCGGATCGTGGTCCTGCGCGATCGCCGTCAGGTCGCCGAACTCGCCGGTCGCGAGGTCTCCGTACGGGACGTGGTCTCCGCCATCGCCGTACAGGACGACATCCCGGGGAACCACCCGGCGACGGTGGGCCGATGAGACGCAACCACCTCCTGTGGCCGCTGCTCGCCCTGGCCGGCCTCATCGCGCTCAACGTGGTCGTCACCCCCTCCTTCCTCGAGATCAGACTGCAGGACGGTCACCTCTACGGCAGTGCCGTGGACATTCTCCGCAACGGCGCGCCCACGCTGCTCATCGCCATCGGTATGACCCTGGTGATCGCCACCCGCGGCATCGACCTGTCGGTGGGCGCGGTCGCCGCGATCTCCGGGGCCATCGCCTGCACCTGGATCGCCGGCGGCGGACACGCCCTCACCGCGGTGCTGCTCGCCCTGGGCGCCTGTCTGCTCCTGGGAACGTGGAACGGACTTCTCGTCTCCGTGGCGGGCATCCAACCGATCATCGCCACACTGGTGCTGATGACGGCAGGCCGCGGTGTGGCGATGCTGCTGACCGAGGGGCAGATCGTCACCGTCAACGACCCCGGGTACCGCTGGATCGGAACGGGATTCCTCGTCCTGCCGGTCGCGGTCCTCATCGCTCTGGCGGTCCTGGGCGGGGTCGCGCTGCTGACCCACCGCACGGCGCTGGGCACCCTCATCCACGCCGTGGGGACCAACCCGGAGGCCGCGGGACTGGCGGGGGTCCGCTCCCGCACGATCATCGGGACGGTCTACGTCTTCGCGGCACTGTGCGCCGGTGTGGCGGGCCTGATGATCAGCTCCAACGTCAACGCGGCGGACGCCAACAGCGCCGGACTGTGGATCGAGATGGACGCGATCCTCGCCGTCGTCATCGGCGGCACCTCCCTGGCGGGGGGCCGCTACTCGCTGTCCGGGACCCTGGTCGGCGCCCTGGTGATCCAGACCCTCACCACCACCGTCTACACCATCGGGATCCCGACCAACGCCACCCTGGTCTTCAAGGCCCTCGTCGTGATCATCGTGTGCCTGCTCCAGTCGCCGCGTGTCGCCCGTTCCCCGGGGGGACGGCGCGTTCCGCCGACCCATCCGCTCCCGGTCGGCGCCCGGAAGGGGGACCTCCGATGAGCCCTCCGACCCTCGCTCGCCTGTCGGAACGCGTCAACTCCGCCCGGCTGCCCCGCCGCTTCCTGCCGGTGGTCGCCACGTTCGTCGTCTTCGTCCTCACCTTCGGCGCCGGATCCCTGCGTTACGAGGGCTTCGCCTCCGGCCAGGTCGTGGCGAACCTGTTCGTCGACAACGCCTTCCTCATCGTGCTCGCGGTCGGGATGACCTTCGTCATCCTCACCGGCGGCATCGACCTGTCGGTGGGCGCGGTCGCCGCCCTGGCCACGATGATCGCCGCCGCCGGTCTCGGCGCCGGGTGGCCGCCCTGGGCGGTCGTCGTCCTGGTCCTCACCACCGGTACCACCCTCGGCCTGCTGATGGGGTTGGTGATCCACCACTTCGGGGTACAGCCCTTCATCGTCACCCTGGCGGGTATGTTCCTCGCCCGCGGCCTGTGCTTCCTCATCAGCGTGGAATCGATCTCCATCCGGGATCCGGCCTTCCGTGACCTCGCCACCGCGACCATCCACCTCCCGGGTGACATCGTGCTGACCCCTGCCGTGATCATCTCGCTGATCGTCGTGGCGGTGGCGGTGTACGTGCTGCACCGGACCCGCTTCGGACGCACCGTCTACGCGGTGGGGGGCAGCGAGTCCTCCGCGCGGCTGATGGGACTGGCCGCCGGTCGAACCAAGGTGGGTGTCTATGCGGTGAGCGGGTTCTGCTCGGCCCTGGGAGGTCTCCTCTTCGGTCTCTACATGCTGTCCGGATACGGACTGCACGGCGTCGGCATGGAACTGGACGTCATCGCCGCCGTGGTGATCGGTGGAACGCTGTTGGCGGGGGGCGTCGGTTACGTGGCCGGCTCGGTGCTGGGCGTGCTGGTCCTGGGCACCGTACAGACGGTCATCTCCTTCGAGGGGACCCTCAGCTCCTGGTGGACCCGCATCGTCATCGGCGTGTTGCTGCTGGCCTTCATCCTTCTCCAGCGCCTCATCGTCGGCCGGCCGCCCGGCGGCACCCGGTGATCGTTCGGGGGAGTGGCCGACCCGCCCGCCGCGGTCACCGCGGCGGGCGGGGGATTCTCAGCCCTTCCGGGCCTCCTTCAGGGTGGAACGCAGCGCGAAGAAGGCCGGCTTGCGGACGAAGTTCTCGGTCATCACCGTGGCGGAACCCTCACCTTCGAAGAAGCTCGGTACCCAGGAGTACTTGTCGGTGAAGCCCCAGATGGTGAAGGAGTTGCAGCCCTCCACGGCCAGGCAGGCGGACAACGCCCGGTCGTAGTACTCGGCCTGCTGCACCAGTTGCGCCTTGGTGGGTCGGCCGCTCGCCGGCAGGTCCATGCGCACGTCCAGTTCGGTGACGGCGGTCTCGAGACCGAGGTCGTCGAACCGGAGCAGGTTCTGCTCGAGGTCACCGGGGAAACCGTAACGCGTGCTCAGGTGGCCCTGGACGGCGAAACCGTGTACGGGAACCCCATCATCGAGCAGTTCCTGCACGAGCGTGTAATAGGCGTCGCTCTTGGGGTTGACGCTCTCCACGTTGTAGTCGTTGAAGAACAGCTTCGCCTGCGGGTCCGCCTCATGGGTCCAGCGGAACGCGTCGGCGATGATCCCCGGGCCGAGCTCGCGGATCCAGATGTTGTCCCGGACTCGAAGTTCTCCCGCCTCGTCGAAGATCTCGTTCGCCACGTCCCACTGCTGGATCCGGCCCGCGTAGCGGCCGACAACGGTGGTGATGTGCTCGCGCAGGATTTCCCGCAGCTCCTCCTCGGTGAAGTCGCCCTCCTCCAGCCACGCGGGATTCTGGCTGTGCCACAGAAGCGTGTGCCCGCGCACGACCTGACGGTTGCGCTCGGCGAAGCGGACGATGGCGTCGACCTCCTCGAAGCGGTACCGGTCGCGTTCGGGGTGGATGAAGTCCCACTTCATCTGATTCTCGGGAGATACCGAGCTGAACTGCTTACCGAGAATCTTCCGGTACTTCATGTCGTACGTGAAGGGATCCGGGTAGTCCTGATCGAGGTGGTGCCCCCCACCCGCCACGGCCGTTCCCACGAAGAAGCCCTCGGGTGCGGCTCCACGCAGGTGACCGAGGCCGATGTGGGGACGAGGCGGGAACTTGGGGGTGAGGTGGGGTGGGGTCTTGGGGGTGGCGTGGGGGGTGGGTCGGTGATCGGGCTGTTGGGCGGCCGAGGCCGGCGAGGCCGCCAGGGGAAGGGCCAGAGCGGTGGCCGCGAGGGTGGCGATGGCGAAACGCACGGATCTCATCGGGTGTCTCTCACCTTTGGTCGACTGGTCCGAAAGTTTTCGGAGTTTTCCCGAAAGTTGGAGTCACGGACCCTAGGGTCTCTCGGACGGGGCGTCAACGGGTCGCGCACGAATACGGAGAGGTTTCCCCTCGGGGCTCCACGTTCCGGGGCACCGCTCCCCGCCATCCGGGGAGGTCCGGGGCGAGGTCGGACCCGAGGTGTGCGCGGGTGACGGAGCGGCGTGCCCCCGTGATCGGATGACGTGGGGGACGGGGCGCCCCGCACCGGCCCGTCCCCGTCCTTCCCCGCCGCTCCGCCGCCGACGGGGTCCTCTTGAAAGTTCTCGGTCCCACTCTTCTCCCGGTACCCGCACCCCGGCCCGCTCCCCGGGGTCGGCACGCGTGATTCCGTGAGATTTTCGGTGCCCTTCGGAAGTCGGGACGGTGGTGTTCTTCTCCCCATTTCCGTGCTTCCGGAAATGGGTTGACGGACCCCTGGAGTGAGAATTGGAAAACCATTCCAGGAGGTGTCGAAATGATCTGCCCCGTGGTCCGGTCACTGCTCACCGCGGATCCGGCGGTGGCTCCGGGCGGATGAAAAGAGGGCGCCGCCTTCCCGATGACGGGAGGGCCGTCAACGCCCGTGGCAGGCATTGTTCCGCCGGACGCCCGCCGAGTTGGAACCACCGGATGACTCCCGCGCCCCTCGGTCGCCATCACCACCGGCGAGATGACCCCACCCGGGACCGACACACGCCGGGGAGGCGACGGAGCCACCGGTCCGCGGCCCGGCGCCGCTGCGTCCCCGGCGACCATCGCAGGCGCACAATGCCCTCGGTGACCCCGCCCGCTCGCCCCGACCGGTCGGGGCGACGGCGGATCGGGCCATCGGCACCCCGGAACACGCCGGCCACCTGCGACGGATCCCGCGGCGCGGTGCCCCCCGTCCGATGGCATCGGGCTGCGACCGCGGCCCCTCCCGGCTGACGGCCCTGCCCGGTCCGATGGCGGACGCCCTCACCGGGGAACCGGATGAGTCGGGCTGCCCCGTCGTCCGGGGCCCGGACGACGTATGCCCCCGGGCCGCTCGCCGTCGTGTGAGATCCCCGACCCTCCGCGGCGGGAACCTCCCACCCGACGAGCACGCCACCCCCGGTGGCCTCTTGGTCGCCGACCGTCATGGCCACGCGATGGTGGAGGAACAACCGGAGGAGGACCTGTGCCCACCCGCCCCCGCCCACACGGCCGTGCTCCGGTCGAGAACACCCGAGTCGATCTGCGGGTGATCGGCCGCCTCACCGGGCCCCGGACACGAAGGGCCGGACACGAAGGGGAGGCGTCACCCGCCTCCGCTGCCGCCGGCACCGGGATGGCGATGATCGGGGAAGTCACCGGAATCGGTCGGGCCCGTCCGACCGCGCCCCTGCCCACCACGGTGCGGACCGGACGGGCCCGGGGACGGGACGGGGCACGGAGTTGTGCCCGCCGGCGGTGGGGTCCTGCCGCGGACTCATGGAGGGATGGGTCGCGGCCGGCCCATCGGTGGGTTCTATACTCCGGCGAATGGAGCCGACGAGCCAGATCGAACCCCTGTACGCCGCCGTACTGCGCCGCAATCCCGGTGAGAAGGAATTCCACCAGGCGGTGCGCGAGGTGCTGGAATCCCTGCAACCGGTCCTCGATCGCCACCCCCACTACGCGGAGACCGCGATCGTGGAGCGCCTGTGCGAGCCCGAGCGGCAGATCGTCTTCCGGGTGCCCTGGACCGATGACCGGGGAAGAATCCATGTCAACCGGGGCTTCCGGGTGGAATTCAACAGCGCCATCGGCCCCTACAAGGGAGGACTGCGCTTCCACCCCTCGGTCAACCTCGGCATCGTCAAGTTCCTCGGCTTCGAGCAGACCCTGAAGAACGCCCTGACCGGCAAGCCGATCGGAGGAGCCAAGGGTGGCAGCGACTTCGATCCCAAGGGACGCTCCGACGCGGAGGTCATGCGTTTCTGCCAGTCCTTCATGACCGAGCTGTACCGGCACCTGGGGGAGTACACCGACGTACCGGCGGGCGACATCGGCGTCGGCACCCGGGAGATCGGCTATCTCTTCGGCCAGTACCGTCGTATCACCAATCGCTTCGAGTCAGGGGTCCTGACCGGGAAGGGCGTCGGGTGGGGCGGTGCCCCGGGGCGTCCCGAGGCCACCGGCTACGGCCTGGTCGTTTTCACCGAACGGATGCTCTCCACCCGTGACGACTCCCTGGACGGCAAGCGGGTCGTCGTCTCCGGGGCGGGGAACGTCGCCCTGCACGCCATCGAGAAGGCCCGCGCTCTCGGCGCGGTCGTCGTGGCCTGCTCGGACTCCCGGGGGTACGTCGTCGACCCCAAGGGACTCGACCTCGACCTGCTCAAGGAGATCCGCGAGGCTCGCGGCCGGGTCGAGGAGTACGCCGAGCGGCGTGGTGCCGACGCCCGCTTCGTGGCCGACGCCCCCGTCTGGCAGGTGCCCTGCGACGTGGCCCTGCCCTGTGCCACACAGAACGAACTGACCGCCGCCGACGCGGCCGAACTCATCCGCAACGGTGTTCTGGCGGTGGCCGAGGGCGCCAACATGCCGACCACCCCCGATGCCGTCGAACTGCTCCGCGAGGCCGGGGTGCTCTTCGCCCCGGGAAAGGCGGCCAACGCCGGCGGGGTGGCCACCAGCGCGCTGGAGATGCAGCAGAACGCCTCCCGCGACTCCTGGTCCTTCGAGTACACCGAAGAGCGACTCGAGGAGATCATGCGGCACGTCCACGACACCTGCTTCGAGACGGCCGAACGCTACGGTCGACCGGGGGACTATCCAGCCGGGGCCAACATCGCCGGTTTCGAACTGGTGGCCGACGCCATGGTGGCCCAGGGTCTCATCTGAGCGTTCCCCGTGCGGTGCCCGGCCCGGGCGACCGGTGGATCGGGCACCGCACGGGGGGTTCCGTCGACAAGGTCGCCGCGTGGAGGGTCCACACGGAAAATACCCGGCGGTATCCATCTTTCGGGTGGTTTGCTGATTTTTCGTTCCTCGGGTGTCCCGACGGTCGGATGATTTCCCCGGGCCGTTTCCACAGCCCGAAGGAAGGATGGTGCGCACACCGATGGGTACGACACGACGGAACGTTCTGGGGGCCACCGCGGCCGTGCCTTTGCTGGCGCGATTCGCCGAAACGGCATCCGCCGCCGACGGCGACCGATACGGCAGGGTTTCCGATGGCTGGGTCGAGGTGCGGTGGGCCCCTCTGGTCCGGGAGGAGCTGGACCGGTTGGGAGCCGTGGTCCGGGCCGTGGCCCCCGCCCGACTGGTCGAGGACGCACACGGTTCGGCGATCCGATTTCCCGTGAACCCCGTCAAGGGCGATCCCTCACCGGAAAGTCCGCAAAGGGCCCGGGGCGACGGTGGGCTGCAGGGCGGTGTCGCCGTCCGCACACCGATCGGGAACCTTCGACTCACTCACCTGACGGGTGTGCTGGAGGACGGGCTGGCATCCGGGAGATGCACGATCAACGGCCTCGAGGTCGAACACCACCCCGCATTCCGGTGCGGTCTGACGGAGGGCCGACTGATCACCGAACCGACTCGGGACGGCGGTGTGATGAGGGTACGGATGGTCGAGGTGCCGCTGCGCCCGACCGCCGAGGCACTGGAGGTGTACACCGCGACCTTCGGTGCACCGGCCCTCACCGTCGACACGGTACTGGCACATGTGACGGCGGAAGGCCTGTACACCCCACCCCGGCGGTGAACCGGGCCCGGCCCGGTTCAGGTGAACCGGGCCGGCTCCGCCGACCGGGTGGGGTGGGGCAGGCCACCCCCGAAACGGCGCCGACGGCCGGAGTACGCCGTGATCGCCTGCCGCAGCCGTTCCAGGTCGAAATCGGGCCACGGCGTCGGATCGAAAACCATCTCGGCGTAGGCGAGATGCCAGGGTAGGAAATTGCTGATCCGCTGCTCACCGGAGGTGCGGATCAACAGATCGACATCCGGCAGGTCCGGGACGTACAGGTTCCGTGCCAGGTCGGCGGGGCCGATCTCCTCGGGCAGGATCGTGCCGGCGACCGCCTCCGCGGCCAACGCCCGGGCCGCCCCGACCAGCTCCTCCCGTCCCCCGTAATCGAGGCAAAGGGTCAGCGACAGTACGTCATTGTTCGATGTCATGCTTTCCACCAACATCAGAGAGGAGGCCAGTGACGGCTCGAGGCGGTCGCGCCGTCCACACCAGCGCACCCGCACCCCCAGTTCGTGCAGCCACTCGATTCCCAGGGCGATGCCATCCCCCAGGCTCTCGAACAGGGCCCCCAGTTCCTCTTGGGAACGCTGCCAGTTCTCCGTGGAGAACGCGTAGATGCTCAGGTGTCGCACTCCCAGCCGCAGAGCCGCGTTGACCAGACGTACCGCGGCCCACTCGCCCGCGTGATGCCCCTGGTGGGGCGGAAGCCCTCGTGCCGCGGCCCACCGTCGGTTGCCGTCCATGATGACCGCGACGTGGTCCGGCACCCCACCCGTCTGCGGCCGGGCCGGGCGCCGGACCACCCCCTCGGCCGATACCAGCGGCTCGATTCCGTCGGTGAAGACCTGCGATCGTCGCAGTGCCACCTCGTCGAACTGCAGATGCGCCCCCAACAGCAGGCCGCGCAGGAACACATGGCACTCGGGGTCCACCATCCCCGGCACCGGCGCCGCCAACTCCAACAGGTCACGCCAGCGGTCCAGTTGGACAGCCACCAACTCGTCCAGCGCCTCGAGTCGATCACCGCGTCGCAGGTCGTCGGGGCCCAGCCCCGACTCCCGCAGATCGGCACGCGGCAGGTAACACCGGCCGGCGGTGAGATCGGCCGGCAGATCCTCGAAGACATCCACCATCTGGCACACCTCCCCCAACGCCGAGATCGCCGCCTTCGCCTCCGGCGTCCGGGCCCCCACCATCGGAGCCCACATCTCGAAGACGGTCCCCGCGACCCCCCGCAGATAACGCCGCTGGTCCGCGAACGTCTCGAAGACCGGTGGGGAGACACAGTCGGCCACCATCGCCTCGAAGAACTCCTCGATCACCCCATGATCGACCTCCCACCGCAGCACCGTGTCCACGTACGCCCGCCGCAACGGATGGTCGCTGCGCCCGATGCGCAACTCCTCAAAGGTCTCGTCACGCCATCGGACGAGCAGTCGCTCGCGTTCCACCGATGAATCGTTCTCATCGGCGATGTGGTCGGTCCGTACAAGGAAACCGTGCACGGCGTGGACATGGGGGCGGATCGTGGAGGGCAGAGACTCCGTCGCCCGCCACATCGGCGCAATGACCTCCCTGACCTGCGCGGCACACAATTCGTAGGACTCGCGCAGCTCGCGCGAATCGAAAGCGCCCTCATCCCTCACCACAGCCCAACCCCTCGCCTTCGCCCACCCCGTCGGTACGGGCACCCGGTCGATACGTGTGCCCCGGGCCCCGGCGACGGCGGACGGCGGCACCTCTTCACCGACCCCTCACCGGAGACCTCCATCCCCACCAACGACACACCGGTCGATTGGTGGCGGGTCGCACGCGGGAAGATGTGGATCCCGGGCACGGAGTACGAGAACGGCTTCCCAACCACCCCGGGGCCCACGGCGCGGGGGAGCCCGAACGCGCACACGGTCGTTCCCCATCGGAGCCGGGACACCGTCGCGGTCATGGAGGGCACCACGGATGCGCCGGGAACCGGTCGGCCAAACGGCTGGGAACGTGGTCGGTGTGCGATCCGAAGGGAGACCTCCGCCCACCGAAGAGCGAGAGGGAGGGTTGTCGATGACAGCGCGACCAACGGAGCGAGCGGAACCGGAGTCCGACCACACCGGCGGGGGCGCGGGACGGGGTTCCCGATTGGTGCCGCCCACGGCCGTGACGGCGTTCCCGATGACGCAGCCGTACCCGACCGGGACCCGGCCTGTGACCGATATCGGAACCGGACGTCCCGCCGGTGATCCCGGGGTTCGGGGCGACCGCCGTGCTTCCCCGCCCGACCTCACTCGGCGATCGGCCGGATCGGTACGACCGCGCACCGTGGCCGACCGCGTGGTGTCACAAGGAGCACACGCAGAGGATGCCGGTTTCTTCGTCTTCGCTCCGCCGGGCCCCGGACACCGGGGCCCGGCGGAGAAAGACTCCACCGGGCCCCGGGGTGCCGTGTCCCCACCACCTTCCGCACCGTATCCGCGAGCACCCGATCGCGCTCCCGGAGCGTCGGGGAAGCGTGGTGTGCCGTCGGTCAGGCGGTGTGCAGCGTCAGGCCGTAATGCTGAAGGATCGGATTGATCGGGTTGAAAACGGTCATGCTGGTGCCCTCGCAGCTGCCGCTGCCACCGGAGTGGACACCCTGGGCCTGGTCACCGGCGATGACAGAACCGCCGGAATCGCCCGGCGCGCTGCAGGCGGAGCTGAACGACATGCCGTGGGCGACCTCACCGCTGGAGTACCGCACCGTCTGGTTGACCGCGGTCAGGGTGCCGCAGCGCCAACCGGTGGTGGAACCGGAACGGCAGATCGAGGACCCCACCGCCACGGGAGAGGAACCGCGCACCAGCTGATCCGATACGCTGCCCCAGCCCAGGACGACCGGCACGGTCCACCAGCCGCTGCCCACGTTGACCCAGGCCATGTCGCTGCCGGGCCATACCCGCCCCTGGACCTGGCCGATGTGGGTGTTGTCCCAGCCCCGGACGGCCGAGCCCGTGGTGCCGCAGTGTCCGGCGGTGACAAAACCGCCGTGTACCGGGAAACCGATCGAACAACGCGCGTTGCCGACGTAGAACGGATCACCACCGACGATGCCGGCGGCGTGGGTGACGATCGGTTCCCCGAGTGTTTCGACGCCGATGGGCCCGGCGACGCCGGCATCGGCCAGGAAGTCCTGGACGGCGGGGTTGTCCGTGTGTTTCTCGACCACCCGGATGACAACCTCGTTGGCACGCACGTCCACGCCCCACCCCGCGACACCGACGGGGGCGCTGTCCGCCAGCTTGTCGATCTCGGTCTTCACCGAGTCGAGTTCGGCGGCAGTGTGGGTGACGTGTGCGGTGGCCACGCCGATCTCCTCGACCGCTGCGACGGCGCTGTTATCGGTGACGGCGACGATGAGGTCGCCGGAGACCGGGTCGAACCAGCTGCCGGCGAAGGAATCACCGGCGGCTTCCTCGGCGAGCGGGACGAGTTCGCCGGCGTTGGCCTCCAACGCGAGCCGGGCCAGGGCCTGTTCCTCGGTGAGGCCGAGGTCGCTCTGCATCGCCGCGAGCAGGCCGGGGGCGACGACCTCTTCCTGCGTCGCGACCTCCTGCGCCGCAATGGCGCTGGTGGTACCGGCTCCGGCCAGAGCGGCGGCGAGGAGCAGAGTGGACAGGCCGGCACCGACGGTGCGTCGGGTGATCCTGCTGCGGGACACGGTGCGAGACATGGGGGTGGTGCCCTTCTGTTGTTCCCTCGGTGGGGGTGGAACAGCGAAGGCCGGGAGCGCTCTCGAACCCAACGGGAGCCTAGGAGCGCCGAGGAGTCCGCGTCCAGTGCGGGAAGTTCCGGAACTTCCGGGGTGGTCGGGCCGGTTGGGCCGAAGTACGGACACGAGGGTGATGGCTTCGGTGGGGACATGCGCAAGCTTTCGCCGGCTCGGCAGGAGGCCGTGCGGATGCGGGTGATGGCCGCGATCGACGCGGGATTGTCGGTGGCCGGGGCGGCGAGGGTGTTCGGGGTGTCGACCAAGTCGATCGGTCGGTGGAGAACTCGTCGTGATGGCGGCGGGGTGGAGGCGTTGCGGTCCGGGAAGCCCGGGCGGAAGGTTGGATCGCACCGGTTCCCGTCGGAGAGCGAGGAGGCCGCCGTTCGGCAGGCCATCATCGACTATCGTCCCGAGCAGTTCGGTCCCGGTGGAATGCTGTGGACGACGAAGAAGGTCAATGAATTCCTGCACCGTCATTTCGGGGTGCGGTTCTCCCATGGCGGATTGTGCAAGTTGATGGATCGGATGGGGTTGTCGTTCCAAAGGCCCGACCGCAGGGCCCGGGAGACCCCCCCGCCGCTGTCGAGGAGTGGACGCGTACCACCTATCCGGCGATCCGGGCCCGCGTGGCGGCCGAGAACTCGCTGGTCATGTTCGCCGCCCGGGTCGGGATCCGCTCCGATCAGGTCCACGACCGCACCCGGGGAGAGCGGGGGAACACCCCGATCGTGGCCCGCACCGGACAGCGGTGCGGCGTGAACGCCATGTTGGTGATCTCCACCCGGGGCGCCATGCACTTCACCGTCTTCGCCGACCGCTTCACCACCACCTGCATCACCTTCCTCAACCGGGTGATCGGAAACTTCCCCGAACAGAAAATCCACCTGATCCTGGACCGGCACCCCGTTCACCGCTCCAAAAAAGCGAACGCATGGGGCGCCGAGCACGCCGACTCCATCGAACTGCACTTCCTGCCGCCCCACGCGCCACACCTCAACCCCGATGAACTCGTCAACGCCGATCTCAAACGCCAACTCGTCGACAAGGTCCTTGACAACCGGGCCCAACCGGAGGCCTCAACCCGCGGCATCCTCCACGGGAGCCAGAAACTCCCCGACCGCGTCAGGGGATACTTCCGGGCCCCGCACACCGGATACGCATCAGACATCGTTTAGTGATATGTCGATAAAAGTCAATATCGGCGTGTCCGCTACTCGGGGGAGGCCCCCTACCCGGTGGGAAAATGTTCCTTCATCACGATGCGGACGTTCTCCCGAAACTCCACCAGGGACTGCTCGTCCGGGCCCGGCTCAAGCGACAGAGTATTGAGCTCTTCCAGACGCTGACGCAAAGCACTCGGATCATCAGAACGCCGCGGCACCACGGCGACCGGCTGCGGACGGGTGACACGCGGCCAAGGTGCAGCTGTTCGTCTTCGCGAGGGTGGCCTCGCTCGGGGATCGTCGTTCCGTACGTGCCCGTTCGGGTGAATTCAGGTTTGATACGGCGAGTCGCCACCCGGATGACGTGATGATGTGGTCCCGGCGGC
Source organism: Streptomyces sp. ST2-7A (assembly GCF_021390475.1). GTDB lineage: Bacteria > Actinomycetota > Actinomycetes > Streptomycetales > Streptomycetaceae > Streptomyces. The sequence goes on from NZ_JAJUWS010000005.1 coordinate 145,608, forward strand.
GTGCAGACGCCCGGAGGAGAAGTAGGCGATCTTGAATCTCATGGTGCGTGTGCTGGAAGGGTCCGCTGCCGGCGCTTTCATGGCGTCGTCGTGGGCGGAGCTGTACCGGCAGGACCCGCAGGCGACCCCCTACCAGTCACCGGCGTGGCTCATCGGGTGGGCACAACAGCTCCCACCCACCTCACATCTGGTCGTAGCCCTGTGCGAGGGCCCTGCTCGGCAGGCCCTGGCCGCTCTACCGCTGGCCCGCGACCAGGGGGACACCGGGCGGCGCACATATGCCCTGTCCACGCCGATGGGGGAGTACGTCCGCGCCGTGGGCCCGGCAGCCGAGAACCCGCAGGTGGCGGCGTCCCTGGCCCGATACCTCGAGGGGCGGGCCTCTGAGGGCCGTCACATCGACATGGCGGGCCTGCCCACGGACAGTGTCCTTGCCCAACACCTCATGTCCACCGACCCTGCTCGTCCGGGACGCTGGCACACCAGCGCCACCGACTGCGCCGAAATCCCGTTGCCTCTCGCCTATGAGGAGATGTCCCGCTCGACCCGACGTGATCACAAACGACGCCAACGCACCTGGGACGAACTCGCCCAACACCGCAAGGTGACCTACCGGCGCACCCACGACAACGACGAACTGCTCACCGCCTACACCGTTCTCGCCCGCCTGCACGCCCACCGCTGGGCCGGCCACACCCCGCCTGCCGGCACGCCCCACACCCCCGGCGCACCCCACTGGCCGGCTGTGCTCAAGCGCTGCGGCACCAGCATGGCGTTCATCGCCACCCTCGCCGTGGACGACGAGATCGTCGCCGCCCAACTCTGCCTGACACGACATCGCCGAGCCTACTCCGTCGTGCCGGCCATACACCCCCAGTACAAAGACCTCGCTCCCGGTCACGCCCTCCTGCGCCACCTCGCACACGACCTGACCACCGCCGGATACGAATACCTCGATCTGGGCCGCACCGTCCCGGGCCAGCACGCCTACAAGGACCAGTACCGGCCGCGCTGGAGTAAAACCCTCTCCGCCGTCAGTGCACCTGCACCGGCGTGTCTCAGCGTGCTCGACGAACTCGTCCGGCCCGCCACAGAACTGGTCTGAGAGCCCAGGCCGGTGTCACCTGCGCGTGCATGCGCGACTTGGTGGTGAAGGTGGTGAAAAGTACCCGCATCCCAAGCCCTGTTCCGGCGAACGCCCCGTCTTGGATGGTCTCCACCCTCGGCCCGTCACCCCGTACGGGAGTCGAGAGCTTGTTGCAGCGGCGCTCGACCGGAGGCGGCCCACGGGCCTCCAGCGGTTTCCCCGCACCCCGGAGAACAGCAGGTCATGTACTACGGTGGGAGCAGCCGGCGAGGACCGGCCGACGGGCGGAGCGCCGGGTCCCGGCCCGTGCCGCGAGGGAGATACAGCAGGGAGACGATGTCAGCCACGAGATTGCTCGTCCTGGGGGTCGTGCGGATGCACGGCCGGGCGCACGGCTATCTGGTCCGCTCCGAACTGCTCTCCTGGGGCGCCGACGAATGGGCGCACATCAAGTTCGGCTCCATTTACCACGCCCTGCGGCAGCTGGCCAAGGAAGGGCTGCTGAAGTCGACCGACATCCCGGACTGGCCCGGCAGGGTCGACTACGAGATCGTGCCCATGGGCGAGGAGGAGTTCTTCCGGCTGCTGCGGGACGCCCTGCGCCAGGGCAACAACCGACCGGTCATGCTCGGAGCCGCGCTGGTGCTGCTGCCCGCCCTCACCCGTGAGGAGGCGATCGGCCTGCTGCGCGAGCGCATTGCGTCGCTCTCGGCCGAGCAGGGGGAGCTGATCGCCAAGGTCGACCAGTCGGCCGGTGAGCAGCCGCAGCGGGCCCACATCCGGGAACTCCTCGGCCTGTGGGAGCACAGCGCGGCCGCTCAGGCGGACTGGACCAGGGCCCTGATCGAACGCCTGGAGGCGGGCGCGTACGTCATGGCGGGGGAGTAGCCGCACCCCACGGGGGCCCCTTCCAACCGTTGACCGGGACTTCGCCGTGCCCGCCGCTCTACGCGTGGTGGCCGACGTGCTCGGCCTGCCCACCGAGAGCCGGTAGCGGCTCCCCGAGCTGCACGCGGGCCCGGCCACCGCCCTGGACGCCGGCCGGTGCCCGCAGCAGCTGATGACCACCCGGGCGCTCCTGGCGGCTGTGACCGGCCTCTGTGAGGAGTTGACCGGCCTGGTTGCCCACGGCCGGGCCACCGGTCTCGCCGGGCTCACCGGGGTCTCCCCGCAGGACGCCGTCGCCGTCGGGGTGTTGGCCGTCGTGGTGGGTGTGGAGGTCACCGCCACGGCCGTGTGCAACGCCGTACGGGTCATCCTGGACCAGCCCGGGCAGTGGGAGCGGATCGGGCGGGAGCCCGGCCTGGTCGATGCCGCGGTGCGCGAGGCCCTGCGCCTGGTGCCGCCACTGCGCTTCGACAGTCGTATCGTCCGCGAGCGTGTGGAGTTGGACGGTAAGACGATCGAGGAGGGCCGGCGCGTGGTGGTGCTGATCGACGCCGCCAATCGCGACCCGGATGCCTTCGCCGACCCGAACATGTTCGACCCCGGTCGCGCTGACGGCGACCGCGCCCTGATGCCACTCGGGGGTGTCGCGGCCCCGGTCGCCGAGACGCTGGTGTGGATCCAGACGCAGGCCGCGATCCGGGTCCTCACCGAACTCCGGCCCGGCCTGCACATGACCGCCGAGGTGCCACAGGTGGCACTCGGCTGGATGTGGGACGCGATCTACCGGGCCCAGCGCATCGAGGAACTCGGCGCGGGGCTGCACCTGCCCTCCGACGGCCTGAGCGCCGACGTTCTGCGTGCCAAGCTCGTGCGAGTGCTCGACGACCCCTCGTTCAGCCACGGGGCGCGGCGGCTGCGTCGGGCCGTGCTGTCGACACCGAGCCCGAACGAAGTGGTCCCCACACTCGAAAAGCTGACCGCGCGTCATCGGTCGGCGCCGGTGGCACGCTGAGGGAACGAGGACGGGAGAGGCGTGAACATACTGGTGACCGGTGCGGCCGGATTCATCGGCTCGCACTTCGTCAGGACGCTGCTCGGCGGTGGATACCCCGGGCACGAGGGCGACCGGGTGACCGTCCTGGACAAGCTCACCTACGCGGGGACGCTGAACAACCTGCCCGTGGACCACGAGCGGCTGACCTTCGTGCACGGCGACATCTGCGACACGGTGCTTCTGGACCGAACCCTGCCCGGCCACGAAGCGGTGGTGCACTTCGCCGCGGAGTCGCACGTGGACCGGTCCGTGGCCGGCGGGGAGGCGTTCGTGCGCACGAACGTGCTGGGCACGCAGGCGCTGCTCGAAGCGGCGCTGCGGCACGGGACGAGCGTGTTCGTCCAGGTTTCCACGGACGAAACGTACGGCTCGATCGCCGAGGGACGCTGGACGGAGCAGGAGCCGTTGCTGCCGAACTCCCCGTACGCGGCCTCCAAGGCCGCCGCCGACCTGATCGCCCGGTCCTACTGGCGCACGCACGGTCTCGACGTGCGCATCACCCGGTGCGCCAACAACTACGGCCCCGGACAGCATCCCGAGAAGCTGGTACCACTGTTCGTCACCCGGCTCCTCGACGGCAGGACCGTCCCGCTGTACGGGGACGGTTCCCATCTCCGCGAGTGGCTGCACGTGGACGACCACTGCCGGGCCGTGCGGCTGGTGCTGGACGGCGGCAGTCCGGGGGAGATCTACAACATCGGCGGGGGAACGCACCTGACGAACCGGGAGATGACCGGCCGGTTGCTCGCCCTGTGCGGGCGCGACTGGGACCTCGTGCGGCAGGTGGCGGACCGTAAGGGGCACGACTTCCGCTACGCGGTGGACGATACCAAGATCCGCCGGGAGCCGGGTTACGAACCGCGCCGGTCGATGGAGGACGGGTTGCGCGAGACGGTCGAGTGGTACGCCGCCCACAGTGACCACTGGGGCATTCGGCAGGGCTCCGGGGTCCGGGGATACTAAAACTTGTATATGGCGACCGCCCTGCCCTATGCTCACTGGGTATCCAAATTTGAGCAACCAGAGAAAGGGTGGGCATGGGCGGCGCCGACCTGGCGATCCAGACCGAAGCTCTGAAGAAGAAATACGGCGACAAGGAGGCCCTAGCCGGACTCGACCTGCAGGTACCCCGAGGCGTCGTCCACGGCCTGCTCGGCCCGAACGGCGCGGGGAAGACGACCGCGGTCCGCATTCTCTCCACCCTGCTGAAGCACGACGAGGGAACGGCTCGCGTCGCCGGCTACGACATCGCCTCCCAAGCGGCCCGGGTGCGCTACAGCATCGGGCTTCTCGGACAGCACGCCGCCGTCGACGAGGATCTGAGTGGCCGTCAGAATCTGGTGATGTTCGGCCGCCTGTACCACATCGGCAAACGCAAAGCCCAACAGCGAGCCGACGAACTGCTGGAGCGCTTCGGGCTCACGGAGGCCGCGGGAAAGCCGGTCAAGCAGTACTCCGGCGGTATGCGGCGACGCCTCGACCTCGCCGCCAGCCTCATCCTCGCCCCGTCCGTGCTCTTTCTCGACGAGCCCACCACCGGGCTCGATCCGCGCGGCCGTAACGATGTCTGGGAGTCCGTCCGCGGCCTGATCGCCGAGGGGCGCACCGTCCTGTTGACCACCCAATACCTGGAGGAGGCCGATCAACTGGCCGACATGATCTCCCTGATCGACAACGGCAGGGTGGTCGAGACCGGCACTCCCGACCAGCTCAAGAACAAGATCGGCGGTGACCGGATCGACATCGTGCTGCGCAGGCCTCATGACGTACCGCGCGCCGCCCGCCTGATGGGCACCCTGCTGCGGTCCGAGCCCGAGACGGATTCCGACAACCGGCGCGTCAGTGCCGTCGTCGAGGACCGGGTCGCCGCCCTGACCACCGTCGCCCGGGAACTCGACGAAGCGGGGATCGAGGCCGAGGACATAGCCCTGCGCAGGCCCTCGCTCGACGAGGTGTTCCTGCACCTGACCGGAAACGGGACGGTTACGTCAGCCGAGCCGAGCCTCAAGGAGACCGCCCAGCCATGAGCGCGATCGTCATGCCCGAACTGCCCGGGAACCCCCTGGCCAAGCTCGGCTGGGTCCTCGCGGACTCCTGGACACTCACCCTGCGCGGACTGGCTCACTGGGCGCGCAACCCCACCCAGATCCTCGCCGGTCTCGCCTTCCCGATCCTGATGGTACTGCTCTTCGGGGGCATCTTCGGCAGCGGCATGCAGGTCGAGGGCGGTGGGAACTACATGGAGTTCCTCATGCCCGGCATGTTCGTCATGGCGATGGCCTTCGGTATCGGCGAGACCATGGCCGGCGTCACCGCCGATGCCTCCAAGGGCGTCACCGACCGGTTCCGCTCCATGCCCATGTCCGCCGCCTCGGTCGTCATCGGGCAGAGCATCGTCAACATGCTCTACAGCACCGTGGTCCTGCTTGTCCTCATGGGTTGTGGAACCATCGCGGGCTGGGGCTGGAACGACGGATTCGGACCGGCGCTGGCCGCCTTCGGGCTCCTGCTGCTGCTCCGCTTCGCCCTGCTGTGGGTCGGCATCTACCTCGGCCTGATCATCAGCACCCCCGAGGCGACCTCCGCCGTCTATACCCTGCTGTTCCCGCTGGGCATCGTCGCCAACACCTTTGTCTCCCCGGAGATGATGCCGGGCTGGCTCGCGACCATCGCCGAGTGGAACCCGCTGTCATCGACCGCCCATGCCACCCGTGAACTGTTCGGAAACCCCGGGGTCGGCGGAACCTCCTGGATCGCCGAGCACGCCATGCTCATGGCCTTCGTCTGGCCACTGGTGATTTTCCTGATGTTCTTCCCACTGGCCGTCCGCAGGTATCGAGCCCTGAGTCGGTAGGCGAAACCCCGGGCCGGGGTGTGAGCCGGTTGGATCCCCCGCGCCGGCTCACACCCCTTGTTATCGGGGCCCGTGCCCCGTGGCGTTGCGGACCAATGGTCGAGCGGCGCCCGAGGCGCCCACGACGCGGTGTCGAGTGCGTCCTGACCGGGTGAACCCAGCGTGCACGGCATGACCGTCTTCGACATCGCCATCGCGGAACTCAACGGCAGAGAGGACCTGCCGGCCCGGCACCGCGGCCACACCCTGCTCATCGTCAACGTCGCCTCCCAGTGCGCCCTGGCCGGTCAGTGCGCCGGGCTGGAGGAACTCACCCAACGCCACCGGGAGGACGGGCTCGCCGTCATCGGGGTGCCCTGCAACCAGTTCGGTGAACAGGAGCCGGGCACCCATGAGGAAATTGCGGCCTTCTGTTCCGTTCAGCGGATTTCCTTCCCGCTCACGGAGAAGATCGACGTCAACGGAGCGAACCGTCACCCCCTCTACACCGCCCTGACCCCATTCGCCGACGCGGAGGGCCACACCGGGGACGTGCGCTGGAACTTCGAGAAGTTCCTCGTCTCGTCCACCGGTGAACCCGCGGGCCGATTCGGCCCCACGGTCGACCCCCGGGACCCCGAACTGCTGCGGGTCGTTCGCGCGCAGCTTCGGTGAGCCCCACGAGCCGCACGCCGCAGAGAGGATGATTCGTGAACCAGACGCCGATATCCGAAACCGAAGAGAGCATCCAGGTGGTCGGTGCCCGCGAGAACAACCTGAAGGATGTCTCCCTCGTCATTCCCAAGAACCGCATCACGGTCTTCGTCGGCGTCTCCGGTTCCGGTAAGTCCTCCCTGGTATTCGACACCGTTGCCGTGGAGGCCCAGCGGCAGCTCAACGCCACCTTCCCCTGGAACATCCGGCATGACCTCCCCAAGTTCGAACGGCCGCACGTGGACGCCGTCACCAGGCTGACCACCCCCGTGGTGGTCGACCAGCGCCCCCTGGGGGGGAACGCCCGCTCCACCGTCGGCACCGTCACCGACGTCTACACCGTGATGCGCGTGCTCTTCGCCAATCACGGCAACGACGGCCTCGGCCAGACCTGGCTCTACTCCTTCAACGACCCCAAGGGCATGTGCCCCGAGTGCGAGGGCCTCGGCCGTGCCAGGTGCCCCAACCCCGAACTGATGATCGACCTCGACAAGTCGATCACCGAGGGGGCCATTCTCCTGCCCGGTTACACGGTGGGCAGCGCCAACTGGCAGTTCTACGCCAACTACGAGCCCCTCGACGCCGACAGGAAACTCGCGGATTACACCGATGAGGAGATGCACACCCTGCTGCACGGCAGCACCGGGACGGTGGAGGTGACCTACCCCAACGGCAACGTACTGGCGCTGCGCTACGAGGGCCTGGTGGACAGCTTCGTCCGCCGCCACCTCAAGCGGGACTCGGCAGGCATGAGCAAGGCCGTCCGTGACAAGGCGGCCGAGTTCTTCACCGAGGGCGTCTGCCCCACGTGCGATGGCGCCCGACTCAACCAGAAGGCGCTCGCCACCCGGATCGACGATCACAACATCGCCGACTGGTGCCGGATGCAGGTCAGCGACCTCGTCGGCGTGGTCAGCGCGCTCCGGGAGCGCCTCGACACCCCACTGGTCACCACCATCATCGAGACGCTGGAACAGATCCAGGCCATCGGCCTCGGCTATCTCACCCTCGACCGAGCCACCTCCACCCTGTCCGGCGGAGAGGGGCAGCGACTCAAGCTCGTCAATCACCTCGGCAGTGAACTGACCGGCCTGACCTACATCTTCGACGAGCCCAGCGTCGGCCTGCACCCCCGTGATGTCAGCCGTCTCAACGACCTGCTGCGCGCCCTGCGCGACAAAGGCAACACGGTCCTCGTCGTCGAACACGACCCCGACGTCATGGCGGTCGCCGACCACATCGTGGAGATCGGCCCACGGGCCGGCGTGCACGGCGGCACGATCGTCTTCGAGGGCGGCTACCGGGAACTGCGCGAGGCCGGCACACTCACCGGACAGGGACTGCGCCGGACCGGCGGGATCAAGGAGAATCCCCGCCGGTTCGAGCGGACGATACCGATCCGCGACGCCACGGTGAACAACCTGAAGAACGTCTCGGCCGACATCCCGGCCGGTGTCCTCACAGCGGTCACCGGGGTGGCCGGTGCGGGCAAGAGTTCCCTGATCGCCCATGCCTTCCGCGCTCGGTACCCTGGCGCCGTCTTCGTCGACCAGTCGCCCATCCCCCGTTCCTCCCGTTCCACCCCGGCGAGCTACCTGAAGCTGATGGACCCGATCCGCAAGCTCTTCGCCAAGGCCAGCGGTGAGAACCCCAGCCTGTTCAGCTTCAACTCCAAGGGCGCCTGCGAGGAGTGCGAGGGCCGCGGCCTGCTCATCACCGAGGTCGCCTACATGGACCCGGTCACCACCCACTGCGAGGTTTGTGAGGGCCGCCGGTTCAAGGAGTCGGTACTGCAGCACCGGGTGCGCGGCAAGAACATCGCGGACGTTCTGGAGATGTCCGCCGAGGAGGCGGGGGAGTTCTTCCTCTCGGGCCCGCTGCGGGCCAAGACCGGCGCCCTGAGGGAGACCGGCATCGGTTATCTCGGCCTCGGCCAGTCGCTGGCGACCCTCTCCGGCGGTGAGCGGCAGCGGCTGAAGCTGGCCGACCGGCTGTCCGGGACGGGCACCGTCTACATCCTCGACGAGCCCACGACGGGTCTGCACCTGTCCGACATCGACAACCTCGTCGGCCTTCTGAATCAGCTCGTCGACCGGGGCAACACGGTCGTCGTCATCGAACACGACCTGGCTGTCATCTCGCAGGTCGACTGGGTCATCGACCTCGGGCCGGAGGGAGGCAACACGGGCGGCGAGATCGTCTTCACCGGCACCCCGGTCGAACTCGCGTGCACCCCCCACTCTCACACAGGAGAGCACCTGAGGCTCTTCCGGGAGCGGTAGAGGGCCCCGGCCCCGTGCGGGCAACCGGTGGTCACGGGTCCCTGCGGGCAGAATGTCACCGCAGGGACCCGCGGAGTCACGGAGGTCGGGTCTGTAAAACGTTCGGCTCTGGCCCGTAGTCGGTGGTGACGCCGGGTAGCCGTCCGAAATCATGATCTGGTGATGGATGTCAACTCCCTCATGGTGGCCGTGTTTTCCGGGCTGTCAGCGCTGGTCGCCGAGGACATCGTGGACAGCGGTGGCGCTGTGGTGTTCACGGCCCGCACCCGGGATGCGGCGCGGTGCCGTGTCCGGTGTGCGGGACGCCGACGGCGAAGGTGCACGGGTATCACCGCAGGACGGTGACGGACGTGCCGGTCGACGGCCACCAGGCCGTCGTCCATCTACGCGTACGGCGGTTGGTCTGTCCGGTCCCGGGCTGCCGGCGGCAAACCTTCCGTGAGCAGATTCCCGGACTGCTGGAGCGTCATCAGCGCCGCACGGTGCGGCTTGCCCGGCAGATACCCCGGGTGGCTCGGGAGGTATGCGGCCGGGCGGCCGCACGCCTCGCCGGCCTGCTGGCCGTGCCCGTTTCCCGCAGTACCGCGTTGCGCCATCTGTGCCATCTGCGGCGCCTGTCGCTGCCCCGGCAGGAGGTCCCGCGGGTGATCGGCGTGGAGGACTTCGCGCTCAAGCGACATCACCGGTATGCCACCATCCCGACCAACGCAGAGACCGGCGAGCGGATCGACGAGCGCTTCGTTCCCGACGAGGCCGAGCTGATCTTCGCTCTGGCCCACGACACGGTGTTGCCCGAGCCTCGAGCGCGAACCCCCGCCCACGCCTTCCGGTACTTCTGGCTGGGGGAGCTCGACGCGGCGGCGTGCATCGGCCTGCCCCGGGTTGAGCAAATCCTCAGGCAGCTCACTCCCGCCCCGGGCGACGCTGCGCGCTCATCACCCTTGACCGCCATGGACTCTGGGCCGGGCTTCACACGGTCGAATCGAGCGCCGACCCCGCTCCGCTTCGGCGAACACGTTGGCCCACCCCATGCACGAGCTCTGGCCGCGACGGCGTTCCCGGCGGCGCCCCCCGCCGGCCCGGTCACCGGAAACGGCCTGTGCGGACGGGTTCGGAGAGAAACCCCCGCGTTGGTACCGCTGTGCCCGGGGCCTGCGCCGCCACTGCTCCCCCTGGCCGCCCGGGGTCGGCTACCAGGCCGTGTGCCTTGCTGTGCAGTGGCCCCGGCCCCGCCACGGTGGTTGCCCCTCCCGCCTCACCGGTGGCCGGTCCCTACCCAAGGGCCGGCCACCGGCCGTATGTGCGACACCCAGGGACTCGGAGCATCACGCCGTATCCGGCCGAGTCGTGGTGTCGGGTCCACTGGTGGATGGCTTCGGTGATGTCGATCGTCGGGTGGCGGTGGTCCTGGTGTTGCCCGGGTCGTTGGTTCATGTCCTCCGGGCGGTTCGGATCGTCCCGGCCGGTGGGGAGTCCATCGTTGACCGGCGGGGTGTGGGCGGTGCTCAGGGGTGTACTCCACCCATGCCTGCACCGGGGTGGTGCCGGGCGGGCAGTGGACCCGCACGCTCCAAAAGCCGGTGTGCGGGCCCGAGGTCCCGTAACTGCCGTCGGAACAGGTGACTACGGCCCACCACCGGGTGGTGCCGGTGGAGGAACGGGAGACGGAGAAGTACCACTGGTGGCAGTCGAAGTATGCGTTCCCGCAGTGCACGCTGCGGGCGCCGACATCCAGGGCGTGTGCCCCTCCGGCTGCCGGCGCGGGCAGTTCGATGTCCGCCGGATCCCGACGCACCACTTTTGCCCGCCACGGGGGTACTCCTTGGTGTCCGGGAGGGGTTCCCAGCCGTCGGCAGCCAGGGTGCGGGTCGCGGCGGCCGGCGACTCCGCCGGGCACGCGGCAGGCACCACCCGCACCATCCGCCCCCGTGTCTCGTACGGCTTCCTCGGCCACATCGACATCACGGAGCACCGCTCCGGGCTTCCCACTCGAAGCGACACATCAAGCGAAGGATCCCACCGTGACGAGATCGAGAACACCGCCCTGCGAAATGGCCGGCGGAGCCGTCGAGAGGGAACCTCACGTCTGTCGGCCTCGGGGTCGCCGAAGACGGACGGTGACGGCGCCGGATGGAACTTGAACACGCGAAGACTGCACGCTTTCAGCCGATCCGGTACCGACAGCGGACGACAGAACGGATGATTCCACCCATCAAGGCGTGCGAACCTCATGTTGAGGGCCGTATTTGTCCCAGGAAGAGGCGGGGCTGATTCTGGCCCGTTTGCGAGTGGCGTTCGTGGAGACTGCCTGAAAATTTGTGTTCTTCTTGTGTCAAATTGCCAGGCATCGGTGGCCGCCGGCGTCGCTTTGCCTGTCTTTCCGTGCGGGGGTGCCCCTAGCCCTTTCGTCAAGGGGCGGGGCGGTTGTTCTGTCGTGGTTCATGCGGTTTGGGGGATGGCATGGGGCTGCAAGAAGACGCCGTCGCGGAGCGTCGCGAAGACTATGCGGGTACGGCGGAGGGTGAGACGCGTCACGGCCTGCTTGTTCCGTCTTTCCTCGGCCGTCCTGGAGGCCTTCGGCCCCGGCACCGCGATCAGGCGTCGTCGGCCGACCACCGGTGTCCGAGGTCCGCCGCCGCATGGGAACGGTGGACGGCACGGCCCGCGTTCTGCGAGCCGGCTGCATGAACTCGCGGGAAGGGGGTCTGCGCTTCCAGGTGCTGGGGTCGGTCGCGGTGCGTTGTGGGGATTCATCCGCCCGCCTGCCCGGCACCGTGGCACGCCGCGTGCTCACCGTGCTGATGCTGTCTCCCGGAGAAGTGCTCAGCACCCCCCGCCTCGCCAAGGCGGTCTGGGGCCCGTGGTGCCCGGCGACCGCCTCCAACCAGGTGCGTAAGGCGGTCGCCCAACTCCGCCAGGCGATACCGGGCGCGGGCGCGCACCTGCTCACCGACGGCCCGAACTACCGGCTGAACGTCGGCGCGACCGAGTCCGACCTGGTGGAGTTCAATCAGCGCCGTCTGCGGGTCCACAGGCTCGCGGAGGGCGGGGCGGACGAGGCCCAGCTCATCCGGGAGCTGCAGACGGTCCTGTCCCTCTTCCGCGGTCAGGTCGCGGCCGACATCGTCGACGGCGACGAGTTGGAGAACGGCCTGATTCGCGCAGCCGCACGGGTGGTGGAAGAGCGGCGGCTCGCGGTCCAGAAGGAACTGATCTCGCTGCGGCTGCGCTCGTCGCCACCGGCGCTGGTGATAGAGGACCTCCGGGACCTCGTGGCGCAGCACCCGCTCGCGGAGGACCTGCGCGCACAACTCATGCTCGCGCTGTCCCTCTCGGGCAGGCAGGCCGACGCGCTCGCCGAGTACGCCGAGATACGCACCCTGCTGCGCGACGAACTCGGCATCGACCCCGATCATTCGCTGGCCAAGGTGCACGAAGCGGTGTTGTGCGGTGAAGCGCTCGCCTACCTGCGGGCCGGAGCCCCGCTCTGCGATTATGAAAAGCCCATGGCCACCAAGCTTGACGCGGGTGGACAGCATGTGGCGGCACGGGTCCGGAAGGCACGCGTCCGGGCCATCTGCACCCTGCCCCACGGGCTGACCGACTTCGTCGGCCGCCGGGAGGAGACGGACACCCTGCTGCGGACCGCCAGGGCGGGCTCCCGGGGCCCGGGGCCGCTGCTGATCTGCGTCGACGGCATGGGCGGCATTGGCAAGACGGCTCTCGCCCTGCACGCGGCCCACCGGCTGGCCCTGGACTGCCCGGACGGCCAGTTCTACGTCGACCTGCACGGATTCAGTCCGTGCGAGCGGCCCCGCGAACCCGCTGAGGTGCTTCAGGTGCTGCTGGGCTCATTGGGGATCGAGGCGAAGCACATCCCGGCGGACCTGGACAGCCGGGTGGCCATGTGGCGCGCACGGCTGGCCGATTCCAAGGTGCTGCTGCTGCTCGACAACGCTGCGAGCGAGGCACAGATCGTACCGCTGCTGCCGCCGGGCAACGGTTCCCTCACCTTGATCACCAGCCGTCGTCGCCTTTACGGCCTCGACGGCACCGAGCCCTGCCCGGTCTCTCGGATGAGCGCGGGCGACTCCCGGGAACTGGTCGAGCGGCTGCTCGGGGGCGAACTGGAGTCCGAGGCGACGGAACGGCTCGTCGCGTACTGCGGGGGACTACCGCTGGCACTGCGCCTTGCCGCCGCCAAACTGCGCAGCCGCCCTACCTGGACGCTGTCCCATCTGGTGGAGCGACTGGGCGACGTGCGCCACCGTGCCGCTGAACTCCAGGCGGGCGACCGGAGTGTCCGGTCGGTGCTCCGGCTCTCCTTCGACGCGCTGACCGAGGCGCAGCGCCACGCCCTGTGCGTGCTGGCACTGGTACCGGACGCGAGCATGGACGTGCACGGGGCGGCCGCCCTGCTCGGCACCGGTCCGGCCGAAGCCGAGCTGCTGCTGGAGGGTCTGCTCGACGTCAATCTCCTCGAACAGCCCCATATCGGCCGCTACACCCTGCACGGGCTCGTGGCCGGTGTCACGGCGGGCACGGGGGAGTTCGCGCAGCTCCTGCGCGGCGGGCGGCGCTCCGCGCTCCGTCGGCTGCTCGCCCACCACCTGGCGGTCACCTCCCGAAGCTGCCTCCTGCTCGGACGGCCGGGCGTCGGGTCCGGTGCCGGACCCGACGCCGTCCCCCACCTCCCCGAGATCAACAGCCGCAAGGAGGCGACGGAGATCTGTGAGCGGGAGCTGCCCGCGATGGTGGAGATGCTGTGTGTTTCCGGGCACGAGGAGTTCTTCGGTCCGGCCGCGCAGCTCGCGCGCAACCTGCGGTTCGCCCTGTCGCCGGAGGGCGGAGTCTGCGAGGAGGAGAGGGGTGGGGAGTACGACGGCGGGGCCACCGGTTCCCGGGCGGCCGAGGCGTACCGCATGGCGCTGCTCGGTCTGGCAGATGCCTGCCGGGACGTCGGCCTGTTGGAGCAGAGCGCGACGTTGACCGCCACGGCGATGGGCTCGGCCGGGGCCCCGGGCATCCGCTCCGGGGACGGGGAGTGTGTGCCATAGCCGGGGCTGTCCGGCCCGCGCGGGTGCGGTGCGGCGTCTTCCGGGCCCGCGCAGGCATGGTGGGGCCGCAGGGGCGGCGGTGCGGTCGGAGGCGTCGGCGCACCCCGCGACCGCGGGATGGGCGGGGGTCAGGGTGCGGATGCCACCCGCGGTCGCTCGGCGGGCTCGAACCTCACCGGAATGCTGCGGTAGGCCCGGAAGGTGACGCTGGGCCGCCGTTCCACGACTCCCGCCGCGGTCGGCGTGGCCGGTGCGTGAGCCAGCCACCGCAACACGGCGCGCCCCTCGACCCGGGCCAGTGCCGCGCCCAGGCAGTGGTGCACGCCGCCGCCGAAACTCACGTGCGGATTGGGGTCGCGGGTGATGTCGAGCCGCCCGGGGACGACGAACCGGGCCGGGTCATGGTTGGCGGACCCCAGCAACAGCACCAGGATGCGGCCCGCGCGTACGGTGCGGCCGTCGATCTCCACCGCCTCCTTCACATAGCGCGCGGTGGCCTGGATCGGCGCGTCGTAACGCAGGAACTCCTCGACGGCCGGGACCGCCAGCTCCGGCCGGTCCCGCAACAGGGCCAACTGCCGCGGGTGTTGCAACAGCCCGGAGAAGATCGTGGATATCAGGTTGGTGGTGGTCTCGAAACCCGCGAAGAACAGGAATACCACGTTGTCGACCAGCGTCTCCCGGTCGAAGTCGGGATGTGTGCGCCGAGCGGCCAGCAGATTGCTGATCAGGTCGTCGGCGGGCCGCTTCGCCCGCTCGTCGACCAACGTCGAGACGTAGTCGCGCAGCCAGATCACCGCGTCGTGCGCCGCCGCCCGCTCCTCCACGGGCACGTACAGTGCGAACGCCTTGGCCAGTTCCACCGCGTGCGGCCGCACCGCGTCCCTGTCCACGTCCGGAATGCCGATCAGCTCGCAGACCACGGTGACCGGCAACGGGAAGGCCAGGTCGCCGACCATGTCCAGTACCCCGCCCCGGCCCGCGCGGTCCCGGGCCTCGGCCATCAGCAGGTCCACCTGGGCGGCGACGTAGTCCTCCAACCTGCGCATCAGCCCCGGACTGAACGAACGCTGCATGATGCCCCGCAGGAAGGTGTGCGCGGGCGCGTCCTGGTCCAGCACGATCCGCTTCAGGAACTCGTTCGCGGGCCCCGCCCCGGTGGAGAACTCGTGGTACTCCGGCGGGTACTCATGCCCGAGCCGACGGTCCTTGAGCAGCCGGCTGACGTCCTGGTGGTGCGACACCACCCACTGGCCGGCCGCGCCGCGGGCCAGCCGGCCGGCCGCACGGAGACCGGCGTACACCCGGTAGGGGTCCGCGACCACGGCGGGATCGCGGGAGTCGAACTTGACGGGCAGCTCTCGCATGCGGCCGGCACCTCCTGTGGCTTGCGCGTGGTGTGCCGGTGAGCCTGACAGCTCGAGAGCGGGGGCGGGGGAACCTGTCGCCAGTCCTTCACCGCCGTCCGGCACCCCGTACCGGGCTCGCAGACTGGGCGGGTCAGGCAACCACCGGACCCGAGCCGCGCACCCGAGGGTGCCGGGAGGTGACGCAGCGTTGAACACCGTGCTGAACATGCCGCGCTTCCTGCTGGACGACGCGCGCGCCATGCGCGACCCCTACCCGGTCTACCGTCGGCTGCGCGAGTACGGTCCGGTCTGCCGGGGCGGCCCGGGACAGTGGGTCTTCCCGCGGCACGAGGAGGTCTCCGCACTGCTCCGCGACCCCCGGCTCGGCCGGGAGTTCCCCGAGGAGTACCAGGCGGTGTCGGTGGGCGAGGGGCCTGCCAACGACTACCTGCGGCGCATCGTCGTCGACCGTGACCCGCCCGGCCACACCCGGCTGCGCCGGCTGTTGGTCAAGTCGTTCAGTCCGGCGATGGTGCGCGGGCTGCGCGAGCCCATCTCCCGGCTCGTCGACGGCTTGCTGGACCGGTTCGCCGACGAGCGCCGCTTCGACCTCGTCGCCGACCTGGCCGTGCCCGTACCAATGACGGTGATGAGCGAGCTGCTGGACGTCCCCCGCCCCGACCGGGCCGACATCGCCCGCCTCTCCACCTCGCTCGCCCAGGCCTTCGCGGTGTTCATCCCGCCGGAGAAGCAGCGCGAGGCGCACGGGGCCGTGGTCGAGCTGCGCGACTACATGGCCCAGCTGGTCCGCGAGCGCAGGCGCAGCCCCGGCGAGGATCTGCTGTCGCGGATGCTCGCCGCGGTCAAGGACGGCGAGGAGCCGCTGACCGACGAGGAGATCATCGACAACGCGCTGTTCGTCTACTACGCGGGCTTCGAGACCACCACCAACGCCATCGCCACCGGCGGCGACCTCCTGGTGCGGCAGCCGCACACCCAGCGGCAGTTGCGGGAGGAACCGCGCATCGTCGGTAGCGCGCTGGAGGAGTTCATGCGCTACGACGCGCCCATCCACGCCACTACCCGGATCGCCCTGGAGCCGATCGAGGTCGCAGGGCTGACGGTCCGCAAAGGACGTGTGGTGGTGCTGCTGCTCGCCTCCGCCAACCACGACGAGCGGGTGTTCCACGACCCGGACCGGGTCGACCCGACCAGGTCGCCCAACCCGCACCTGAGTTTCGGCGGGGGAGCGCACCACTGCCTCGGCGCGGCGCTGGCCAGGATGGAGGGGGCGGTGGTCTTCGAGCGGCTGGTTGCCCGGTTCGCGGACATCGAGTCGGCGGGCGAGGGCGAATGGGAGCCCAGCGCGGGCGGCTTCCGCTTCCCCTACTGGGCCCACCGCAGTGTGCCGGTGGCGGTGCGGCCCGCCTGAGCCCGGTGCGGCAGGGAGCCCGCCGGTGCGGCGATCGCAGTCACCACGAGACCCGTACCGGCGGCCCGCTGTCCGCGCAGGGCCGGGAAGCCGGTGGCGACCGGGTCGAAGACGGGGTCCGCCCGGCGGGCCCGGCGAACACCGCCCGAGACCGGTCGCACCGTGAACGTGCCCCGACCGCGTCCTGGCCCGAGGACTACCTCGGCGTCGTCGAAGCCCAGCCGGCATCCCGTCGCGGGGTACCAGACCTTGTAGTACGCCTCCCCGGCGCCGAAGAGGACCCGGCACCACGGCACATCGGGCCAGGCCGCGCCCAGCTCGGCGAAGTGGGCGCGCTCGGCCGCCGAGGCCACCTGCGCCGGCACCCGGGAGGGCAGCGGCGCGCATGGCTCGGCGTCGATGCCCATGCCGTCGGCGTCCCGGGACCGTGCTGCCGCCGCCCGGTAGCCCCGGCAGTGGGTCAGGGAGCGACCGTCCCGGCCGACCACCGGGGCGCCCCGTCGGTGCCGCGCACCAGCGCGGCGGGCGGGATGCCCGGCTCGGCCAGGCAGGCGCGCCACCCGCCGGACGGTGGCGTACTCCGCGCGGGCAGCAGCGTCCGGATCACACCGGGGACGGCAGTCGTGCGGGCGGTGCCGGAGCTCCCGCCGTACGGGCCGTATCGGAGCGCGCCGTCCCACCGGTCAACCGGACGCCGCCGTCGCCCGCAGTGCCACCTTGTCGATCTTGCCGACCGGGGTGCGCGGCAGCACCGGCAGCTCGCGCACCTCGTCGGGCAGCTTGAACGCCGCCAGCCCCTTGCCCGACAGGTACCGCTTGATCTCCATCAGCGAAGGCGCCTGCCCCGGTCCCCGGCCCGGAACCACGAACGCGAGGACGGCCTCGCCGAGTTCGGCGTCCGGCCGGGCCACCACTGCGGCGTCGTCGATGGCCTCGTGGCCGCGCAGGTGCCCCTCGATCTCGTCGGCCGACACCTTCTCGCCGCCCCGGTTGATCACGTCCTTGGCACGGCCGACGACCACCAGGTTGCCCTCAGGGGTGAGCCTGGCCAGGTCACCGGTGCGGAAGAAGCCGTCGGGGGTGAACGAGGTGCGGTTCGCCTCCGGTGCGTTCCAGTAGCCGTTGATCGTGTACGGGCCGCGGGTGACCAGCTCGCCCACGGCACCCGCCGGTACCTCGTGCAACTCATCGTCGACGAGGCGCAGTTCGTCGAACTCCGACAGGGGGCGGCCCTCGGTTCCGTGTACCACTTCTTCCGGGTCGTCCAGGCGTGTGTACGTGAGCAGGCCCTCGCCGATGCCGAACCAGTTCGTGATGCGGCAGCCGAGCGCGGACTGCGTACGCCTGGCGGCCTGCTCGTCGAACTTGGAGCTGCCCACCTGGAGGAGGACCCCCTTCATGTCCACCGGCCGCTTCGCGGCGACCTTGGACCACAGCGCCGCGAGGGTAGGCACCACGGTGGTGTGGGTGACGCCTTCCCGCTCGATCAGCGGGAACACCTCGTCGGGGGAGGGACTCGCGGTCAGTACCGCCTTGCCACCCACCAGCAGCGCGCCGAGCACTCCCGGACATCCCAGGGCAGCGTTGTGCGCCGCCGGGTTCGCCGCCAGGTACACGCTTTCCGCGCCGAACTCCAGGGCCTGTGCGCAGGCGGCGATGTTGAAGAGGTAGTCGTCGTGCGTCCGGGGTATCAGCTTGGGCTTGCCGGTACTACCGCCGCTGAGCAGCAGGAACGCCACACTCGAGGGATCGACCTCGGGCAGCGGCCCGCCGTCGGCGCCCTGGGCGCGGACCCAGGACAACGGAGTGAGGTCCTCGCTGTCGCCCGCCACGATCACCGTACGGACGCCGGGGAGGGACGCGGCGTGCCGGGCGAGGGCGCGGTAGTCGAAGCCCTGGAAACGGTCGGCGGTCACGTAACCGACCGCCCCGGAAGCCTCGATCAGGTGCCGTACCTCGCTCTCCCGGTGTCCCGGCAGCGCGAACACCGGGATGACACCGGCCCGGAACAGTCCCACCGTGACGGTGAGGAACTCGACGACGTTCGGCAGCTGCACCATGACCCGGTCCCCGGGGTTCACGCCCTGGGCCAGCAGACCGCGCGCGATGTCGTCGGCCTCGGCGCGCACCTCACCATGCGTGATGCGGCGCTTGCGGTCCACGGCCGCGGTCCGGGCGGGGAGGAGCAGTGCCGCTTCCGTCAGCGCGTGGCCCAGCGGCACTCCCCGCCAGATCCCGGCGGCCCGGTAGCGGGCGGCGTCCTCGTCGCTCCACGGCGTGAACTCATTCATGACAGCCAGTGTTCGTCCCGGCCGGGACGCGCCGGCCGGGACGAACAGAGCCGTGAAAGAGACGAAGGGGACCACCGCGATCGCTCATATCGTCACCAGCGTCGCCGACGAGACCCCGGCCCCCAAGACACCCCGCCCAGGAGTGATGGATGAGTCGCCCCCGTACGCTGAGCTGGCTCGACGCACCTCGCGATGACAGCGGTGTGGAGATGTTCGACGAGGCCTCCCACACCTACCGGCCCTACACAGAACTCGCCGATGCGGCGCTCCGGATCGCGGGCGGACTGATCGCGCAGGGCGTGCCCCGCAGGACGGTCGTGCCGCTCCTGTGCTCGACCGGCTCCGACCTCGTCGCCGCCTTCTACGGGGTGCAGGCCGCCGGATGCGTGGTGAGCGTGCTGGCTCCCCCCACCCGGATGTCGGGCGAGGCCGCCCGCGCACACGTCCGCACCGTCGTCGCCGCGGTGGATGCCGGCGCCGTGGTGGTCGACGCCGCCCACCACGACTACGCCGTGGACGTCCTCGCCGAGACCGGGCAGGGCACCCGCGTCCTGCTCCTGGAGGAGCTCGCCGCGGGTGATCCCGGCCAGCGGGACCCCGCCGAACAGGCCCTTGTCCAGTTCACCTCGGGCAGCTCGGGCCGCCCGCGCGGAGTGCGGATCAGCCACGCCGCACTCGACGCCAACACCGCCGCGATCCGCGCCTGGGAGCGTGCGGGGCGCGACGACTCCTGGTGCTCCTGGCTGCCGATGCACCACGACATGGGGCTCATCGGCTGCCTGGTGGTGCCCGTCTCCGGCAACAACCGGCTGGCGGTGTGCAGGCCCGAGACCTTCCTGCGCCATCCGCTGTCCTACGTCACCCGTTTCGACGCCAACCGGGTCGAGCAGCCCGCCACTGTCACCGCCACCCCGGCGTTCGGCCTGCAGCGCATCGTGGACAAGGTCGGCCACGCCGACCTGGAGGGCGCCGACCTCTCCCGCACCCGGGCGGTGATCGTCGGGGCCGAACGCATCGACCCCGCGCTGGTGACCCGCTTCACGGAGCTGATGCACCCGCACGGCCTGTCCCCGCACACCCTCACCCCCGCCTACGGGCTGGCCGAGAGCACCCTCGCCGTCACCGGAGTACCCGTCGAGGAGGTCCCGCGCGCCGTCCTCGTGCACCGGGACGACCTGCGGGTCGGAACGAAGGTGAGCCTCGCGTCCGGGCTCACGGACCGGGCGACGGTCCAGGTGATGAGCTGTGGCCGTGCACTGGAGGGCCTGACGGTACGGGTCGTCGGTGAGGACGGGGAGCCGCTGCCCGAGGGGCACGTCGGCGAACTGGCCGTCTCCGGCTCCTCGCTGGCCGACGGCTACCTCGCGGACGGCTCCGCCGAGGGCACCGCCTTCGTGGACGGGCGGCTTCTCACCCGTGACGTCGCCTTCCGACTGGCGGGTGAGTTCTACGTGCTGGGCAGGCTCGGCGACAGCGTCAAGGTCCACGCCCGCTCGCTCTTCGCCGAGGACGTCGAGCTGATGCTCGGCAGGGCCGGACTCAACCTGAGCAGGGTCTGCGTCGTACTCGGCGAGGCGGACGGAAGCCCGCACGCCGTGGCCGTGCTGGAGGGACTCGACACCCGGGCCGCCGAGGTTGCGGAGGACGTGCTCGCCGCAGCCTGCCCCGGCACCCGCCGGCACGTGGCCCGGGTACCCCGCGGCGCGATCCCCCGGACCAGCAGCGGCAAGAGCCGCCGCCGTCAGCTGTGGCAGCGCCTCAGCAGGGAGCACGTCTTCGACGCGGTGCCCGCCGCGACCGACGGCCCCGCGTGACCGGCCCCTGCACACCACCACCCGACCGGGCCCAGAACAGGAGACCACATGTCCTACTCCAGTGAAGAGGTGCGCGAGACCGTGCTCGCGATCATCGAGCAGCTCGCCCCCGAGCGGGAGCGGTTCGAGGCGGGTAAAGACATGCGTCTGGTCGAGGACCTGGGTTTCCACTCCCTGGCTCTGTTGGAGATGGCGTTCGCGATCGAGGACGACTTCGATCTGCCGCCGATCGACGAGCAGACCGGACGTGCCATCCAGACCACCGAACAGGTGCTCAGCTATGTCCTGAGCCAGGTCGAGCTCCGGACGCCGTCGTGATCGCCGCCGACCCGAGCACGACGACGCCATGAAGAAATGAGGGAGCCACGATGACCGAGGCGATCTTCCTATCGGACCTCACCAAGCGATTCGGCGAGAAGACCGCGCTCGACCGGGTGTCGCTGCGGATACCGGCCGGAACCGTGGTGGGCCTGCTCGGCCCCAACGGAGCGGGCAAGACTACCCTCATCAACTGCCTGACCACGCTGCTGCAGCCCGACAGCGGCACCATCCGCGTCCTGGGCCACGACCCCGGGACCGCCCCGTCCCTGGTACGTGCCAACATCGCCGTCACCGGGCAGTTCGCCGCCCTCGACGAACAGATCAGCCCGCGCGAGAACCTGGTGTTCTTCGGCCGGCTCCTGGGCCTCTGCAGGGGCGAGGCCCGGCAGCGGGCGGGGGAGATGCTGGAGCGTTTCGAGCTGGGCGAAGCGGCGTACACCCCCGTCGGCCACCTCTCCGGCGGCATGCGCCGCCGCCTCGACCTCGCGGTGAGCCTGGTGGTCCCGCGGCCGGTGCTGGTGCTGGACGAACCGACCACCGGCCTCGACCCACGCAGCCGCAAACTCCTGTGGGACATGGTCAGGGCCGAGGCCGCACGGGGGGTCGCCGTCCTGCTCACCACGCAGTACCTGGAGGAGGCCGACCAACTCGCAGACCGCATCGTCGTCATCGACAAGGGGCGGGTCCTGGCGGACGGCTCCTCGGACGAACTCAAGCTCGACGTGGGCGGCCTCATGTGCCGCCTCACCCTGACCGGGGCCGCCGACACCGCGGCGGCCCGCCAGGCCCTCGGCGACCTCCCCGGCGTGACGGCTGAGGGCCACAAGGTCGCCGTGCCCATGGCGCGCCCCGAGGACGTCGGCGCGGTGCTCGGCCGGCTGGACGGCAAAGGGCTGCGGATCGTGGACATCGAGGTGACCAAACCGACACTCGACGAGGTCTTCTTCGCACTCACCGAGCCGATGGAGAAGGAGGGCGCCCGATGAGCACCACGTCCGGCGCACCGGCGCCGCCCGGCGCACCGGCGCCCCCGGGCCGCCCGGCCGGCTGGCAGCACGACTTCCAGGTGCTCTTCGACCGGTTGCGGGGGCGCTCGTTCTCCCGGGGCGGCCTGGTGGCCACCGTGGTGCAACCGCTGCTCTTCTTCGCCATCTTCTACTGCACCTTCGCCGGAATGCTGGACGAGCGGGGCATCGACTTCGGCCGCTTCGTTACCCCCACCGTCATGGTCCAGGCCCTGATGTTCGTGGCCATCGGGAGCGCCACCGACTTGGCCGCCGACCGCTCCAGCGGCGTTTTCTCCCGCCTGCTGACGAGCCCGGTCGACATGCGCGCGATGGGTCTGGCGCATCTGGCCGTGGTGGCTCTGCAAGGTCTCCTGTCCAGCGTCGCCATCGTGCTCGCCGGGCATCTGGCGGGCTTCCGCTTCGACCACGGAGCGCTCGCCGCACTGGGCTTCGTGGTGTTCGCCGTGGCGTTCACCGTGGCCCTGTCGCTGGCCACGGCCACCATCGCGCTGCGCCTGCGCAACCTGGAGGCGCTCAGCGCGGCGCTCCATCTGCCGTACCTGCCGCTGCTGGTGCTCTCCACCGGTTTCGTCGAGGCGGACCTCTTCCCCGGCTGGCTCCAGCCGGTCGTCGCGGCCTCCCCGGTGTCCGCAGTGATCGACGCGCTGCGCGCCCTGTCGACCACCGAACTCACCTGGGGCGCGACACTGCCCGGCCTCGCGTGGGTGGTGGGTCTTCTCGCCCTCTTCTCCCGGACCACGACCGTCGCCTTCAGGAAGGTGGCCATCCGATGACCGCGCAGTCACCGGGGACGGCAGCACCGCCGGTGCCGCCGTCCTTCTCGCCCGACCCGGCCACTCTGGCCGGAGCCTCCGCCGTCATCGCCGGACGGGTGCTCCGCCAGTTCGTCCGGAACCGGATGATGATCATTGTCACCATCGCTTTTCCGCTGCTTCAGCTCTTCATGCTGCTGGCCGCCTTCAGCGTGCTGGTGCGTGACACCCAGGACGTCGACTACGTGCGGCGGCTCGCCCCGCTGATCGTGCTCACCACGGCGTTCTCCTCGGTCCTCACCACGGCGATCGCCCTGTGGAGCGACATCCGCAGCGGGGTGTTCAACCGGCTGCGGGCGATGCCGCTGGACATGCGGGCGTACGTCCTCGGGCGGATCGGCGGCGACTTCGTACGGATCATGGGGGTGGCCGTCCTGGTCACGCTCGTCGCACACGCGGTCGGCTTCCGCTTCTCCCAGGGGCCGCTGGCGGTACTCGGCTTCTTCGGGATCGTGGCGCTGTTCGGGATGATGTGCAGCGCGCTGGCCGTCGCCGTCGCCCTCGTCGCCCAGCACCCCGGCGTCATCGTGCGCTACGTGCAGATGCCCACGCTCGTCCTGACGCTGATGTCCACCGGTTACGTGCCGCTGGAGGCGTTTCCGGGCTGGATCCGACCGGTGGTGAGCGCCAACCCCGTCTCGCTGGCGACCGATGCACTGGCCGGACTCTCCCACCAGGGCGCGCTGACCGCACCGGTACTCGGGACCGCCGCCTGGACCGTGGGCGTCACGGCGGTGTGCACGGCCGTCGCCACGCGCCGCTTCGCGATGCTCGTAAAGCGCGGCTGATCGTGGCGGACATCGTCGTACTGGGCGGGGGAGTGGCCGGTCTCGGCCTCGCGGCCTTCGCAGCCCGCCGCGGACACCGGGTGACGCTCGTCGAACGGGACGGCCCGCCCCCCGAGGGCGGGGCCCACACCGAGGTGGCAGACTGGGAGCGGCGCGGCGTGCCGCACGCCCGCCAAGGGCACGCCCTGCTGGGGCTGGGCATCGGGGTGTTGCGCGAGGAGTGCCCCGAAGCGCTGGCGGAGCTGACCGGCCGTGGTGCGGTCGCCGTGCCCCTGGAGACGGGCGGCGACGACCTCGGCCTGCTCAGCCGCCGGCTGGTCTTCGAGGCCGCGTTGCGCCGTCGTGCCGCCGCCGACCCCTCGGTCACGCTGCTGCACGACAGGGTCACCGGTCTGCTGAGCGCCGGGACGCCGCACGGTGGTCCCCATGTGCACGGGGTGCGCCTCGCGGGAGGCGGAGACCTGGCCGCCGACGTGGTGCTGGACGCCACCGGCCGCAGGTCCTCGGTGGCCGCCTGGCTCACCGCGATCGGTGGCGCCCCTCCCCGGGAGACGGTCCAGTCGTGCGGGTTCTCCTACATCGCCCAGGAGTTCGCGCTGGACGCGGGCGGCCGGTTCCCGTCCCTGCGGGCCCCGGTTGTGCACGAGCTCGACTTCGCCACCGTGCTGGCCTTCCCCGGCGACAACGGCCGCTTCCACATGTCGACCACCGTCTCCTCCCGCGATCCCGTACGGACCCGGCTGCTGGATCGCTCGGTCTACCTGCGGTTCCTGGCCAGCGTGGCTCCGGTGCGCGACTGGCTCGACGGGGCGACGCCGGTCGGCGATCCGATGCCGATGGCCGGTCTGGAGAACCGCCGCCGGTCACTGGTCGCGGACGGAGCCCCGTTGGTCACCGGGTACGCGCTGGTGGGCGATGCCTGTGTACAGACCAACCCCACCTTCGGACGCGGCGTGTCCCTCGCCCTGGCGCATGCCAGGACCGTCGCCGACCGGCTCGGCCGCCTCGACCAGGCCCCGCCGGACTGGGCCCTGGAGACTCACGAGGTCACCGAACAGTGCCTGGGGCTGTGGTTCGAGCAGCAGGTCGCCACCGACGCCGCCAGGCTCGCCGAACTCGCGGGCGGAGCGCACCACGACTCGCTGACCGCCCGCGTCCTCACCGCCCTCGCCGTCCTGCGCGAGGAGGACGCGCACGTGCGCGTCGTCGCCGAGCGCGTCTACCACATGCTGCTCACCCCGGCCGAGCTGATGCGGGACCGCAAGGTGGCCCGCCGGGTGCTCGCGTTCCTGCGCGAGCACCCCGATCTCCGGCGCGAACACGTCGGACCCAACCGTCAGGACTTCGAGCGCCTGGTCACCGGCTGAGCGCCCACAGAAGGGAACACCATGAAGATCACCCTATCCACGGACGTCACGCTGAGCTACAGCACCTACGGCCCCGAGGACGGCCCCGTGGTCGTACTCGTGCCCGGACAGCACCAGGCATCCCTGTTCGAGACCATGCAGGTGCCGCAGCTGACGAAGGCCGGATACCGCGTCGTCACCTTCGACCTGCGCGGTGTGCACCCCTCGGAGGAGACCCCTCCGCCGTACACCGTGGAACTGCTCGGGCAGGACCTGGCCGCGCTCAACGAGGCGCTGGAGCTGGGGCCTTGCAGCTACATCGGCTACTCGGTGGGCGCGATGATCCTGCTGGAGCTGGCGATGAAGCGCCCCGAGTTGATCGAGCGCGCAGCGCTCATCGGGGTCCCGTGGAAGCCGGGCAAACTGCAGCAGGCCATTCAGGCCGAGGCGGTGGAACGGCTCAAGAACGGGCACAAGGTGCCGGCTCTGCTGGAGGGAGCCTTCCGGGCGATGTACCTGTTCGGGCCGCGGGCGCTCAACCGCGACCAGTTCATCGCGCCCTACCTGGACGGGCTGGCGGGTCTCGCGGAGTCGGGCGGACACGGCGCCATCGGGCACGCCGAGGCGAGCACCGCATTCCGGCCCGGCGACGAGGAAGTGGCCGCGGTCCGGGTGCCGTTGCTCGTCGTGGGCATGGAGCACGACATCATCGCGCCCCGGCACCTGTCGCGGGAGCTGGCGGACCTGATCCCCACCGCCGACTACACCGAGATACGCAATTGCGGGCACGCCTCCCTGCTGGAGAAGCCCACCGAGGTCAACGCGCTGGTCGCCGATTACCTGCGCTCGGGCAAGGTCGGCACCCCGCGCGGCTCGCGCCGGCTCTCCGCGGACGGTGGGGGAGAGAGCTGACATCTCCCCTGCACGCGACGTTCCCGGCCTCCGCGAGAGGCCGGGAGCGTCGCCGACCCCCCTATGGTCGGGCCGTGAGCCGGTACAGCCGGTGGAACGGGTGCCCCACGTCGATCACCCGGGTGTCCAGGCCCGCCTCGGCGGCATACCCGCGCACGGTGTCCGGCCGCATCACCGTGCCCGTGGCCGCGCTCGGCGTCCGGCTCATCCCGACCGGCAGACAGTGCAGCACGCTGACCGCGTAGTGGAAGCGCTCGCTGTCCGGCGCCGCCGGGGTGAACCGCTCACCGACGGACGGCTCCATCAGCAGCACCGCACCCCCGGGCGCCATCAGCCGACGGCAGGCCCGGAGCACGTCCACCGGCGCCGACATGTCGTGGAGGGCGTCGAACACGCACACCAGGGTGTGCCCCGCCGACTCGGCTCCCCCGGCCTCACCGGCGTCCCCGGTACGGAAGCGGACCCGGTCGCTCAACCCCTCCGCGGGATCGGCGCCGGCGAGGTTCGCCTCGGCGTCCCTGATCGACGCCTCGTCCAGGTCGACCCCGTGCACCTCGGCGTCGGGGAACATCCGGGCCAGCGCCAGAGTGGAGAGGCCGGAACCGCACGCCACGTCGGCGATGCTGCTCCCCGGTACCCGCAGCCGGGCGTCGATGTCGGGCAGGTGGCGGCTGATCCAGCCGGGGAGGTGGTGCTCGAAGACACCGCGGTTGAGGCCCGCCTGCCCCCCGCGCAGGGCCTCGCCGTAGGCCGCGTACGGAAGGCCCCGACGATCGCGGTAGGCGTCCACCAGCTGCGGCAGCACGGCCGCCATGCCGCCGATGGGCATCACGACCAGCGGGGCGATCCAGTTCGGGCTGTCGGCGTCGAGTAGCGCTTCCGCGTGGGCGGACGGCAGCGTGAAACGCCGGGTCTCCGGCTGTGCGCCGGGTGCGTCGACGGTCAGCACACCGGCGCAGGTCTGCTGTTCCAGCCACTCCCGCACCATCCGGGCGTCGAGGCCGCTCTCCTTCGCCACCCGTGCGGCTGTGGCGGGGCCGGTGCGGCGCAGGGCTTCGTACAGGCCCAGTTCCAGGCCCAGGTAGCAGGTCATCAGTTCGGCCGAGGCGAGCCCGGCGCCGAACAGCCGCAGGGAGAACGCCTGCGTGGAGTCCGCCGCGGGCGCGGCCGGCTGCCCCCGCCGGGCGGGGGAGGGGTTGCGGAAGGCGGGAGCCATGGCGGTCAGAGGTGGGCGAGAACGTTGACGACGTTGCCGTCGTGGTCCCGATAGAAGAAGCGCCGTACGCCCCACTCCTCGTCATCGGGTCCGTACAGGATCTCCAGGCCGGCGGCACGAGCCCCCGCGAGAGCCGCGTCCAGGTCCTCCACCTCGATGGAGGCCACCGGGTTCACCGGCCCGGTGGGGTCCTTGGTGATCAGGCTGACCTGCACGGAGTGGTCGGCCGGCGGAGCGAGGGTGACGATCCAGCCGTGATTCATAATCATTTCCATTCCGGTGATCCGGACATAGGCTTCCACTGCGGAATCGAGATCGCTCACCGTGAGCAGCGGCATCGCGCGGAGTGCAGACATGTGCGCCAGCGTAACCAGCGCTCCCCGCCGCCCCGGGGGCCTTTCCGCCCTCTTTCACCCCCGCGTCGCGGATCCTTGGGTGGCCGTACGTTCTCCCCGCATCGGCCTTCTTGCGCGTGAGGGCGCGCCGGCCGAACTCGCCAACCCCGAAGGAGGACTGACGTGGGACTCGTCACCGCGACCGGTACGGCCATCCCGGAATCCAGGCTCGCGGAGCTGGGTGAGGCGATCAGGGGACGGACCATCACCGCGCAGGACGCCGACTACGACGAGCGCAAGCAGATCTGGAACGGCTACTTCCAGAAGAATCCCGGGGCGATCGTCCAGGTGGACGGCGCATCCGACGTCGTCAGGGTCGTCAGCTTCGCGCGTGAGAACGACATCGAGCTGGCCGTCAAGGGCGGCGGCCACTGCTTCGCCGGCACCGGCACCGTCGAGGGCGGACTACTGCTCGACACCTCCCGGCTGCGCGGCATCCGGGTCGACCCGGCCAAGCGCCGCCTGGTCGTCCAGCCCGGCCTGGAGCAGGGCGACGTCGATGCCGAGACCACCGGCTTCGGGCTCGCCGTCACCGGCTCTCAGGAGTCGTACATCGGTATCGGCGGCCTCACTCTGGGCGGCGGCCTCGGCTGGCTCGCCCGCTACCGGGGTCTACTCGTGGACAACCTGGTCTCCGCCGACATCGTGCTCGCCAGCGGTGAGCTGGTGACCACCACCGCGCAGGACCACCCCGACCTGTTCTGGGCGATCCGGGGCGGCGGCGGCAACTACGGCGTGGCCACCCGCTTCGAGTTCGACCTTCACCCGCAGGGCGACTGCATGGCGGGGCTACTCGCATTCCCCATCGACCAGACGGTGGACGTGGCCCGGCGGCTCGACGAGTTCAACCGGACCGCCCCCGACGAGCTGACCACCTCCTTCGCCTTCCTCACCGCCCCGGGCGGTGCGCCGGCGATCGGCCTGGGCTTCGTGCACGCCGCTCCCGACGACTCCACCGAGGACCTGGTCGACCGGATGCGCGGCCTCGGCACCGGTGCGCTCCTCGACCACTGCGGCCTGATGCCGTACGTGGCCGTGCAGCGGATGCTCGACGAGAACACCGTCGCCGGTCACCGGTACTACCCGCGCTCGTTCCTGCTGCCCGAACTGCGCGACGAGCCGCTGCAGATCCTCGCCGACGGGTTCGTCAACGCCCCGTCCGAACGGAGCTTGGTCGGCGGCGGTCTGATGGGCGGTGTCATGTCGAACGTACCGGCGTCCGAGACCCCCTTCCTGCACCGCGAGGGCTACCTGACCAGCATCCTTACCTCCTGGACCGACCCGGCCAAGGACGAGGAGGCCGTCGAGTGGACCGAGAAGGTGTACTCCGAACTCCTGCCGTACACCACCGGCGCGGTCTACGCCAACCACCTGGGCGCGGACTCCGCCGAGCGCATCGAGGACGCCTACGGCTCCAACTACGAGCGGTTGACCCGAATCAAGGCCGTCTACGATCCCGAGAACTTCTTCCACACGAACAACAACATCAAGCCGGCGACCTGATCCAGGCGGGCCTGCCTGCGGGATGCGGGCGGGCCTGCCGCGCACGACGGTGCCCGGACCCCTGCACGAGGTCCGGGCACCGTCACGTGCGCGCGGGTCCGTTCAGCCGACCCGCCGGATGACGCTCACACCCTCGCGCACGGTGAGCACGCTCTGCCGCACCCGAGGGTCGGCCGCGACATGCGCGTTGAACGCGCGCATCGCGACGGTGTCGGGCTGCTGGTCCCGTTCGTTGGCGACGCCTCCGAACTGCAGGACGTTGTCGGCCAGGAGCAGGCCGTGTGGGGACAGCTTCGGCAGCACCGCCTCGTAGTAGTCGATGTACCCGGGCTTGTCGGCGTCGACGAAGACCAGGTCGAAGGGGCCGGGCAGGTCCCCGATCGACGTCAGGGCCGGTCCCTCCCAGAGGTGGATGCTCTCCGCCCAGGGCGAGGCCGCGAAGTGCTTGCGCGCGATCGAGACGTGCAGCGGGTTCAGTTCACAGGTGTGGAGTTCGCAGCCCTCCGGCATCGCCCGGGCCATGCAGAGCGCGGAGTAGCCGGTGAAGGTACCGATCTCCAGGATGCGGCGGGGCCGCAGGGCGAACACCACAGCGGCCAGGAACTCCCCCTCCAGACTCCCCACCATCATGGCCGGCAGGTCCGTCTCGGCCTCGGTGTCGGCGACCAGGGCGGCCAGCCAGGACGGCGCGGGGGAGGAGACCTCCTCGGCGTACTTCTCCACGACCGGTCGTACGATCATCCTCGGTTCCCTCCCGCGGGGTCGGTGTGGGCGTGTTGGGGGCCGCCGTGCAGCCGTCGGGCCAGCCAGTGCGTCAACTCGTCGAGGGCGGGCCCGCGCAGATAGAAATGGCCGCCCGGGAACGCGCTCAGTTCGGTCTGCGCCGAGGTGGCCTCCGCCCAGGCCGCCGCGCCCGCCGCGTCGACCTCGGGGTCCTCGGTGCCGTAACAGACGCTCACCGGCACCGAGATGTCGCGGCCGGTCCCGGGACGGTAGGTGCCCACCAGGTGGTAGTCCGCGCGGAGCATCGGCAGCGTTATCTCGCGCAGGCCCTCCATCTGGAGCAACTGTGCGTCAGTGCCGCCGAGTCGGCACACGTCGGCCCACAGCTGCTCGTCGTCCAGGTGTTTGTCGTCCGGGCGCTGCCGGGAAGGTCCCGGACGACCGGAGACGATCAGCCGCTCCGGGAGCGCCTCGCCCGCCGTGCCGAGGAGCCGGGTGACCTCGTGCGCGACGGAGGCGCCCATGCTGTGCCCGAAGAACCACACGGGCTTGTCGTCCAGTTGGGTCAGCGCCTTGGCCAGCGGCTCCACGAGGCCGGGCATGTCGGTGCAGCAGGGCTCGCCGATGCGGTCCTCCCTGCCGGGGTACTGCACCACCATGCCCTCGACGCCCTCGGGCAGGTCGCGCACCAGCGGGCGGTAGAAGCTCGCCGCGCCGCCGCCGTGGGGGAAGAACACCAGGCGCCGCACGGCCTCGGGCCGGGGGAAGTAGCCGCGCAGCCACGGGTTCGGGACATCGGTGCTCATGCCGGGACCTCCAGCAGATCCGAGGCGACGAGGAGTTCCGGCGGCGCCTTCGGGTGGCGCAGCCGTACCGGCCCACAGGCCTCACTCACGCGCATCGCCAGCTTCGCCAGGGCCACGTGGTACTGCACGTGCCCCCGGCTGTCGGCGCCCGATTGGACCTCGTCCCAGGCCGTGGTGATGGCCCGTGCCGTGGCGTGCGGCCACAGTTCGCGCAGCACCTCGCTGTACGAGGCGCCCGGCGCCGGACCCAGGTGCTCCACGCTCGGCACCATGAGGTGCGGGGCGGCGGAGTCGCCGAAGCGCACCAGCTCCCTCATGTCGCCCGGCATGTGGGGGCGCATGCTCCACTGCACCGGGCCGTGTGTGTTGATCAGGGTGAGGTGCCCCCCGTCCGTGCCCAGGGTGATGCGGTGGAAGAGGTGGCTGTAGTTGTCGGGGTCGGAGGGCACCAGCTCGTTCTGCAGCCGGAAGGACATCGGAACACCGGCAAAGCGGCCGGTCAGGCTCCGGTATGGTACCTCCGGTGCCTCCGCGAGCACCCCGTCGATGCTGTGCGGGCGGATCGACCCGAGTGCCCGGCCCAGGATGTCGAAGATCGTATAGAGCACCTGGAAGGCGCAGGTCACGTCGAGGAACAGCGGCTGCTGCCGGGCCACCAGGACGCGGGCGGCGCCGATGAAGCGGCGCACCGGCTCCACGTGCGGATAATGCGTGTTCAGCCGGAACACCACCCCGGACTCGGTGGCAGCGCGCAGGCACGCCACCAACTCGTCCGGGTGCAGAGGGTGCTCCTGCAGCACGTGCACGCCACGGCGCATCAGCGCCTGCGAGAGTTTGGGTCCGGGGCCGCCGTTCATCACCCCGCCGACGACCACGCAGGCCAGGTCGACGTCGTCGGGCACCTCCTCGACCGTGGACCACAGCGGTACGTCGTGGTGCGCGGCGCAGGCACGGCTGCGGGCACTGCCGGACGCGAGGATCCCGGCCAGCTCGAAACCGAAGTCCGCCCGCTCGAAGGCAGCCAGGTAGACACGGCCGAAGCCGGTGCCGGCCACCAGGACGCGTGGACGGGTCACAGTTCGCCCTCCTCCATGGCACGGGCCGCGAGGATCGGCCGGTCGGTGACCTCCAGCAGCCCGACCGCGGGGTCGGTCCGCAGAGCGGCGAGCACGGTCTCGGCGTCGAGTACGTCGGAGCCGAAGTGCACCCCTGGGCCTGTCCCGCCGTCCAGCACTGTCAGCACGGCCAGCGCACCGGCGAGGCCGGTCAGGGCGTACGTGTCGCCGGCGCGCAGAGCCAGACTGCGGGTGGCCGGGCGTCCGGTGCCGTCGGTGCCGGTGACCTCGAACAGCATGAGCTGGAACGGGTCCCTGCCGAACAGGTCGAGCGCCGCGGCACGGGTGAGCTCCTCGGCCGCCTCGGCGAGAGCGGACTCGCCGCGCATCGCCCCCTGGAGTCTGCTCAGGCAGTTCATCATGTGCGCGCCGCCGTCGAAGACGTTGTACCAGTCGATCTCCGTGAGCCCGGTGACCTCGGGGAGCCGCGCGGACTCGAAACTCAGGTACGGGTAGACGTCCACCCGGTTGTGCGCGTAGGGCAGTTTGACGCCGGTACGCGGCTCCAGCTCGCGCTCCACGCGGATGCCGCCCCTGATCGCGCCGCGGGCTTCCCCGTACGCACCTCCCATGGACAGCAGGTAGTCGGCGGCTCCGGCCGGGGTGAGCCGGTCCATCGTGCCGACGTAGGCCGTCAGCCGTTGCGGGCGGCTCATGGTGGAGCACAGGTGGCGGGGGAGTAGACCGGTCAGGCCCGGCTGCATGCCCGCCGTGATGACGGCGGTACCGGTGAAGGTGCCCGGCCGGGTCAGTGCCTCCAGCAGCGGCTCGTCGCCACCCGGGTCGACATAGTCGGCGTCGGCCGCCGCCGCGGCCCAGGCCACCCGGTCGAGGACCTGGTAGGACGGGCCCGCACAGTTGAGGACGACACGCGCGCCGCTGCAGAACCGGGCCAGCGACCGGCCGTCGTACAGGTCCACCTCGACCGCCTCGCCGCGCAGACCGGATTTGGCCAGCAGGGTCTCCGCCCGGGCGCGGTCGCGCCCGCCGAGCCGTACGACGGCGTCGGGAAGGCGGTCGGCGATGGCCCGTACGGCGGCCTCGCCGACGGCGCCGTAGGCGCCGACCACTGCGACCGACGGGGTGCTGTGCTCGCTCACGCGTTCTCCTCATCGGGCAGGTCGATCACATCGGAGGTGACCAGCTCACGGCAGGTGAAGTGGTCGCCCGGCACGGTCTGTCGCAGGAGACCGCCCACGCAGACCGACTCCCACAGTGCGGTCATGTCGGCGGCCATGGCGGGCCAGACCGGGGACTCCTCCTCATGCACCAGCAGCCGGGCCTCCCCGGTGTACAGACCGGGCTCGTGGGCGGCGACGCAGGCCGCCAGCGCCCGTCCCCGCGCCAGGAGTTCGGCGAGTTTGCCCGCGCCCAGCCCCAGAGCCCCGGCGAGCTCGGCCTGCCGCTCCTCGCGCGGGAGCGCGCCGAGCGCGGCGGCCGTCTCGCCCACGGCTCGCAGCTCCGGCTCGCTCCGGTCCCCCAGCGCGGCCAGCGCACCGGGCGGTACGTCACCGGCGGGGGCGAGCGCGGCGAGCGCCGACCCGAGTGCGGGGGCGTCCGGGTAGCCCAAGGCGGCCGGGTCCTGCCCGCGGTCCAGGCAGAGCAACGCCTCTTCGAGGACCTCGTCGCGCACAGTGGCGGGCAGCGGGTAGCTGCTCAGCACGGTCAGCCCGCACACCGGGGCGCCGAGCTCGGCCAGCTGCTGGGCGACGGCGAGCGCCAGCACACCCCCGCTGTGCGCGCCGACCAGATGGAACGGACCCGGGCTCAACGCCCGTACCCGCGCCACGATCTCCTGCGCCACGTCGTCCAGGCTCTGTCCCTCGGCCACCCGCACCGGCGGCACCACCACCACCGGGTCGAGCCTCCCGAGGCCGTCGGCGAGCCGCTCCGCGTGGCCGCCCAGGCCGTCGCCGACCAGGACGTGCACCGGGTTGCCGAGAGCGTCCGCCGTCCCGATCAGCGCCAACTCGTCACCGGCCCCGCTCTCCTCGGACACGCCCTGCCCCTGCTGGAGGAACGCGGACAGCTCGCGCACCGACGCGCCGCCCAGCAGCTCGCGCAGCAGCTCGTCGAAGAAGACCTCGGCCGCGGCCGGTACCTGCTCGCGCAGCGCCGTGACGAGCTGGGCGGCGAGCAGCGAATCCCCACCCAGCGCGTAGAAGTTCGTGTCGAGCGACACCTCCGACTCGCGCAGTACCTCCGCGTACACTGCGGCGACGCCCCACTCCAGTTCGCCGGCCTCGCGCACGCTCTCCTCGGCGACCGCGGCGCCCGCCGCACGGTGCTCCTCGGCCCACCGGGCCAGGGCGGCGCGGTCGACCTTGCCGTTGTCCGTCAGCGGCAGCGCGTCCAGCACCTCGAAGCGCGACGGGATCATCTCCGCCGGGAGCCGCTCGGCGAGCCGCCGGGTCAGCTCCTCGGTGTCGAGCGGCTCCCGGTCGGTCTTGAAGCGCGCCGCGAAGACGTGCATCCCGATGCGGGCCAGCTCGTCCTCGGGCGCCGGGACGCACAGCTCCAGGTCGGCCCCGGCCTCGGCCAGCAGTTCGTACCACTGCCCGCGGCCGATGAAGGTCTGGTCCTTGCCGTGGCGCACGTCCTGGAAGTCCCCGGCGGTGGCGTCGAAGAGGAACTCCATCGAGGTGAGGATCTGGTAGTTGTCGCGGGTCGTCTCGATGAAGACCAGCCATCCGCCGGGCACCAGCACCTCGCGCACCCGGCGCAGGACCGCGCGGGCGTCCTTCGCATAGTGCATGACGTTGCCACACAGGATCACGTCCACCGAGTTCGGCCTGACGCCCTGTTCGCGGTACGGCTCGTTGAAGTCGAACAGCGCGTAGTCCACCCAGGGGTGTTCGGCGAACCTCTCACCGGCCTTGTTCAGGAAGAACTGCGACACGTCGCTGAAGGTGTAGTGGACGTTCTCGCCGTCCAGCGCCGGAATGGTGTCGACACTGGTGCCGCCGACACCCGCGCCGACCTCCAGCACCCGCAGCGGACGGCCGGAGGTGTTGCGCCGGGCCACGCCCAGCACGGTGGAGGTGGCCAGCCTGTTGAGGTAGCAGGAGAGGAAGCCCTCCATGTATGCGGCCTCGTGGATGCTCAGGTCACCCTCGGGAAACAGCATCCGCAGCGGGTCCCGCTCGTCGCGCATCAGCTCCGGCAGGTGGGCGGCGGCGAGTTTGAAGTAGTTCACCAGCTCGGGGCGGTCGTTGGCCTCCGGCAGCAGCCGGTCGACCTCGGCCCACGCCTGCTCGACGTCCTCGGGGGTGACCAGGCGCAGACAACCGAAGGTGCCGTCCGCGGCCCGGTCCAGGTAGCCGTTTTCCACGCAGGCGGCCAGCCAGCGGCGCACCAGTCGCTCGTGCTTGGGCACCACCTTGGCCAGCCGCATGATCTCGGAGGTGCTGTGACGCGTGGCGGCGTTCGGCCACACGCCCTCCCGGCGCAGGACGTCGACCATGCGGCGCAGTGCCGCGTCGTCGAGCACGGCCGCGAACTCGACCACTTTCGCGATGTCCACCCCGTCGCGGATCTCCTCGGCCGCCGCGAGCACCTCGGGCACCAGGGCCGCGTCCACGGCGTGGTCGGCCGGGTCTGCGGGCGAGGGCGAGACGAAGGCGATCAGCCTGCGGTCGTTGCGCTCGCCCTGCGTGGTGACCGCCACCGCGTCGACCTGCGGATCGACGGCCAGGGCCGACTCCACCTCGGCCAGTTCGATACGGTGGCCGCGGATCTTGACCTGCCGGTCGTCGCGGCCGATGAACTCCAGGGTGCCGTCGGGCAGATAGCGGGCGAGGTCGCCGGTACGGTACACCCGCTCGCCATCGGGCAGCGCGAAGAAGCTCGCCTCGGTCTTCTCCGGGTCGCCCAGATAGCCTTTTGCGAGGCCGGCGCCGGCGATGTATAGGTCGCCCACGACGAGGTCGGGGCCGGGCCGCAGGAACGCGTCGAGCACGTGGAAGCGCTGGTTCTCCAGCGGAGTGCCGTACGGGATGCTCGGAGCCGCCGTGTCGACCTCGCCGATCGGGTGGAAGATCGACCAGATCGACGCCTCGGTGGCGCCGCCGAGACTGTACAGCTCCGCCCGGGGGAGCCGTGCGCGGACGGCGTCGGGGAGCGTCACGGGTATCCAGTCGCCCGACATCATGCCGAGACGCACGCTTCCGCAGCTGCGGCCCTCACCACGCAGGTACTCCTCCAACAGCATCATCTGGGCGGGCACCGTGTTCAGCACCGTCACTCCGTGCCCGGTGATCAGCTCGGCCCAGTGCGAAGGGTCGCTGCGCCGCTCCGGGGCGGGGAGCACGAGTGTGCCGCCCCGGCCGAGGACGCCGAAGACGTCGAAGACCGACAGGTCGAAGCCCGGGCTCGACAGCCCCAGCGCGACGTCGTCCCTGCCGATCCCGAACCTCCGGCACACGTCGTCCAGGGTGTTGACCGCCGCGCGGTGACTGATCTCCACGCCCTTCGGCTCGCCGGTCGAGCCCGAGGTGAAGATGACGTACGCCGAGTCGTCCGGGGAGACCGGAACCTCGTCGAGAGCGGCCGTGGACAGTCGGTCCACGTCGATGCGTCCGACTCCTGCGGGCAGCGCGCCGCCGACCGTGCTGTGCGCGACCACCAGACCGATCCCGGCGGAGTCGATGATTTTGTTGCGCCGGGCATCGGGCTGGCCCGCCTCGACCGGGACGTACGTGCCCCCGGCCAGCAGCACCCCGAGCGCCCCGGCGATCTGCTCCCAGCCCTTCTCCAGCACCACCGCCACCCGCCGGCGCGGCCGGTGGCCCTGTGCGGTGAGCGCGGCGGCCACGGCGGCGGCCCGGCCGGCCAGAGTCGCGTAGTCCACGCTTCCGCGGTGGTCGATGAGGGCCGTCGCGTCCGGGCACCGGCGTGCCGCGTCGAGCAGCGCCCGGTGCAGCGGCGCGTCGCTCACGGGCCGGGCCGTGTCGTTGGCCGCCGCGCGCCGCTGCGCCTGGTGGGCGGGCAAGGCGAGCGGGTCGCCCTCCCACGCCTCGTCCCCGTCGGCGAGCCGGTGCAGGAGGTCGCGGAACGCGGCGAACATGTCGTCGAGGACCGGCTGGGGCACGGTGTCGTCCCGCACGTCCCAGTTGACGAGCAGTGCCCCGCCGGCCTCCATCGCCTGGCAGTCCACCCAGACCTGCGGCGTCTGACTGATGCCGTTGCGGATCTGGGAGCGCATCATGCCCTGGGGGGCGAGCCCGTCGGAGAGTCCGATGGCGCTGGTGAACACCACCGGCATCATCGAACCCTGCCGGCCCCGGCGGCGGGTCAGCTCGCGCAACACCTCCACGCCCGAGAACAGCCGGTGGTCGAGGTCCTCGAAGAGCTGCTCGCCCGCCCTGCGGGCCCGTCCGGCGAAGGTGTCGGCGCAGCCGCCGTCGACGGCCAACAGCTCGACGGAGGTGAAGTCGCCCACGATGTCGCCCACGTCCGGGTGCAGTGGCAGCCGGCTGAGCACCGTCACGTCGAGCGTGAACCTGGGGCTGCGGCTCCAGCGGCCGATCACCTCGGCGTACGCGGCCATCACGGCCGTCGACGCGGAGACCTGCTGTTTTCCGGCGCGGGTCTTGAGCGCCGACCACGGCGCGGGCTCGAGCCGCAGTTCGCGCCGAGTGAAACCGGCCGCACCGTGTCGGCTGGGCCGGTCGATCAACGGCAGCTCGGGGGCGGGTGGCAGCCTGTCCAGGCGCGCCGTCCAGTAGTCGCGGTCGCGCTCGTACGCGGGCCCCTGGCGCACCGCCCGTTCCGCCCGCAGATAGTCGCGGAACGAGATCGCGGGGGCCGCGAGAGTGGCGTCGGGGTCCTCGTAGAACGTGCCGAACTCGTCCAGCAGCCGGTAGATGCTCACGTAGTCCGCGATCAGGAAGTCGATGGAGAAGTGCAGGACTGCCCGATCGGCGAACTCGGTGACCTCCAGCGAGTACAGCGGGCACGCGGTGACATCCTTGGACTCCGCGGAGAGCCGGCCGCGGACCTCGCGCAGCGTCTCCTCGCCCGCTGCCGCGGGCAGTGCGGTCGTGTCGTGCCAGCCGATGACGGGGGCGGGCGGATCCTTCAGCACCCGCTGGTAGCCGTCGTAGTCGATGACCACGCGCAGCATCTCGTGCCGGTCGACCACCCGCTGCCAGGCCCGCAGCAGCCGATCCCGGTCGAGCGCGGGGAACTCCAGCTCGCCGTAGGCGTGACAGGGCACCGAGCCGTACTCGAAGGCGCCCCGGCGGCCCAGCAGGTAGGCCGACTGGACCTCGGTGAGGGGGAACGGCTCGTGGGCCGCGTCGGGATCGGGCCGCACCTGCTGCGGGCTGCGCTCGCGCAGCACCCGGAGCACGTCCTCCCGGCAGCCGGAGAGCAGGACACGGCGCTCGGGGGTCATGATCCCCTCTGGACCCCGGAACCGGAGTTTGCCCTCGTCCTCCCACAGGTGCAGTCCGGCCTGTTCGAGTTCGCTGATGATGTCGGCGGCGGTCACAGGACACCTTCTTCCAGTCGGACGGAGGCTTGGCGGGGGTGGTTGCCGGAGATCTCGGCGTCGAGAACGGCGGCGATCCCGGCGACGGTCGGGTGGTTGAAGAGCCGGCGCAGCGAGAGCTCCACGCCGAAGCGCTTGGCGAACTGCTGGATGATCCGGGTGGCGGTGAGGCTGTCACCGCCGAGACCGAAGAAGTTGGCGCTGCGGCCCACCCCGGGTGCCTCCAGCAGATCGGCCCACACCTCGGCCACCGCGCGTTCGGTGTCCCCTCGCGGACGGTCGTCCGCCGCGGAATCCTGTGC
This sequence comes from Streptomyces sp. ST2-7A, assembly GCF_021390475.1. Lineage (GTDB taxonomy): Bacteria > Actinomycetota > Actinomycetes > Streptomycetales > Streptomycetaceae > Streptomyces. The sequence continues at coordinate 184,169 of NZ_JAJUWS010000005.1, forward strand.
CGTGTGACGCAGCCCGTACGTCTGTGCGACGGCGGTGCGGTCGACCTTGGCGTTCGCGTTCAGCGGCAGCCGCTCGACGACGGTGAGGTGCTCGGGGAGCATGTGGGCGGGCAGGTGCGCGGCCAGCGCCGCCAGCACCTCCGCCGCGGCCGGCGTGGGATCCGTGCCCTGCTCCGGGGTGACGACCGCGGCCAGGCGATTCACCCCGGCGCTGACGTCGACCCATGCCACCGCGCTCGAGACACCGGACAGTTCGCGCAACCTGGTCTCGATCTCGCCGAGTTCGATCCGGTGCCCGCGCACCTTCACCTGATGGTCGCGCCGGCCCAGGAACTCCAGGATCCCCGACGGGTGGTAGCGGCCCAGGTCGCCGGTGCGGTACCACCTCTCGCCCCCGGCCGCGACGAAGGAGGCCGCTGTGCGGTCCGGGTCCCCGCGATAGCCGAGCGCCACTCCGGCCCCGCCGATCCACAGCTCGCCGGGCACGAAGTCGGGCCGGTCCCGGCCGTGCGCGTCGACCACGCGGAAACGCTGGTTGGCCAGCGGACACCCGTACGGGATCGACACCCACGCGGGATCGACTGCGGTCACGTCGTGGGCGTTCGACCAGATCGAGGCCTCGGTGGCACCGCCCATGGCGACGAGCAGGGTGTTCGGGGCGCTCTCCCGCAGCCGGTCGCAGAGGTCCAGGCCGACCCAGTCGCCGGAGACGATCGCCACGCGCAGCCATGGCAGGCTCACGCCCGACTCGCAGGCCACCAGCAGCATGTCGAGCAGGGTGGGCACCGTGTTCCACACGGTGACCTTGTGCTCGGCGGCGAGCCGGGCCCAGACGGCCGCCTCCCGCCGGACGTCCTCGGTGAGGGTCACCACGGTGCCGCCCACCGCGAGCAGCCCGAACAGGTCGTAGACGGACAGGTCGAAGTCGAGTGCGGAGACCTGCAGGACCACGTCGGCGGGCCCCACGCCGTAGCGGGCGTTGACGTCGTCGATGGTGTTGGCGGCGGCCGCGTGGGTGATCTCCACCCCCTTGGGCTCGCCGGTGGAGCCCGAGGTGTAGATGACGTACGCGAGCCGGCCCGGGTCGACCGGCACCGGCTCCGCGAGCGGTGCGGCCGCCGACGCCTCGGCCACCGGCACCAGTCGCACCGCCTCGTCCCAGTCCCCATCGGCCTCCGGGCCATCCGCGACCAGGGCCATGCGCGCCCCGGAGGACCACACGATCCGGTTGCGGCGCGCGACCGGCTGGCCCACTCCCACCGGTACGTACGCGCAGCCCGCGGCCAACACACCGAGCACCGCGACCGCCTGGTCGGGCCCTTTCGGCAGCGAGACGACCACGGTCTCGCCCGGCCGCACCCCGAGCGACATCAGATGTCCGGCGACACCGAGAACCCGGTCGGCCAGCTCGGCGTAGGTCAGGGCCTCACCGGACGACGTTCGCACCGCGACGGCACCGGGAGTGCGGCGGGCGATGTCGAGGACCGGCTCGTGCAGCGTACGGGCGGGCCGGGCCACGGTGGTCGCGTTCGCCTCGGCGCGGACCTTCGCCTGCGCCTCGGGAAGGGCGACCGGCGGGGCCGGGCGGGACCAGGCGCTGTCGGCGAGCGCGACCAGCAGGCGGCGCATCGCCTCCAAGGCCGCCGGGATCACCCCGGGACTGTAGAGGCCCTCGACGTGGTCCCAGTTGACGGCGAGTCCGCCGTCGCGCTCCACCACCTGGCAGTCCAGGGCGACCTGCGGGCTCTGGGAGAGTCCGCGGCGCAGATCGCCGAATCCGAAGGAGAGGTCCTTGAAATCCGCGCTCACCCCGAGTGTCGAGGTGAACACCACCGGCATCAGCATCTGTCCGCCCCCGGAGCGCCGGGCCATTTGTCGAAGCACCCAGGTGGTGGAGACGTTGTGGTGCTCGATGCCCTCCCAGACCTGTCCCTGCAACCGGCGCACGGTGTCGGCCCAGGAACCCTCGGGACGGCTGTGGTGACCGAGCAGCAGCAGCGAGGTGAAGTCGCCGATCACCTGGTTCACCTGGGGGTGCACGTCCTGCCGGTCGAAGACCGTCAGGTTGAGCGTCAGTGAGGTCTCGGCGCTCCACGCCGCCAGCACCTCGGCGAAGGCGGCTGCCACGACCGTCGACGCGGTCAGCCCCTCGTCGGCCGTGCGGCGGCGCAGCTTCGCCCATGTCGCCGAGTCGATGCGGAACTCGTCCCGCACGAACCGCGGCCGGTCGATGTGCTCGGGGTCCAGGGCCATGGGCAGTGCCGGAGCCGCGGGCAGCTCCTCGATCACCTTCAGCCAGTACTCCTCGTCCCGCGCTTTCGCAGCGGGATCGGTCCGCTGGGCGAGCAGGTAGTCGCGGAAGGACAGCTCGAGTGCCGGGAGTTCCCGGCCGGGATCGGCGTACAGCGCGTTCAGCTCGGTGAAGATGGTCATGATCGACAGCGCGTCGAGCACCACGTAGTCGAAGCCCACCCCGAACACCGTGCGTCCGTTGTCCCGTTGCACGGCGCGCACGTCGAACAGCGGCCAGGAGGTGACGTCGAGCACCTGCTGCGCCATGTTCCCCAGCGCGGCGACCGCCTCCTCGTGGTCGACCGCGGTGGTGCGGGTGACCGCGAACCGGTAGTGCGGTACCTCGGGCAGGATGCGCTGGCCGCCCTCGCCGTCCAGCACGGCGCGCATCATCTCGTGCCGTCGCACCAGCGTGTTCCAGGCGGCTTCCAGCCGGACCAGGTCGACCTGGTCGCTCTCGAACTCCCAGTACCAGTAGGAGGCGACGCCGCCGAGGACGAAGTCGGGGTCGCGGCCGAGCCAGTAGGCGCGCTGCACGTCGGTGAGCGGGAAGGGGTCGTACCGGTGCTCAGGATCGGCCGGAACCGTGCCGGGAACCTGCGCCTTGGTGCGCGTCAGCGTCTCGGCGAAACCGCTCACCGTGGGACGGGTGAACAGGTCGCCGAGCCTGGCCTCGTACCCCTGCCGACGCAGGGCGGCCAGGAGGCGGGCGGCCTGCAGGCTGTCGCCGCCGATGTGGAAGAAGTTTGTGTTCCGGCCGAGGGGCCCGCATCCCAGAAGGTCCGCCCACAGCGCGGCGACCGTCTCCTCCGCCGCGCCGCGCGGGGCGTCCGAAGCGCCGCGGGACATCCCCTCGCTCACCATCGCGGCCAGCAGCCGCCCCGCCTCGGCGCGATCGACCTTGCCGTTGCGGCTCAGCGGCAGTGCGTCGACGGCCACCGCCCGGGCCGGGGCCATGTACGCGGGCACCCGCCGGGCGGCAGTGGCCAGCACCTCCTCGGTATCGACCGTGCCCGGAGTGACCAGGGCGTACAGCGCGCCACCGTGCCCGGCGACCGGCGTCACCACGGCGTTGCGCACCCCGGGGTGCAGGCCCAACGCGCTTTCCACCTCGCCGATTTCGATCCGGTAGCCGTTCACCTTGACCTGGAGGTCGGCGCGGCCGAGGAACTCGATCACGGCACCGGGCCGGTAGCGGGCCCGGTCGCCGGTGCGGTACCAGCGCGCGCCGTCCGCCTCCACGAACTTCGCAGCGGTCAGCTCCGGTGCGCCCACGTACCCCCGGGCCAGTCCGGCCCCGCCGATCCACAGCTCTCCGGCCACCCAGTCGGGGCGGTCGCCGCCGTGCTCGTCGACAATTCGGCAGCACTGATTGGGCAGCGGCACGTTGTACGGAATCGAGGCCCAGGAGGGATCCACCTCCGTGACCTCCTGGACGGTCGAGTGGATCGCGGTCTCCGTGGTGCCGCCCAGGACCACGAAGACGCTGTCCGGACGCAGCGCGTGCACCCGGCCCGGCAGGTCGAGCCCCGCCCAGTCGCCGCCGAGGAGCTGGAGCCGGAAGGGCCAGCCGCCCGGATCCGGTCGCGACGAGGCCGTGGTCAGCGCCATGTCGAGCAGCGCGGGCACGCAGTTGAGGACGGTGGCCCGGTGCTCGGCCGCCCTGCGCAACCACGTCTCGGCGGAGCGCCGCTCCTCGTCATCAACCAGGACCAACGCGCCGCCGCAGTTGAGGGGGCCGAAGATGTCGTAGACGGAGAGGTCGAAGTCGAGCGCCGACAGGCACAGGGTGCGGTCGGCGGGGCCCACCCGGTAGCGCTCGTTCAGCGCCGCCACGGTGTTGTGGGCCGCCGCATGGGTCAGCTCCACACCCTTGGGTTCCCCGGTCGAGCCGGACGTGAAGATCACGTAGGCGGGTGCGTCCGGCGAAAAGTCCACCGGACACTCGAGTGACGGCAGTCCGCGGTCGGTGCTGCACCGTACGTCGATGTACGGGATCCGGCCGTCGGCCGCGTCCCGGGCCGGACCCGCGGTCACCGCGCACCGGGCGCCGGACAGCGACTCCACGGTGCGCCGCCGAGCCTTTGGCTGTTCCGTCCCCACCGGCACGTATGCCGCGCCCAGCGCGTGCACCGCCAGCACCGCGACCACCTGTTCGACACCCTTGGGCAGGGTGATCACGACCCGGTCGCCCGCGGTGACACCGGTGGTGCGCAGGACGTGGGCCAGCCGCAGGGCCCGTTGGGCGAGCTCCCCGTACGTCAGCACCCGGCCGTCCCCCCAGAGCGCCGCCGGCGCCCCACCGCGCTCGGCCGCCTGCCGGAAGAACTCCTCGTGCAGCGCCCGGCGGGGCAGGTCCGCGCGGGTGTCGTTGGCGCTGCGGCGGGCATGGAGCTGTGGTGCGGGGGGTCGCACCGGCAGGCTCTCCCACCAGGCGCTGGGCTGCGAGGCGAGCAGCCGCACCCGGTTGACGAAGGCGTCGAACATCGCCTCGGGAACACCGGCCTCGAAGAGGTTCTCGGCAGTCTCCCAGTTGATCATCATGCCGTTGTCGTGCTCGATCAACTGGAGGTCGATCCACACGCCCGAAGTCTGCGAACTCATCCACACCGGGGTGCCGAGCACCGCACGGGTCGCTCCGTCGAACAGCTCACCGAGGCTGAGCGCGCTGGTGAACACGACGCCCGCCCGCCGGTTCGCCCCGGCGGTGGTCCTGGCCAGGTCGCGCAGGACCGAAGTGCCGCCGTACGCCGCGTGCGCGGCATCGTGACGGTACTGTTCCTGCACCGTTTGGGCGCGCTCGACGAAGGAGCGGCGCGTGTCGGGCGCCACCTGGAGCAGGAGCAGGTCGGTGAAGTCCCCGACGATCCGGCCGACATCCGGGTGCACCGGGACCCGGTTCAGCACCGGCAGGTTGAGCAGGAACTCCGGCTCCTCGCTCCAGGCCGCGAGGACGTCCGCGTAGACGGCGGCGACGGCCATCGACACCGTCAGGCCGTTGCTGCGCGCGTGCTGGGTAAACCGCTCGTACGTCTCCGGGGCCAGCCAGGTGTGCCGCCGGACCGTGTGCACCCGCTCGATCCGCTCCGGCGGCGCGGCCAGCGGCAGCCGGGGCGCCTCGGGCAGGTCCTCGGCACGGTCGCGCCAGTAGGAGACGTCGGCTGGGCGGGGCTCCCGGCCGCGCTGGGCGACCAGGCGGCGGTATTCGGGGAAGGTCAGGGCGGGCTGCGCGGGCGCGTCGGCCGGGTCCTGGTAGTGGCGGGCCAGGTCGCCGACAACGATCCGGAAGCTCGACGCGTCGCAGACGACCATGTCGATATCGAGGAAGAGCCGGCCCTTCCCGGCCTGCAGCAGCGCCAGCCGCACGTCGAGCCCGCCACCCTCGGCGACCGGCAGCGTCTGGTGGGACAGGGTCCCGCGCAGCTGCGCCAGCCGCCGTTCGCGCTCCGGGGGCTCCAGACCTCGCAGGTCGACGACCTCGTCCAGCCCTCGGCACTCCGGCAGGATCCGCTGACCCCTCTCGCCGACGGACGCCCGCAGCATGGGGTGCCTGCGGCGCACCGCGGCCACCGCGCCGTCCCAGCGCGCGACATCGGCGGTGACATCGAACTCGAAATAGAAGTGCGCCCCGGTGCTCAGCGGCATGCCCGGCTGACGGCCCGACCAGTAGGCGTGCTGCATCGGGGCCAGCGGGAACTCGCCCGTCCCGGCAGCCGTATCGCGCTCCGCCTTCGGACGTGGGCCCGTGCCGTCGTCGGTCCCGGACAGCAACGCGGCCCAGGCGCGCACGGTGGGTTCCTCCACCAGATCGCCGAAGGTCACTTCCACACCGGCCTCCTGCCAGGAGGCCGCCAGACTCATCATCCCGAGAGAATCCAGGCCGAGCGTGACGAGGTCCTCGTCCAGGCCGATCTCCGCGGCCGGCAGTTCCAGCCGCGCGGCGACGGTGTCGCGGATCTCCCCGGCGGACAGCGCGTGTCCCGCCGTCACCTCACTGGTCATCGTGGCCTCCCGTGCGCTGCCGGGGGCGCGCCCCGGCCTGGTCGGTGTGGGGTGCCGCGCTGCGGTCGGCGGTCGTGCAGGCGTCGACGTACGCGGCGAGTAGCGACTCGACGAAATCCGGGTCGAAACGGTCGGGGTTGTAGAACAGCAGCACCCGCACCGTGTCCCGGTCGGGCACGACGACCAGCTCCAGCTCGAAGCGGGTGGCGACGTCGTCGGGCACCAGGACCTCGATGTCCAGCCCTCCGGCCCGGGTCGAGTACACCGGGTCCGCCATCATCTGGAACACCACGTCGTCGAGCCGGCGGTCGGTGCCGCCCAAATTGATCGGCAGCATCTGGAACGGAAGCGCCTGGTGGACGAACGCCTCCATCACCGTGCCGTGCGTGGCCCGCAGGTGCGCGGCGAAGTCACCACCGGTGAGCCGGGTCCGCAGCAGCACCATGTTGGCCAGGAACCCCACGGTGCGCCGGTGTTCGGCACTGCGGTTGGCGAACAGGGTCGCCACCGCCAGATCCTCGGCGCCGCTGACCGACTTCAGGGCCCGGTAGTAGGCGGTGAGCAGCGCCACGAACATTGTCGACCGCTCCCGTTTGGCCAGGGCGTCCAGTGCGGTCACCGTCGGCGCGTCCAGGACGTGCTGTACGAGCCTGGTGTCGCGCGGCGCGCCCGCGGTGGCCGGCCGGATCGGCAGCGGGGGCAGCGTCACGTCCTTCAGGCGCTCGCCCCAGAAGGCGCTCAGCTGCTTCCCGGAAGGACCGGCCAGGGCCTCGCGCTGCTCCTCGGCGAACCGTGAGTACGCGGTGGTGTCGCCGCAGGGCCTGCCCTCCAGCGCGGCGCACAGGTCCTCGAAGATCACGTTGCAGGACCACGAGTCGGTCACCATGTGATGCATGTTGAGGCAGAGCACGTGATGGTCCTCGGCGAGCCGCCACAGGGTGATGCGCAGGGCGCTTTCGGTGGCGTCGATCCGGGTGCCCAGTTCCCTGGCCACCTCCCGGTCCGCGCACGCTCCGGGATCCGGCTCGCCGGTCAGGTCCACCTCGCGGATCCGCGGTGACACGGTCGGGTGCACCAGCGCCTTGAGGCGGCGGCCGCCGCCGGTGAAGGTGGTGCGCAGTGCCTCGTGCCGGGACGTCACATGGCCGACCACCTCCCGGAGCCGGTCACGGTCGAGGGGACCGCGCAGCCTGCACAGCACCGGGCAGTTCAGCGCGCCCTCCTCGCCCCGGTAGCGGTCGAGGAACCACAGCAGCGTCTGGCCCACGGACGGGCGGATCTCGGTGACTGTCACGTCCGGCAACGTAACGACGGTCGCCGCCCGCGCAGCCGCCGCTGAAAGAAAGCTGAGAGGACCTTCACGTTCCTTTCCGGCCGCACGGGCCCCGCCCTCGTCCGGGTCAGGGTGGGGACACCTGTGCCGCGCGGCGCCCCCGCAGGGCGCCGGACCCATCCAGCGGCACCGTCACACCGGAGGTCGCTCGATGCCAGCCAACCCTTTCGAAGACCCGGACGGGAGCTACCTGGTCCTGCGCAATCAGCGCGGCCGGCGGTCGCTGTGGCCCGCCCGGCTGCCGGCCCCCGCCGGATGGCTGGTGGAACTGCCCGCGACCTCCCGCGCCCGCGCCCGAGCCCACGTCGAACACGTCTGGCCGGACGTACGCCCCCGCCCGTCCGCGGCGGCCGGGCACACCGATTCCAGCGCTCCCGCCACTTCCACCGCCGAAACCCTTCCCGTGCTCTTCGAACGAGTGGTGGCCGGGCACCGCGAACTGCCCGCGGTCGAGAGCGAGAGCACCACCTTGACGTACGGCAGGCTGGCGGACCGGGTGAACCGGCTGGCCCGACGGCTGATCGCGGCCGGTCTCGGCCCCGGCGACCTTGTCGGGATCTGCGTCCCCCGCGGAACCGACCAGGTGGTGGCGGCACTCGCAGTGACGACCGCCGGAGCGGGCTACGTCCCCCTGGACCCGGGCTATCCCTCCGCGTTGCTGCGCCACATGGCGGCCGACTCGGGGCTGCGGACCCTGCTGCACACCGGCCCCCCACCGGTGGACGTCACCGGTATGGAAACCATCGACCTGGCCGCCCCCGGCCCCGCCCCTCGCTCGGCCCGGCCGGTCGACGACGAGGAGCGGCGACGGCCGCTGCACGCAGAGGACACCGCGTACGTCATCTACACCTCCGGCTCCACCGGGACGCCCAAGGGTGTGGTGATCCCCCACGCGGGCATGGCGGCGCTCGCCGAGACGCAGCGTCACCGGATCGGCCCCGGCCCCGGCGACCGGGTGCTGCAGTGGGCCTCGTTCAACTTCGACGCCGGCTTCTGGGACCTGACGCTGGCCCTGTTGTCGGGGGCCACCCTGGTGCTCACCGACGACCGCGCGGTGCTGCCCGGTGAGGAACTGCACCGAACCCTGATCGACCGGCGGATCAGCCACGCGGTGCTGCCGCCGGTCGCGCTCACCGCCACCGACCCGGACGGCGTCCTGCCCGGTGGGGTGGTGCTCTCCACCGGTGACTCCTGCACCCAAGCGCTGGTGGCCAGGTGGGCACCCGGGAGGCGCATGTTCAACGGGTACGGGCCCACCGAGATGACTGTGGGAGTGACCATGGCGGGCCCGGTGCGGCCGGGCGAGCCGGTCAGCATCGGGGAGCCGTGGCCGGGCAACGAGGTCCGGGTGCTCGACGCCGACCTCCGGCCCTGCCGGCCCGGCGAGGAGGGTGAGTTGTACCTGGTGGGCGAGGGCGAGGCACTCGGATACCTCAACCGGCCCGCCCTGACCGCGGAGCGCTTCGTCGCGGACCCGCACGGCGAACCCGGGAGCCGGATGTACCGCTCCGGCGACCTCGGCCACCGGGACAAGGACGGCACGCTTTACTTCAGGGGCCGCGCCGACCGCCAGGTCAAGCTGCGTGGCTTCCGGGTCGAACCGGGTGAGGTGGAGGCGGCGTTGGAGTCATGCGAGGGAGTCCGGCTCGGAGCGGTGGTCGTGACCGGCGAGGTGGACTCGGCACGACTGGTCGCCTTCGTGGTGCCCGGAGCGGACCCGGCCGACGACCTCGCGGAGAGACTGCGCGGGCGACTCGCCGCGCGGTTGCCCGCGCACATGGTGCCCTCCCGCGTCGAGGTGGTGGCGTCCCTGCCGATGACCAGCAACGGCAAGATCGACCGGCGTGTACTGGAGCAACGGGCCGCCGCGAGCGCCGCGACGCCGCCCGGCGGGCCGGCCGCCGCCGTTGACCCGTCCGACCCGGTGGCCGCGCTGTGCGCACTGGCCGCCAGGGTGCTGGGGGTGCCCGCGGTCGCGCCGGACGACAACTTCTTCGACCGGGGCGGGCATTCGATCCTGGCGGTGCGGCTCGCCAAGGCCGTACGGGTCGAATGGGGGATGAACCTGCCGGTGCGGGCCGTCTTCGAGCGGCCCACCATGGTGGAGCTGGCCGGCCTGCTGACCGCGGACTGAACCGGGACGGGGCACGGCAGGGGCCGGGGCAGGCCCACGATCCCGGCCGGCGGGCCCGTCGCGGCCCACGCCGGCCGGGCGGTTCCCTTCCCGGTGAGGGAAACCTGAAGGGGGGTGGAGGCGGCTCAGTCGAGCCGCAGGCGCAGGGCGCTGTGGCCGAACAGGAAGGTGGAGTAGACGCGCGGCGGTTCCGCCAGGATCTCGATCCGGCCCACCCGGCGGACCAGCGAGTCCAGCACGGCGGACAGCTCCAGCCGGCCGAGGAAGGCCCCCAGGCAGAAGTGCGGACCGTGCCCGAGCGCGAGGTGTGGGTTGTGCTCCCTGCCGACGTCGAAGCTGCGGGGCCGCGCGAAGACCTCGGGATCATTGTTGGCCGAGATGTTCCACAGGGTGACGATGTCGCCCGCCGACACCTCGGCACCCCCGATCCGCAGGTCGACGGTGGCCGTACGGGCGAAGTGCATGGCCGGGGTCACCCAGCGCAGCACCTCCTCCACCGCCGTCCGCACCGCCGCCTCGCCGGTGCGCAGCCGATGCCACTGCTCCTCGTGGGTGCCCAGCGCGTGCAAGGCGCCGATCGTGGTCACCCGGGTGGACTCGTCGCCCCCCAGGATCAGGCTGTAGCAGTTGAGGGCGAGATCGTCCTCCGTCATCGGCTCGCCCTCCACCCTGGCGCCGGCGATCATGCTGATCACGTCCTCGCCGGGGCGGCGGCGGCGCTCGCGGACCACATCCACGAAGTACGACAGGATCTCGTTGCGGGCCTCCAGCGCGTCGAAGGGATCGTCCTCGGCGCTCTCCGACGACAGCGCGCGCTTGTTCCATCCCAGCAGCAAGGGCCGGTCGGCGACGGGCAGTTCCAGCAGGTCGCATACGGTGTTGAGCGGCAGGTGCTCGGCGATGTCCCGCGCGGCGTCGGCCTCGCCCGCACCTACCACGGCGGTCACCAGGGAGTCGGCCCGATGCCGCACCGACTCCTCCACGTGCCGCAGCACCCGTGGCGAGAAGGCACGTAGCATCACCTGGCGCAGCTCGCGGTGGCGGGGACGGTCCATCACCGCCAGCATTCGCCCGCCGGCCGAGTCGCCGCCGCTCAGCAGGACGTCCAGCACCGTTCCCCGGGCCGAGCTCAGCCGGGCCGTGTCCTTGTAGCAGTCCTGGACGTCCCGGTGCCGGGCCACCGCCCAGAACCCGGGGCGATCGTCCGCGGGGGGATGCCAGCGCACCGGATCGCTGCGACGCATCCGGTCCCAGTACGCGTAGGGGTCGTGCTCGATGAACGCCGCCGGGTCGGCGAGGTCGAGAGCCGCCCCGGAGTCGTCGTACGGGCCGTGGAAAACGGCGGTGTTGTGGGAGGAGACCACCGGGAGACTCCTTTCGGCCCGGACAGCGGACCTGTGCGAGGGGCTCGGCCCGGACACCGGGTCGGTACAGAGGTGCTCGTTTCCGACCTCGATCCTCACCTCTCGCGCCCGCGCCCGAGGCGGTGCTGAATGAATGATGAAGGTTTCCGCGGCGGCCCCGGGCGTGCGTGCGATTCTCACATCCGAGGCGGCGAAGGGGAGATCGGCCATGGGCGTGCATCGCGGATCCGTGCGCACGGTGTTGGGCACGGAACGCCCCGGGCTCCGGCTGCTCGGACTGCCGCACTCCGGCGGCCGCGCGGAGGGCTTCACCTGCTGGCGTGACGCGCTCCCCGCCGCGTTCCCCGGGACAGCGGTGGAACTGTGCGCCGCGCAGTACCCCGGGCACGGCGACCGGCTGGCGGAGCCGCCGAGGGAGGATGTCGGCACGATCGCCGAGGAGATCGTCGCCGACCTGACCCGGCTGCCACCGGCGGATCTGCTGCTCTTCGGTCACAGCTTCGGCTCGGCCGTCGCCTGCGAGGTGGCCCGCCGGTGCCCGGGCGCGGGCATCGACGTCCTCCTGCTCGTCGCGTCCAGCGCCTGGGCCCCGGGGGACCCGGCCCGGCCCCCTCGTGACGAACACCTGCTGCCCGACGAGGAGCTGTGGGGGCGCCTTGTCGCACTCGGGGGCATCGCCCCCGACATCGCGTCGCAGACCGAGCTGCGCGACCTGCTGCTCCCCGCGATGCGCGCGGACATCGCCGCGCACGAGCGCTACCTCGGCTGCCCGGACCCGGGGTCGCTCCACTGCGACGTGCACGTTTGCATGGCTCGGGGGGACCTCCTCGTACCGGTCTCGGCAGGCCGCTACTGGGGCCGTCTCACCACAGGGAACACGAGCGTCGACATCAGACGTGGAGCCCATTTCCACGTCTTCGACGATCCCGCACTGCTGCTGGAGGACCTGGCGCGGCGGGTTTCCACCCACACGAAGGGAGGCAGTTCGGCGCATGAGTAGTCCTTGGGCAGGCCTGCGGCTGGTCGTCACCGGCGGCGGTTCGGGCATCGGGGCAGCGGTGGTCGCCCGCGCGACCGGGCTGGGCGCCGACGTCCTGGCGATCGGCCGGCGGGCCGACCGGCTGGCGGAGGTGGCTGCGAAGGCACGGGCCGAAGGAGCGGGCACCGCGGTGCCGTACGCAGTGGACGTCACTGCTCCCGACGCCCCCGCGCGGATCGCGGAGCGCGCCGGGGAAGTGCTCGGCGGCGTCGACGCCTTGGTCAACAACGCAGGGCACGCGGTCTTCGACTGCCTGGAGGACGCCGCCGAGACGGACCTGCGGGCGATGATCGACACCAATCTGGTGGCTCCCGCCCTGTTGGTCCGGGCGCTGTTGCCCCCGCTGCGCGCCAGCCGGGGCTGTGTGGTCAACGTGTCCTCCGTCGGCGGCGTCCTGGCGATGCCGAACCGGTCGTTCTACGGGGCCAGCAAGGCCGCCCTGAACTCCCTGACGAGGTCGCTCGCCGTGGAACTGGCACCCGAGGTCCGGGTGAACGCGGTGCTGCCCGGCCCGGTCGACACGGGCCTGTGGGACCTGGCGGCGGGCGAGGGCGCGGACGCCCTGCGCGAAGGAATCGTGGCCGGCACCCCCCTGGGGCGGTTCGGCCTGGCGCCGGAGGTGGCGGCCTGGGTGTGCCACCTCGTCGACTCCGAGACTTCGTCCTGGGTCACCGGGTCCCTGGTGTCCGTGGACGGCGGACGTACGGCCTGAGCCACAGTCCAGCAGTACCACCCGGCCGGCCCGGTCCGGCCGGTCCTGCTATCAGCGGAAAGGCATGAATCAGATGACGCAGACAGCTTCACCGTGGTTCGCCCCGGCCTCGGCGATCCCCTCCTCCTGGCTGTACGAGTCCTTCCGGATCGCCAACGAGCGCGAGCGTGAGCACCCCGGCCAGATCAAACTGCACGTGGGCGAGCCCGCCTTCGGCCCGCCGGACTCCGTCGCCAAGGAGTTTGTCGCCGCCGTCCTGGAGGGCCGGGCCCGCTACATCGACGTGCAGGGGCTCCCGGAGCTCCGTGAGCGTCTCGCGGACAAGCTCGACACCGTCAACCGCATCGACACCGAGCCCTCCCGGCTCTTCGTCACCCCCGGGTCGTGCCAGGGTCTCAGCGCCCTGATGCGCTCTCTCGCCAGCTCGGGAGCGGAGATCCTGATGCCGGAGATCCACTGGCCCGTGCACCTGCAACAGGCCCTTCTCGCCGGATTCCGCCCGGTGTTCTACAAGCTCGGCGAACACTTCGCGCCCGACCCCGGGTCGATCCGGCAGGTGGCCACCCCCGCGACACGGGCGCTGCTGCTCAACACCCCCTCGAACCCCACCGGTGCGCTCGTCGACCTCCCGCTGCAGCAGGCCCTGTACGAGATCGCCGACGAGCGGGGCTGGCAGATCATCAGCGACGAGGCCTACGAGGACTTCGCGTTCTCCGGGCCCCACCTGTCGATCGCCGCCCTGGAGCGCGACCGCCCCGCGTCGCAACGCATCGTCAACAGCGTCTTCACGTTCTCCAAGGGACCGGCGATGACCGGCTACCGGCTCGGCTACGTCGCGGTGTCGCGGCCGGAGACGGCTGCCGCCATGCGCACGGTCCAGGAGTCCTCCATCATCGCACCCAACGCGCCCGTCCAGTACGCCGGACTGGCCGCCCTGGACGCGTCGGGAGCCCTCGCGGGCAACCACGAGTTCGTACGGGGGAACCGGGACACCGCGCTCGCCCCGCTGGTCGACGACGGGCTGCTGCCCGCACTGCCCGGCGGCGGCTGGTACGCCATGGCCGACATCTCCTCCACCGGCCTGACCGGCGAGGAGTTCGGCGCCGAACTGATGCTCCGCCACGATGTCGTGGTGGTTCCCGGCAGCGGGTTCTCCGCACGCCCCGAATTCGCCCCGGACGGCACGATGCGACCGCTGAAGCCCGGCGGTGTCGCGTCCGGCCTGGTCCGGATCGCGTTCTGTGTCGACAGCGAGCAACTGGTCACCGGGGTGGAACGGCTGGTCGCGCTGGTCCGTGAGAAGAGGCAGCGGTGACACCCACCGAGGTGACCTACGCCTCCTACCTGAAGCTCGACGAGCTGCTGACCCTCCAGCAACCGCGCACCTCCGAGGACGACGCGGACCTCACCACGGTGCTCTCCGAACAGTTCTTCATCGTCAGCCACCAGACCTGCGAACTGTGGCTGAAGCAAATCCTGGGCGATCTCGCCGCCGTGGAGGGCCACTTCCTGACGATGACCACCTCGGGCCTGGAGCGGTCCGTGGACCTGCTCTACCGGTCCGGCGAGCTGCTGCGGCTGCTGCACGAGCAGCTCATGGCGCTCGAACGGCTGCCGCTGGAGGACTTCGCCCGGTTCCGGCAACATCTCGGCACGGCCAGCGGCGCCCAGTCCAGCCAGTCCCACGAACTGGAGCGGGTACTCGGCAGCGCCAACCGTTCCGGATCGCTGTTCCTCGCCTTCCGTTCCGGGCTGGAGCGGATCGGTGCCGACCTGGAGGAGATCGTCGCCGCGGGTGTCGAGGCGGGCTCGTTCCACCGGGCCGTCGAGGCGATGCTCAGGGTCGGCAACGGCTACTTTCAGTGGAAGATCGGGCACGTGGGCCTGGTGATGAAGATGATCGGGGAACAGCCGGGCACCGCCGGAACCTCGGGGGCGGCGCATCTCCTGGGCCGCGCCACGATGCCGTTCACCGAACTCCACGAACTGCGAGGCAAGGTGCACGAGCGCCAGCAGCGGCAGGCGGGCTGACCGCGGCGGGAGCGGCCCCCGGAACGCGCCCGCGGGAGCGTTCCGGGGGCCGCCGGGTCCGGATCAGGTGGCGGTCTCCAGGATGTAGCCCCGCCCCCACACGGTGCGCAGACTCAGCCGGGCGCCGTCCAACCGCTGGCGCAGCCGCATGATGTGCAGGTCCACCGCGTTGCTGGTGACCGTCTCGTTGTTGATGCGGCCCAGGGCGTCCTTCAGCGTGCCTCGACGGACGAGGTGACCGAAGTCGGCCAGGAAACAGCGCATCATCTCGCTCTGCGCCTCGGACATGGGCACCGACTGCCCGCCGTAGTAGAGCACCCCCGTCGGATCCAGCGCGGGCATGAAGTCGGTTCCGGTGCGCTGCTGCAGGGTGTGGACGCGAGCCGCCAGGTCGAGGCGGGCCACCGGCGGGCGCACCCAGTCCTCGGTGGGGGAGATGTCGCTCGGCGGCGCAGTCTGGCCCTCCAGGACCAGCAGGCACGGCAGTCCCGCCTCGCGCAGCCGGTCCCTTTCCCGGCTCTGCACCGGCCAGCGCAGGAATCGGACTTCTTGCTTGTGAGCGAGCATGGCCATGGTCGTACCCCCGTTTCCCGTGACAACTGACAGTTGGCGGTCGGGGACCTGGCGTCGTCGGGGCATGCGGGCGTCCCGACGGAGCCGCCGGAACCAGTCCGGGATGCTCACGAAAAGTTCTGCTGCCCGGCTTCGGCGCCGGCTCCCGCACGATGTGGTCGTCGACCCCCGTGATCCCGATCCTGCCGGGTGTCGATTCCAGGTCAATTCCGGGTGGGTTCCGCTCTGGCGAGGATTCGGTTCCCCTGCCAAGCGTGCCGCGCGCTCGGCTGCGACGGCGTGAACTCCGCGACGCGCCGCCTGCTGCTTCCCGACGCGCCGCTGGCCCCCTGCACCGAGGTGGCAGCTCCGAGGACAGTTCGCAGAACGGTGTCGTGGAACCCCCGGACGGCCGGTTCCGCATGATCTTCGGCCTGCGTGGCTTCCTCGGATACCAGGTGATGTCGCCCGGCGTCGTGTGGTGGTTCGACAAGCACCGGGAAACCCGTGAACGCAGCTCCGCCGAACTCGGCTCGGTCCCGCACGAGCACCCGACCGCGCCGCGGGCGTCCGCCGCGTTCGAGGATCCCCGGCGGGACCGGGGCGCCGCGACGGCGAAGCAGGCCGGGCAGACGGGGGCGGTGACGCCCCCGACCGGCGGATCACCCAGGTGGTACGTGACCTGATGGTGTCGATGGCCATCAAGCAGGGGTGCGCAAGGGCACCGACGTTTACTCCCACCGACCTTCGCCGTGGACCGTGCGGGTCGGCCGACACACACAGCCCACGGCCGGCTGTCGACCGCCGGGCCGGTGTCTCAGCGCAGCTCGCCGGTGACGATCCACAGGTGACCAAACGGGTCGCGCAGGCGTCCCTCCCGTTTGCCGTACGGGCGGTTCTCCACCGGTACGACCACGGTGCCGCCTGCGGCGACCATCCGCTCGGCGACGACGTCCTGATCGGTGAACTCCGCCTCCAGGAGGACCGGGGAGCCGCCGACGTCGTCGGGCGACAGCCAGCCCCACTCGGGCACTGCCGGGGACAGAGAGAACGGAGAATCGCCGATCCGCAGGACGACGACCATCACGCGGCCGCTGTCGTCCTGGGCACGGAAGACCTCCTCGGCGCCCATGGCCTTCTGGTAGTAGGTCGCGGCGGTGTCGGGGTCCAGGACAATCAACCGTGGCGTCAGACTCATGAGTTGACCCTATATTCCCTGCGGCGTCCCACAAGGGCGATTCGATCGGTTCGAGCCACGTGCTGCGGACGCCCCTCGCGAGCGGCCGCGTCGGAGTAGAAACCGCGCTCGGACAAGAAGCCCTCCACCGCCGCGAAGACCGCGTCGGGGACCGCGCCCGCGCCCGGGGCCAAGCCGCCCCCCAAGGGGTGACCAGTTACTCGGAATTTCTCTCTGGAACACTCGTTGCGCTGTCGCCACTGTTTCGGCCAGACCGCGGAAACTTTCCCAGTCGACCCGCGGCACGATGAACGAAAGATCGGGCATGCTGTCGCGGATCATCTGCTGATAGCGCTGGGGTTCAGCAATTGCGTGCCCAGGGGTTCCGTCGCCTGCCTCAGGAACTCCTGTGCACGAGCCACGTCGGCATAGACGGCGCGAAAACCGGCAGATCCATCCCAGATCGCCTGAAAGGACGGCGATACGGCGTCCGCTTGGGCCGCAGCGTCTTCGACGCTCTGTCCCTCGGCTGCCTCGGCCTCGTCACGCTCGGGATCGTCGCTCTCGTTCTCCATCCACCCATGATGGGCACCCCTTCCTCACCCGGCGACATAACGCTCTGACCTGGTGCTTAACGATCGGTGAGAAGAACTGGCGGTCACCAGCCTTCGCTGAGAGGCGCGCAACCTTCACTGCGAGAGGTCAATGGCCTCCTTCCGAAGGCAACCGTGCCTCCCACTGAGCTGCGATGTGCCGGTTTGGTGTCGGCAGGTGGGTGTCGGTGACGGCACATCAGGTATGAGTATTTCCGCTGGTCGGATGCTGAGGACGGGCAGGGTCGCTGCCGTGGCGCGGTATCGGCATAAGGCGCGGCTGTCACAGGCCGGTACACCACCCCCCGCTCCACTGTCTTGGGAACGGTACTTCTGATCCTTCGGAGGGCTGCGCGGCTGCACCGTGGTGGGTGTCGGTGTCCGCGGTGGAAGGGCGTGGGGTGGGCGAGCCGGGCGTGTGGGGTGAGGTCACGGCGGGGTTGAGGGTGTCCAGGCCGGTGCTGGTGGCGCGGCTGATGGAGCTCGATGTGGCCGGGGCGTTGACGACGGCGCATGTGCGTGCGGGCGCGCAGGTTGGTGGGGTGACTGCGCGGACGGTGTGGCGGTGGCTGGAGGCGGCACGGACTGAGGGCCGTGTGGAGCGCAGGCATCGGGCCCGGTTGGAGGTGTCCGACCAGGCGTGGGAGGTGCTGGCGCAGGCGGGCGGGAACGTGGCGGTGCTGCACCGGTATTTGAAGCAGGCCGGGGGCCAGGTGCCTTCGCTGGCGTCGTTGTATCGGGTGGTGCGCCGGGATTTGGACGCCGGCAGGGTCTTGCCGGATCGTGCGGTGGTGCGGCGGGAGCGGGAGGAGCAGCAGACGAGGCAGGCGCTGGCTGACCTTGCTCTGGCCGGGCCGCGTGAAGGTGGTGCGGCGAAGGCGGCTGCGCGCCGGCCGTCGCACCCTGCGCCGGCGGCGGTCGCGGGCGTGCCGTTGGGGGAGAGCGGAGCGCTGGAGGGTGTGGCGTTGCCGGCGGGCGCGCATTTGGTGCGGACGTCGTCGGTGCGGGCGGTGGCCGAGGCGGTCGGGCAGGCGATGGCGGCCGAGGGCGCGGTGTGTGTGTTCGGCGACCCGGGCCGGGGCAAGACCGTCGCTGTCCGGATGGCGCTCCACGCAGTGCCTCCGGGCTGGAAGGTGACGTGGGTACCGGTGCCGGTGCGCCCGTCGGTGGCCGGCATGAGGCGGGCGGTGTTCGACGCTCTGGCGTTGCCGGGCCGCTTCCCGCACACATCTGCGCTGGCCGATGCCGCGGTCGCGGGGGCTCTGGGCGAGGCGCGGGTGCTGGTGGTCGATGAGGCTCAGCGCCTGCCTGTGCCGTGCCTGGATTATTTGCAGAGCCTGTGGGACCACCCCGGTACGCGGATCACGCCGGTGCTGTGCGGGGCGGGCAGCGAGCGGTCGCTGGCCCGGCTGCCGCAGCTGGCATCGCGTATCGGTGCGTGGCAGGAGGTTCCACGCCTGGCCGGAGCGGAAGCAGAGGCCGTGATGACCGATTTCCATCCGCTGTGGCGTACCGTCCCGGCCCCGGATCTGACGTGGATCGACCAGTCGTGCGCGTACGGCACGTTCCGTACGTGGGCCGCTTTGACTGCGCACCTGCAGAACGCGCTGCTCACCACCGCTGACGCGGCCGTTGACCGGGCTTTGCTGGGGCGGCTGTTTAAGCGGGTCGCGCCGCCGCTGTGACCGGGGCGCTTCTGCAGGGGGAGGGTGATTGCCTGCTCCCGGCCACCGGCAAGCACACGATGTCCCACCCGCGTGAGGGGAGTTGGCATGGAGGACGGTGACGCGGTCCGCGCAGGCGGCGGATTGCCTGCGGCGTCGAGGACGGCGCTGCGCGGTCCGGCCGTGCGGCGGCTGCTCGCACTGCGGGCGGGGAAGACGCTGACAGCAGGGCATGTACAGGTGGCTGCGGATGCGCTGGGGGTGTCGGAGCGCACGGTGTGGCGGTGGCTGGCAGCTGCTCAGAGCGATGAGACCGCAGCCGCGTACCCTGGCGCACGGTCCCGGGCCGATGCGAGGTTCACGATCACGCCCGAAGTCCGTGGCCTGCTGGCGCTATGGAAGGGCAATGTGCGGGCGGTCCATCGCGAGCTGGTCCTCCGTGCCGTTCGGCAGTCCCCGCCTGCAGACCCACCGTCGCTGACAACGCTGCACCGGGCGATCCGCCGGGATCTGACGCCGGGGGAGCGGGCCGGGCTCGCGGGAGGGGAGCGGGCGGCGCGTAAGCACGATGTGTTCCTGGCCCGGCCGCGCGGCTGGCGCAACCAGGTGTGGGAGACCGACCACATGCAGGCCCCCGTGCTCATCGACGTCGACGGCACCGCCCGCAGGCCGTGGATCACCTGGTTCACCGACTGCGCCACCAACGCGATCACCGGCCTCGCGGTCACGCCGGGAGACCCGTCGCGGGAATCGGTACTGGCCGCGCTGCGCTCCGCTGTCCTGCACGAGGAACCCTACGGTCCCTTCGGCGGTCTGCCCGAGAAGGTGCGTGTCGACCGTGGCAAGGACTTCCTGTCCCGGACGGTGACCGCCGCGTTCGATCTGCTGGACGTGACGGTTCAGGACCTGCCCGCCTACACCCCTCACCTCAAGGGCACCGTGGAAGGGCTGAACCGGGCGGTGGAGGGCATGTTCCTGGCCGCGCTGCCCGGCTATGCCCGCCAGCCGCGCCCCGGCAAACGCTCCTTGCGCCCGAAGGACGAGGTACTGCTCGGCTTCGAGGACTTCACCGCCCGGCTGCTGGACTGGACTACTTGGTGGAACACCGAGCACCGCCCCGCACCTCTGCGGGGCAGGACCCCGCTTGAGGCATGGCAGGACGATCCCACCCCCCTACGGGACGTGCCGGCGACAGATCTGTGGACGTTCACCCTGGAGGACGCCGGCACCCGCACGCTGACCACCCGCGGCATCCGCTTCAAGAAACGCGACTACATCGCCCCGTGGATGACCGGCCAGGCCGGGATCCAGGTCCGCATCCGCTTCATGCCGCACCACGACCACCGCATCGAGGTCTACCACGCGGCCACCGGCCGTTACCTCGGTCCCGCAGACCTGGCCGACCAGGCCACCGAAGAACAGATCAGCGCCGTACGGAAGGCACGTGCCGCCCGTGCCCGCCGTCTGAAGAAGGACCTTCAGGCCTCCCAGCGCGAGCGCTACGCCGCCGTGAACCAGCCGGAGGCGCCCCGGCGGCTCGGCGCGCTGACCACCGCGCAGGCCGGGGCCGAACTCGCCCGGGCCGCCGGTACCGACCTGTCGGATCTGGCGCTGCCGGACCTCATCCCGCCCGCGGCGCCCCCGGCCGGGTGGCGTACCCCTGCTTCCCTGGCGGCGCCGGCCACACCGGATCTGCCCGCCGCCGTGCCATCCGGCCATGATTTCGCTTCTGCCCAGTCCGGCCCGGACCGGCGGACCGCACAGCCCACCACTGAGGAAGACGGAGATGCCTTGTGAGCGCGGCCTCCTACCAGTACGTCGATCTGCCGGACGCGTCCGTGGTCACCACCCGCGCCCTGCTCACCGCGCGGGAGAACATCACCGACACCGTCGCCGCCCGCGCCATGATGTGCATCCACGGCGGCGCCGGTTTCGGCAAGACCCTCGCCGTCAACATCTGCCTGCGCGAACTCGAACCCGGCGAGGATGTCCGCAAGATCACTTTCCGGGCCCGGCCCACCGCTCGCGCGGTGCGCTACGAACTGTTCACCGCGCTCGACCTGGCCGGCGTACCGCCGCGCCATCCCAGTGAGTTCGACCGCCTGCTGAAAACCGCTCTGGCCGAACGCCCCCGCACCTTCCTGGTGGACGAGGCCCAGTGGCTCAACGGGGAGGCATTCGAGTACTTCCGCTACCTGTGGGACGATCCCGCAACCCGGCTCGCGATCATCTTCGTCGGCGGCGAGGGCTGCCACACCGTGCTGCGCCGCGAACCGATGCTGTCCTCCCGGGTCTTCATCTGGCAGCACTTCACTCGCCTCACCCCCGGCGAGGTCAGTGAGACGATCCCACTGTTCCACCCGGTGTGGGCCGACGCCGACCCCGATGACATCGCTTTCGCCGACCGGCATGCCGCCCACGGCAACTTCCGTGACTGGGCCCGCCTCACGGCCCACGTGCGTCTGGCGCTTGCCCGTACAGGCCGGCCACGGGTGGACCGGGAGGTGCTGCGCTGGGCGTTCGGTCGGCTGGGCGGCTCCGTGTGATGCCCGGCCGCATGCGGCCCGCGGCTCATCGCCCGTGCGCGGGAGTACCGGTGGAATACGAGGAGGCTGACTGCGGTGGGGCTGCTGGACCCGATCAATGCACTCGGTGAGACCGCCGTGGACGTGCTGGTGTGCGGCCCGGCCGCCTCCCGGTGCTGCCCACCTCGCAGGACACTGCGCACGACGGGCCGTTCGCCCTTCACCGTGGTCGTGGACCGCGCAGACGACGTGCGCTACACCCACACTGTGCTGGCCGCCCACCACCCGGCGGCGGGACGGGTTGTCATCCACCCCACCGTCGGCGGGGGCGACCGGACGCTGTGGCACGACGTCATGCACGCGGTGGCCGACGGCCGGCCCCTGAGAGCCCCGTCCTGCGCCGCGCGTGGTACCGAACCCGGGCAGGAGCGGTCGGCCCGTGCCGCCCTGAAGGTTGCGGCCGTGCACCGGATGACCGTCCTGCGCGCGCACCGTATCGGACTGGGCGTATGGGCGGATCTGATGGCCCTGCACCACGCCACCGGCACGGACGTGGCCGTGGTGCACCATGCCGAACTGCCCGTGGACCTGGTGCACCTGTTGCGCCACTGCGACCACCGCATCCTCACCACCTACGCCGCCGTGCGGGCGCTGCATCCGCCGGCGGGGACATCGGGGGAGTCCTGGGCGGACAGACGGCACCGGTGACCGGCAGCTCCGGGGCGGTGGCCTTGCCGGGCCGCGGCAGAGCCCGTTGTGCCGTGTCCGTCACCGCTCCCCGGGCTGCGCGTCAGCTCTCTCCATGACGCCAATTAAACAACGGATCATTGTTCCATTGTATGTATGCGGTAAGGTGGCCGTATGCCACGAGACTCCAGCGAGCAGGCCCGTGAGCGACTGTCCGCACTGGCTCCCGTCCCCACCGACGACACCACGGCCGCACGCCATGTGGAGCAGGACGCATCCCTGATAGGGCGGCTGCTGGTCGCTGCCGGCGAGCAGGCCCGCCACGGGCAGGCGCCGGGCGTGATGCCCACCGATGTCGGCGCCGCGCTGAGTCTGTTCGAGGGCATGCGCGAACAGCTGGACCGACTGGAGACCCAGGTGGTCATCGAGGCTCGGCGCCGCGGCATGGACTGGCGGCAGATCGCCCAGCACCAGGGCCTGAACTCCTCCCAGGCCGCCTCCCAGCGCTACCAGCGCCTGATGACCCGGCTCGAAGAGATCCGCCAGGGCGTCCGGTGAGCGAGGAAGAACCGCAGATGAGTGACCGGCCACCGCAGCTGTTCACCGCGATCGACTCGCTGCTCGCCGCTGTCGACGACGGCACCGTGCTGCCCGTTCCGGCCGAGCGGGTACGACTGCGCGAGGCAGCCGGTCTCACCGAGGCTGCAGTCGCCCAGGCACTCGGCGTGCGCGTACCGAGCATCACCGCTTGGGAAGCCGGCCGCGCCGAACCCAGGGGAGAGCGCCTGGAGGCCTACCGCCGCCTCCTCGAAGGCCTCACCCACCGCTACCCCCCCACCACCCCGCCGCCCCCCCCGAAAACACTCTCCACTCCACCCGCGCCCGCAGAAGAAGCCCTGCCCCCACAAGCCGCTGCCCCGGTAGAACCCGCCGCGCAGCGTCCGCCTGCGCCCCCGGCGTCCTCACGCCGTCCAGTAGTGAAGAAGCCGCTCAAGCCCATCGGCATCGATCCGCGGTTCTCGCACGGCCCGCTGGCAGTATTGGATGGTGACGGGTCCGCGTACGGGGTGGACGGCCTGGTGCTGGAGTGCCCGGCCACCACCATCACCGAGTTGGTGGAGTGGACGCTCACCGAGTCCGGTCTCGGGGCCGGGAAGCTGAATCGGTACGGCAAGGACTCCGATCCGCTGATCGTGCTCACCGCGTCTGCGGCGGTGAAGCTGGGGCTGCCCGAGCGCCTGGAGGGACACGAGCAGCGCCGTTCCCTGCGCCTGCCCGAGGACCACCCGGTGGTCAAGCAGGTCATCAAGGCGAAGTGGAAGCTGACGCGGCGCGGGTTCGGTCCCTGGCCCCGGATCTACCGCAAGGCGCAGGGCCGTGAGCGGCAGTGCGTGCAGCTGGCGATCCTGTCCTGGGACGCGCTCGATGCCCGTTCCTGGCCCGGCGTGGCCGGGATGGAGCCGGCCGACATCGCCCGCGTCCTCGGGCTCTACGCGACCCGGGTGATCACCCCGCGCGGCTCAACTGCCGTCTCGGGGCTGGAGTTGATGACCGCGCTGCGCCCGCCGACCAGGCCGGTGCGCGAGGAGGGGACCGGGAACTGGATCAGTGGCCACAACCCGGGCAGTTTGGGGACGGAGCCGGTGGATCCGGCGCCGCCGGAGGCCACCTCCGAACACCCCGTCGTCGTCCGATCCGGCTGGACGGGCGGGTTTCTGGATGAGGAGGCGTACCAGTGGGTGCGGCCCGTCGAGTCGCTGACCGATGAGGAGTGCGTGCTGCCCCACGCCGTGGGCCTGGACCTGAACACCGCGTTCCTCGCCGCCGCCGCACGGCTGGTGGTCGGGTTGTCGGGCCCCGAGCACGTGGTCCGGCCGGCATTCGACAAGAAGATCCCCGGCTCCTGGTACGTGGACCTCAGCCATGTGAAGGTCGATCCGCGTCTGCCCTCCCCGTTCACCCCCGACGGCACCCGCCCGACCGGGCCGGCCTGGTACCAGACCCACACGGTCGCCTACGCCCAGGAACTCGGGTTCAACGTCCACCCCCTCGAGGGGTTCCTGCGCCGGGAGACCGGGGCGTATCTGGATCCGTGGCACGACCGACTCAAGACCGCCTACCTCGACACCCTCGCCGACCTCGGCGTCACCAAAGACCTGGACGACCAGCAGTTCCTCGCGGCGATGGAACGCCACAAGGACGCCGATCCGACCCTGGCCGCCGTTCTCGCGGCCATCAAGGCCACCGTCAAGGGCGGGGTCGGGAAGCTGCGCGAGCGCCCGCAGGGCCGGTACTATCGCGACGGCGAGCCGTGGCCGGCTCTCGCCCGGCCGACCTGGCGCCCCGACATCCGCGCCGCCGTCATCTCCAAGGCGCGGGTGAACATGCACCGCAAGATGCGCAAGACGGCCGAGTTCACCGGCCTGTACCCCCTCGCGGTGCTGTCCGACTGCGTGGTCTACCCCTCGCCGGGACCGTCCCCGCTGGATTTCCTGCCCTACGCCGCGTCGGGGGAGCCGCAGCCCGGCGCCTTCCGCCTCGGCCCCACACCGGGCCTGGCGAAGGTGGAGGGCGTGCAGTCGATGCTGTGGGCGGTCGACCTCATGGAGAAGGGTCTGAACCCGGCCCGCCACATCAAGGGCGGCGACGCCGTCCTGGACGAGGGGGAGTAGGGGCTGTGGGGGAGATCGAGGACGCGATCGAGCGCGCCGATCGTGAGGGTTTCACCCGGCAGCCGCCCAAGACCCTCAAGGCTCGGATCGGCTATCTGCTCAAGCAGCTCGGCAGTGCGAAGGCCGTCGCGCGGGAGATCGGGGTCACCGCGGACTCGGTGAACCGCTATCGGCGCGGTGCCCGCACCGCCCGTCCGGATGTCGCGGCGAGGATCGACGCGGCTGTCCGGTCCCGGTGGCAGCCCGGCGTGCGCAAACGCCGCCGGCGCCAGGCGGCCACCACCGGCGGGGTCACGATCGAGACCCGGGCCCGCTTCGGGTACACCGCGCCGGTCGGCACGACCGACGACGGACGCTTCCGCCGCCTGACCGTGCACCTGCCCCCGACGTACGCCCGCCGCCTGTTCGACGCTCGTGAGCAGGGCGCGAGCGACCGGCAGATGCGCGACATCATCGCCGAAGGGCTCAAGGAGGTGTATTTCCAGGACGGCGGCCACCGGGCGATGGGCTTGTCGGAAGTGGCCATCACCGATATCGACTACCTGGACCTGGACTACTGACCAGGAGCCACGCATACGAAGTGGCCCGCCCCGTGTGACTGAGCGCTTCAGTTGGCGAGTGAGCGCGCTCACTGCGCTGCGTCCTTCGTGTTCGTTGCTTCGTGCGCTGCACCGCCAGGAGGAAGCCGCGGCCCTCGAGGAGAGGGCAGCGGAGGCGAGAAAGCCCCGGGGCCTGTTCGGCCGCCCCGGCGAGGTCCTGCTGCAGTACCTCGGGCAGCAGCTCGCGCCGGTGCGCGGCCAGCCGGTCCAGGCGGGCGGTGTCCCCGGGGCCGTGCTCGGGGAGGTCCCCGATGGGATCGGCGGTCCTCGCCCCGGTATCGGCGCCCGGCACCCGGCCGGTGAGGGGTTCGGGCACACACACCCGGACCCGTTCGTTCGATCGGCGGTACGCCCCCGGGTGGGTGTGGTGCGGCCAGGGGCCCGGTGCGCTTCACCGGTCGTCGGGTGCGCTGCCTACCCACGCGATCGGCTGCCCCTGGCTGTTGTGGCCCCAGTGCGGTTCCTCCATCGAGGTCTCGTGCCCGTCGGGAAGGACGCAGATCCGTCCCCAGCGGCCGTGCTTGCCCGGACAGATCCCGGTGAGCCGGGCCGCGTCACCCTCGCGCACGGCCTGTTCGTAGCGGTCCCGGAACGGTTGGAGGCGTGTGCTCAGCTCTCTGCCGAGTTCCGTCTCCGCCGCCTCGACCCGGGTCCGCGCCTCCTGCACCCCGGGGTCGGACAGCAGAGCCGAGATCACCTTCTCCGCTTCCAGGAAGGCCCGGGTGCGGCTGTGCCGCCGTAGGGCCTCCCGTACGCGTTCCTCCTGCGTGTGGTCACCGGTCACGGTCACTGCTCCTTCCTTTCGACCGCGGGGCCGGTCCCGGCCCGGCGGTCGGCTGCACGGCCTGCTCGCGGTTGTGGGGGATCTCCCCGCTCCCCAGCAGCGACCGGGTGGCGCGGGCACGTCCGTGCTGCCGGTAGGTGCTGTCGGCAACGCGGGCCAGCACCTCCAACGCCCGGTCCACACCGGCGTCCCAACCCTCCTCGTGGGCGGCGCCCTGAGCGGCGGGGGCGCTGCCGTGCAGTTCTTCCACCCAGCAGTGCGCATCGGCC
This sequence comes from Streptomyces sp. ST2-7A, assembly GCF_021390475.1. Classification (GTDB taxonomy): domain Bacteria; phylum Actinomycetota; class Actinomycetes; order Streptomycetales; family Streptomycetaceae; genus Streptomyces. The sequence goes on from NZ_JAJUWS010000005.1 coordinate 210,598, forward strand.
ACCGCACCGGCCTCCAGCGCGCACAGGAGCTCGTCCGCCTCATCCGGCTCCAGCCCGGCGGCCGCGAGGATCGCGTGAACCCGCATCCGGGCGCCGACCGCCGCCGTCCGGTAGTCGCCCGGGTCCATCACGCCGCCTCTTCCGTCGTGGCCCAGTGGAGTCCGAGGTCGGCGAGCTGCCGGCGCTTGTCGGTGGTGAGTTTGGCGCGGCGGGTTTTGGTGTTGGTCAGCCACACTCCGAGCTTGATCGCGTGTTCCTCGCCGTCCAGGACGATCCGCTCTACGTGGCCTCGGGGGACGGTCACCGAGCCGGTGCGGGCCTTGTACCGGGCCAGGGCCGCCACGCCCTTCTCGAAGGCGTTCACGGCCGTCCCGGGGGCCTTGGCGGGCTCCGCCTGCCCGGGGGGCGGTGGGGTGATGCCGATGGCTTCCAGGAGTTCGCGCTGCCCGGCCGCCAGCCCTTCCCACCCCTTCGGTGTCCGTTGTCGGGCCAGCCATCGCCCGATGTCCATGCCGTGAACGGTGACACCGGGCGGGATGTCGGCCCGGGCGTCGATCCGGCCCTGTTCGTCGGCCAGGAGCGCGCGCAGCGCGGCGTAGTGGCGCTGCCAGGGGGGCGGCCAGCCGGGGTTCCAGTGCTCGTCCACGGCCTCCAACGCGGCCTTCCACTCCGGGTGCCCGTCCAGGGCACCGGGACGCCGCAGGTTGCTCAACCACTGCCCGATCGGCTGGTCCAGGGCCGTTGCCGTCCTCGGGGCACAGAGGGTCCAGTGCTCCTCGAAGTACGCCTTCGCCGCCTCCAGGTTCTCCTGGAACCGCTCGTCCGCGACGGACCACACCATGCCGAGCCGCTCCAGCCGCTGCGCGCGCTGCGCGCTCATCTCCCCGGCCCCGTGGGCCCGGCGCTGTTCCGCGACCCACTGCCCCAGCGGCTGTGAGTTCTCATTTCTCTTGCGGTAGAGAGATCGCTCTGACCTGCGAGGATGCAGATGGCTGAGAGATGCCTCGCTATGCTTTCTCCGTGCGGATCAGGACCTTGAGCTGCAGTACCGCAGGCTTG